>JAYRRR010000106.1:0-1618 GCA_041910015.1 Steroidobacteraceae bacterium
GGGCACGACCAGCCCACGACCGCCCCGGCCGAGCCCGCGGAGATAGCGCCGTGACCGCCCTCGACGCCTGGGAGGCGTGGCTGATGCTGACGTGCGCGCTGCTCATCATTTGCTGGGCCGTCAGTGCCGTCGTCGAGCGCATCTCACTGCATCGCCGGCAGTTCGACCACGCGCGCCGGGTCGATGCCGCCCGCGAGCAGATGCGAAGGGATGTGGCATGAGCGACCACACCGTCGTGGACGGCAGTCTCTTCTTCCGCGCCCGCCGCCGCTCGGCACGGCAGCGCACGTCCGAGCCCCGGATGCTGCGCATGCTGTACCTCGACGGCATCGGCTACTGCGAGTTGCTCTACCTGCTGCGCCACGCGGACCTCGCGATCACGACCGACGCCGAGGGCCGCAACGTCCTGCACCGCAAACCACTGCCGCCGAGCGCGGCGTAACCACGGAGACCCCCATGTCTACGGCCTTGATTTCGTACCAAGACCAAGAGCGCATGGCTCACAGCCTCGTCAAATCGAAAATGTTCGGCCTCGACAACGTCGATCAAGCGATGGCGTTGATGTCCATCGCGCAGGCCGAGGGCCGGCACCCGGCGATCATCGCTCGTGATTTCCACATCATCGGCGGCAGGCCGGCGAAGAAAGCCGAGGCGATGATGCGCGATTTCGTTTCGGCCGGTGGCGCGGTCAAATGGCACGCGCTCGACGACGCGATCGCCGATGCGACGTTCAGCCACCCGCAAGGCGGCACGGTCCGCATCGTCTGGGACATGGAGCGCGCCAAGCAGGCGGGGCTGCTCGGGCGCGGCGACATGTACCGCAAGTACCCGCGCGCGATGCTGCGCAGTCGCTGCGTCAGCGAGGGTGTGCGCACCGTGTGCCCGCTTGCGACCTCCGGCGTCTACACGCCAGAGGAGGTCGGCGACATGGTCAACGAGACGCCGGCTGCCGGCCCGCGCGACGTGACGCCCGAGCGCGCTGCGCAGCCGCCGCAGCCGCCGAAGCTCGATGACGAGCTCATCGGCGAGCACCTGGTTGCGATTCGCGAAGCGCCGGACCTCGACACACTCAAGCGCAACTACTCGACCGCGTATTCCGAGGCGCGTCGCGCCGGCGACGTCGATGCGCTCGAAGCGTTCGAGCAGGCAAAAGACCGCCGCAAGCTCGAGATCGTCGCCGAGGACGCGCCATGAGCAGCATCACGACACCGCTGTTCGAGTTGGTTCGCTACCAGCACGAACTGCAGATCCTCGCCGACTCCGGCGAGGTGCCGCCCGAGCAGATCGCCGACACGCTGCAGGCGTTGGACGGCGACATCAAGGACAAGGCCGTGCAGGTTGCGGCGTTCTCGAAGAACCTCGACGCCACGGCGCAGGCCGTGCGTGAGGCCGCGAAAGCGATGCTCGCGCGCGCCGACCGCATCGAAAAGCGCGCCGAGTCGATCCGCAGTTACCTGCAGTTCGAGATGCAGGCCGCGCAGATCCCCAAGATCGAATCGCCGTGGTTCACGCTGTCATTGCGGAAAAATCCGCCCGCGGTCGTGATCGACGACGAAGCGGCGATCCCGCCCGAGTACATCGTGCAGCCGCCACCGCCGGCGCCTCGGCCCGACCGCGA
>JAYRRR010000107.1:0-3596 GCA_041910015.1 Steroidobacteraceae bacterium
CCCACAGTCTGATGCTGCGCTGGGGTTGGGCCCGGCGCAGTCGGACGGTGGCGGGGCGGGGTGTCGGACGCTCGCCGTCCACGAGATGGACGACGAGACACTCGAATCGGCCGCAATCCTCGCTGCCATGACGCACCAGCAATCGGGCGGTCGCGCGGCGTGGGATCGGCTCGTTGCGATCAATGCCGAACGCCGGCGCAGGCGGGGCTGGTGAAGCGCGTGCTGATGTGGCTGTACGAGCGTCGCCTGATTTCATTCGGCGCCTGCGAGGCGATCGCCCGACGCCTGCGGCGATTCCAAGGGTTCCGCCGATCGTGATGGCGACGCAGCACGAACACCGCGCCGACGGGCCGCTGATTACCTACACGCTGTTTCCGAACGTGTGGCCGAAGCAGGCGACCGAGCGCGCCGATGTTCCCTGGCAGGAGCTCGTTGGGCGCATCTACGCCGCGCCGACCTACATCGCGAAATCCGCCTGCCCGCTGATCTCGCTCGCGGCCTACGGCCCGACGCTGTCCGATCACGGCTCGATCCGCCACGCCGCGAACGTGCGGCAGGTCTTCGGCGTCGAGATCGACTACGACGGCGAGGAGGTGAGCCCGGAGGAGGGTGCGCGCCGGCTGGCCGAAGCCCGCCTGCAGGCGATCCTGTACACGAGCCCGTCCCACACGCCGGGCGCGCCGCGCTGGCGGGTGCTCGCCCCGCTCGCCGAGCCCGCCGTGCCAGCACAGCGCGCGGAGTACGTCGGGCGCGTCAATCGCGCGCTCGGCGGGATCGCGACGCGCGAGAGTTTCACGCTCTCGCAAAGTTTCTACATCGGCCGCGTCCGTGGCGCGACCTACGTCGTCACGGAGACCGAGGGACGCTGCGTCGACGAGGCGGCCGATCTCGAGCCGCTGTACTACACCGGGCACAGCGACGGCGCGAGCCCGCGGGACGCGCGCACGGACGACGAGTTGCGCGCCGCGTTCGATGCCGGCCAGGACCGCTACCAGGCCATGCTCAAACTCTCGGCGCGCTGGGCCGCCCGTGGGCTGGCGATCGACGACATCATGGCCGCGCTGCACGGCCTGCTCGGCGACGGCCCCGGCACGCACAACGCCGACGGCGTCGACCTGCGCACCCGTATCGAGCCGATAGCAGTCAGCGCCGTCCACAAGTTCGGTGGTCGCCGGACAGGTCACTACGGGGGTGCGGTTGACGTCACGCCGGCGCCGCCCGACGTCGAGTTGCCGCCGATCGAGGCGTACGCGGATGACGTCCATTCGGACGATCCGCCGCCGCTACCGCCCGCCGAAGGGATCGCGCCCACTGGCGCGGGACGGCGCATGCGCTGGCTCGAGCTCGACGGCCGCGAGGCACCGCAACGCACCTGGCTCGTCGATCACTGGCTCACGCACGGCCTCACGCTGCTCGCTGGGCGCGGTGGCGTCGGCAAGACGCTGCTTGCGCAGACACTTGGCACCGCGCTCGCGCTCGGCCGACCGTTCATCGGCGACGTCGCTGCGCCGCAGACGGTGCTGATGTGGGCCTGCGAGGACGACCACGACGAGATCTGGCGGAGGCAGATCGCGATCAACCGCTACCTCGGGTGCACGATGGCCGACATCGACGGGCGGCTGGTCATCGAGTCTCGGGTCGGCGCCACGAACGGCATGTGGGTGCAGGCGTTCGGGGCGCTCACGGCCGGGCCGGCGCTCAAGGAATGGCACGAGCAGATTGCCGATGTCGCGGCGACGGTAGCGATCCTCGACAACATCTCGCACGCCTTTGGCGGCACCGAGAACGACCGCCATCACGTTACGTCGTTCGTCAACAGCCTCGCTCCAGCCACGGAGAGGCCGCTGGCGACGATCTTGCTCGGTCACGTAGCCAAAGCCCAGGGGTCGGAGTTCGCGGGCTCTACGGCCTGGGAGAACGCCGTGCGCATGCGCTGGTTCTTCGGCGACCACCTGCCCGACCAGAAGCCCGACGAGGCGCAGGAGCCCGAGCAGGACGTGCGGTACCTCGCCAAGCGGAAGGCGAACTACTCGACGAACGACTGGCGCCGGCTCATTTGGCAGCGCGGGGTCTTCGCGGCCGAGGCGGGCGCATCGATCGCCACCAACTACGCAGCCCAGGCACGCAAGGACGATGCCAAGCGGTGCGTGCTCTCGGCGTTGCGGAAGATCGTCGCCTCGGGCCTCACGGCGACCGCGTCGACTGCGAGTTCGGAGTACCTGCCGAAGTCAATCCTGCGCATGAAGCTCGGCGAGGACTACACGCAGCGCGAGTTGGCCGAAGCGATGTCGGCGCTCCTGGTCGCCGGACGGATCAGGAACGATGTCGTCGGACAGTACGCAAATCGGACCCCGAAGAAGGGTCTAGTCGAGGTGCCGCTATGACCGAAAAGACCCGCACAAATGCCAGCACAAATGCAAGCACAAAGACCCGCACAAATGCACAAGGCGACCCAAAGCCCGTAGCTGCACAAATGCCCCTCTCTGAAAGAGGGGGCATTGTGCAAGCAGGGTGTGCGCGCACAAGTGCGGACCCAGTGCTGGTCGAATGGCTCGAAGCAGGCCAGCCATGAGCGCCGAACCTCGCGTCTCCGACCTGCTGCGCGCCGCGTTCGATGTCCCCGATGGCCCGATCGACTGCCGCGACCCCGACGGGCAGACCGGCGGCATCTACGTCGAGCGCCACGGCGTCGCGACCCGCGGCACCCGTCCCGCCTGGCTCGACTGGCCGTCCCACACCGCGGCCGAGATGGCGCGCGAGCCGTGGCGGCCGAGCGTTCCACGTGAAACCAAGCGGCAACTGGCATGAGCCGCTACGCCCGCCAGGTCGACACGAGCCACGCGCCGATCCGCGACGCGCTGCGCAAGGCCGGCCTGCGCGTCATCGACTGCTCGCGCGTCGGTGGCGGCTTCCCGGACCTGCTCGTGCACGCCCGGGGCCGGGTGATCCTCGTCGAATGCAAGACGCCGAGGAATCGCGCCGGCGGCTTCGGCGCCAGTCGCGTCGAGCCCTCGCAGCGGCGGTTCGTCACCGACTGGCAGGGCGATGCCGTGTTGATGGCCACGACGCCCGAGCAGGCCGTGAGCCTCGTGTTCGCGGCGCTGGCGGGCCGGCCGTGACGCAGACTCCCAACGACGAAAACAAGCGTGCGGGTCCGCTGGCACGGACCGAGGTCGAGGCGATCGTGCTCGCGATGCGGCAGCGGCGGGCGATGCGGCGCACGCTGAGCCTGAAGGCGCTCGCGCGCCGCTACGGCGTGTCCGTCAAGACGCTACAGCGCATCGAGTCTCGCTACGGCGGCGGGCAGGGTGTCCAATTTCAGGACTCGCCTTCGGCCGCCGAGTGAGGGTATACGCTCGGCGTGGGACGCCCGAGCACATACACGGACGAGATCGCCGCTGCGATCTGCGAGCGGCTCAGCGCGGGCGAAGACCTCGTCACGATCTGCGCCGATCCCGCGATGCCGGCACGCCGAACGGCGTACGAGTGGATGGATGTCCACCCGGATTTCCGCACAAATTGCGCGCGCGCGCGCGAGGCGCAGGCCGAGTTCATGGACCACCGCATCCTCGCGGTGGCAGGAAAAATCGAACGCG
>JAYRRR010000108.1:0-47552 GCA_041910015.1 Steroidobacteraceae bacterium
CTGTTCCGGTGAGCGGCACGGTGCTCGCGCTGGCCGGCGGGGTCGGCGGCGCGAAACTGGTGCTCGGTCTGGCCCACGTGCTCGCGGAGGGCGAGCTCGTAGTCATCGGCAACACCGGCGACGACTTCGAGCACCTCGGCCTCGCCATCTCCCCCGACCTCGACACGCTGCTGTACACGCTCGCGGGTCTCGCCGACCCGGCGCGCGGCTGGGGGCGACGCGACGAGACCTGGCAGTTCATGGCGGCGCTCGAGCGTCTCGGCGGGCCCGCGTGGTTTCGCCTGGGCGATGCCGACCTCGCGCTGCACGTCGAACGCACGCGCGGCCTCGCGGCGGGCGAGCCGCTGTCCATCGTGACGGACCGCCTGCGGCGTCAGCTCGGCGTGGCGACGCGGCTGCTGCCGATGAGCGACGATCGCGTGCGCACGCGCCTGCGCTCGGGATCGGAGTGGCTGGACTTCCAGGACTACTTCGTGCGCCGGCGCTGCGAGCCGGTCGTGGAAGGACTCGAATATCGCGGCGCCGAGACCGCCCGGCCCTTGCCGGAGACGCTCGCCCTGCTTACTGGCGATGAATTGCGCGCCGTCGTCATCTGTCCCTCGAATCCGTTCCTGAGCATCGAACCCATCCTCGCGGTGCCGGCGATGCGCGCCGCGCTCGCGGCCTGCCGGGCGCCCGTCGTCGCGGTGTCGCCGGTGATCGCCGGCCAGGCGGTCAAGGGCCCGACCGTCAAGATGATGCGGGAACTCGGGCTCGAGGCGACGGCACAGGAGGTGGCGCGGCGCTACGCGGATCTGCTCGACGTGTTCGTGGTCGACCACACCGATGCCGCAACGACCCTCCCCGACGGGGTGGATCTCATGCCCGCCCGCACGCTCATGCAGGATCTCGAAGACCGCAAGCGTCTCGCGCGAACGGTGCTCGATGCGGCTGACGCCGTGACGCGGCGCGGGATGTCCGGACCGTCATAGGTCGCAGGCGCAATCTGCCGAGGCCGCTCGCCGCGTCGGAAGCTGGATGCCACCGGCGGCTGCGGGTGCGCCAGCCCGATCTCGTCGATTGCAATGCATGGAAACGCGACATCCGCAAAACGCCTGCCGGGGCGACGGGACTTCATCGTCCCGAATGCAGTTAGAATCGGACATCCCGGCTCGAACCGAAGAGCAATCCATGCACGTCAAGCACCTGTTCGCCATCGCCATGTTCGCCATGTCGGGTCTCGCCGGCGCCGCCGGTTCCGGTACCACGGCGTGGGACGGGCTCGTCGAAATCAAGTCGCGACGCCTGGACGAGGCCTACCTCGCGCCCGGCACCGACTTCCGGCCGTACACCAAGCTCATGATCGACCCGACCGAGGCGGCGTTTCGCAAGGACTGGCTGCGGAACATGAACGACCGGCGCGACATCTCGCGCAACGTCACGTCCGAGGACGCCAGCCGCATCCTGGCCGCCGCGCAGACGAATTTCGCCGAGGTGTTCGAGGAGGCCTTCACCAAGGCTGGCTGGACCGTCGTCACCACGCCCGGCCCGGACGTGCTGCGCATCACGGCGGGCGTCGTGGATCTCTATGTCAATGCGCCGGACACGATGTCGGCGGGACGTTCGCGCAGCTACACGGCGAACGCGGGCGAAGCGACCATGGTGCTCGAAGTGCGCGACTCGCAATCCAACGCGCTGCTCGGGCGCGTGCTCGACCGGCGCGAGACGCGCGACTCGATCGGGCTGCAACAGGCCAATTCGGTGACCAACACGTCCGACTTCCGGTTGCTGTTCCAGAGCTGGGCGGGCCTCTGCGTGAAGGGCCTCGCCACGCTCAAGTCGCTGTCGCCGCTGCCGGCCACGTTGACGCCGGGGCAGAGGCTCGATTGAAGCTCGTCCGTTGATTGCGCTCGCCGGGAGGGCGCGGCTGCGCGTGCCGGACGCGGTCGGGTGCGACGTCGCCCAACGTGAGCGCAGGGGGCCCGCGATGCGTCTGATCCGCGAACTTCTCGTCGGCGGCCTGGCATCGGTCGCGCTGCATGGCTGCGCGACCCTCGAACCACGCCCGGAGGTGCCGATCCACAGCGCCATCACCGTCGGCATCGGGACGCGCATCGACGAGATCATCGGCGAGCGTGAGCAGCGGCATCCGGGCGAATCGGGCTTCCGGCTGGTGCGGGAAGGGCCCGAGGCCTTCGCTATCCGCGCCTATTCGGCGAAGGTGGCCGGCCGCAGCATCGACGTCCAGACCTACATCTGGCACGCGGACCTGACCGGAGGCTACCTCGGCCTCGAACTGCTTGCGGCGGCCGATCGTGGCGTCAAGGTCCGCGTGCTCGTCGACGACATGGACGCGCGCGACAAGAACTACGTGTTCGCCGCGTTCGCCGCGCACCCCAACGTCGAAGTGCGCATGTTCAATCCGTTCGCCTCGCGCCGCGGACGGGTGGGCTTCGCGCTCGAGGCGCTGGGCAGCGCCCGACGCATCAATCGCCGCATGCACAACAAGAGCTGGATCGTCGACAACCGGCTCGCGGTCGTCGGCGGCCGCAATCTGGGCGACGAGTACTTCGGCGCGAGCGAGCACATGAACTTCGTCGACCTGGACTTTGCGCTGGCAGGACCGATCGTGCGCGAAGCCTCGGCCTCGTTCGACCGGTACTGGAATTCGCCGCTCGCGTACCCGATCCAGGTGCTTGATCCCGCGTCGGTTACCGCGGAGGCACTGACGCGGCTGCGGGAGCAGGCCGCCGCACTCGCAACCCGGGCCGCGGCATCGCCGTTCGCCAGGGAACTGCACCACGACGACGCCGTGCAGCGGCTCGTGACGGGCGACTGGAAAATGACCTGGACGTCGAGGTTCCAGTTCGTGGCCGACGATCCCCTGAAGGCGATGGGCCAGGAGAAGGGGCTCGCGGGTTCCAAGGTGCTCGAGGCCCTGGCGCCCGCCATCGAGGCCGCCAGGTCCAGCGTCACCGTCATCTCGCCCTACTTCGTGCCCGGGCCTCAGGGAACGGCTTTTCTCGTGAAGGCCGATCAGCGTGGCGCCGCGGTGCGGGTGCTGACCAACTCGCTGGCCGCGAACGATGTCGCGCTGGTCTACGGCGGCTACGCGGCTTCCCGGGAGGATTTGCTCGAAGGCGGCGTCGAACTCTGGGAACTCAAGCCCACGCCCGGCAGCACCGTCAAGTCGAGCCTGTTCGGCTCGTCGGGCGCGAGCCTGCACACCAAGGCGCTCGCGCTCGACGGCCGGGTCGCTTTCGTCGGCAGCTACAACCTCGATCCGCGTTCGACCTCGCTCAATTGCGAACAAGGAGTCCTGGTCGACAGCCCCGAAATCGCTGCCCGGCTCGAGCGACAGTTCGCGGCCGACTCCTCAGGCGAGCGCGCGTGGGCCGTCACGCGGCAGGACGGCAAGCTGCGGTGGAACGACGGCACGAAGACCTGGAACAGCTCGCCCGAGGCGTCCACCGCGCGCAAGCTGCAGGCCTGGCTTGCCCGCGTGCTGCCGATCGATTCGCAACTCTGAGATGCACGCGATGCAACGCCACGAGATCGCTTTCGCGAGCCACGGCACTGCCTGCCGTGCCTGGCATTACGTCGCGGAACCTGCCGGCGGCGACACAGGCCCAGCGCGTCCCTGCGTCGTCATGGCGCACGGCTTCGGCGCCACACGCGACGCGTCGCTGCAGCCGTACGCCGAGCGCTTCGCGGCCGCGGGTCTCGACGCGCTGGTGTTCGATTACCGGCATTTCGGCGCGAGCGAAGGCGAGCCGCGACAGCTCGTGTCCCTGCGTCGTCAACTGCAGGACTATCGCGCGGCGATCGACTGCGCGCGCACGCTGCCGGGCGTCGACGCGCGGCGCATCGCTGTCTGGGGCACGTCTTTGGCCGGCGGTCACGCACTGGTCACGGCGGCCCGTGTCGAGGGCGTCGCGGCCGCCGTCTGCCAGTGCCCCATGATGGATGGCCGGGCCGCCGTGGCCGGGATCCTGCGTTACGCGGGGCCGGCACAACTGCTGCGTCTGACGGCGCACGGCCTCCTCGATGCGCTCGGCGCACCGTTCGGCCTCACCCATTACGTGCCGACCGTCGGCCCGCCGGGCACGCTGGCGATCATGACCAGCGTCGACTCGAACGACGGCTACCGCGCCCTCGCGCCACCGGGGTTCCGCTTCGAGGTGGCCGCGCGGATCGCGCTCGCGGTCGGCCTGTACCGGCCCGTGTCGTACGCGGGCCGGGTCCGCTGCCCGGTGCTGGTGCAGATCTGCGAGCATGACAGCGTGGCGCCGGCGCGCGCGGCGGAGCGCGTGGTCGCGCGGCTCGGGCCATACGCCGAAGTCCGGCGCTACCCGATCGGTCATTTCGAGCCGTACTTCGGCGCGCACTTCGGGCGCAGCGTCGCCGACCAGGTGGAGTTCCTCACGCGGCACCTCGGCGCAGGCCCGCGCTGAAGCGTGCGGCCAGCCGCCGCCGTCAGAGATGCGCGGCGACGTGGTCGACCTCTCCGGCGCTGCCGAGGATCACGGCCGTACGCTGATGGATGTCGGTGGGCTGCACGTCGAGCACGCGCTGGCCCGGCGCGACGATGGCCTTGCCCCCGGCCTGCTCGAGCAGCATCGCCATCGGGTTGGCCTCGTACATCAGCCGCAGCTTGCCAGCCGGCGCCTTCTGCGTGGGCGGATACATGAAGACGCCACCCTTCAGCAGGATCCGGTGCACGTCGGCGACCATCGAACCGACGTACCGCGACGAATAGCCGCGCTCCTGCGCCCAGTCCAGGTAGTGCTGGTAGCCCGCCGGGAACGAGCGCCGGTTGCCCTCGTTGACCGAGTAGCTCCTCGCCGCGGCCGGCGTGCGCAACCCACGCTCGACCAGCATGAATGCGCCGACGGCCGGGTCGAGCACGAACATGTCGACGCCCTGCCCCACCGTCAGCACCATGATCGTCGACGAGCCATACAGCACATAGCCGGCGGCGACCTGCCGGCGACCGGGCTGCAGCAGCGCGCGCTGTGCGTCATCGACGTCCGGCTCGTGCCGCAGGATGCTGAAGATCGTGCCGACGCCGCCACACACGTCGAGATTCGACGAGCCGTCGAGCGGATCGAACAGCACGCAGTAGCGGTGCTCGCTGGTCGGATCGTTGCGGATGATGACCGGTTGCTCGTTCTCCTCCGAAGCGACGATCGCGACGCCGTCGCGGCCGCCCAACAGCCGCAGCAGCACGGCATTCGAGATCACGTCGAGCTTCTGTTGCTGCTCGCCCTGCACGTTGGCGGCTCCGGCCTCGCCGAGCACGTCCTGCAGGCGCGCGCAGCGCACCTTGTTGGCGATGATCTTCGACGAAATCGAGAGCGCGGAGAGGATCCACGACAGCGTGCCCGTGGCCCCGGGCACCTGCGACTGTGCCTTGAGCAGATAGCTCTGGATCGTGACGATGGGGCCGGCGTGGTCGAGCGTTTCGAGCGGGTCGGTGGCCATGGTCGCTGTATTCTTCTCGCGGCGCTGGATGGTGCAACGGGAGTATACGGCGCACGGGTGGACGTGCGCCGTGCCGTCACGCACGCGGCGGAATCCGGTCTTCGCGACGACGGCATTTGCGCTACCATCGATGCACGAAGACGAATGGGCGGGACGGCGATGTCCATGAAGTGGCGGATTTCCCGCGCCAGGGCGCTGCTGACGATGTGCCTGGCGGTGCTCGCGGTGACGGGCGCCGATGCCTCGGAACGCTACTGGCCGCCGATCGTGGACCCGCCGACCGACCACTTCACGCCCGGCCGCTGGGTCTGGGCGGATCTCGTCACCGCCGACGTCGCCACGGCCGCCGGGTTCTACGGCAAGGTCTTCGGCTGGACGTTCGAGACCTACGGCGGCGAGGACGACCGCGACACATACACGCTCGTGCTCGACGACGGCTTGCCGATCGGAGGCATGGTGTACGACGCGCGCGCGATGAAGGACAAGGCGCCGTCGGCGCGCTGGATCGGCCTGGTCTCGGTGGGCGATCCCGGGGCCGTCGCCGACAGCGTCACGAAACACGGCGGACAAGTCGTCTACGCACCGGTCGCGCTCGGCGAACGCGGCGAGACCGCCGTGTTCCGCGATCCCGAAGGCACGCTGTTCGGCGTCGTGAAGTCACGCAACGGCGATCCCGGCGATTTCCTCGGTGGCGTCGGCGAGTGGGTCTGGCTCGACCTCTGGTCGAACGACGTCGACAAAGCCGCGCAGTTCTACCGCGCCGTGATCGGCTACGAGGCCCTGCCGGCCGGCGCGGCCGCGCGCAGCGGCGTCAACCTCGTCTCGGGCGGCTACGTGCGCGCGGGCATCATGGCAAAGCGCGACGCCCGGACATCCTCCGTGTGGCTGCCATACGTTCGCGTCGCCGACGCCAGGATGGTTGCCGATGCCGCCCGCGCAGCGGGCGGGCGCGTGATCTACGAGCCCGCGCCGCTCGGGCAAGCGCGGGTCGGCATCCTCGCCGATCCGACGGGCGCCCTCGTCGGCATCGTGCAGTTGCCGGGCACGGAGGGCCGGCCATGAGCCTCTTCCATTTCCTCCGCGGCCGGACCGCGCTGGCGGTCGCGCTCGGCGCCACGGTGCACGCGCTCGCGGGCTGTGCGAGCGACGGTGGCTACGGGGGCGGCGGCGTCTCGACGAGCGTCAGCGTCGGCGTGGGTTACGGCAGCTACTATGGCCCGGGCTGGTACGGCGGGCATTACGAGCCGTATCCGCCCGTCGTGGTCGTGCCACCACCGCGCCCCCCCGACGAGAGGCCGGAGCGCCCGGGCGCGCACCCGACCCCGTTGCCCGGCGAGCTGCCGACGACGATGCCCTCGACGCGGCCTGCGCCCGCAGGCGGTGCGACGCGGCCTTCGATGGCCCCAACGCGTCCGTCGACTGTCGATCGCCCGACGAGCCGTCCCTCCGCGCGGCCCGCGCCGCGGCCGATGCCCCGACCGATGCCACGCAGGCGGTGATGCCCCCGGGTCCGGCGACGGATCCTAGAACACGATTCCGATCAGCTTTTTCAGCAATTCGTCGAGCGGCATCAGCGTCAGCAGCAACGGCAACATCGGCGCGAGCGCGATGACCGCGAGCTGGACGATCGCTTCCTTCGAGGCCGGCACGAGGCGCATCTCCTTGATCACGCCGAACGCGTTGGCGAGGTCGGCGAGCGACTGGATGTCGCCCGACCCGAGCATCGCCTCCTCCGGCTCGTCGCCGCGCAGCCACTTCCCATCGAACGCACGCACGTAGCGCTGCGCAAAGTTGCCGTATTCGCGCAGGGCCTTGCGCTTGGCGCCCGCGAGCTGCGGCGCGAACGTCGCCAGCGGCCCCACGACCATCACCATGAGCACGATCACCAGCAGCAGGATCTCCAGGTGAAACTCGGTCAGGCGCGCACCGGCATGGAAGATCTGGTTCGCGAGCACGCCGGCCAGCAGCACGCCGTGGGCCACGATCAGCGGCACGAACGCATAGACGGTGTTCGACAGGAACCCGAGACCGCCGACGCGGTCGGGGTGCGTCGGCACGAGCTGCAGTTCGATGCGTGACACCTGCCAGAGCAGGCGCGCCCAGATGACCATGCGGAAGTACCAGCGGATGAGCAGGAACTGGAAGGCGGGCAGGCTCACGTACACATACCACGCACCGGGCAGCGTCAGCGTGGAGCCGCCGGCGCCGTTCGGGGTCGAGTACCAGGTCGCCGTGGACAGCGAAAGGTAATCACGCCACACGAACTGCACGCCCACGACGTAGACGAATGCCAGCAGGGCGACCTCGGCGATGATCGAGTTCCGCCACCGGTAGGCCGAAGCGATCGCCACCTCGAGCCGGTCACCGGCCGATGCCGGGATCAGCTCCCGTGCCCGGAACGTGCTCGCCACCAGGCGCATGCGCTCGTGCACGGTGAGTTCCGCCGCGATCAGCAACGGCATCGCCAGAAGGAACCGCGTGTGCGGTTCCACGTCCATCAGGAACGGCGTCGGCACGCCGCCGATCAACGTACCGCTCGTCGCGGTGAGCAGGAACAGCGGCAGCCAGGCGATCGTCGTGATGACGACGATGCGCCGCCGTTGCAGCAGCAAGTGGTCGTCGGCCAGATGCGACCGCCGCAGGAGCTGATACAGCGGTCCACCGAGGACCAGCGAAAAATCCTGTGTGCCCGTCGTCCTCGAGGTGGCGTCGCTGTGCACGGCTCGTTCCTCCCGCCTGGCGGGTCGTCGCGCCGGAAGCGCCCCTGGCGACCGCCGGGGGGCGCCGATCCGTCAGAATTTCCAGCCGACGCTCAGGTCGAACCCGTCGAAATCCGGCGTGCCATCCGCCTGGTCGAAGTCGATCCAGTCGATGCGGTAGCTCGCGTGCACGGCGACGGTGTCGCTGAAGTCATAACGCGCGCCGATGCCGAGCTGGTACGTCAACCCGTCAAGCGTGCGCGTGTCGACCCACGACGTGCAGATGTAGCCGTACCACGGGTCCCACCAGCAGCCGACTTCGGGCGGTTCCGTCGCGATGTTGGTGTCGACCCAGCTCCAGCCGATCCCCGCCGTCACGAACGGCCGGAACGGGCCGTCGAGGAAGTTGTATGTGCCGGTCGCGAGCAGCGTCGAATAGTCCAGATCGCCCTTTGCGCGGAAGCTCTCGCCGGCCTCGTCGCCGGCGATGTCCGCGTCGTAGCTGCGCTGGCCGATGCCGAAAGCGGCACCCAGCTGCAGCGCGTCGGTGAGGCTGTAGTCGAACGCCACCCGGAAGCCCGCGTCGCTGTCGAACGACGCGGACGTTCCGCCCTTGAAGTCGGCGCCGCTCGAGTTGAGAAAGGCGACGCCAAGGCTGGTTTCGAACCCTCCCTGCTCCAGCGACTGCGCACCTGCCGGCAGCGTGCAGAGAATGCCCGCTGCAACGGCAAACCATGTCGATCGTCTCATCGTGTCACTCCTCATTCGCACGAACTCCCCGGGGTCAATACTCGTAGAACATCTTCTGGATCCGGACCGGGTCGTTCGTCTGCGTGAGCGCGAGCTGCAACAGCACGCGCGACTTGGCCGGGTTCAGCTCGCCCGACGCGACGAAGCCCTTGTCGTCGTCATTCACCTCGTTGTTGCGGAGCACGATGCCCGATGGCAGGCGGGTGCTGCGCACGACGACGATGCCGCTCTTCGCGGCCGTGGTCAGCGCATCGAGCGCCGGCGTCGTCATGTTTCCGTCGCCCACGCCCGCCACGACGAGGCCCCTGGCGCCGTTGCGGACGGCTGCCTCGATCAGGTCCGCGCTCATGTTGGCGTGCGCGTAGATGACGTCGACGCGCGGCAGCCTGTCGAGCCCGTCGATCGAGAACGTCGTCGCCTTGCCGAGCTTGCGGTCCATCGGCTCGAACCAGTCGATCTTGCCCGTGTGCACGACACCGGCCGGTCCGCGATTGATGCTCGCGAACGTCTGCACGCTGGTCGTGTCGGTCTTCACGACGTTGCGCGCGTAGTGGATCGTGTCGTTGAGCACAACGAGCGTGCCCTTGCCTTTCGCACCGGGGTCGGTGGCGACCGCCGTGCCGTTGTAGATGTTGCCCGGGCCGTCGGCGCTGATCGCCGTGGCCGGACGCATCGAGCCCACCATCACCACCGGCTTGTCGCTCCTGGTGACGAGCGAAAGGAAGTAGCTCGTCTCCTCCAGCGTGTCGGTGCCGTGGGTGATCAGCACCGCGTCGGCGTCGGGCGAGGCCAGGACTTCGTTGACGCGCTTGCCGAGCCTGAGCCAGATGGCGTCGCTCATGTCCTGGCTGCCGATGTTGGCGACCTGCTCGCCCGTGATCACGGCGAGCTTGTCGAGGTTCGGCACGGCCGCGAGCAGCGAGTTGACGTCGTAGGCGCCCGACTTGTAGCCGTAGTCGGTCGCGCTCGCCTGCGCGCCTGCGATCGTGCCGCCCGTGGCGAGCACCCGCACCTTCTGCAGGTCGGCCGCCTGTGCCGCCACGACAACGCCCGCGGCCAGGCAGACCGGCAAGGCCGCATTCCATGCACTGAACTTCTTCATGGCATCCGCTCCTTTGAGTGCCCGGCCGGCGGGCCGGCCAGACGTTCGGTCACGACACTTTCCCGGGCTTGCGGGCCCTGGAGCCCTTTCTCACGGTCGCCGGCTTCGCGCCGACCGGCGCGGCCGGTTTCGGCCCCGCAGCGGGCCCGGCCTTCTTGCCGGTGGCGGCCTCGTATGCCTGTCGGTAGCTGCGCGCAACGGCCCGCACGGCGCGGCCGATGTCGTCGTACACATGGTCGTTCAGGTTCGCGAACGAGACGCGGACCGACCAGTCGGGCGCCTCGAAACCGCCGCCGTTCAGCACCACGATGCCGTGGTCCTCGGCGAGGCGGAACACGATGTCGAGCGGGTGGATGTTCTCCTTCATCCACTGGACGACCTCCTCGCCCACGTGCTTGCGCGCCCAGAACTCGAAGTCGATCAGGCCGTAGTAGTAGTCGTAGAGCTCGTTCGGTGCCACCTCGATGCCGAGGCCCTCGAGCGTCGCCTGGAACCGCTTCTTGACGATGCCGATGCAGGCCTTCTGGTAGTGCTTCTTCTCGTCCATCAGCTCGCAGAGCGAGAACAGCGACATCATCACCTGCTGCGGCAACGACAGCCCCGCGGTGTGGTTGAGCGCCACGTCACGGCTGTCGGCGACGATGCGGTCGATGAACCTGAGCTTGCGCGGCTCGAGCGTCAGTGCCGCGTAGCGCTTGTCGAGGCGCTTGAGCAGCGGTTCCGGGTGCTTCGCGATCCGGCGGTCGAACAGGTTGTTCTCGTGCACGGCGATGACGCCCAGACGCCAGCCGGTGCAGCCGAAATACTTGCTGTAGGAGTAGACGCCGATGGTGTTGTACGGGAACGCGCCGAGCAGCGAACGGAACCCCGGCACGAAGGTACCGTAGACGTCGTCGGTCAACAGGATCAGGTCGGGCCGCTTCTCGAGCACGGCGCCGATCTTCGCGATCGTCGCCGCACTGAGCGCCATCGCGCTCGGATTGCCCGGGTTGACCAGGAAGAACGCCTTGACGTTCGGGTCGAGCAGCTTGCCGAGCTCGGCGTCGTCGAACTGGAAGCGGTTCTCCTGCTTCGCCTGCACGTTCACGATCTCGAGGTCGTAGTCCTCGAGGTGTGGCATCTCCAGGTACGGCGTGAAGATCGGCGTGCCGAGCGCGATCGTGTCACCCGGGTTGAGCAGCCGGTTGGTCTTCATCGACTTGAAGAGGTAGCACATGGCGGCCGTGCCGCCTTCGACGGCGTACAGATGGAACCGGCCCTTCGGCCGCGGCGACCCGCACATGGCCCATTGCAGGTATTCGTGCACGATCTGCTCGTTGTGCACGAGCATGCGGTCGGGCACCGGGTAGTTGTCGCCGATGATCGAGTCGACGAGTTCGTGCACGAACGCGTCGGCCTCGAAGCCGAAGCGCTTCACGGCCCACGGCACCATGGCCGTGAGCATGTCCGCACCCGGCAGGTCGCCGTGCCTGCCGAGCCAGGCCGCGAGACGATCGGCGATGCCGCGGGCCTGCGGCATGCCACCGACGCCCGGCGGCAGGTCGAGCACGCGCTTGCTCTCGACGATCGCGAACTGGCCGAGCAGGAAGAAGGCCTCGCGCGGCTCCGTCGCGATCCAGTTCGGGTTGCCACGGCCCGCGTTGAGGTACGCGACCGCGGACGCACTGGACGTGCGGCTGGCGGCCCGAGCGAGGAAATCCTTGATCTCGAACGGACTCAGCGCCTCGTATTCACGCAGCTTGAGGACATCCATGACGATCTCCTGGCGGCGAGGCCGCCGTTACGAGCCACCGCCCACCAGCATCAGCACGATCACCATCCCGAAGATGGTCAGCAGCGTGTTGCCGATGGCGTAGGGCATGCCGTAGCCGAGGGCGGGCACCCGGCTCTTCGCCGCTTCCTGGATCATCCCGAGCGCCGCGGTCGTCGTACGCACGCCCGCGCACACGCCGAACAGGATCGCCGGGTGGAACTTGAACACGTAGTGGCCGAGCAGGACCGCCGCGACCAGCGGTATCGAGGTCGCGACGACGCCCCAGAGGAACAGGCTCACGCCCACGTGCTGCAGGCCCGAAACGAAGCCCGGCCCCGCGGTAATGCCGACGATCGCGATGAACACGTTGAGGCCGAGCGCGTTCATGAGCCACAGCGCGGGGCCCGGAATGTTGCCAAAGGTCGGGCGCACGGCCCGGAAATAGCCGAGCAGCAGGCCGGCGAGCAGCGCGCCGCCCGACGTGCTCAGGCTGATCGGGATGCCGCCCGCCACGTAGGTGAGCGCGCCGACGAGGCCGCCGATCGCGATGCCTGCGGCAACGACGGCGAGGTCGGCCGACTCGACGGGCTTGTCCGCATGACCGAGCAGTGCCGTCGCCGAATCGACGTGACGCGTGCTGCCGCCGATCGTCAGGATGTCGCCACGCAGGATCTCCGTCTCGGGCAGGATCGGGATCTCGACCAGGTGACGGGTGATCTTGCGCAGGTAGATGCCGCGCGCCGCCGGCAAGTCGGCAATCTCCCGAAGCGTGCGGCCGTTCACCGCCGCGCTGCGGACGAACACGTCGACCATCGTGACCGGCACGTCGAGCAGCGCCGCGTCCTCGACCTCCGGCACGATGGTATCGATCTGCTCGACCAGCACGGCACGCGGCCCGGAGATCGCAACGACGTCGCCGGGCTCGAGCACGGTATCCGCATCCGCGTCGAGGAACCGGTCACCGCGGTGCACGCGTTCGACGAAGAGGCGCAAGCCCGGGAAGATCTCACGCACGGGCCTGCCGGTGAGGCCGCTGCCCGCCTCGACGCGGTAGGCGCGGACCTCGATGCGTCGATAGGCGGAGAAGACGCCGGCATCGAAGCCGGCCTGCCCGCCTCCCATCTGCTTCTCGTATTCCGCGCAGGCAGCCGGCAGGTCGACGCGGATCAGCTTCGGCCCGAGTTGCGCGAGCACGATCGCCGAACCGATGGTGCCGAAGATGTAGGTCACTGCGTAACCGACCGGAATCGCGTCCAGATAGGCCTGCGCCTGGCCCGGCGGCAGGTCGAGCCGCCCGATCTGGTCGCTGGCGACGCCGATGGATGCCGAGATCGTCTGTGAACCGGAGTACAGACCGACCGCATAGCCGAGGTCGAGACCGGCGACCAGCGCGCAGACATAGGGAACCACGAGGCACAGCGCCAGCACGATCAGCGAGAACGCGATCTGCCGTGGGCCGTCCTTGCCGAGACCGCTGAAGAACTGCGGGCCGACGCCGTAACCGACCGCGAACAGGAACATCAGAAAGAACGTGGACTTGATCGGCCCCGCGATGGCGATGCCCAGCTGGCCGATCAGGACCGCGGTGATCAGCGTCGCGGTGACGTTTCCCAGGTTGAATCCGGCGAGCTTTTTCGGCCCGACCCAGAATCCGACGGCGAGGGCGAGGAAGATCGCGAGTTCCGGATAGGAGCGCAGCGTGTCGACGATCCATTGCCACATGACACTCCACCTGCCCGTACGCATCAGGTCATCAGGAGCACGATCACCGTGCCCCAGATCGCCAGGAACACGTTGCCGACGGCGTACGCGACTCCGTAGCCGAGCGACGGCACCGAGCTGCGCGCCGCCTCCTGCACGGCGGCGAGCGCCGGCGTGGCGGTACAGCCGCCGGCACACACGCCGAGCAGCACGCCCGGGTGCATTCTGAATACCCACCGTCCGATGGCCACACCGACCAACAGCGCGACCGAGACCGTGAAGGCGCCGGCGACCACGAGCGTGAGCCCGCTCTGCTGCACGCCACGTACGAAATCCGGGCCGGCATTGAGACCGACGACGGCGACGAAGCCGGTCAGGCCGATCGATTCGAAGATCCAGAGCGTGGGCCCGGGGATGCGGCCGAACCAGTCAGGCTTCACCGAGCGCAGGTAGCCGCACACCAGGCCTCCGAGCAGCACGCCAACCGGCAGACTGAGCCCGACCTCGACACCACCGACGTGGATTGCGGGCAGCCCGATCAACGCACCGGCGACGATGCCGGTCGCCACGACGAGCATGTCGGTCACGTCCGTCGCCCGGTCCGCGACACCCAGCAGCGCCGTAGCGCGCGACACACTGCCGCCGAGGCCGACGATCGTCACGACGTCGCCACGCTGCACGACGAGGTTCGGCAGCAGCGCGAGCGGCATGCCGCCGCGTGTGATGCGCCGGACGAAGACGCCGCGCGCGGCCTCGGTGCGCCCCAGGTCGGCGAGCCGGCGGCCGGCGGCCTCGCGGCTCGTGATGACGACGTCGAGCACCTCGCCGGTCACGTCGAGCAGGTCGCGGTCGTCGGTCTCCAGGAGCCCGGTACCGTCCGCCTCGAGCACCTCGACCAGGGTGGCGCGCCGGCCCGAGACGGCGATCGTCTCCCCGGCGCCGAGCACGTGCCCGAGGTCCGCATCGATGATCTGGCCGCGACTGCGCAGGCGCTCGATGAACACGCGCGTGCCGCCGGCGGCCTCGAAATCCGCGATGGTGCGACCCACCCAGGGGCTGTCGGGCGCGAGCTGATAGGCACGAAGCTCGAATTCGCGCCGCGCCACCGGCGGCGAGCTGGCCGGGCCGAGCGTGTCCTCCTCGTATTTCCGGCACTCCTCGGCGAGGTCGATGCGCATCAGCTTCGGCGCGAGTTGCGACAGCACCCACGCCGCGCCGATCACGCCGACGAGGTAGGTCACGGCGAAGGCGACGGGAATGGCATTGGTGAGGCCGGCCTTCCCGCCGTCCGCCAGGTCCAGCCTGGCGATGGCGTCCATCGCCGTGCCAATCGTGGCCGATTCGGTGAGCGAGCCCGCGATGAGGCCGGCGGCCGTGCCGGCGTCATAGCCGAACAGCCGGGCGACCAGCCAGCCGGCCAGCAGGCCGGTGACCGCGACGATGGCTGCCAGGGCAGCGTGCTGCAGGCCGTCGCTGCGCAATCCGTGAAAGAACTGTGGCCCGGTGCGAAAGCCGATTGCAAACAGGAACAACAGGAAGAAGCACTGCTTGACGTCGTTCGAGAGCGTCACGCCGAGCTGGCCGACCAGCACGCCGGCGAGCAGCGTGCCAGTGACGGCGCCGAGCTTGAAGCTGCCGAGCGAAAGCTTGCCGAACAGGTAGCCCAGCCCCAGCACCAGGAAGAACGCGATTTCGGGATGCGCCCGCAGGATTCCTTGCAGCCACTCCATGCGTCACTCCTCCGTGGCCGCGAGCGGCGTCCCCGATGGCGGGGCAGGGTCGAATCCTCCGCCCAGGGCCAGGTGGACGTTGACCCGCTGTACCAGTTGCTCGGCCTCCACGCGGACGAGCGCCGTGCGCGACGCATGCACCGCAAGCTGCTGCTGCTGCACACCGCGCAGGTCGCCGGAACCCACCCGGTACCGGATCTGCGCGAGGTCCGCGGCGCGCTGGTTCTCGGTGACGGCGCGGCTCAGGATTCCCTCGCGCCGCCGCGCCGCGAACTCGGCGGACAGCGCGTTCTCGACCTCGCCGAAGGCGCGGGCGCCCACCTGTCCGTATTCGGCCACGGCACGCTTCTGTTCGGCCGTACGGATCGCGACCTGCTGCTTGAGCGCGCCACCCGTGAAGACGGGCAGCATGAGACTGGCTCCGGCGCTCCACACGGGGTTGTCGCGGTTCTTGAGCACGAACAACTCGCTCGAGATGTCGTTGACCGATGCAGTGAGCGAGATGCGCGGCAGTCGCGCGGCCTGGGCTTCCTGCGTCCGGTAGAACGCGGCGGCGACCCGCCGGTCGGCCGCGATGACGTCCGGACGGCGCTCGAGCAGTTCGGACGGCAGGCCGGCCGGCACCGGGCCGGGCAGGTCGGCCAGCACGCTCGCGACGCCGACTTCCGCCGACGGGTAACGACCGAGCAAGGCCTCGAGCGCGCGCAATGCCTGTTCGCGCGCAAGGCGGAACTGCTCGACCGTGTCGCGGATGGTCTCCGCGTTGGCGCGGGCCAGTGCCGAATCGTAGCCGTCGCCCTTGCCGACGCGTTCGCGCTGCTCAGTCAGGCTCACGAGCTGCGTCGCGGCTGCGGCCATCCCTTCGGCGAGTCGTTGCTGCAGGCCGGCCTCGACCGCCAGGAAATAGGCCTTGGCCGTCAGCGCGGCGATGGACTGCCGCGCATACTCGGCATCCGCCGCGGCCGAGGCGTACACCTCGTACTGCGCGGACTTCGCCGAGCGCACCCGGCCCCAGAGGTCGAGCTCCCAGTCGGCGAACAGTCCCACGCCCTGCAGGCCGGACGCGTCGCCGCCCATCTCGCCGCCGCCGCGCGCGAGCAGGTTGACCTGCGGCCACAGCGTCGAATCGGCGAGCTGCGCGTACTCGGCCGCCACCCGCACGCTGGCGGCAGCGACACGCAGGTCGGGGTTGTGGGCGATCGCCTCGGCGACGAGCGACTGCAGCTGCGCGTCGCCGAACGTCGCGAGCCAGCCGGCGGCGACGGCGCCCCCGGTCTCGCCCGCCGTCCATTGCCCGGGCGTCGCCACCGCCGGCAAGGCCTCGGCCCGGTAGTCCGCGGGCTTCGGCGGCGGCGCGAGCGAGCAGCCCGCGAGTATCGCGAGCGTCGCGACGGCGAGCGTGCTGACAGGCCTGCGGTCCATGTCAATGCAGCTTCAGCACGAGATAATCCATGTACGCGCCGACCCGCAGGATCACCATGCGCACGATGTGGATCATCTTGCCGCTGTTGGTGTAGACGGCAGCATTGCCGGCGGCCCCCGCAGCGATCAGCAACGGCCTGTCGGCCTCCTCGATGTCGAACTTGACTGCGAACCGGTTCGGCGGTGCGGTCAGCACGCCGGTCATCGGCAGCGTGCCGCTCTGCTGCATCTGGCCGGCGCCGGTGGCCCAGATGATCGAGTCGACCCTGGCGCGCACGATGCGACCCGGGTTGGTCTTGAGCGTGAACTCGGCATAGTTACCGGGCTCGATCTGGTGCAGCTCGTTCTGGTTGTAGAGCGCAACGACCTGCCCGTCTGCCTCGACCAGCGTCATGACCGGGTTGAACGGCATGCCGGCAACGAACGCCCCTGGCCGCAGCGCGAGGTTGATGACGTAGCAGTCGCAGGGCGAGCGGGTGACCGTCTGCTCGAGTTCCCACTCGGCGCTGGCGAGGTCCGCGCGGATCGCCGCCACCGTGGAAATGTCGCCGTTGACCGTCGCGACGAGCTGGGCGCGGACCTGCGCCTCGTTGGCGAGAGACGTGTCGAGCTGCGCCTCGAGGTCGCGCAGGTTCGATTCGGCCTGCTCGAGGTCGAACCGGTTGCCTGCGCCAGTCGCCGCGAGCTCCTGGTTCTGCAGCACGCGCTTGCGCGCGAGGTCGAGGCGTGTGCGGATCGCAGCGGTATTGCCGGTGGCGGATTTCAATTGTTCGTTGAGCTGCTCGTTGCCGCCCTCCGCACCGACGAGTTGTGCCGTCAGGCTGTCGACCTTGAGCTGGTAAGGCTTCGGGTCGATCCGGAACAGGACGTCGCCCTTCCTGACCAGCCGGTTGCCTTCCTCGACCGGCACGTCGACGACGCGGCCGCGCACCTGCGAGACGATCGGGATCGTGTACTTGAACACGCGGACATCGGCCGACGAGGGCGCGAACACGTTCAGACACAGGATCAGCGTCGCGATGCCGACGATCGGAATGACGGCGACGGTGACCTGCGACGTGGTATTCCACGGCAGCCACCTGAACTTGAAGAAGATCAGCCAGACGAAGAAGCTGTAGATGCCGAGCAGGAGGATTTCCATTACAGCGCCTGCCCCGCCCTGGCCGGCAGGCGCGGCTCGAGCGCCGCGAGTTGCTCACGGATGAGCTTCAGTTCCTCGGGTGCATGCGGCGAATCCGCCATCAGGCGATCGAGATCGCCGCGCAGCTTCGCCAGATCTTCCCGCAGGGTCGCCTCGAACTCCGGCGCCTCGTCCGCGATCTTCTGGTAGTACTCGTCGGTCTTGTCGCGACCGTAAGCCATCTTGTAGAGCACGGGCTTCGTGTAGGCCCAGAGCCAGGCGAACGGCCACAGCATGCCGCCGAACACCAGCGACAGCAGGCAGAGCACCTGGATCGCCTCCGTCTGGGGATGGTGCCGCTTGTGCGCGATCTTCTCGGGCAGCACGTGCACCAGCCAGAACGCCACGATCAATACGATCGGCACGATCACGATCACGACGAGCGCGATCACGTTCGCGGCCTTGGCGAGCGCTTCGCCGGTCAGGAACGACGCCTGCGCCGGTGCTGCCATCGTTGCGGCGAGGAACGCGCACAGCGCGCGCACGAGCAGCGCCGCCCGTTGCGTGATCGGTCGGGACACGGGAAGCGTCCCCTCTGGTGCGAGCCGGCTCATGTCGCCACCCCCATCGTCGTGTTCATACCTGGACCCGACTCTACGGGGACTGGCGTGGCATGTGAATCCGCATGCTTCGTGGGGGGACGATCGGCTTCGGCGATCCACTCGTCGAGCAGGGTATGCGCCACCGCAAGCACGACCGGGCCGACAAAGATGCCGACCACGCCGAACGCGAGCAGACCGCCGATGACCCCGGCGAAGATCAGCAGCAGCGGCAGGTCGGCGCCACGCCGGATCAACACGGGCCGGACGAAGTTGTCCATGACACCGACCGTCAGCGTCCAGACGAGCATCAGCGTGCCCCAGCCGGTGCCGAGCGCATGGAACGTCCACGCCGTCGCGCCGGCCATCACGAGCAGCGGACCCAGCTGCGCGATGCAGAACATGAACACGATCGCGGTGAGGACGCCCGCGAAAGGCACGCCGACCACCAGGAGCCCGATGCCCGACAGCACGGTCTGCAGCACCGCCGTGATCACGACACCCATCGCCACGCCCCGGATGGACTGACCCGCCAGCACGACCATCCGGTCGCCACGGCCGCCGGCCAGGCGCCGGGCGAAGCCACGCACCCACGCGGCCCAGGCCTCGCCGTCCGAGTACAGCACCGCCGCCAGGATCGCGATCAGCAGGAACTGCACGAGCGTCAGCACGGCGCTGCCGGCGTTCTGCGCAAACCAGGCAGCGATGGCCCGCAGATGGGGCTCGAGGCCCGCCGTCAGCGTGGCTACGTCCATGCCCGCGTATCCGTTCCAGGCCGCCGCGAGCCGCTCGCCGACGAGAGGCAGCCCCCCGAGCCAGACCGGCGCGGCCGGAACGACGCTCTCCCTGAGCCGGTCGACGAGCTGTCGCGCCTCGTCGGTCATGCCGAACAGCGCGTTGAGACCGAAGACGAGCGGCACGATCAGGGTCGCGAGCATCGCGATCGTCATCACGGCGACGGCCGGTCCGCGCCTGCCGGCGAACGCCCGTTCCACGCGCTTCATCAGCGGCCAGGTCGCGATGACGATCGTGGCCGCCCAGATCAGGGCCGCGAGAAACGGCGCGAGCACCCAGAGCGAGGCCGCGATCAGCACGCCGATGAAGACCACCCCCAGCGTCAGCCGCGCGAGATCGGGCCGCGACTCGCCGGATGCGTCCGGTTGCATGTGCGGGTCCGTCATGGGGCGGGACCGTAACCGGATGCGGGGGTCGGCGACGACACGGGCGGCGGTTTGCCGAGGTTGGCACTCTCCCAGGCGCGGACCTTCCCGCGCGCCGCATCGAACAGCCGTTCGTAGTTGCCGAACAGGACGGCCTGCCGCGCCTCGGGAGTGAGCGCCCGCCACAGCGGCGCGTACGCCTGATAGACGGCCATCGGCGCATCGATGCTCACCGGCGCGACGACGTCGCTGCCGAACAGGAAGCGGTCCGGGTACCTGTTGACCAGCGCGGCGAATTTCGCGACTGCCTCCGGCGTCGCGGTGACGTACTTCGCGGTCTCATCCCAGGAGATGTCCAGGTAGACGTGCTTGAGCGCCGGATTCGCGAGCATGCGCCCGAGCATGTCCACCTCACCCTCGATCGGCCGCACGATGCGGCCGACGCCACAGTGGGCCCAGATGATCGTCGTGCCGGGATGTTCGAGGAACAGATCCCTGAGCTGCTCGAGCATGTACGGATCCTGCCCGGGCTTCGGAAACGGCATGTCGATGTCGTTGTGCAGGATCACGACCAGCCCTGCCTCACCCGCGAAATCGAGCAGGCGGTCGAGCGCCGGATCCGGCAACGACGCGGGCCCGCCGGCGATCTTCGAGGAGACGAATTCCTTGTGCACCGAGAACTCGCCGATGCCAGAGAACACCCCGGGGAACGTGAGCAGCACGCGTCGGACGTGGTCGGCCGCATACATGTCGGCCGGGTTGAACCCCGTGATCATCGGGTCGAAGCGCTGCTGCTCCGCGGGCGTCAGCGACCGGTACTGCATCGCGATCCACGCGTCGGTGAACGAGTAGTAGTAGAGCGGCGCATCGGTCTGCAGGTAATACCAGGGCGCGAAGTCGCCGCTGTTGCCGTACTGCCACATCTGCTGCAGCGGCAGACCGAACAGCGTCGAGCGCTTGACCACGCTGTCCATCATCCGCAGATAGTCCCGGACATCCGTGCCTTCCTGCACGTAGTTGGTCAAATGGAAGTGCGCATCGCTGTAGAGATACCGTGGCGGGGGCGCTGCACTCGCCGGCGCAGAGGCCAACGGCAACATCACCAGCGCCGTTGCGGCGACGCAGGCCCAGCGACGAAGGACACGATTGCGCATGGCCGATCTCCTCACGCCGCGTTCCGGATCCGGGCGGCTCAGAAGAACACCGAGAACGACGACGCGAGCGTCCAGCCGTCCTGTCCGCCAGTGTAGTAGCCGAACGTGCTGCTGACCGGCGACCTGTTGACGTCGAGCAGTTGCAGGTTGAGCCGGTGGTTGCGCGTCGGATACGGATACCAGTTCATGCCGATTCCGTATTCGGAGCTGTCGCCAAAGCCTGCGTCCCCATCGCCGTAGATTTGCGAAGTGATGCCGTAGATCTCGAGTTTCTGCCGGACCGGGTAAAAGGACGCCTGCACGTAGAAACCCGTGTCCCTGACCTCGGCCACGGGCAGCGGGCCGTCGGCCACGAATTCGTCGAGCCAGCGCTGGTAGTACTCGGCCTGCAGGAACACGCCCTTGTACTTGAACCCCGCGTCCATCGCGAGCACTCGATAGTCGGCCGTGTCGATCGTGACGCCGGGCGCGAGCGCGCCGGTCTCGAACAGGTTGACGCTGTCGGCGAGCCGCAGCGTCGTGTTCTCGGGATTGCCCCCCGTGGTCGAGCGAAAGCTCTGCTCGGGACTGCGGAACGCCGAGAGGCCAAAACGCGTCGCGACGTCCTCGTGCCACTCCCAATCCCCATAAGCGCCGCGCGGCCCGAATTCATGCGTGGTCGGCATGTACCAGAGCGTGCCGCCGTAGCTGAACTTGCGGTCGAGCTGGGTGGCCTTCACGCCGAGGGCACTGTTGTTGTTCGAAACCGTGACGTTGTACCAGAGCCCCGGCAGTGCTTCGCCGGTTGCGTAGACGCCGGAACCGAAGAACGGCCGGAAGAACTCGTCGGCCATCACCCGGTCGTGACCGAGCCAGAACGGATGCGAGCCCGTCAGGGAGCGCGATCCCGGGTTGCCGGAGAGACCCGCGTAGAGGCTGAACCTGCGGCTGAACTGGTAACCCAGGTTGGCGAAGATCGCGTCCTGGTCGGTCGTGTTCACCGTCCAGAGCGTGATGTTGTAGATGAGCTTCTCGCTGCCCATCCAGCCCTTCAGGAACACCATGATCCGGTGCGAGAACAGGTCGTTGCGCGCGTCGACGACGCGCTGGTTGCCGAGATGGTCCTTGAAGACGCCGTCGTCGTCGTGCTGGCCCATGTAGCGCGCCATGGCGTAGGCGCTGATGTCGAGTTCGCCGAAGTCGCTGCGACCGACGAGGAAACCGGTGCCTGGGTCGTAGACGCCCCAGGTCTCGAACTCGGGACTGAACGCCGCGCGGTCCGGACCGGCCGTGGCGGCAACGGTACCAGGCTGGTCGACTTCGCGTTCGGCAACGTCGTGTGAAGCTTCGTCAGGGACAACAGCCGTCGCCCCGGCCGCCGGCGCGATCGCGGGCGCGACACCGGCGGGCCCCTCCTGCATCTGCAACCGACGTTCGAGCTCGCGAATGTGCGCATCCCGTGCGGCAAGCTCCCTTTCGAGCTTGCCCTGCTGCTGCTTCAGCGCCGCCTGTTCCGCTTCGAGGTGCTGCAGGCGCTCCTCGAGAGAAGGAGCCGCCGCCTGCACGGCAGCTCCCGCGCAGAGGCCGAGTGCAGACACGATCGCCACACGCAACGTCATGGGCAGGGGTTCCAGTTCGGCCACGGACGACGGGGCTCGTGGGCCTCGCGCGCCCGACTTGGCCGTCCCGTGTCAGTCGGGGTTGGCACCGTACACACCGACGCCGAGCTGGCCCGCGATGTCACGGATCGCGTTCAGCGAACGCACGCTGTTGCCGGCTTCGTTGAGCCGCGGCGAAAACGCCGCGATCGCAAAGCGCCCGGGCACCACGGCGACGATGCCGCCGCCGACGCCGGTCTTGGCCGGCAGGCCCGCCGTGAACATCCAGTCGCCCGACTCGTCGTAGAAGCCCGCGGTCGCCATGATCGCCAGCAGCTCGGGCACGTTCTTCGCCGGCATGACCTGCTTCTTCGTCACCGGATTGACGCCGCCGTTGGCGAGCGTCGCGCCCATGATGCCAAGGTCCCTGGCCGAAACCCCGACCGAGCACTCGCGCGTGTAGACGCGCAGTGCCTCCTCGGGCTCGCTGTAGAGGCGGCCCGAGTTGTACAGCAGGTTCGCGATGCCGCGGTTGCCAAACGCGGTCGTGTACTCGGAGTCGTAGACCTTTTCCAGCACGGTCAATGGCCGCGCGGCAAAATCGCTCAGGTTCTGCAGGACCTTGTTCCAGCGGTCCTCCTCGGAGGTTGCCTGCACGAGGCTCACGGCGGCGATGGCACCCGCGTTGACCATCGGGTTCACCGACTTCGCCTCGTAGATCTCGAGCGCGAGCTTCGAGTTGAACGGCAGGCCCGTGGGCTCGACGCCGATCTTCTCCTTGAGCACCTGCGGACTCTGCTGCGTCATCACGAGCGCGGCGGTGAACGGCTTGGACACCGACTGGATCGAGAAGACGTAGTCGACGTCGCCGGCGCTGTAGACCCGGCCGTCCCGGCCGACGATGACCACGCCGAAGAGGTCACTCGGCGTCTCGGTCAGGATGGGAATGTAGTCGGCGTTCTTGCCCTGCCTGAGGTCCTTGTACTTCGCGTACGCGGCGTCGACGACACGCTGGAAATCCTTGACTGCCGGGTCCGGCATCGGGCCTCGAGCAAAGACGGGCGAGGCCGTGAGCGCGAGCGCCGTCACGGCCGCGACGGCCACGAAGCCTCCTGATCTGGTCCTGTCGATCATCGTGGTTCTCCCTGTCTCAGAGCTTGGTACCGAAGGTGTACTTGGCCGTGAACTGGACGCGTACGTCGTCGTCGGATGCGCCGTCGTTGTTCGTGCGCTTGCCCCAAAGCACCTCCGCGCCGAACATCAGGTTGTCCGCCGGGTAGTACAGCAGGTTGGTGGACGCATACTCGCCCTTGTGGAACGAACCCGGGTCCTGGAAGTTCGTGTTGTCGACTTCGGTGTAGCTGTAGCCGATCGAACTCGACCATTTGTCGGTCCAGTAGTGGTCGTAGTACGCGAGCACGCCCGTGAGCGGCACCGCTTCGGCCTCCACGTCGACGAGCGCGCCGCCGCCGTCGTAGCTCGCGTTCGGTGCGAGGTCCATGCCGCCGTCGTTCATGTAGCTGGCGATGCCCTCGCCGTAGACGACCTGCAGCAGGATCTTGTCCTGCGACAGGACGTTGAACACAGTGCCCAGATTAAGGCCCCAGCCGGTCTCGCTGCCTTCGAGCCACTCGTCGCCCGGGCCCTGGCGCAATTCGAAGCCAACCTTGCGCAGGATGCCACCCACCTGCACGTGGCCCCAGTCGCCGCCATGGCGGAACTGGGCGGTGAGGTCGGGCAGCTCTTCGTCGTTCTGGACCTGCAGGTCCTCGAGCCCGTCGATCAGGCGGACGTTGCCCGGATCGATGTCGTTGCCGGGACGCTCGATCGCGATCGCGAAGTGGCTGGTCTCCGTCTCGAACGGCGTCCAGCGGATCTGGACGTTGCGGTAGAACACCATGCCCGTGGGACCCCAGTAGTCGATCGTGTTCGGGAACACGTCGCCGTCCATGAACAGGCTGTTGGTCTGGCCCGCAAGGAACTGGCCCCACTCGCCGTACGCGTGGCGCAGGCGGAACGTCGTCTGCCCGGCGTCGACGCCGGTGCCGAACAGGTCGAATTCGAACTTGAACGTGAGCGGCGAGGTGCCCGAACCGGTGGGCATCGTGCCTTTGACCCCGAACCGCGACTGCTTGACGCTGATGCTCGACTGGCCGTCGGAGCCGCAGGCGCCATCGATGCAAATCTTCGACGGCCGGAACGCGTCATCCCACGCCGGATCCAGGCGACCGCCGATGTCGGCGATGAAGTCGGCCTGGGCAAACCCGTAGATCTCGAAAGACTTGCCTGCCTCCTCGGCCGCCGCCGTCACGGGCCACTGGATGGCGCCAGCGACCAGGATCAGGCCCGTCGCCCACGGGCCGAACGGTCTCTTCGGGCTCTTTGGTCTCTTCATCGCTGTTCACTCCCCATGAAGCGGCGGCGTCCTGACGGTCGTCGGAGGAGGAATGCAGACGGCGCGCCCGACGATGGCGAGACCCAACCATGCATTCCCCGGCAAGCAAGCCCCGCAAATGTCACTCGATGTCAGTGTAAGATCCAATTTGACAGGGAGCTTTTCTTATTGTGACAAGGGCGAACCGCAGTTGCGTCAACGCGTCCGTGCGACATTACGTAGCGGATGCGGATGTGATACCGCCGGTCGCGACATTGCGCGTGAGCGCCGCGTGGGGTCTGCCCGCTCTGCTCGAGGAATCGGGTGTCGACCTCGCCGACACGCTCGCGGAGGCAGGGCTGCCGTCGAACCTGTTCGACAAGCGCGACAACGTCTTCACCTACCCGCAGGTCGAGCGCCTGTTCGCGGTCTGCGAACGCCGCCTGCAATGCGACCACGTCGGCCTGCTGGTGGGACAGCGCTCCCGTCTGGCCGACATGGGCCTGGCCGGCGAAGCCGCTTTCTGCGAACGGACGGCCGAAGCCGCGTTGCGCGCGTTCATCACCCATTTCAACCTGCACGACACCGCGGCCACGTGCACGCTGATCGAATCCGGCCTGCACACGCGTTTCGTCTACACTGTGCTTGAGCCCGGCATGCAGGACACGCGGCACTTCCAGGTCGCGGGCATCACGATCGCGTTCAACATCCTGCAGGACCTGTGCGGGCACGATTTCGTGCCCGGCGACGTGCAATTCGCGAGCCGCGCGCCGGCCAATCTGCGCGCGTGCAGGGCGTACTTCGGCGTGACACCGCTGTTCGACTGCGACGAGTCCTCGCTCACGTTCACGCGCAAGTGGCTCGAGCGGCCGCTGCCGGAAGTGGACGAAACGCGACGGGCGGAGATTGCGGCGCGGGTGGCCGCGCAACACCAGGCGATGCTCGCGGACTTTCCGGCGATCGTGCGGCGCGTCGTGCGCAAGCGGCTGCTGTTCGGCGATTTCTCGATGAACGACGTCGCGACGATCCTGTCGATGCACCGGCGGACGCTCGATCGGCACCTGCAGGCCTGTGGCGTGCAGTACGGCGAACTCGTCGAGCGGGTCAAGGAGGACGTCGCCCGACAGTTGCTGCGGGACACGACGATGTCGATCCAGCGGATCGCCGAGACCGTCCAGTTCTCGAGCGCGGCAAACTTCGCCACGGCGTTTCGCCGCCGCGTCGGCATGACGCCGAGCGCCTATCGGCGCGCATGAGATCGTCCCCCGCCCGCTCGCCTTGCCGGCAACGTGGGGGGTGGGGGGGCCGCTAGCCGCCGAGCGGTATCGCGATGGCGACGAGAAAGACGCCCATCAGGGCGAACACGAGCCCCGTCGCCCAGGGTTGCGCCAGCGTGTGGCGCTTCGCCTGGCTGTATCCCACGACGAAGAGCAGTCCGATCAGGATCGCGTTCGAGACCCGCAGGGCCAGGCGGGGATCGTCGAGCACGACGAACGGCAGGATCGCGGGAAAGCTGCACGCAAACACCAGCCAGCCCGCCGCGAGCCCCCCGAGCAGGTCTTCGCGCCGCACACTGTTGGGCTCCGGCGCCCTGGCGCGCGCGCCGTCGAGCATGCTGCCATAGAGGCGCCGCCGTACAGCCTCATCCGTGACCGGCACGAGCCACGCGTCCAGTTCGCCGGCGAACAGGTCATGCGCGGCGGCGTCCGACGGGGCCGCGCGCACACGCTGTACGAGTCGCCGCAACCGGCCGCGCTCGAACACGTTGCCGAGCACGAACAGCACGCCGTCGATGATGCCCCACGCGAGGTTGCAGCCGAGGATGCCGACGAGCATCTCGCGGGCGCCGGCACGGCCTTCTTCGTCGATGACCAGGCCGGCACCCAGCGTGAACGTGAGCGTCATGATCAGCCCGAACAGCACCTCGCCGAGGGCCGACCCCGGATCGAGGTGCCGTGCGACGGGCGACCGCATCACGACGCGCTGGCCGCCACCCGCGTCAGAACGATGCGCTGTAGTAGATCATCGGCCCGTCGTATTTCCAGTCGAGCGAACCGTTGAACCTGTCCTTCCCGACGTCGACGTCCACCTTGAAGCTGTTGTAGCCGACGCCGACGCCCAGCCAGGGCTTCGGCTGCCAGGTCAGCATCAGCCGGTAGTCCTGCAGGTTGCCGTCGTACTCGTCGATCGAGATCGCGAAGAACTGGCCTTGCGCGTCGACGTAGAAGTCGTGAGGCAGCTTCCACAGGCCGCGCAGGCCGATCACCGGCAGCGGCACGTCGACACTGGCCTTGTTGGATCGATCGATCACTTCGCCCGTCGACGTCCGTTCCGCCTTCAGGGAAGCCTCGAGACCCGTGTAGTGCAGGCCGATGGTGCCGCCGACCTCGTAGTTGTCGCGTCGCAGGAAGGCATATTCATACGCCAGCTCGACCACGCTGAACTTGAACTCGGCCCTGAGTTCGGCGTTGATCGGGTACACCTCGTCGCCCCACTCGATCTCCTCGTCGATCGTCTTGTTGCGGTGGCGGCTCATCGCGAAGGCGACCAGCCGCATCTTGTGACGCTGGCTGTCGCCGAAGCGCCAGTGCGCGTCGAGACGCACGCGATTGGCGTCGCCGCCGCCGACCATCTCGTCGAAATTGACCCTGTCGCCGGCCGGGGTCTCGCCGTTCAGCTGGATCCTCGGCTCGGACTGGATGATGTAAGTGCCCAACGCGACGTGGAACGGGTCGGTGAGCAGGTCTGGCGCCTCGTCCGCGCGCGCGGCGGACATACCCCCCAACGCCGCGACACATGCGCAAGCCGCCACCCACCGGGTCGACGGCGACGATGCGGAAGTGGACTTCTGGCACATAAACAAAACCCCCGGCTTGGGTATATGGTTTAGAGTCGATTCATCGTACTCGCAGTCGCGGAGAAGATAATCCGCAGAGTGCGCAAGGGGAAGCACCGCGGCGGGAAGCCGCAGCGAGCGTACCTGTCGGCGCGGACGGGTGTCGTGCGCGACCGGGCATTTGTCCGTACTGCGCGGCCGGGACGTCGATACCAGAATCCGTCCGGCAGGGTCATTCGGGAGATGGCGATGTCGACGCACGTCATTCGCCGGCACGTCGCGTTCGCGGCGGTCTGCCTCACTGTCGCGGCAGCACACGCCAGCGCCGTGGACACGACGACCTCCGGCTCCGAACCGGCGGCGCGGCCGCGGATCGGGCTCGTCCTCGCCGGCGGCGGCGCCAAGGGCGGGGCGCACGTCGGCGTCCTCAAGGTGCTCGAGGAGATGCGCGTGCCCGTCGACTGCATCGCCGGCACGAGCATGGGGGCGTTGATTGGCGCAGGTTATGCGTCCGGCATTCCCGCCAGGGACCTCGAGACGTTCCTGAAGGGCATCGACTGGAAGGCCGTCGTCGGCGGCGTGGGCGGGCGCGATCTGCAGCCGATCGAGCAGAAGCGTGCCGGCGTCACCTACAGCAACAACTTCGAACTGGGATTGCAGCATGGGCGGGTCGTGATCCCGGGCGGCGTCGTCAACACCGCGAGCATCGAGGACCTGCTGCGCACCTACGTGGCCGGCGCGCGCATGCAGCCCGACTTCGACAGATTGCCGATTCCGTACCGAGCCGTCGCGACGGACATGGTTTCGGGCGACATGGTGGTACTCGGGGACGGCGACCTCGCCACCGCGATGCGCGCCAGCATGGCGATCCCGGGCGCGTTCGCTCCCGTCGTGACCGACCAGTACATCCTCGCCGACGGCGGCATGGTCCGGAACATCCCGATCGACGTCGCACGGGACCTCTGCGCCGAACAGGTGATCGTCGTGAACCTGGTCGAGCCCAGCGTGCCGCGCGAGCAGTTGCAGACTGCGACGCAGCTGCTGAGCCGCAGCAATGGCGTCATGATCGAGGCGAACGAGAAGCTGCAGCTCGCGACGCTCACCGACGACGACGTGCTGATCGACGTCTACATGGGCGACATCGGCACCGCCGACTTCGAGCGCGTGCCGGAAACCGTCCCGCTCGGCGAAGCGGCGGCGCGCAAGGCAATCCCCAGGCTCGCACGCCTTGCCATGCCGGAGGCGCAGTACGCCGCGTGGCGCGCCGGCGTGACGTCGAAGCAGGCGGTGCCAGCCGCGCTCGCGGACGTCGAGTACTCCGGCCTTTCACGCGTGAACCCGGACTTCCTGGCCGCGCGCGCGCAGGTGACGCCGGGCGACACCGTCGACATCGCGAAGATCAGCGCCGAAGCCCGCCGCATGTCGGCGCTGCAGGACTTCGAGTCGGTCGAGTACCGCCTGGTCGGCGACCCGGGCCATCCGACGCTCGAATGGCTGCCGCGCGAGAAGCGCTGGGGTCCCGACTACCTCAAGTTCGACCTCGGCGTATACGGCTCGGCAGGCGGCGATCTCGGCTTCTCCATCTACGCCAGGCACACGCGCACCTGGATCAACACGCTCGGCGCCGAGTGGCGCAACGAGGTGCAGATCGGCTACGAGAACTCGTTGCGCACGGGCTTCTACCAGCCGCTCGACGTCGGCCAGCGCTTCTTCGTCGAACCGCGCGCCAACCTCTCGCTGACGCGCGAGGACCTGTTCTACGACAGCGAGCGCGTCGCCACCTACAATTTCGGCGATGTCGGCGGCGGAGTCGATTTTGGCGCGAATTTCGGGCATCGCGCGCAGGCTCGCGTGGGCTACCTCTACACGCACCGCACCGTCGACATCGACACCGGCTCGCCGCTGCTGCCGGAAGGCAGCTTCGACGATGCCGGCGTCACGGCCGTGCTGACCTACGACAGCCGCGACACGGCGTTCAACCCCACGCGGGGCATGGCGGGCATGCTCGAGTACATGCACAGCAGCGAGTCGCTCGGTGCCGATCGCGAGTGGGATCGCATCGAGGCGGGCGTCGGCATGGCAGTGCCCGTGCGCAAGGACATCGTCTGGGCGACCTTCGCGGGCGGCACGGATCTCGGCAGCGCGCTGCCACCCGATCGTCTGTTCATGCTCGGCGGTCCCGGCAGCTTCCCCGGCTACGAGCTCGGCGAGCTGCGTGCGAGCGCGTACTGGTCCGCGGCGGGCAGCTATCTCTGGAAGCTCGCCGACATCATGACCCTGCGTGGCCAGGCGCTCTATGCCGGCTTGCGCCTGCAGGTCGCACAGACCTACGACCGTCTCGACCTCGTCGACGAGGGCGAGACCTACGGCGGCTCGGTCTACCTGACCGGCCGCACGCAGGCGGGCCCGCTCACGATCGGCGTCGGCGCAACCAGCGCCGACGCCTGGAGTCTCTGGCTCTCGGTGGGTCGGCCGGTCGGTCACGGCACGATCCTCGAGCGCGGCGTGTTCCGCTGACGATGGCGCCGCGGCTCGCACGCTGGCGTTTCCTGTTCGTCACGGCCGCGCTGTGGGCGTGGATGTTTGCAGCACCTCACCTGACCGTGCGCTGGGGCGTGCAGTGGCTGCTGCAACTGTTCCTGATCCAGTTCGTCGTCGTGACGCTCTGGGCGAATCCGCGCTGGGGCCTGATGCGCCACGTGCTGGTCGGCTCCTGGCTGCTGTCACTCGCGAGCGCGATCGCGATGGTCCTGCCGCTGGCTGGAGAGTCCGGCCGGCTCGCGCGCTCGGCGCAATGCATCGCGCTGGTGCCGCTGCTGTCGCTGCTCGCGGCCGGCATCCTGCGCTACGTCTTTTCACGCCGGCAGCTCGATGCCGACGGCATCTTCGCGACCATTGCGGCCTATCTGCTGATCGCGATCGTCTTCGCGCAGGTCTACACGCTGCTGGCCATCTGGGATCCGGCCAGTTTCGACGCCCCGGTACCGCTCGCCGGGCGCAGCCCGGATCAGGTGCAGGCCGACCTGCTGTACTACAGCCTGATCACGCTCGCCACCGTCGGTTACGGCGACGTGCTGCCGGTATCGGCGACCGCGCGGACGCTCGCCGTCATGGAAGCCACGGTCGGCCAGTTCTACATCGCCGTGATCGTTGCCGTCTTCGTCGGCATGTTCGCGGTCGAACGACAGCGACGGCGCTGAGCGGCCAACCAACGGGGAGACGGCCATGGGTCGAGCGTTGCAGAGCTTGAAACAGAATCCGATGCTCTGGTTGCTGGCGGCCGTCCCGGCCGTGTTCATCGCCAGAATGAGGTCGCCAGAGTCGCACACGACCCTGTTCGTGCTGGCCATGCTCGCGATCGTGCCGCTCGCCGCGCTGCTGAGCCACGCGACCGAAAGTGTCGCGGCCAAGACGGGTGACTCGGTTGGCGGGTTCCTCAATGCCACACTCGGCAACCTGACCGAACTCGTCATCATGTTCGCGGCGCTGCGCGCGGGCATGTTCGACCTGGTCAAGGCGTCCATCGCCGGCGTGATCGTGACCAACTCGCTGTTCATGCTCGGCATGGCGCTGCTGCTCGGCGGCCTCAAGTACCGCGTGCAGGAATACAACCCGGGCAGCGCGCGGCTGCAGGCAGGCATGCTCTTCCTCGCGGCGGTCGCACTGCTGGTCCCGTCCGTGCTGGGCGCCTCAAACCACCCCGGGGCGCAGGCCGTCGTCGGTCAGCTCAGCCTTGGCCTCGCGGTGCTGCTGCTGATCGCCTACCTGCTCGGCCTGCTGTTTTCGCTCGGTACGCACCGGCAGTTCTTCGAGGGCAAGGGGTCGGACGGGCATGCCCGCGACGATGGACACCTCTGGCCGATGGGCGTGGCGCTGGCGATGCTCGCCGTCGTCACGGTCACGGTGGCGCTCGTCAGCGAGATCTTCGTCGAGTCGGTGCAGGTGGCGGCCGCGACACTCGGGATGACACCCGCGTTCGTCGGTTTCATCGTCGTCGCGGCGGTCGGCGCGGCGGCCGAAATGACGGCCGCGTTCGCCGCCGCGCGCAAGAACCGTCTCGACCTGAGCATCGGCATCGCGCTCGGCAGCTCCTCGCAGGTCGCGATGTTCGTGGCGCCGGTACTGGTGCTGCTGAGCCTGCTGATCGCCCCTTCGCCGATGGACCTGCAGTTCTGGCCGGGCGCCGTCGCCATGGTGCTGATCAGCACGGTGACGGTATTCCTGGTGGCCAACGGCGGGCGCTCCGCCTGGTACCTTGGCGTGATGCTGCTGGTCGTTTACGCTACCTTCGCCATGACGCTCTACCTGCTGCCACCGGACGCCGGCTGAACCCCGGGGAACACGCAGCACGGCCAGCTCATGGATATGCACGCCGACGAGAGGAATTCCACCATGCGTCTCGAGACCTGGATCGCGTCTGCGTTGCTCGCGCTGTTCGCGAGCGTCACCTTCGGCGCCGACCGTGCGACGGAAACCTGGGACGGCCTCGTCGAGGTGAAGTCGAAGCGTCTCGACGCGGCCTTCGTCGCCCCGGGCGCCGATTTCCGCCCGTACTCCAGGCTGATGGTGGATCCCACGCAGACCGCCTTCCACAAGGACTGGATGAGGAACATGAACGACCGGCGCGACATCTCGCGCATGGTCGATTCCGGCCAGGCCCAGGAAATCCTCGAGGCGGCCAGAACCAACTTCGCCGACGTCTTCCAGGAGTCATTCACCAAGGCCGGCTACACGATCGTCGACCGGCCCGGACCCGACGTGCTGCGCGTCACGCCCGGCGTGGTCAACCTCTACGTCAACGCCCCGGACGTGATGTCCGCCGGGCGCTCGCGCAGCTACACCGCCAACGCCGGCGAGGCGACCATGGTGCTGGAACTGCGCGACTCGCAGACCAGCGCGCTGCTCGGCCGCGTCGTCGACCGGCGCGAGACGCGCGATTCCGTCGGGCTCGCGCAGGCCAACTCGGTGACCAACGTTGCCGACTTCCGGGTGCTCTTCAAGAGCTGGGCAGGCATCTGCGTCAAGGGGCTCGACACACTCAAGTCGCTCTCGCCGCTGCCGGCGACACTGACGCCGGGGCAGAAGCTCGACTGAGCAGGCCCGTAAGGCAAGGGGCAGCCCGGTCGCCGGCAGGCGATCGTCGGCGCGACTTTCAGTAGAATCCGCCGCACGACTGCGGTGCTCCCGTCCGGGCCTGCGGTAGCACGTTCCAGCCCCTCGTATCCGCAGGCGAAGCCCAGCCCGTGACCGCGGTTCCGACACCCGCCCACACCCCCGTCATGTCCCAATACCTGCGCATCAAGGCGCAGTACCCGGACGTGCTGCTCTTCTACCGCATGGGCGACTTCTACGAGCTCTTCTACGAGGACGCACGACGCGCCGCGCGGCTGCTCGACATCACGCTGACGGCGCGCGGCCAGTCGGGCGGCGAGCCGATCCCGATGGCGGGCGTGCCCGTGCAGACGCTCGACAACTACCTCGCCAAGGCCGTGCGCAAGGGCGAATCGGTCGCGATCTGCGAGCAGATCGGCGATCCGGCGAAGGCCAAAGGCCCGGTGGAGCGACAGGTCGTGCGCGTCGTGACGCCCGGCACCGTCACCGACGACGCACTGCTCGAGGAGCGGCGCGACACGCTGCTCGCGGCAGTCTGCCCGGGGCCCGACGGTTTCGGCCTCGCGTGGCTCGAGCTGTCGAGCGGGCGCTTTCACGCGCTCGAGGCCGCGGGCGAGGAAGCCCTCGCCGCGGAACTCGAACGGCTGCGACCGGCGGAACTGCTGGTGGCCGAGAGTACCGAGCGCGAGTTCGGTGGCCGGGCCGGCGCGGTGCGCCAGCGGCCACCATGGCATTTCGAGGCGGGCAGCGCGCATCGCCTGCTGTGCGAGCAGTTCGGCACCCGCGACCTCGCGGGCTTCGGGCTCGAGCCCCTCGCGCTCGCCACGGGCGCGGCCGGCTGCCTGCTCAACTACGTGCGCGAGACCCAGAAATCCGCGCTGCCGCACCTGCGCGGCATCCGCTGCGAATTGCGCGACGAGGCGCTGCTGCTCGACGCGGCGACGCGCCGCAATCTCGAGCTCGACACGAGCCTGTCGGGCCGTCCCGACAGCACGCTGATCGGCGTCATGGACCGCACGGCCACGGCGATGGGGGGCCGCGAGCTGCGCCGCTGGATCCAGCGGCCGCTGCGCGGCCGCGAACCGCGCGAGCGGCGGCTGCAGGCGATTGCGGCACTTGGCGAGGACCGCGCCTGGCACGGCCTGCAGGCGATCCTGCGACGCGTCGGCGACGTCGAGCGCATCCTCGCGCGGATCGCGCTGCGTTCGGCACGCCCGCGTGACCTCGCGCAGTTGCGCGACGCTGTCGCGTGCCTGCCCGAATTGCAGGTCGCACTGACGCCGCTCGAATCACCGTTGCTGCAGCGACTGGCGGACCAGGCCGGCACTCATCCGGCGGTGCACACCCATCTCGCGCGGGCGCTGGTCGAGACGCCGCCGGCGTTGCTGCGCGAAGGCGGCGTGTTTGCTCCGGGATTCGACGCCGACCTCGACGAGCTGCGACGCATCAGCGAGCACGGCGACGAGGCGCTGCTCGACCTCGAGACGCGCGAGCGCGAGCGCACCGGCTTCCAGAACCTGCGCTTCGGCTACAACCGCGTGCAGGGTTACTACATCGAGGTGGGCCGCAGCCAGGCGGACAAGGTGCCCGCGGACTGGGTGCGACGCCAGACGGTCAAGAACGCCGAGCGCTACATCACGAGCGAACTGAAGTCGTTCGAGGACAAGGTGCTCGGTGCGCGTGACCGCGCCCTGGCGCGCGAGCGCGAACTCTATGACGGCCTGCTCGACACGCTCACCGACGCGCTGCCGGCACTGCAGTCGACGGCCGCCGCGCTCGCGGCGCTCGATGTGCTCGCCAACCTCGCCGAGCGCGCGCTGTCGCTGCAGCTCGTGCAGCCGGAGCTCACCGACACGTCGTGTCTCGAGATCCGCGGCGGACGGCACCTCGTCGTCGAGCAGAACGTCGACGGGCCGTTCGTGCCGAACGACCTCGAGCTGCGCGACGGCCGCCGCATGCTGGTCGTCACCGGCCCGAACATGGGCGGCAAGTCGACCTACATGCGTCAGGCCGCACTGATCGTGATCCTCGCCGGCATCGGCAGCTGCGTGCCGGCGGAGTCCGCGCGTCTCGGACCGGTCGACCGCGTCTTCACGCGCATCGGCGCCGCCGACGACCTCGCGGGCGGGCGCTCGACGTTCATGGTCGAGATGACCGAAGCCGCGAACATCCTCAACAACGCGACGCGCGACAGTCTGGTGCTGATGGACGAGATCGGCCGCGGCACCAGCACGTTCGACGGCCTGTCGCTGGCCTGGGCCTGCGCCCGGCACCTCGGCCGCGAGATCGGTGCGTTCACGCTGTTCGCGACCCACTACTTCGAGCTCACCGCGCTCGCCGAGGACCTGCCCGCCTGCGCCAATGTGCACCTCGACGCGACCGGGCACGGCGACCAGCTCGTGTTCCTGCATTCGGTCAAGGAAGGCCCCGCCAACCAGAGCTACGGGCTGCAGGTCGCGCGTCTCGCCGGCGTGCCGCACTCCGTGATCGGCGAAGCGCGCCGTTATCTGCAGGAACTCGAGCGACGCGAACACGCGACGCGGCCGCCGACGCCGCAGCAGGAACTCGCGCTCGAACCGGCGCGCGACGACGCGGGGTCGGCGCTGCGTCGCATGCTCGAGGGTGTCGATCCCGAATCGCTGAGCCCGCGCGCGGCGCTCGACGTGCTGTTCCGCCTCAAGGAACTGCTCGCCGGGCGCTGAGAGCCGCGCGCGGGCGAGCGCATCAGTCCTCGTTCGCCTCGTGGATCGCCGCGATCACGCCGACCGCGGCGGCGCCGATCACCAGGCCCTTGACGAAGTCGTCGTCGTGGTCGTGGCCACGTCCGCCGTGGTAGTAGTGGTGCACGTATTCCGGCTCGTGCCAGTAGCGGCCCTCGCGGTACCAGCGCTGGCCGCCGCGGTAATAGCCGTCGTGGTAGTGCACGAACCGGCGTGCGTCGCGATGACGACCGTCCTCGTACCACTCGCGACGCACCTCGTGCCGCGCCTCGCGTCGCTCGCGGCCGACCTCGCGGCGGCCCTCGCGGACCTCGCGTTCGACGCACTCGCGCGAGGCGCAACGGCGGATCTCGCGCGCGGCTTCGCGGCGCTCCTGCTGCACGTTGCGCGCGCCTTCGCGCCACTCGCGCCGGACCTCCCAGGGGTCGGCCGAAGCCAGGCTCGGCAGGCCGCAGACCAGGCACAGCATCGTCACGGCCGCATGCATCCGGGGTTTCACTCGGTTTCCTCCATTCGTGGTCTGCCCACGATGACAGAAACGGCCCGGCCGTCACCCGGTTGACATCTGCGTGTGCCGTGAATGGCTCACGGTGTCCCGCTGCCGTCGGCACGCCGAAGCAGGACCCGACCCTGCCCGCGTTCGCTTTCCGACCCGTTGCAGAATGGAGGCGGTCGGCGGCTTTGCCCGTGCGTTACGCGTGGCCGTCTCGGGGATGGACCTCGGCGCCGACAACGCCGTGACGGTGAGAGCAGCCAGGCCAGTCAGGCGCTGCTCCGACCCGCCCGGCGGAATCTATTTCGCGAAGCGGCCGTGGCGCAGGAAATGCGCGACCTGGTCGGCGGTGTCGCGCGCGAACAGCATGCCGATGTGGCTGTGGGCCAGCACGAGGTGATCGTCGAGACCGGGGATGATCGTTTCCGTGACCGCGACCGTGCCGTCGTTGTCGTCCTCGAAATGCGCGAAGAAACGGCCGAGCCCGACGCGACGCGAACCGGCGATGGCACCGAGCGAGCGCGACCCATCGCAGGCCCAGCAGCGGCCGCAGGGGTTGGCGAGTTCATCGCGCACGTGCGGGCCGAGCAGGCGCCGCAGCGCGCGGAATCGCGTCGCGGCAGAAGCCGCACGGCTGCCGTTCAGCGGCGAGCCCATCACGATCGTGTGCCCCGGCACGTCGCGCAATCCCCGTTCCAGCGCACGCCAGGCAATCGCACCGCCGAGGCTGTGACCGACGACGTGGACGCGGCCGGCCGGGCCTGCGCAACCGCGCGCGAACGTCACCAGGTCCGACCCGATCGCGCCGGCGTCGCCGCGCAACGACCGGTACGGGAAAACGTGCACGTCGAAGCCGTGGCGTCGCTGCAGACGGCGGCGCAACACGCCGAACTCCACGCCGTTCAGCCACAGTCCGTGCACGAGCACGACCGGCTCTCGCGGAGAAACAGGGGGCATTCACCCGCTTCCGGAACTCTTCATCCTGCGACGACCGGGCGGCGGAGCAACAGGTGAATGTTTCCTATTTCGCGGGCAGCCGGACGCGGATGTGCAGATCGCGCAGCTGCTGTTCCGAGACTTCCGTCGGCGCGTCCGTGAGCGGACACGTCGCGGTCTGGGTCTTCGGAAAGGCGATGACGTCGCGGATCGAATCGGCGCCCGCCATCAGCATGGCGAGGCGGTCGAGACCGAACGCGATGCCGCCGTGCGGCGGCGCGCCGAACTTCAGCGCCTCGAGCAGGAAGCCGAACTTCGTCTGCGCCTCCCCGGCACCGATGCCGAGCAGCTCGAACACGGTCGACTGCATCTCGTTGCGGTGGATGCGCACCGAGCCGCCGCCGATCTCGGAGCCGTTCAGCACCATGTCGTAGGCGCGGGCGAGCGCGTCGCCGGGGCTGGTACGCAGCACAGCCGGGTCGTCGTCGACGGGCGCAGTGAACGGATGATGCATCGCCGCCCAGCGCTTCGCGTCCGCATCCCACTCGAACATCGGGAAGTCGACCACCCAGAGCGGCGCCCAGCCTTCGCGCACGAGCCCGAGATCCTGGCCGACCTTGAGGCGCAGGGCGCCGAGCGCGTCGTTGACGATCTTCGCGTCGTCGGCGCCGAAGAACACGAGGTCGCCCGTCTGCGCACCCGTGCGCTCCATGAGCCCGGCGACCGCCGCGTCGGACAGGAACTTCAGGATCGGCGACTGCAGGCCCTCGCGGCCCCGGCTCGCGTCGTTCACCTTGACGTAGGCGAGACCCTTGGCGCCGTAGCGCGCGACGAACGCGCCGTAGTCGTCGATCTGCTTGCGCGAGAGCTGCTCGCCGCCGTGCGGCACGCGCAGCGCCGCGACGCGGCCCTGCGGGTCCGCGGCCGGGGCGGAGAACACCTTGAACTCGCTGTCCCGCACCAGGTCGGCGACGTCGACGAGTTCGAGCGGGATACGCAGGTCGGGTTTGTCGGAGGCGTAGCGGCGCATCGCCTCCGCGTACGACATGCGCGGGAACGGGTCCGGCAGCGACTGGCCCAGCACGTCGCGGAACAGCTTGCGCACCAGCCCCTCCATCAGCGCGAGGATGTCGTCGCGCGTCAGGAACGAGGTCTCGATGTCGAGCTGCGTGAACTCCGGCTGGCGGTCGGCGCGCAGGTCTTCGTCGCGGAAGCAGCGCACGATCTGGTAGTAGCGATCAAAGCCCGAGATCATCAGCAACTGCTTGAAGATCTGCGGCGACTGCGGCAACGCGAAGAACCTCCCCGGCTGCGTGCGGCTCGGCACGAGGTAGTCACGCGCGCCTTCCGGCGTCTCCTTGGTCAGCATCGGCGTCTCGACGTCGATGAAGCCGTGCGTGTCGAGATACTCCCGCATCGCGCGCGTGACGGAGTGACGCAGACGCAGTCGCTTCTGCATCATGTCGCGGCGCAGGTCGACATAGCGGTACTTGAGCCGCGTCTCTTCCTTGACGTCCTCGTCGAGCTGGAACGGGATCGGCTCCGAGCGGTTGAGCACCTCGATCTCGCGCGCCAGCAATTCCACCTGCCCCGAGGCGAGGTTCGGGTTCGCCGTGCCAGCCGGCCGGGGCCGCACGGTGCCGGTGACGCGGATCACCCATTCGTGGCGGACGCGCTCGGCCTCCGCGAAGACCGCGGCGGCATCCGGATCGAACACCACCTGCAGCAGGCCGTCGCGGTCGCGCAGGTCGACAAAAATGACGCCGCCGTGATCGCGCCGCCGATGGACCCAGCCCGCCACGGCGACGGTCGCACCGACGAGGTTCTGGTTCACCTCGCCGCAGTAATGAGTACGCATGGACATGGGATTTCCCGATGAAAATTGGGCGGCGTCGATGGCTGCCGGCCCGCCCGGCCGCAGGATCGCGGGATGTTACGGAGGGGGTTGTTGCGGCGCAAGATCGGGGCTCCCCGGGCTCCCGGGCCACGGACCGGGTGTGATGACGCCCAGCGTGAAGATCATCTTGAACGCCTCGTCCACGGTCGTGTCCATGAACAGGACCTCGCGCCGTTGCACGACGATCAGGAAGCCGGTCGTCGGATTCGGCGTACTGGGCACGAACACCTGCACCATGTCCTGCCCGGTGCGCGCGCGGACCTCCTCCCATTCCTCGGACATCAGGAAACCGATGCTCCAGGCGCCCGTCCGCGGGAATTCCACCATGACGACCTGCTTGAACGACCGTCCTTTGTCGGTGAGGACCGTCTCGCTGAACGTCTTGGCACCGCCGTAGACGGGACCGATGACGGGAATCCTGCGGACCAGTGCTTCGATGCCTTCGATGAGCTTTTCACCGAGCAGGTCGCGTGCGAGCAGACCGGTGAGGAACAGCACGAGCAGCGCGAGCACGACGCCGAACCCCGGCACGTACTGGCCGAACACGGCTTCCGGCCGCCAGGACGGTGGCAGCAGCACGATCGACTGGTCGAGGATGCCCGAAACGAAGCGCACGACCCAGACGGTCACCATCACGGGGACCCAGATCAGCAGCCCCGCGATGAGGTAGTTGCGCAGCGCACGGGCCGGATGCCGCTTGCCTGCACCGGGCGCGGAGCCAGGGGAGTCGACGGGTTCAGGGGCCATGCGTCTTCCTGCCTGCGTACCGAGCCACGCCGGGGCTCCGACGTCCAGACTACCGGATCAACGCTTGCGCACCGCTTTCTTCGACGCAGACTTGCTGGCGGCCGTCCGACGCGCCGGACGTTTCGCGGCAGGCTTGACCGGCACGGCGGGCCTGGTGGCCTTGCCGGTCTTGTCGGCCTTGTCGGTCTTGTCGGTCTTGTCGGCCTTCGGCGTCGTCTGGTCGCCGGACTCCTTGGCGCTCTCGGCCGGCGCTTCGTCGCGGCCCGCCAGGTTGCGCTTCGTTTCCTTGTCCGACTTGAAATCCGTCTCGTACCAGCCGCTGCCCGCCAGCCGGAACATCGGCGCGGAGACCAGCCGCGTCAGTGTGTGCCGGCCGCACTCGGGGCATTCGCGCAGGGGCTTGTCGGAGATCTTCTGCAGTGCCTCCAGGTGGTGGTGGCATTTTCCGCATTTGTATTCGTAGATCGGCATGGTCGCATCCTGAAGCGGCGGCGGATTATACCGGGACCGCCGCCCGTCCGAAGGCGAGCACGCCATCCTCGACCGTGACCCGGATCGTCTCACCCGGGCCGAAGTCGCCGCGCAGGATGCGCTGCGCCAGCGGGTTCTCGAGCTGGTGCTGAATCGCCCGCATGAGTGGCCGGGCGCCGTACACCGGGTCGAAGCCGGCCTCGCCGAGCAGGTCGCTGGCCGCGGCGTCGAGCTCGAAGCCGATCTCGCGGTCGGCGAGCCGACGGCGCAGGTAGCCGAGCTGGATATTGACGATCTCGCGGATGTGCTCCCGGCCGAGCGGATGGAACACGACCACCTCGTCGACGCGGTTGATGAACTCGGGGCGGAAGTGCTGGCCGACGATTTCCATGACGGCGGCCTTCATGCGCGCGTAGTTGGCTTCGCCGGCGAGCTCCTGGATCACCTGCGAGCCGAGGTTCGACGTCATGATCACGACCGTGTTGCGGAAGTCGACCGTGCGCCCCTGCCCGTCGGTGAGCCGCCCGTCGTCGAGCACCTGCAGCAGCACGTTGAAGACGTCGGCGTGCGCCTTCTCGACCTCGTCGAGCAGGATCACGGAATACGGCCGCCGTCGCACGGCCTCGGTCAGGTAGCCGCCTTCCTCGTAGCCCACGTAACCCGGAGGCGCGCCGATGAGCCGTGCGACCGAGTGCTTTTCCATGAACTCCGACATGTCGATGCGGACCATGGCCTCCTCGGTGTCGAACAGGAACTCCGCGAGCGCCTTGCAGAGCTCGGTCTTGCCGACACCCGTGGGGCCCAGGAACAGGAACGAGCCGTTCGGGCGGTTGGGATCGGAGAGCCCCGCGCGCGAGCGGCGGATGGCATCGGACACCGCGCGCACGGCCTCTTCCTGGCCGACGACGCGCCGGCCGAGCGCCTCCTCCATGCGCAGCAGCTTCTCGCGCTCGCCTTCGAGCATCTTGGCCACCGGGATGCCCGTCCACTTCGAGACGACCTCGGCGATCTCCTCGTCGGTGACCTTGTTGCGCACCAGCGTGGGCGTCTTCGCCTCGGCATCCTGCGCGGCCTTCAGGCGCTTCTCGAGCTCGGGGATCTTGCCGTACTGCAGCTCCGCCATGCGCGCGAGGTCGTTCGCGCGCCGGGCTGCCTCGAAGTCGAGCTTCAGGCGCTCGAGGTCTTCCTTGATCTTCGCCGTACCCTGCGCCGCCGCCTTCTCGGACTTCCAGACGTCCTCGAGGTCGGCGTATTCCCGGCCGAGCTCCGCGAGCTGCTCGTCGAGCGCCTGCAGCCGCTTTTTCGAGGCCTCGTCGGCTTCCTTCTTGAGCGCTTCGCGCTCCATCTTGAGCTGCACGATGCGCCGGTCGAGCCGGTCCATCTCCTCCGGCTTCGAGTCCATCTCCATGCGGATGCGCGAGGCCGCCTCGTCGATCAGGTCGATGGCCTTGTCGGGCAGCTGGCGGTCGGTGATGTAGCGCTGCGACAAGGTCGCGGCGGCGACGATCGCCGGGTCGGTGATCTCGACCTTGTGGTGCGTCGCGTAGCGCTCCTTCAGGCCACGCAGGATCGCGATCGTGTCCTCGACCGACGGCTCGCCGACGAACACCTTCTGGAACCGGCGCTCGAGCGCCGCGTCCTTCTCGACGTACTTGCGGTATTCGTCGAGCGTCGTCGCGCCCACGCAATGCAGCTCGCCGCGCGCGAGCGCGGGCTTGAGCATGTTGCCCGCGTCCATCGCACCCTCGGCCTTGCCCGCGCCGACCATGGTGTGCAGCTCGTCGATGAACAGGATGACGTTGCCTTCCTGCTTGGCGAGGTCGTTCAGCACGCCCTTGAGGCGCTCCTCGAACTCGCCGCGGAACTTCGCACCCGCGATCAGCGCACCCATGTCGAGCGCGAGGATGCGCTTGGAACGCAGGCTCTCGGGCACCTCGCCGTTGACGATGCGCAGCGCGAGGCCTTCGACGATGGCGGTCTTGCCGACGCCGGGCTCGCCGATCAGCACCGGATTGTTCTTGGTGCGCCGCTGCAGCACCTGGATGGTGCGCCGGATCTCGTCGTCGCGGCCGATGACGGGGTCGAGCTTGCCCTGCTCGGCGCGCTCGGTCAGGTCGATGGTGAACTTCTCGAGCGCCTGGCGCTGCTCCTCGGCGTTGGGGTCGTCGACCTTCTGCCCGCCGCGGATCTCGTCCACGGCGCGTTCGACCGCGCCCTTCACGACCCCGGCGTTCTTCAGCAGGTGGGCGAGCGGGCCCTTGTCCTCGAGCGCCGCGAGCAGGAACAGCTCGCTGGTGATGAACTGGTCACCCCGCTTCTGGGCGATCTTGTCGCAGAGGTTCAGCAACCGCTGGACGTCGTTGGACCAGTGCACCTCGCCGCCCGTGCCCTCGACCCTGGGCAGACGGTCGAGCGCCTCGCGCAGGCTCGAACGCAGCACGTTGACGTTGGCGCCGGTCTTGTCGAGCAGCGACCGGATCGTGCCGCCCTGCTGGTCGAGCAGGGCCTGCAGCACGTGCACGGGCTCGATGATCTGGTGGTCGCGGCCGAGCGCGAGCGACTGCGCCTCCGCCAGCGCCGCCTGGAACTTGGTCGTGAACTTGTTGTCGGCTGCCATGAGAACGTCTCTCAGATGGGTTCGAGATGCCGCCTACTTGGGGGCGGCCCCGCCGGAACAAAAGGGGTGGCTCGCCACGCCCCGGGGCCCGGGCTCGACGGGCGGCCGGTCAGTGCAGACTGGCATGCGCGAAATACACCAGCGCCACGCCGGCCGCGATGAACACGAACTGCTCGATGCTCGCCCGCAGGTCGACACGGCGATGCAGACCCGGGATCAGGTCGGCGACGGCGACGTAGATGAAACTGGCCGCGGCCAGCGCGAGCGCATACGGCAGCAGGCTCAGTGCGGTGCCGAGCGCGAACCAAGCGACCACGCCGCCGACGACGGACGTGAGACTCGAGACGAGATTGAGCGCCATGGCGCGCGCGCGCGAGTACCCGCCGTGCAGAAGGATCGCGAGGTCGCCGACCTCCTGCGGGATCTCGTGCGCGAACACGGCCAGCGCCGTCACGATGCCGAGATGCGGGTTGGTCATGAACGCGGCTGCGACCAGCACGCCGTCGAGCAGGTTGTGGAACGTGTCGCCGGCCAGGACGAGGTTCGCCGAGGCGTGGTCGCGTGCTGCGTGATCCGGCGAGTGGGCCTCGCAGGGGTCGTCGTGGCAGTGCCGCCACAGCACGAACTTCTCGAGCAGGAAGAACAGCAGGATGCCCGCCAGCAGCGCGAGGCCGATGGCGTGCGTGGCGCCCGTGCCGGCGGATTCCAGGGCGTGCGGAATGAGCCCGAGGAACGCCGCGCCGAGCAGCGTGCCCGTCGCGAAGCTGACGAGGTGCGGCAGCACGGCCGCCCGCCACTGCTCGCCCAGGGCAAGAAAGACGGCGGCCGCGAGTGCGCTCAGCACTCCGCTCAAGGCCGTGAACAGGATGATCTGCTGCAAGGTGCTCAACCTGGCTCCCCTGTTCCGTTCAGCCACGCCAGCGTGGCCATGCGGCCGGTACGGCCGCCGTCGCGGCGAAACGAAAAGAATCGTTCGTGTTCGCCCGACGTGCAACGGCCGCCGCCACTCACGTTCGTGACCCCTGCGCGGGCCAGTGTCTGGCGCGCCAGCAGATACAGGTCCGCCTGGAGGCGTCCGTGGGCATTTGGCACGAAGGCCACGGCGTGCGCGGGATTCCGCGCGAGGAACGCCTCACGCACTTCGGCCCCGACCTCGAACGCGGACGGCGACAGCGCCGGCCCGAGCCATGCGCACAGCTGCGCGGGCTCGACGTCGAGCGCGGCGACTGTGGCTTCGAGCACGCCGCCCGCCAGACCGCGCCATCCCGCATGCGCGACACCGACACGCGTGCCGGCGCGGTCGACGAACACGACGGGCAGGCAGTCGGCCGTCATCACGACACACACGCGACCCGGCGCGAACGCCACGACGGCATCGGCGCGCGGTGGATGTTCCGGCAACACGCCCCCGTGCACGACGACGTCGGTTCCGTGCACCTGCTCGAGCCACAGCGGCTCGGCCGGCAGACCGGCCGCGGTGCGCAGCCTTGCACGGTTCGCGACGACGGCGGCCGGGGCGTCGCCCACGTGTCCGGCCAGATTGAGCGTCGCATGAGACCCCACGCTCACGCCGCCCGTGCGTTGCGTGACGAGCGCCCGCAGGTTCGGCGGCGCATCCGGCCACTCCGGTACGATCCACTCGAGGCTCGCCGCCTGCCCGGCGGCGTTCATGCGCCATCCCGGGCGGCGTCGGCCGCGAGTTGCCCGAGCAGGCGCGTCATGTCCGCCGGCAGCGGCGATGCGACCTCCAGCGGCCGCCCGGTGACCGGGTGCGCGAGTTGCAGCCGTGCGGCGTGCAGGGCCTGGCGCGGAAACTCGCGCAGCGCCGTCCGCAGTTCCTCGCTCGCCCCCTTGGGCAACGCGAGCCGGCCGCCGTACACGCGGTCACCGACCAGCGGGTGGCCGATGTGGGCCAGGTGCACGCGGATCTGGTGGGTACGGCCGGTCTCGAGCTGCACGCGCAGCTGCGTGTGGCCGCGAAAGCGGCGCAGCACGCGGTAGTGCGTGACGGCTTCGCGCCCCCCCTGACGGATCGCCATGCGCACACGATCGGTCGGATGACGGTCGATCGGCGCCTCGACCGTGCCACCGGCCGTCATGACGCCGCGACACACGGCCTCGTAGCCGCGGTGGATTTCGCGTTCCTCGAGCATGCGCACCAGCGCCGTGTGCGCCGGCAGCGTGCGCGCGACGATCAGCAGCCCGCTCGTGTCCTTGTCGAGCCGGTGGACGATGCCCGCACGCGGCAGCAGCGCGAGCGACGGGTCGCGCGCGAGCAATGCGTTCTGCAGCGTGCCGTCCGGATTGCCCGCGCCGGGGTGGACGACCAGCCCCGCGGGCTTGTCGATCACGAGCACGTGCGCGTCCTCGTGCGCGATCACGAGCGGCAAAGCCTGCGGTTGCACCGCGCCCGCGTCGTGCAGCACGGCGCTCACCTCGACGGCCTCGCCGCCGGACACCTTGTCGCGCGGTCGACGAGCCGTGCCGTCGACGAGCACGCCGCCCGTCTCGATCCACCCCTTGAGGCGGCTGCGCGAAAAATCCGGCAGCAGCGCCGCGAGCGCCTGGTCGAGACGCTGGCCGGCCTGGTCGTCCGGAATCCGCAGGCTCAGGCGGACGGTGGAATTCGTCATGGGGGCGAATTCTATATACTTCGCGCCTGCTCGCCGGCTGCCGCCAGGATCGTCCCGCATGCCCCGTGCCCCGCTCTCACGCACTCTCGTCCTGTCCGCGCTCGTCGTGACGCTGACCACCGTCGCGGGCTGCGGCACCTTCGGCTGGGGCAAGGACCGCGAGCAGGAGAAGCTCGCGAAGGAGTCGCCGGAGCGCATCTACGAGGATGCGCGCCACGACCTGCGCAACGGCAATTACCCGGGCGCCGTCGCACGCTACGAAATGCTCGAGGCCCGCTATCCGTTCAGCGACCAGGCGAAGCAGGGCCAGATCGACCTCATGTACGCCTACTACAGGAACCGCGCGAGCGAGTCGGCGGTCGATCAGGCGGACCAGTTCATCCGCGAAAACCCGACGCACCCGCGCGTCGACTATGCGCACTACATCCGCGGCCTCGTCTATTTCGAGTCCGGGGCCAACTGGCTGGAGCGCGTGTTCGAGGCCGACATCGCCAAGCGCCCCCCCCACGAGGCGCGCAAGTCCTTCCAGGCCTTCCAGACGCTGGTCCAGCAGTTCCCGAAGAGCCCGTACGCGGCCGATGCCCGCCAGCGCATGATCTACCTGCGCAACCGCCTGGCGGACTACGAGATCGAGGTGGCGCGCTACTACCTCAAGCGCGGCGCCTATGTGGGTGCCGCCAACCGCGCGCGCGGCGTGGTCGAGGTCTACGATGGCGCGCCCGCCGTCGACGATGCGCTGCGGATCATGGGCCAGGCGTACCGCAAGCTCGGCGTCGACGACCTCGCGCGCGTCGCCGACAACGTGCGCAAGGCGAACCTCCCGCCCGATGCGGAGGACCACCCGGCCAAGACCGGCGCGGACGATCCGTGGTGGCGTTTCTGGAACTGAGCGCCACGTCCGCAAGGCGCACCATGCGCTCGCCCGGTCTCGTCTAAGCTACTGATTCACGTCGGAATTTCCCTACACCGGTCAGGCTGCGCCACAATCCGGCGTTTGTCGCCATTTCCCGACACCTGTCGCCGCCCGGGGCTGTTGCACCGCACCTAGAATCGCGGGCGCCATCTCCCGGGGTCGACGATGAAGCAATTGTCGGGTTTCCTGATCGTGGCCCTGTTCGCGCTGCTGACCATGGCGGCCTGGGGCTGGGCCAACCGTCCCACGCCGGAACCGGCCTGGCCGCGTACCATCCAGGGCTTCGCGTTCCAGCCGTACCAGAAGGACCAGGACGCGATTGCCGGCGACGAGCCCACGGTCTCGCAGATCGCCGCCGACCTCGAGCTGCTCGAGGGCAAGACTCGCGCCGTCCGCACCTACAGCACGCTCGGCACGCTCTCCAGCGTCCCGGCGCTCGCGCGATCGCACGACATCCGCGTGACGCTCGGGGCGTGGCTCGACACCGACCGCGAGCGCAACGCCCGCGAGGTGGAGGCCGCGATCACGCTGGCGAACAAGAATCGCAACGTCACGCGCATCATCGTCGGCAACGAAGTCATGCTGCGCGCCGATCTGACGCGCGAGGACCTGTATGCACACCTCGACCACGTTCGCGCCGCGACGAAGCAGCCGGTCAGCACCGCCGAACCCTGGCACGTCTGGGTCACTTATCCGGAGCTGGTCAACCACGTCGACTTCATCGCCGTGCACATGCTGCCGTACTGGGAAGGCGTCGACGCCGAAACGGCGGTGGACTACGTCGTCGACAAGCTCGGCCAGCTCGCCCGACGCTTCCCGGACAAGCCGATCGTCATCGGCGAGGTCGGCTGGCCGAGCGACGGCCGCACGCGCAACTCCGCGGTCGCCTCCAAGGCAAACCAGGCACTGTTCCTGCGCCGCTTCCTCGCCTACGCCGAACAGCAGCAGCTCGAATATTTCGTGATGGAGGCTTTCGACCAGCCCTGGAAGGAGTCCGCGGAGGGCAAGGCCGGCGCTTACTGGGGCGTCTACGACGCCGACCGGCAGCAGAAGTTCGCGTTCCGCGAACCCATCGTCAAGGTGCCGAACTGGCAGGTGCTCGCGGCCGCGTCGGTGCTCGCGGCGGCGTTCATGCTGTGGCTGTTCTATTTCCACAGCCACACGCTGCGCAACCGCGGCCGCGGCTTCCTCGCGACGGTCGTCTACGCGACCGCGACCGTCGTCGTCTGGACGGTCTACGACTTTTCACAGCAATACCTGACGGTGGGCAGCGTGCTGGTGGGCGCCGTGCTCATCGTCGGCATGCTCGGCGTCATCGCCGTGCTGTTCGCCGAAGCGCACGAATGGGCCGAGGCGAACTGGGTCACCACGCACCGGCGGCTGCTGCAGCCGCGCCGCGCACCCGCCGGCGCGCTGCCGCGCGTCTCGATCCACGTGCCCGCGTACAACGAGCCGCCGGCGATGCTCTGCGAGACGCTCGACGCGCTCGCGCGGCTCGACTATCCCGACTTCGAAGTGCTGGTGATCGACAACAACACGGCGGACGAAGCCGTCTGGCGGCCGGTCGAGGCCC
>JAYRRR010000109.1:0-37300 GCA_041910015.1 Steroidobacteraceae bacterium
CCGATCGCGTCGGCGAGGTCGCTCACCGCACTCGCATACAGGTGACTGCGGTTATACCGCGTGATCGCGTGGAAGTTCGCGAAACCGACGCGAAACTCGTTGCCGAAGCTCATCGGCAGCGACACGAGCGTTGCCGGCGTGGCGTCGGGCAGGGAGGTTTCGAACCGTACGCCGCGCCGGCGCAGCGAGCCGACCGTCTCGGGCAGCCCGACCTTGCCGAACTCGATGCCGGCCAGGTCCGCGCCCGTCGCATCGGCCGGCACCATCACCGGCTGCCCGGCCTGCCAGCCGTGCGCCTCGAGGTAATGACCGACACTGGCGAAGACGTCCGCCCAGTCCTGCCAGAGGTCGCGCACGCCGTCGCCGTCGCCGTCGACGGCCCACTTGCGGAAGCTCGTCGGCATGAACTGCGGGATGCCCATGGCGCCCGCGTACGAGCCGAGCGGAGCGAGCGGGTCGAGCTTCTCCTCGCGTCCCATCAGCAGGAACTGCTCGAGTTCGCCGCGAAAGAACGGCGCGCGCGGCGGGTAGTCGAAGGCCAGCGTCGCGAGTGCGTCGGCGACGCGGTACTTGCCGATGTTCTCGCCGTAGAACGTCTCGATGCCGACGATGCCGAGCAGGACGTCGACCGGCACGCCGCTCGCCTGCTCGGCCCGCTCGAGCTCCTTACGCCGCTCGAGGTACACGGCGACGCCGCGCTGGATGCGCCGCTCGATCAGGAACCTGGCGCGGTATTCGCTCCAGGTGAGCGTGCGCTCCGCCGGCTTTGCGATGGCCTGCACTATCGCCGGCCGCGACTCGACCTGTGCGAACAACGCCGCGAGCTGCCCCGGCTCGAAGCCGTGCCGGTGGGACACGTCGGCGATGAATTCCGCGACTTCGGGCCGCCCGGGATCGATCGTGCCGGCGCGCGCCGGCGTGCCGGCCACGCAGGCAGCGAGCCCGGCGAGCAGCGCGCATGCAATGACGGGGCGGGACGGACGCCACGAGGCGGTCCGCCGATGGAGACGGTTCCGTGTCACGTTGAGACCAGCTTGCGACGTGAGTGGACGGACATGAGGATACCGAAGCCCGCCATGAGGGTCACGAGTGACGTCCCGCCATAACTCACGAGCGGCAGCGGTACGCCGACGACCGGCAGCAGGCCCGCGACCATGCCGCTGTTCACGAAGACGTAGACCGAGAACGTCAGCGTCAGGCTGCCGGCGATCAGGCGCGAGAACGTGTCCTGCGCCTGCGTCGCGATGTAGAGCCCGCGGCCGATCACGATCAGGTAGAGCATCATCAGCACGAAGCAGCCGACGAGGCCCCACTCCTCGCCGATCACGGCGAAGATGAAGTCGGTCGAGCGCTCGGGCAGGAACTCGAGCTGCGCCTGGCTGCCGTTCATGTAGCCCTTGCCGAACACGCCGCCCGAGCCGATCGCGATCTGCGACTGGATGGTGTGATAACCGGCGCCGAGCGGGTCGGTCTGCGGGTTCAGGAACGTGAGCACGCGCTGCTTCTGGTAGCCGTGCAGGAAGAACGTCCAGACGATCGGCACGGCCGCCGCGACCGCGCCGGCGAGGCCGAGGATGTAGCGCAGTTGCAGGCCCGCGAGCAGGATCACGAGGCCGCCGCCCGCGGCGACGAGCAGCGCCGTGCCGAGGTCGGGCTGTTCGGCGATCAGCAGCGTCGGCACGAGCACGATCAGCACGACGACGACCAGCGTGGTGAAGTCCGGAGGCAGGACCCGCTCGTGCAGATACCACGCGCAGCACAGCGGCACGGCGATCTTCATGATCTCCGAGGGCTGGAACCGCACGAACCCGAGGTCCAGCCAACGCTGGGCGCCCATCGCGACGTCACCGAACAGCGCCACGGCGACGAGCAGCAGCACGCCGACGCCGTAGAGGAAGGGCGCCGCGACCCGCATGACGCGCGGCGGTACCTGTGAGACGAGCGTCAGCACGCCGAGCCCGAGCCCGACGCGCGCCGCCTGCCCCAGGAAGACGCGCATGTCCTCGCCGGCGGCGCTGAACAGCACGATCAGGCCCGCGGCCGCCACCGACATCACGCTGAGCAACAGCGGCCCGTCGAGGTGCAGCGCGTCGAGCACCCGCCCCGTCAGCGTGAGCGTACGCTGGGCGCGGCTCGAGTAGCCCGGCCCCGCGATTTCGGTCCTCATTCGTCGTCTCCGGCCGGCACGGCCTGCGCGGGCGTCGGCGGTGCGGCGGTCGCAGCGGTCCGCGGCAGCAGGTAGGCGTCGAACACCTTGCGCGCGATCAGCGCCGCCGCCGAGCCGTGCTTGCCGTTTTCGATCACGACCGCGACCGCGAGTTTCGGCGCCTCGGCCGGCGCGAAGGCGATGAACAGGCCGTGGTCACGCAGACGCTCCTGGACCTCGGACTCGCGGTAGCGCTCGTTCTGGCCGATGCTGAACACCTGCGCCGTGCCGGTCTTGCCGGCGATGCGGTACGGCGCGCCCGCCTGCGACGCGCGGGCCGTGCCGCCCCCCTCGTTGGTGACGCCGATCATGCCGCCGATGACGACGTCCCAGGCCTTGGGATCGCGCAGCGCGACGGGCGCGAGCGCGCGCGGCGCGATCCCGGCGACCTGCCCCGTCACCGAGTCGCGCACGCCTTTGACGAGACGCGGGACGAAGCGCTGGCCGTGGCTCGCCACCGTCGCCGTCGCGCTCGCGAGCTGCAGCGGCGTCACGAGCATGTAGCCCTGGCCGATGCCCGCGATCACCGTCTCGCCCGGGAACCAGACCTGCAGTTCCTTCTTCTTGAACGCCTTCTTCTTCCAGTCGCGCGATGGCACGAGCCCGCTGCGCTCGCCGAGCACGTCGATGCCGGTCTTTTCGCCGAGCCCGAGCTGCAGCAGGAAGTCGTGCAGGCGGTCGATGCCGATCTGGTTGGCCACGCCGTAGAAATAGGTGTCGCAGGACTGCACGATCGCCGTATGCATGTTCACGGTACCGTGGCCGGTCTTCTTCCAGTCGCGGTAGCGGTGGCTCGAGCCCGGGAATTGCCAGTAGCCGCGGCAGTAGTGCGGCGTCTCCGGCGCGATCACACCGTATTGCAGCGCCGCGAGCGCGACCAGCGGCTTGATCGTCGAACCCGGCGGGTAGGCGCCGCGCAGCGCGCGGTCGTAGAGCGGCACGTCGATGTCGTCGGCGAGCGCGCGGTACTCGGCGACGGTGAGGCCGCGGGCGAAGCCGTTCGGGTCGAAGGTTGGCGTGCTGACGAACGCGAGCACGTCGCCGTTCGCGGGGTCGATGGCAACGACCGCGGCACGTTGCCCGCGCAGTGCCGCCTCCGCGACCTCCTGCAGGTGACGGTCGATCGTCAGGACGAGGTCGTCGCCCGCGACCGGCTCCTTGCGCTCGAGCTCGGGCGCCGTGACGCCGACGCGGTCGACGCGACGACCCTGCGCATTGACGAGCAGTTGCTGGTAGCCGGTCTCGCCGTGCAGCGTGTCCTCGTACATGCGCTCGATGCCGAGCTTGCCGATCAGCGTGGTGCCGGCGTACGCGGCGACGTCGATGCGCTGCTGGTCCTGCTCGCTGATCGCGCCGACGTAACCGAGCGCGTGGACGCCCACGCCGCCGAACGGGTAGTAACGCGTGAGACGCGGCCGGATCTCGACGCCGGGGAAGTCCGGCCGGTGCACGGCGAAGCGCGCGAGCTCCTCTTCGCTCAACTGCAGGCGCACGGGCACGGCGTCGAACGAGCGCCGCACCAGGATGGCGCGTTTGGTGCGTGCGACGTCCTCGGCCGGCAGCAGGCCCAGGGCGACGAGCCGTGTGAGCGTGTCGTCGAGGTCGGGTGTCTGCTCGCGCGTGAGCTCGAGCTGGTAAGCCGGACGGTTGAGTGCGAGCGGCTCGCCGGACCGGTCGAGGATGAGCCCGCGCGGCGGCGGGATCGGGTCGATGCGGATGCGGTTGCCCTGCGACAGCTCGCTGAAATGCTCGTGCCGCACGATCTGCAGCCAGAACAGCCGCGTGAACAGCAGGCCGAGCAGCACGAAGATGATGACGGAGGCCGCCACGACGCGACGGCCGAACAGTCTCTGCTCGGCGGCGTGGTCCTTGAGCCGGGAGTGACGGGCCATGACTCGCGCTGCGCGCTCAGGCCGAGCGGCGCGTGAGCGAGTCGCCCACGGCGACGACGAGTGGCCAGAGCAGCGCGCCCGAGACGACGGGCAGCCAGCGGACCCACGCGGTGTAGCCGTGCCCCGTGAGGCCGTCGATCCAGAACACGATGAAGTGGTAGAGGCCGAGCAGCACCAGGACGATCGCGGCCTGCTGCAGGATCGGGAACATGCGCATCTGCAGTTGCAGCTTGTGCGTGATGTAGCCCACGAGCAGGAAGCCGAGCGCGTGCTGGCCGAGGACCATGCCGCGCAGCACGTCGAGGAACAGGCCGGACAGCCACGCGTACCCGAGCCCCGCGATGCGCGGACTCGTGAGGATGAAATAGATCATCGCGAGCAGCGCCAGGTCGGGCCGCACCGGGTCGAGCCAGCCGGGCAGTGGCACGATGGCCAGCACCAGTCCCACGGCCATGCTGATCCAGTAGAGCAGACGCCGCGCGAAGAGGCTCGGCTGACGCATCACTCGTCCGTCTCCTGCGTGGGCGACGTGGCCGGCTGCTGCGTGGCATCCGGTCGCGCGGCCGCGGTGCCCGGTGGTGCCACCGATGCCGCCGATGGCGTCTCCACGGCGGGTGCTGGCGTGCGGACCTGCCCTGCGGCGTCCGCCGGCGTCTTCGCGGCACCGGTATCGCCTGCGGTCGGTGCCACGGCCGCCGCTGGCTCGTTCGGCGGCGGTGCCGTGAACCACACGAGCAGCACGTCGCGCGCGCGATCGAGTCCCGCGGTCGGGCGCGCCTCGACGGTGGCGAACGTGCTGCCCGAACGCCTGACCTTCGTGACCTGTGCGACCGGGTAACCCCGCGGGAACACGCCGCCGAGACCGCTCGACAGCAGCAGGTCACCTGGTCGCAGATCCGACTCGACGGTGACGAACGGCAGCGACAGTTTGCCGAGGTCGCCCGTGCCCACTGCGATCGTGCGCACGCCGCTGCGGTTCGACTGCACGGGGATGGCGTGCTCGGCGTCGCTGATGAGGATGACCTCCGACGTCGCGGCATTGACCTTCGTCACCTGCCCGAAGATGCCCTCGCCGTCGAGGACTGCCTGCCCGCGGAAGACGCCGTCGACGGCGCCCTTGTCGAGCAGCACGCGGTGCCGGAACGGGTCGAGGTCGACGTTGAGGATCGAGGCGACCAGCACCGCTTCGGCGACGCCGGCCGTGCGCGCGCGCATGTCGCGCAGGCGCAGGTTCTCCTCCTCGAGTGCGGCGAAGCGCTGCAACTGCAGGTTGGCGAGGCGCAGGCGCGCGGTGAGCTCGAGGTTCTGCTGGCGCAGCCGGCCGCGGTCGGCGAATGAGCTGGTCACCCAGTTCGTGGCGCGAAACGGGAAATCGACCGCCCGCTGCACGGGGTGCACGGCGGCGCTGAGCCAGGTGCGCACCTGATCGATCTGGTGATACCGCTGGTCCGCGACCATCAGCGCGATCGAGACGGCGGCGAGCGCGAGGAAATACGCCGTCAGCGGCGGGCCCCGACCGATGATCGGGCGCGAGTCGTGGGTCAGCTCGACCACGGCCTTGTCGGCGAGCTAGCGGGTGCGGTCAATCCAGGCCGAAAATGCCTGGACCGTGCTCATCGATCAGCTCCAGCATCTTGCCGCCGCCGCGCGCCACGCAGGTGAGTGGGTCTTCTGCGACGACCACTGGCAAGCCGGTTTCCTCCATGAGCAGCTTGTCGACGTCCCGCAGCAGGGCGCCCCCGCCGGTCAGGACGATGCCGCGTTCGGCCACGTCGGAACCGAGTTCGGGAGGCGTCTGTTCCAGCGCGGCCTTGACCGCGCCCACGATGCCCTGCAGCGGCTCCTGCAGCGCCTCGAGGATCTCGTTCGAGTTCAGCGTGAAGCTGCGCGGCACGCCTTCGGAGAGATTGCGGCCCTTGACGGAGATTTCCTTGACGTGCTGGCCGGGATACGCCGAGCCGATCTCGATCTTGATGCGTTCGGCCGTCGCCTCGCCGATCAGGATGCCGTAGTTGCGACGTACGTAGTTGATGATGGCCTCGTCGAAGCGGTCGCCGCCGATGCGGACCGAGGCCGCGTAGACGATGCCGTTCAGCGAGATCACGGCGACCTCGGAAGTGCCGCCGCCGATGTCGAGCACCATCGACCCGCGCGCCTCGTGCACCGGCATGCCGGCGCCCACGGCCGCGGCCATCGGCTCTTCGATCAGGCGCACCCAGCGGGCACCGGCGCCTTCAGCGGACTCCTGGATGGCGCGGCGCTCGACCTGCGTCGAGCCGTAAGGGACGCAGACCAGGACGCGGGGGCTCGGGCGCACCATGCGGTTGCCGTGCACCTTCTCGATGAAGAACTGCAGCATCTTCTCCGTCACTGTGAAGTCGGCGATGACGCCGTCCTTCATGGGCCGGATCGCGGTGATGTTGCCCGGCGTGCGCCCGAGCATGTTCTTGGCTTCCGTGCCGACCGCTTCGATCTTCTTGCCGCCCCGCGACGGCTCCTCGCGGATCGCGACCACCGACGGCTCGTTCAGCACGATGCCCTTGCCGCGCACGTAGATCAGCGTGTTCGCGGTGCCAAGGTCGATCGAGAGGTCGTTGGAGAAGTAACCCCGGAGCTTTTTGAACATTGAGGAACCCGGGCCGTAGGAGAAGCGCAGCCCTGCGCCAAATCGCGGCAATTTAACCATAGTCACGACATTCGGCAAGGCGCCGTGTATGATTTGCGATCGGCTTTTTTCCAGCCTGATCGAGCCCTTCCACGATGAGCCTGACCCGCCCCCAGGTCGAGGGAATCGCCCATCTCGCCCGTCTCGAGATCACCGAGGCGCAGATGCCGGTCTACGTCGACAGCCTGTCGCGCATCATCGACTTCGTCGAGCAACTCGCCGCCGCGGACACGTCCGGCGTCGAGCCCATGGCTCACCCGCTCGCCGACCAGGTGCAGCGGCTGCGTCGCGACGAGGTGACCGAGACCGACCAGCGCGACAAGTTCCAGCGCAATGCGCCGAGTGTTGCCGCCGGGCTGTACCTCGTGCCCAAGGTCATCGAGTAGGGGGACTGGCGCCGATTTTCGCCCCGGAAAATCAGTGCCTGTCCTCATTATCAAAGACCGCCACCATGCACACCTTGACCGTATCGGACCTGTCCGCTGGCCTGCGCGCCCGGAAGTTCTCGAGTCTCGAACTCACGCTGCACCTGCTGGGCCGCATAGAACGGCTGGGCCCGCCGCTCAACGCGTTCGTGACCATCACGGCAGACCGGGCCCTCGCCGATGCACGGGCGGCGGACGAGCGGCTCGCGAAGGGCGAGGGTGGCCCGCTCACCGGCGTGCCGGTCGTGCACAAGGACATCTTCTGCACCGACGGGATCCTCACGACCTGCGGCTCGCGCATGCTGTCGAACTTCGTTGCTCCGTACGACGCGACCGTCGTCCGCCGGTGGCACGAGGCCGGCACGGTGCTGCTCGGCAAGGCGAACATGGACGAGTTCGCGATGGGCTCATCCAACGAGACGTCATTCTACGGCCCGGTCCTCAATCCCTGGGACCCCGCGCGCGTGCCTGGCGGCTCGTCGGGCGGCTCGGCGGCGGCGGTGGCGGCCTGTCTCGCGCCGGCCGCGAGCGGCACGGACACGGGCGGCTCGATCCGCCAGCCGGCGGCGCTCACGAACCTCACCGGCCTGAAGCCGACGTACGGGCGCGTGTCGCGCTACGGCATGATCGCGTTCGCCTCGAGTCTCGACCAGGCGGGCGTGCTGTGCCGCTCGGCGCAGGATGCCGCGTTGCTGCTCGAGGCGATGGCGGGCTTCGATCCGCGCGACTCGACGAGCGTCGACCGGCCGGTGCCGCACTACGCCGCCGGGCTCGACCAGCCGCTCGCGGGCCTGCGCATCGGGCTCATCAGCCAGTTCTTCGGCGAGGGTCTCGACCCCGAGGTCGAGCGCTGCGTGCGTGCCGCCATCGCGCTGTTGCAGCGGGAAGGCGCGGTGGTGAAGGACCTGAGCCTGCCGGCGCTGCCGCTCTCGGTGCCGACCTACTACGTCGTGGCGCCCGCCGAGTGCTCGTCCAACCTCTCGCGCTTCGACGGCGTCCGTTTCGGCCACCGCTGCGAGCAGCCGCGCGACCTGCTCGACCTCTACCGGCGCTCGCGCGGCGAGGGCTTCGGCGCCGAGGTCAAGCGGCGCATCATGACGGGCACGTACGTACTCTCGGCGGGCTATTACGACGCCTATTACCTCAAGGCGCAGAAGTGCCGCGCGCTGATTGCGCAGGATTTTGCGCGTGCCTTCGGGGAAGTCGACGTCGTGTTGAGCCCGACGTCGCCTACTGCAGCATTCGAGCTCGGCGCCAAGACCAGCGACCCGATCGCGATGTACCTGAACGACATCTATTCGATCGCTGCGAACCTCGCCGGGCTGCCGGCCATCTCGATCCCGTGCGGGTTCGTCGGTGCCGGCGGGCGGGAACTGCCGGTCGGCCTGCAGCTCGTCGGCCCGCACTTCGGCGAGTCCCGCCTGCTGTCCGTCTCGCACCAGTACCAGCAACGCACGGATTGGCACCGGCGGGTGGCGTCCGGGTACGCGTGAGCGGACGGGCGGGAGACTGTTCCGATCCACCCCTTCACCAATCAGCGGTCAGTGCTCGACATGCAGTGGGAAACCGTCATCGGCCTCGAGATCCACGCGCAGCTCGCCACGCGCAGCAAGATCTTCTCGGCATCCTCGACCGCGTTTGGCGCGGAACCGAACACGCAGGCCAACCTCGTCGATCTGGGCTATCCGGGCGTGCTGCCGGTGCTGAACGGGGACGCCGTGCGCATGGCGGTCCGCTTCGGGCTCGCGACCGGTTCGAAGATCGCGCGCCGCTCGGTGTTCGCGCGCAAGAACTACTTCTATCCGGATCTGCCCAAGGGCTACCAGATCAGCCAGTACGAACGGCCTGTCGTCGAGGACGGTTCACTCGAGATCGTGCTCGATGACGGCACGCGCAAGACCGTCGGCATCACGCGCGCGCACCTCGAGGAGGACGCGGGCAAATCGCTGCACGAAGACTTCCACGGGCTGTCGGGCATCGACCTCAACCGCGCCGGGACGCCGCTGCTCGAGATCGTCTCCGAACCCGACCTGCGCTCCGCGAAGGAAGCCGTGGCGTACATGAAGAAGATCCATACGCTCGTGCGCTACCTCGACATCTGCGACGGCAACATGCAGGAAGGCTCGTTCCGCTGCGACGCGAACGTCTCCGTGCGCCCCGTCGGCCAGGCCGAGTTCGGCACGCGCGCCGAGATCAAGAACCTGAATTCGTTCCGATTCGTCGAGCGCGCGATCAACTACGAGGTCGAGCGCCAGATCGATCTCATCGAGGGCGGCGGCAAGGTCGTGCAGGAAACGCGTCTCTACGATCCCGACAGGGGCGAGACGCGATCGATGCGCTCCAAGGAAGAAGCCAACGACTACCGCTACTTCCCGGACCCGGACCTGCTGCCGCTCGCGATCGACGAGGCGACGATTGAGGAGTTGCGCAGGAGCCTGCCCGAGCTGCCCGACGAGAAGGCCGCGCGCTTCGTGCGCGAACACGGGCTTTCGGACTACGACGCGGGCGTGCTCACGGCGGGCAAGGAGCTCGCGCAGTATTACGAGGCGGTGGTGACGAGGCTCGGCGGCGCGCAGGCCAAGCTCGCCGCGAACTGGGTCATGGGCGAGCTTTCTGGCGCCTTGAACCGCGACAACCTCGACGTCGCGCAGAGCCGTGTGGGCGCGGACGCGCTCGCGGGGCTGCTCGCGCGAATCCTCGACGACACGATCTCCGGCAAGATCGCCAAGGACGTGTTCGAGGCCATGTGGGCCGAGGGCCGCGGCGCCGACGAGATCATCGAGGCGACGGGCCTGAAGCAGATCACCGATAGCTCGGCCATCGAGAAGGCCATCGACGAGGTCATGACGAAGAACCCGGGCCAGCTCGCCGAGTACCGCGGCGGCAAGGACAAGCTGTTCGGCTTTTTCGTCGGGCAGGTGATGAAGGCGACGGGCGGCAAGGCCAACCCGGGGCAGTTGAACGAGTTGCTGAAACGAAAACTCAGCCCCTAGATCAGGCGGCGGCCAGCGGCACGGCGTACTTCGGGAAGGCTTTGAGCAGCTTTGCGTCCATCGTCACGAGCTTGACGCCAAGCGTGACGGCGAGCGCCACGAACTCGCAGTCATAGGCCGAGCAATCGCTGGCCCGCACGAGTTCCAGTACCTGTCGCGAGTCGACTTCGTGCTCGTTGCCGGTCAACAGGCTTTCAGCTTCCATCTGTATGTCGCGCGCCGTTTCGAAATCCAGCGTGCCGCGGCGCAGATAGCCCGCCAGTATGTTGCGGAACTCGCTGCGCCATAACAGCGGGGCCGCCCAGTCAGGATCCTGTTCCAGCAGGGCTGCGGCCTTGCCGGTGTGGTCGCCCTCCAGGTACAGGTAGGCAATGACGTTGCTGTCGACGACGATCACTGCCGACCTTCGCGCTTGAAGGCATCGATGTCCTTTGCCCGGAACTTCATCTTCGGCAATCGGGATCGAAGTGCTTCCGCCCTTGCGAGGCGCTCGCTCGCGGCCATGCGCCCCGGGATCAACACCGATTCGAGGCAGACGATCGCTTCGCTGTTCAGGCTCCGGCGATGGGCGGCTGCCGAGAGCTTCAGACGTTCGTAGACCTCGTCCGGGATGTTCTTCAGGGTCAGGGTGGTCGGCATTTTCCGCTCCTGGCAGGCGAGCAATGGACTCTCAGTGATTCCATTATGGTGCCGTTTCGGTTGCCAAACAACCGGACGCTGTCGCGCCCAGCGACAGCTAGGTCGGGCGCACCCAGTTCTCGACCACCAGACCCGGCACGCGCTGGAACTCTTCGACGTTGTCGGTGACGAGCGTGGCGTCCTGTTCGAGCGCGTGGGCGGCGATGCAGAGGTCATTGGCGCCGATCATTCGTCCGCCCGATTCGAGGATGTGCCGGATGTCGGCGTAGATCCGATCCACGCCGATCTCCAGCGGCGCGACCTCGATGTGCTCGAGCAACTGCTCGATTCGATCGATCAGCACGGCAGAGCCTCTCTTGCGCCCGCCGAAACGCAACTCGCTGGCCACCACGACGCTGGTGAACACCTGTGAATCGCCGACCGTCGCCAGCCGCTGCGCCACGGACCCACGAGGATCGCGAATCAAGAGCGACAGCACATTGGTGTCCAGCAGGAACCGCCTGCTCACGGTTCACCCACTGCCACGGGTTCCGGCGACGGGTCCGGGATGACTGGCCAGTCGGTGCCGATCGGGTCCCAGGTCTCGAGCAGGCCGCGCAGTGACGGACGGCGCGCGGGTTCGATGACCAGGCGCTGGCCGTCGCGGTACATCACGGCTTCGTTGCCGGGCAACTCCATTTCGCGGGGAATGCGGACGGCCTGGTTCCGGCCGTTCTTGAACAGGCGGACGTGGCGGGAACGGGGGTCCATGAGCGCGCTCCAAGGCGTGGCATATGCCAAGCATATGTCACGTTCGGTGGTCGATCCAGGGAGCAGTTCGCCCTCCCGAACATCCTAAAATGTCGACCCGAACGGCCGCGCCTCTGCGCGCGCAGTCGTCCGACTCCCACCCATCGCGTTCACCATTCACCGGTCATTCGCCACACATGTCCTCACCGATCCGCGAAGACGATTTCATCCAGTCCGTTGCCGACGCGCTGCAGTTCATCTCGTACTACCACCCCGTCGACTACGTCGAGCACCTCGGGCGCGCGTACGAACGCGAGCAGAACCCCGCCGCGAAGGACGCCATCGCGCAGATCCTCACCAACTCGCGCATGTGCGCCGAGGGGCGGCGGCCGATCTGCCAGGACACCGGCATCGTCAACATGTTCCTCAAGGTGGGCATGGGCGTGCGCTGGGACACGAAGCGCAGCCTCGCGGACATGATCAACGAGGGCGTGCGCCGCGCGTACAACCATCCCGACAACAAGCTGCGCGCCTCGGTGGTCGCCGATCCGCTGTTCGCGCGGAAGAACACGCAGGACAACTCGCCGGCCGTGTTCCACGTCGAGCTGGTCCCGGGCGAGGAGGTCGAGGTGACCGTCGCCGCGAAGGGCGGCGGCTCGGAGAACAAGTCGAAGTTCGTGATGCTGAACCCGAGCGACTCCATCGTCGACTGGGTGTTGAAGACCGTGCCGACCATGGGCGCGGGCTGGTGCCCGCCCGGCATGCTCGGCATCGGCGTGGGCGGCACGGCCGAGAAAGCCATGCTGCTCGCGAAAGAATCGCTCATGGACCCGATCGACATGCACGAGCTGCTCGCGCGCGGGCCGCGGGACCCGGCCGAGGAGCTGCGCATCGAACTCTACGAGAAGGTCAACGCGCTCGGCATCGGCGCGCAGGGCCTCGGCGGGCTCACGACCGTGCTCGACGTCAAGCTCAAGCTGTACCCGACGCACGCCGCGTCGAAGCCCGTGGCGATGATCCCGAACTGCGCGGCGACGCGCCACGCGCACTTCGTGCTCGACGGCAGCGGCCCTGCGGTGCTCGAGCCGCCTTCGCTGGAGCACTGGCCGAAGGTCACGTGGAGCGCGGGCGAGAGTTCGCGGCGCGTGAACCTGGACATGCTCACGCGCGAGGAAGTGCAGGGCTGGAAGCCGGGCGAGACACTGCTCCTGAACGGCAGGATGCTCACCGGCCGCGATGCCGCGCACAAGCGCATCGCCGACCTCTACGCGAGCGGGCAGGGGCTGCCCGAGGGCGTCGACTTCACCAATCGCGTGATCTACTACGTCGGCCCGGTCGACCCGGTGCGCGACGAGGTCGTGGGCCCCGCGGGCCCGACCACGGCGACGCGCATGGACAAGTTCACCGACATGATGCTCGAGAAGACCGGGCTCATCGCCATGATCGGCAAGTCCGAGCGCGGGCCGGTCGCGATCGAATCCATCCGCAAGCACAAGGCGGCGTACCTCATGGCCGTGGGCGGCGCGGCCTATCTCGTCTCCAAGGCGATCAAGGCGGCACGCGTGGTCGCGTTCGGCGACCTCGGCATGGAAGCGATCTACGAGTTCGAGGTCAAGGACATGCCGGTGACCGTCGCGGTGGACGCGCAGGGCACGTCCGTGCACGACGTCGCGCCCGCGCAGTGGGCCGAGAAGATCCGCAAGCTGAACATCCCCGTGCGCGTGGCCTGAGGCGGCGGGGGCACCAGCCGTGGCCGAGGTCGACACGCTGCGCCGGTTCGTGTTCGAGCGCTACCCGTTCCGCGGGCAGATCGTGCACCTCGGGCCGGCGTGGAAGGCCATGATGGAGCACCACGACTATCCCGCGAACGTGCGTGACACGCTCGGCGAGGCCGTCGCGGCCGCAGCGCTGCTCGCGTCGACCTTGAAGTTCCAGGGTCTGCTCACGCTGCAACTGCGCGGCGAGGGCCCGATGCACCTGATGCTCGTGGAATGCACCGACGGCCTCGCGCTGCGTGCCGTGGCGCGGTTCAAAGGCGACGTGCCCGCCGACACGCGTGACCTGCGCGCGCTCTCGGGCGATGGCACGCTCACCGTCACCGTCGACAACGAGGCCACCGCGAACCGCTACCAGGGCGTCGTGCCGCTCGAAGGCGGCTCGATGAGCGAATGCCTGCGCGAGTACTTCGAGAGCTCCGAGCAGTTGCCGACGCGGCTGTGGCTGCACGCCGACGGCGACAACGCGAGCGGCCTGCTTCTGCAGCGGCTGCCCGTGGCGTCGAAGCCCGCAGGGGTGACCGAGTCCGGCGCGCACGCGTTGCCCGACGACGAGGTCGAGGACGCGTGGCGACGCGTGCAGCTCGTCGCCGACACCGTGACGGGCACGGAACTCGCCGGGCTGGAGGATCGCGAGCTGTTGCGCCGGCTGTTCGCCGAGGACGACGTGCGGATGTTCGAGTCGGCGCCCGCGTTTTTCCGGTGCCGCTGCTCGAGGGAGCGGGTGGAGCACATGCTCAAGGCGCTCGGGCAGGAAGAGGTCGAGTCGATCGTCGAGGAGTTCGGGCAGGTCGAGGTGCGGTGCGAGTTCTGCAGCCGGGCGTACAGGCTGGATGCGGTGGATTGCACGGGATTGTTCAGTGGGGCGGGGAAGGCTGGATTGGCGGCAGGGGGAGTGCATTAGGAGCAAGCGAAAGCTTGCGGATAACGCGGTCTGAAATCACTTCCCAGCATCGTCCGCAGGTTCACGATGGATTCCGTGCTCGGCGGCCGCAATGCCGCCAGGTCAGTGTAGTGATTCTGCGCTGTCCCGAATGCGGGTTCACTCCGCCCTGTTTACCGAAGCGGCGTCGTTGAATCTCCGAGAGCCGGCTACATAGTCGCTTTGCCGGGCCCTTAGCCATGAGCCGGTCTCCAAGGTGCGTCCTGCTCGTCGTCTCCATCCCCAGGCGGGAACAGTAGTTGTCATTTGACAACCCCTATGGTAGTATCCGTACGGAAGATCCGCTTGTCCGGGCGCAGGCACCCGTCAAAGGAGGTCGAGTCGGCGCTGCGTTACGCAGAGTCGCGCGGATGGCGAATCGAACTTGGGGGTGGCCATGCCTGGGGCAAGATGTATTGCCCCCAGAATCTCGCAGACTGCCGTTGCGGCGAGTTCTGCATAGCGAGCATCTGGAGCACGCCGTCGAACCCCGAGAGCCACGCCCGCTCCATCCGAAGGGTAGTCGACCACTGCATCGTGGTTAACAAGCCAAGGCCACGGCCGCGAATGCCCAAAGTACGGAGTCATTGAGAATGGAATATGAATTCCAGCTGAATTTCGTCCTTCCCCAGAGCAGGTGGGACCCGGACGAACTGGCCGATCGGCTCGGCCGGGCCGGCTGTACGGACGCGCTGGTGGGCCTGGGGCTGCCGGGGCGTATTGCGCTGGATTTCTCGCGAGAAGCCGCTTCGGCTGAAACCGCGATCCTGTCCGCAATCAGGGACGCAAGGACGGCGATGCCGCTGGCAACGCTGGTCGAAGTCGGCCCAGATTTCGTCGGCCTGTCGGACATCGCGGAGCTGCTCGACGTCACGCGCCAGAACGTACGCAAATTCGCTTTCAAGCGCGACGACTTCCCGGTGCCGTTCCACTCCGGCACGACTGTCCTGTGGCGGCTGCTGCCGGTGCTCGACTGGTTCGGCGCCACTCTTGGCTATGCGATCGATCCGAAACTGCGCGACGTGTGCTCGGTGGCCATGCAGGTGAATTCACTCAGGGCGCCAGTTCCGCGAACGAGGCGGATCGCGCGCGAGCTGGCCGGTCTGATGAAGCCGGACCTACGGACACATTCCGGCCGGCACGCGGCACGCTAGGATCCGAACGTCCAGCACCTTGGAATCGATCCCCGGCAGTTCGAGTGGCAGTGTGGCCTGGTGGGCTTCTTCGTGAATCAGCCGCGCAGCTGTGCCATGAACCGCGACGGCTTCCACGGCGTCTCCTTCAACCATTGATCGAAGACACGCAGTTCCGATGCGCCGGGATGAAGCGCCTCGGCCAGTGCGAGATAGTCCTTGCGGTTGAATTCGGGGGCGCTCGCCAGCGCGACGGCGAGGCCTGCCATGAAGTAAGCAGGCCCTTCGCGGCGCCAGTCCTCGGGTCGTGTGGAACCCGATCGGACGAGGTCGAGCAGCCGGGCCTAGAGTGCGCGATCCATGTGCGAGGGTAGCGGCCCGTCGCGCGTCGTCGCGCCGTCGGCATGCGGGGCGGGCCGGTACATCACCCCGAAGCGTTCTGCCATTGCGCTCAGTCGCCTGTCGAGCGTCCACAGTTCGACGCCCGGCGTCATCAGGGTGGACGCGAGCAGCAGGAGGTCCGCCAGCCCGCAGCCCAGCCCGAACAGATGTTCGCGCTCGATGAAATCCACGACCTCGCGGACGGTGGCGTGTCGACATGACTGCAGCGCGCTGAGGCTCGCGAGCGCCAGGCTGCGCTGCGGCGGCGTACCGCACGCGATCTCGCCGACGATCAGCGGGTGTGTGAGCACGAGGTCGTGTTCGAGCAGGCTGGCCAGCGCATCGTGGCGGCGGCGAAAGTGGTCGACCCACACCGACGTGTCGACCAGCACTCCTTTCACCGGGTGTCCTCGCGGCGGCGAGGTATCTCCTCCATGCCTGGCTGCGTGGCGCCCAGGGCGGCAAGGCGCTTGGCCGCCTGAACCCGCACGAACACCTTGACGGCCTCACGGAACAGATCGCCCTTTTCCATACTGGGATCAGCGACTTCCAGCGCCTGCTCGTACAAGGCGTCGTCGATCGTCACCGTAGTTCTCATGGCCAGTACCTGAATCCCAATTGATGCAATATTGCATCTGCCTTGATGCAACGGCAACGGGCGGCCGTGACGTTTGGGGCAGACGTTGGAGAGCTCGCGGCCGAACACCGCATTCAGAAGTGCAGCGACTCATTGCGGTATGGCACATGGAGCTGGACGCATGAATAAAGACATGTTTATATCTGCAAATGCGCGAAAACTTTGACTCCCTCCTGGACAAGCTCCGCGCCGTGGCCGAACCCTCCCGACTGCGCCTGCTCGCCATCCTCGCCGAGGGTGAGTTTTCGGTCACCGAGCTGACGCAGGTCCTCGGCCAGAGCCAGCCGCGCGTGTCGCGGCATCTCAAGCTGCTTTGCGACGTCGGCCTGCTGGAGAAATTCCGCGAGCAACACTGGGTGTACTACCGGGCGCCGGTGGAAGGTGCCGGCCGGGATCTCGTGTCGGGCCTGCTGGCGCAGATCGACCTTGACGATCCGATGCTGCGGGCCGACCGCGAGCGTGTCGAGACGGTGCTCGAACGACGCCGGGCCGAGGGCACTGCCGAGAGCGCTGCAGCGCGCGACGGCGCATCCGACGACGATGCCGCTGAACTGGTCGCCGTACTGGCAGCCGAGCTCGGCGACCGTGGTCGCGGCAGCCTGTTCCATTTCGGTGGCGCGCCGGCCGAAGTCCTCGCGGGCCTCGCCTCGCGGGCGCGGCGCATCGTGGGCATGCACCCGTCCCGCAGGGAGATCCAGCGCGCCCGGGCGACGCTGCATTCACGCGGCGTGAGTCATTGCGTCCTCCAGCAGGGCGAACTGCGCAACCTGCCGTTCACCGCGGCCGACTTCGACGTCGCGCTGATCGACCGTGCACTCGCGGCGCAGGAGCGGCCCGTCGAGGCGCTGCGCGAGGTCGGGCGGCTGCTGCAGCCGGGCGGCGAACTGATCGTCGTCGAGGATTACGACGCGCTCGCGACCGATGCGGCGGCGCAGAATCCGCTGGCGACGCTGCGCACCTGGCTCGTCGACGCGGGCCTCGTCTGCTCGCGTCTGCATCCGTGCGACGTCGCGGGTCAGCACCTGCTGCTCGCCGTCGCCCACGTTTTCGCAAGTGCCGCGACCGAGGCGGCTGTCGCCTGATTCGCAAAGAAGGAAGTCCTGTCGTGCAAGGAAACGTCGCAGTGCCGTTGGCGAAGGCAGGGAGGGGCAGCAGCCCCGTACAGGTCTCCTTCGAGTTCTTCCCGCCCAACGACGAGGCGATGGAACGCACGCTCTGGACGTCGATCCAGCGCCTTGCGCCGCTCGCGCCGCATTTCGTCTCGGTCACCTACGGCGCGGACGGCTCGACGCGCGAGCGCACGCACCACGTGGTCTCGCGCATCCTGCAGGAAACGCCGCTGACGCCGGCACCGCACCTGACCTGCGTCGGTGCGCCGCGCGGCGAGGTCCTCGACGTGGCGCGCGCCTATTGGGACGCCGGCGTGCGTCACATCGTCGCACTGCGGGGCGATCCGCCGGTCGGGCAGCGCGCCTACGAGCCGCACCCCGACGGCTTCGCCTATGCCGTCGACCTCGTGCGCGGCCTGCGCACCGTCGGAGACTTCGACATCACCGTGGCGGCCTATCCGGAGTCGCACCCGGAAGCCCCGAGCGCACAGTTCGACATCGACAACCTGCGCGCCAAGGTCGACGCCGGCGCCACACGCGCCATCACGCAGTTCTTTTTCGACGCCGACGTCTTCCTGCGCTTTCGCGATCGTTGCGCAGCGGCGGGCATTGGCGCCGAGATCGTGCCGGGCATCCTGCCGATCACGCGGTTCCCGCAGATGCTCAGGTTCGCGCAGCGCTGCGGCGCGAGCGTACCGGACTGGCTCGTGCACCGCTTCGACGGCCTCGACGACGACCCCGAGACGCGGCGCATGATCGCCGCGAGTTTCGCCATCGACCAGGTACATCGGCTGCAGCAGCACGGTGTCGGCGAATTCCACTTCTACACGCTCAACCGTTCGGAACTCACCGTGGCGATCTGCCACGCGCTCGGCGTGCGCGCGCCGGCGCCGGTTCTTGCCGCTGCGGAGGGTGCCTGAATGCTGCGCGCCGAACGCATCCGTGAATTCCGCCGCCTGCTCGGCGAACGCGTGCTCGTGCTCGACGGCGCCATGGGCACCGTCATCCAGTCGTATCGGCTGGAGGAGGCGGACTACCGTGGGGACCGGTTCCGCGATCACCCGCGCGACCTCAAGGGCAACAACGACCTTCGGGTGCTGACGCGGCCCGAGGTGATCGGCGAGATCCACCGGCGCTACCTCGAGGCGGGCGCCGACATCGTCGAGACCAACACGTTCAATGCGAACGCCACTTCGCAGGCGGATTACGGCACCGAAGCACTGGTGCGCGAGCTGAACCTCGCGGCGGCGCAGATCGCGCGCCGTGCGGCCGATGACGTCGCGGCACGCACGGGGCGTCCGCGGTTCGTCGCCGGGGCGCTGGGTCCCACCAACCGCACGGCCTCGCTGTCGCCGGACGTCAATGACCCGGGGCGGCGCAACGTCACCTTCGACGATCTTGCCGCGACCTATGCGGAGGCGACGCGCGCGCTGGTCGAGGGTGGCGTGGACCTGCTGCTCGTCGAGACAATTTTCGACACGCTCAACGCGAAGGCGGCGCTCTACGCCGTCCGCGAGGTGCTCGATGAACTCGGTCTCGACCTGCCGCTCATGATCTCCGGCACGATCACCGACGCCTCGGGCCGTACGCTGTCCGGCCAGACGCTCGAGGCGTTCTGGAACTCGGTGCGTCACGCGCGGCCGGCCGTGATCGGCCTCAACTGCGCGCTCGGCGCGCGGCAGTTGCGTCCGTACGTCGAGGAACTCGCCCGCATCGCCGACACCCACGTCTGCTGCTATCCGAACGCCGGGCTGCCGAACGCCTTCGGCGAATACGACGAGACAGCCTGCGAGACTGCCGAACTGGTGCGCGAGTATGCGGCGAGCGGCTTCGTCAACGTCGTCGGCGGCTGTTGTGGCACGACGCCCGAACACATCGCGCATATCGCGGACGCCGTCGCCGGCCTGCCGCCGCGCAGGCCACCGGTGCTCGAGCCGCGCTGCCGCCTGAGCGGGCTCGAGCCTCTCGACATCGGCCCGGACAGCCTGTTCGTCAACGTCGGCGAACGCACCAACGTCACCGGCTCGGCGAAGTTCCGGCGCCTGATCGAGGCCGACGATTACGCCGGCGCGCTCGATGTCGCGCGACAGCAGGTCGCGAGTGGCGCGCAGGTCATCGATGTCAACATGGACGAGGGCATGCTCGACTCGGAAGCCGCGATGGTGCGCTTCCTGAACCTCGTTGCGGCCGAGCCCGACGTCGCGCGCGTGCCGGTGATGATCGACTCGTCGAAGTGGTCGGTCATCGAAGCAGGCTTGAAGTGCCTGCAAGGCAAGGGTGTCGTCAATTCCATCAGCCTCAAGGAAGGCGAGCGCGCGTTCCTCGCGCAGGCGCGCAAGGTGCGTGCCTACGGCGCCGCCGTGGTCGTGATGGCGTTCGACGAGGACGGCCAGGCGGATACCGTCGAGCGCAAGGTATCGATCTGCGAGCGATCGTACAGGCTGCTGACCGGCATCGGGTTTGCGCCCGAGGACATCGTCTTCGACCCGAACATCTTCGCGGTGGCGACGGGCATCGAGCAGCACGACCGTTACGCGCTGGACTTCATTGAGGCCACGACGCGCATCCGCGCAGCCTGTCCGGGCTCGCTGATCAGCGGTGGCGTCAGCAACGTCTCGTTCTCGTTCCGGGGCAACGACGTCGTACGCGAGGCGATGCACTCCGTGTTCCTGTACCACGCGATCCGCGCGGGCCTCGCGATGGGCATCGTCAACGCCGGACAGCTCGCGATCTACGAGGAAATCGACCCCGAACTGCGTGACCGCGTCGAGGACGTCGTGCTGGCGCGCCGGTCCGATGCGACCGAACGGCTGCTCGAGATCGCAGGGAAGTACAAGGGCGAAGCCGGACAGAAGCGCGCCGAGGACCTGTCGTGGCGGGAGTGGCCGGTCGTGAAGCGGCTGGAGCACGCGCTGATCAAGGGCATCGACGAGTTCATCGTCGCGGACACGGAAGCCGCAAGGGTCGAGTTCGGCCGCCCGCTGCGCGTCATCGAGGGGCCGCTCATGGAGGGCATGAACGTCGTCGGCGACCTGTTTGGCGCCGGCAAGATGTTCCTGCCGCAGGTGGTCAAGTCGGCGCGCGTCATGAAGAAGGCCGTGGCGCACCTCGTGCCGTTCCTCGAGCGGGAGCAGGACGGCGCCAGCCGTTCCAACGGCAAGGTCGTGCTCGCGACCGTGAAGGGCGATGTCCACGACATCGGCAAGAACATCGTCGGCGTCGTGCTCCAGTGCAACAACTTCGAGGTCGTCGACCTCGGCGTCATGGTCCCGACCGAGCGCATCCTCGAGACGGCGGAGCGCGAGCGGGCGGACATGATCGGGCTCTCGGGCCTGATCACGCCGTCGCTCGACGAAATGGTCCACGTCGCCCGCGAGATGAAGCGCCGGAACTTCGTCGTGCCGCTGCTGATCGGCGGCGCGACCACCTCGCCGGCACATACGTCGGTCAGGATCGACCCCGAATACGATGGCCTGGTCGTGTACGTCAAGGACGCCTCGCGCGCCGTGGGTGTCTGTCAGTCACTCGTCACAGCGGAGACGCGTGCGCCGTACGCAGCGCGCATCGACGCGGAACATGCGCAGCGTCGCGAGCAGCACAAGGGCCGCAAGGTCAAGGGGCCGGCGCTGACGCTCGCACAGGCGCGCGCGAACCGCTTCGCGCCGGACTGGTCCGCCTACCGGCCGCCCGTGCCGCGATTCACGGGCGTGCGCGTGTTCGAGGACGTCCCGCTCGACGAGCTGGTCCGGTATGTCGACTGGATGCCGTTCTTCAACGCCTGGGAGTTCGCCGGCAAGTTCCCCGACGTGCTGACCGATCCGGTCGTGGGCGAGGCCGCGAGCAACCTGTACGCCGACGCGCGTCGCGTCCTCAAGCAGGCGCTCGCCGGGCGGTGGTTGCGCGCGAGCGCGGTCGTGGGCCTGTTCCCGGCGAACTCCGTCGACGACGACATCGAGGTCTACGTCGACGAGCGCCGCGACCGCGTGGCGTACCGATTGCACATGCTGCGACAGCAGAAGCCCAAGCCGGCGGGCCAGCCGCACTACGCGCTGTCCGACTTCGTCGCGCCGAAGTCGTCCGGTGTCGCGGACTGGATCGGCGCGTTTGCCGTCACCGCGGGCCTCGGGCTCGACGACAAGGTGCGCGAGTACGAGGCGCGGCACGACGATTACGGGGCGATCATGCTCAAGGCCCTCGCCGACCGGCTCGCCGAGGCGCTCGCCGAGTGCATGCATCAGCGCGTGCGTCGCGAGCTCTGGGGCTATGCGCCTGACGAGCGATTCACCAACGACCAGTTGATCCGCGAGGACTACCGCGGAATCCGGCCGGCGCCGGGGTACCCCGCGTGTCCGGACCACACGGAAAAGGCGACGCTGTGGCGCATGCTGGACGTCGAGGCGTGCACTGGCATCCGGCTGACCGAGAACTTCGCGATGCATCCGACCGCAGCCGTGAGCGGCTGGTACTTCGCGCACCCGGAGGCGACCTATTTCCAGGTCGGCAGGATCGACGCCGACCAGGTTCGCGATTACGCGCAGCGCAAGCGCATGACGCTCGCCGAGGCGGAGCGCTGGCTGGCACCAATGCTCGGGTACGAAGTGAGCGCCAGCGCCGCCTGACCTTCAGGCGCGCCTGTGGGCGGCAGCGCCGGGTGAGGGCGTCGCTGCGGTGCGGCCGCTTCAGTGCGGCGCAGCGCGCATGCCGCGGCTCGCGTCACGGACGGCCTGGAACTCCGAACCGGCGTTCCAGGCCGGCCAGACGCGTGAATTCGCGAGTTCCCGCGCCATCTCGTACACGAGCGCGACGTCCTGCGCCGCGCCGCGCAGGTCCCAATCCGCGCTCCAGCGGTCACAGGCCTGGTGATAGCACCTGTCGGTGAACCCGGCGACCCAGCGATCGCCGGCTTCGCGTCCGCCTTTCACCAGATCATGCCCGCCGCCGATGCCCATCAGCAGCAGCGCGGGCACACCGCGCTTGGCGAACGAAAAGTGGTCCGCGCGGAAGGCGAGGCCGCGCTCCGGCTTCGCGTCCGGCGTCACGACGCGGTCCTGGCGGGCGGCCTCGCGGGCGAGCAGTGCATCGAGGTCGCTCTGGCCCGCGCCGACGAGCACGACGTCGCGCGCCGGCCCGTTCGGCTGCAGCACGTCCATGGTCAGGTTCGCAGCCGTCGTCTCGAGCGGCAGCGTCGGGCTCGACGCGTAGTACTCGGAGCCGAGCAGGTTACGCTCCTCGGCCGTCCACGCGGCGAACAGGACGCTGCGGTCCGGACGCGGTCCGTGAGCGAATGCACGCGCGATCTCGAGCGCACCCGCCACACCAATGGCGTCATCGAGTGCGCCGGGACGGAACCTCCGCCCGTCAGCGTCGGGCTCACCCGCGCCATAGGCATCCCAATGGGCGCCGATCATGACGCTCTCGTCCGGATGCCGCCGGCCCGTGATCCGGCCGAGCACGTTGTGACTCTCGATCGTCGCGTGCGCCAGCGGAAAATCGGCGGCGAACGTCGCCTTCAGATCGACCGGCCGAAACTTCGCGCTGCGTGCCTCGCGTCGCGCCGCCTCGAAATCCAGTCCGGCCTTGCGGAACAGCGCCACCGCCGTGTCGCGATGCAGCCATGACTGCAGCAGCACCTTGTCCCTCGCCGGGTCGGGGCGGACGATGTCGTAGCCCTCGCCGTTCGGCGCGATCGCCGTCTTCCAGCCATAGGCCGCGGGCTCCGTCTCGTGCACGATCAGCGCCGCGATTGCCCCACGACGCGCGGCTTCCTCGTACTTGTACGTCCAGCGTGCGTAATAGGTCGCCGCGCCGCCACCGAACTGGCCGTAGGCGTCGTCGCCCGGCACGGCCTCGAAGTCGGGATCGTTCACGAGGTAGACGGCGACCTTGCCGCGCAGGTCGATGCCCTTGTAGTCGTCCCAGTGGCGCTCTGGTGCGTGCACGCCGTAGCCGACGAACACCAGTGGCGCGTCGTGGATCGTGACCCGATCGACTGGACGCAGCGCCAGCGCCGCCATGTCCTTCTGCTGCACCAGGGGGCGCCGCTCGCCGGCGACCGTCACCGACATCGATGCGTCGGTGGGAACCTGCGTCCGCAGCAGCGGAACCACCTGCGTGTACGCACCGCCGGGGCCGGCGGGTTCGAGTCCGGCCGCCTTGAACTGCGCGACGAGGAAGTCGATGGTTTTCCGCTCGCCGGCCGTGCCGGGTGCGCGACCTTCGAACTCGTCGGCCGACAGCGTGCGCGTGAGTTCGGACAGGCGCTCGACGCTGATCGGGCCGGCCGCGTCGGCGCGGACGCCAACCCAGCCGAAACTGCCCGCGATGAGCAGGGCGATCGCGCAAGACGAGAACCCGGAGGTGGCACTGTCAATCATGTCTCGTAGTCCTGTAGGTTTCGCTTCGCGCAGCAGGCGCCGGTCGCGGATGGCGCTGTGAGGATGTAGCCGATGATGGCGATGCGCGTGCGCCGGCCGGGGCTGCCGGGTTCATCGAATCTCCCGATCTTCGCACCGCAACTCCGTTCGATTCAGCCGCACCGTAGCGCGGCTCAGCGCAGTTGGGCCAGATAGGACGTCCCGCCGAGGGCGGTCATCTGCCGCTGGATCCAGGCCTGGCGTCGCTTCACGTAGGCCGACGGCGCCTGGACCTTGAATCGGGTCGGCGCCGGCAGCACCGCGGCCAGCAGGGCCGCCTCGCTGCGGTTCAGGCGAGTCGCATCCTTATGGAAATAGCGCCGACTCGCCGCCTGCACGCCGTACGTACCCCGGCCGAACTCGGCGACGTTCAGGTACACCTCGAGGATACGCTGCTTGCTCCAGCAGAGCTCGATAAGCACCGTGATGCCGGCTTCCAGTCCCTTGCGGAACCAGCTCTGGCCGCGCCAGAGGAAGATGTTCCTGGCGACCTGCTGCGAAATCGTGCTGGCGCCGCGTACGCGACGGCCACGCTCCGCATCGGCGAGCGCCTTGTCGATCTGTTTGAAGTCGAAGCCGTGGTGTTGCGGGAACTTCTGGTCCTCGGCCGCCACGACGGCCATGGCGGCGTGTTTCGAAATCTGCCCCCACTCACGCCACTCGTGACGGAATTCGTAGCCGTCGTCGAGCAGGTGGCTGATGCGGTCGGTGGCCATGAACGTCGTGAACGGCGGGTCGATCCAGCGCAACGCGACGACGGCCGCGACCGTGACGCCCGCCCATGCGAGCGCCGCAAGGAGCAGCCCGCGCAGGGCGCGGCGCGCGGGCCCTCGCCGACGCTTCGCCATGACCGGAAAGGACGGTGCCCGTTCAGCCGGCTTCCGGCGTCACCCGCTTCGCGCTCAGCACCTTGATCGGATCGACCGGGACGTCGTCGTGCATGCCGCGCCGACCGGTCTTCGCCTTCGCCATCGCGTCGACGACCGACATGCCTTCCGTCACGCAACCGAACACCGCGTAGCCCGCACCGCTGCTCGGACCCGGATCGAGGAAGGCATTGTCGACGAGGTTGATGAAGAACTGCGACGTCGCGCTGTGCGGATCGTTGGTGCGAGCCATCGACAGCGTGCCGCGACGGTTCTTGAGGCCGTTGGAGGCCTCGTTGCGGATCGGCGCGCGGGTCGTCTTCTGCTTCATGTCCTCGGTCATGCCGCCGCCCTGGACCATGAAGCCCGGGATGACGCGATGGAAGACCGTGCCGTCGAAGTGGCCGGCGTCGACGTACTCGAGGAAGTTCTGGGCGGAAACGGGGGCGTCCTTGTCGAACAGGTCGATCGTGAACGCGCCGAGGGAGGTTTCGAATCGGACCATGGGGGATGGCTCGCGAGGGTTCCGGAAAGGGTGCGCATAGTGCCACCTCCGCTGCCCGGGCGGGAGGGGCTCGTGCGCCGTGCGGTCGAGGACGGCGGCTTTCAGGCCGCCCGGCGCCCCTCGGTCACGCGTTCGAGCCCGGCAAGGTCGCGGAACGTGGCAACGTCCGTGAAGTCTGCGGCGACCAGCAATGCGCGCACGTCGTGGCCCTGCATGTCGCCGTGCTCGACAACGAGCCACCCGCCCTGCACGAGGTGCCGCGGCGCGCCCGTCGCGACGACGCGCAGGGCCTGCAGCCCGTCGGGGCCGGCGAACAGCGCGGCGTGCGGTTCGTAGCGCCTCACGTCGCGCTCGACACGCGGGTCGACCTCGGCGATGTACGGAGGATTCGCGACGATCAGCGTGAAATGCTCGCCTGCCACCGGCGTGTACCAGTGGCCGGCGCGGAATTCGACGTTCGGCAGGTGGAGTCGCGAGGCGTTGCGGCGGGCGATCTCCAGCGCCTCAGGCGCGACATCCGTCGCGATGACCTGCAGGCGGGGGCGGTCGTGCGCGATCGCGAGCGCGATGGCGCCGCTGCCGGTCGCGACATCGAGCACGCGGCCGGGCGCATCCGGCGGCAGATGCGCGAGGGCGCGCTCGACGGCGAGTTCGGTCTCGGGTCGCGGGATCAGCACGTCGCGCGTCACTTCGAGAGGCAGCGACCAGAACTCCTTCTCGCCCAGGATGTACGCGACCGGCTCGCCGTGCGCGCGACGCGTCACGCTCGCCTCGTAACGGTCGGTTGCTTCGCAGTCGAGGATCTGCCGTTCCGGGTTGGCGAGCAGGTACGCGCGTGTCTTGCCGAGTGCCGCGGCCAGCAGGATCTCCGCCTCGTGGCGAGGCTGATCCGTCACGCGGCCGAGGCGGGCCACGCCTTCCTGGATCAGTTGCGAGATTTCGGTGGCCATCGCTCGTACGGCTCTTGCATGTCCGGGGGGGCTTGCGTGTCCAGCAGGAGACGCCAGGCACCGGCCCGCCCTCACTCCAGACTGGCGAGCTGCTTCGCCTCCCACTCCTGCTGCAGCGGCCCGATCACGTCTTCGAGCGCGCCTTCCATGACGGTCGGCAACTGGTAGAGCGTCAGGTTGATGCGGTGGTCGGTCACGCGGCCCTGCGGGTAGTTGTAGGTCCGGATGCGCTCGGAGCGGTCGCCGCTGCCCACCTGCAGCCTGCGGTCCTGCGCCTGCTGCGCCACCTGCTTCTGCTGCTGCGTCTCGAGCAGCCGCGCCCGCAGCAGCGCCATGGCGCGCGAACGGTTCTTGTGCTGCGAGCGCTCGTCCTGGCATTCGACGACGACGCCGCTCGGCAGGTGCGTGATGCGGATCGCCGAATCAGTCTTGTTGACGTGCTGCCCACCCGCACCGGAGGACCGGAACGTGTCGATGCGCAGGTCGGCGGGGTTGATCGGCACGTCCTCGATCTCCTCGAGCTCCGGCAGGATCGCGACCGTGCAGGCCGACGTGTGGATGCGGCCCTGCGACTCGGTGGCCGGCACGCGCTGCACGCGATGCGTACCCGATTCGAACTTGAGCCGCGAATACGCGCCCTTGCCGACGACGCGACTGATGACTTCCTTGTAGCCGCCGTGCTCGCCCGCGCTGTCCGAGAGCACTTCGACCTTCCAGCCCTGGCGCTCCGCGTAGCGCGAGTACATGCGGAACAGGTCGCCCGCGAAGATTGCGGCTTCGTCGCCGCCGGTGCCGGCGCGGATTTCCAGGAAGATGTTTGCATCGTCGCGCTGGTCCCTGGGCACGAGCAGCCGCGTGAGTTCGCTGCCCCCGGACTCGAGCTGCCCGCGCAGTTCGCGGATCTCGTCCTCGGCGAGTTCCCGCATCTCGGCATCGGCGCCCGCGGCCATCTCCTGCGCGGCCCGCAATTCGTCCTCGAGGCGGCGGAATTCACGAAATCGCCCGGCGACGGGTTCCAGCCGCGAGTACTCCATCGACAGTTCGCGGAACTGGCCCTGCCGACCGATGACCTCGGGGTCAGCGAGCAGCGCGCCGACTTCCTCGAAGCGCTCGACCGCCCGGTCGAGACGGCGCCGGATCGAGTCCTTCATCGTCATTCGCCGGGGACGTCGAGCTTGTAGATCTGCGCGATCGTCTCGACGACGTCGCCGTCGCCAGTTTCGGCGGCGTCGCGCAGGCGCTGGCTCGGCGCGTGGATCAGCCGGTTGGTGAGCGTGTTGGCGAGGAAGCTCAGCACGTCCGCCTGGCTCTTGCCGTGCGCGAGCATCTGCTGCGCCTGCTCCAACGTGTGGCGCTTGGTGCGTTCGGCGTCGTCGCGCAGCCGGCGGATCAGCGGCGCGGCGTCGCGCGTGCGCAGCGCATGGGCAAAACGCTCGACCTCGGCCTCGATCAGGCCACTCGCCTCGCGCGCGGCCTGACGACGGCCTTCGAGGTTCTCGTTCACCACGGACTGCAGGTCGTCGACCGTGAACAGGTAGACGTCCTCGAGCTCGGCGACATCGGCATCGATGTCGCGCGGCACCGCGATGTCGACCATGAACATCGGCCTGCGCTTGCGTGCCCGCAGCGCCTGCTCGGTCATGTGCCGCGTGATGATGGAGTGCGGTGCGGCCGTCGATGCCACGACGATGTCGGCCTCCTTCAGGTGGTTCGGGATCTCGTCCAGCGAGATGGCGTAGCCGTGGAAGTCTGCGGCGAGATCGCGCGCACGCTCGATGCTGCGGTTCGCGACGATCATGCGTCGCAGGCCGTCGGCGTACAGGTGCTTGGCGGCGAGCGCGATCGTTTCGCCGGCGCCGACCATCAGGGCCGTGCGGTTCTCGAAGCTGGCGAACACCGTGCGCGCCGTCGCTACCGCGGCGGATGCAACCGAGACGGCATTTGCGCCGATCCTGGTTTCGGTGCGGACGCGTTTGGCGACGGAGAACGCCGACTGGAACAGCCGGTTCAGCACGGGTCCGGTCGTGCCGGCCTCCTGCGCGACACGGTAGGCGTCCTTGAGCTGCCCGAGGATCTGCGGCTCCCCGAGTACCATCGAGTCGAGGCCCGAGGCGACGGCGAACGCGTGCGCGACGGCCTTCTGCTCGTCGTGGTGATACAGGCTGTGGCGCAGCGAGACACCGAGCCCGTGGTACTGCTGCAGCCACTCCCCGAGGACGTCCGGCCCGGCCGACTCCGTCACGCAGTAAAGCTCGGTCCGGTTGCACGTCGACACGATGACCGATTCGCGCACGTCCGGCAGGCCGAGCAGTTGCTCCAGCGCGGAGGGGATCCGGGTGGGCTCGAACACCACGCGTTCGCGCACTTCGACGGGCGCGGTGCGGTGGTTGATGCCGACGACGACGAGAGACATCCGGATCCCGGGATGGAAAGTCGCGAAATTCTCTGGGAACGGCCCCCTCAACACAAGCCGCGACGCGCTTCCGCTATAGTGCCGTGCTATGCCAATCCGCATTTCCCGTGGTCTCCATTGCGGTCTCTGGGTCGTCCCGTTGTGGGTTCTCGCAGCGTGCTCGCGGGGCGCGCCGGTACGCAGCGACGAACCGGCGCAGCCCGTGTCGCCGCAGTCCGCACTGGCCGATGCCGACTCGGCCCTCGAACGTGGCCTGTTCCCCGAGGCGGCGCGTGCCTATCGCGAGGCCGCGCAGCGGTCGGAGGACGAGACGGTGGCGGAGCAGGCGACGCGGGCTGCCTTCGACCGCTTTCAGTTCGTCGAGGCGTCGCTCGCGGCGGAGCGCTGGCTGCAGCTCAATCCGACCAGCGAAAACGCACGTCGTTACGCCGGCATCACCGCCCTGAAACTGCATCAGCTCGACATGGCCGAGCAGCACTTCGCGAGCCTGCTCGAAACGGTCTACATCAGCCCGGCGGCCGGGTTTCTCGCGCTGGCGCCGGTGATCAGCGACGAAGCCGCGCCAGCCGACGTGATGGAGCTGTTCCGGCGACTGTCGGCGCGGCATCCGGACGTGGCCGAGGGCCTCTATGCCTACGGCGGTTCGGCGCTGCGTGGCGACAACTTCGCGGCGGCCGGGCAGGCCGCGGCCGCGGCGGTGGCGAAAGCGCCGTACTGGAAGCCGGCGAAGATGCTGCTGGCCCGCGCGAAGATCGCGAGCGGCAAGGAGGACGAGGGCCTCGCGCTCGCGAAGGGCGTGGTCACCGACTCGGAGTTCGACATCGCGACGCAGCTCGAGTACGCCATGATGCTCGCCGCCACGGGTCACGACGACGAGGCGCGCGCGATGCTGACACCATACACCTCGGGCAAGACGGTCCTGCCGGGCGCCCTGCGTGCGCTCGGTGCGATGGAACTCGACGCCGGCCGGCTCGACGCAGCCACCGTGCAGTTCGAGAACCTGCTTGCCACCGGGGCGCAGTCCTCCGAGGCACTCTATTTCCTCGGCGTCATTGCTGATCGGCGTGACGACCTCGACCGCGCCGAGAGCTATTACCAGCGCGTCACCTCGGGCGATTACGCGATGGCCGCGCAGCAGCGCGTGGCGCAGATCAAGGCGGACCAGTCAGGCGTGCAGGCCGGTGTCGCGCATCTCGCCGAGGTCGCGCGCACGCAGCCGCAGCTCGCGCCGGTGGTCTACGTCGCGCAGGCGGCCCTGCTGTCGTCAAAGGGCAACGACCGACGCGCCGGGCAGACATACGACGAAGCCATCGCGAAGTTCCCCGACGTGCTCGACCTGCGGATGAACCGCATCTTCTTCCTCGAGCGCACCGGCAAGGAAGACATCGCGATCCGCGAGCTGCGCGAGCTCCTCGACCAGCGCCCCGGCGACGCGCAGTTGCAGAACGCGCTCGGCTACACGCTGGCCGACCACGACCGCAGCCTTGACGAGGCGCGCACGCTGATCACGGCCGCACTGGCGCAATCGCCGGACAACGCTGCGACGCTGGACAGCATGGGCTGGGTCCTCTATCGCCAGGAGAAATACGCGGAGGCATTGCACTGCCTGCAGCGGTCGGCGAGTCTCGCTGCCGACCCGGAGATCGCCCTGCACATCGGCGAGGTCCAGTGGGCCATGGGTGACACCGTCGCGGCACGCACGACCTGGCGCGCCGCGCTCGAACGCGCGCCCGGCGACGAGAAACTGCGCAAGCGTCTCGAACGCGCCGGTCCCTGAGAAGCGTCCCATGCGGCGTGCGACATCTGGCCTGCGCAGGCTCCCGGGAAAACCCGCACGCGATCGCGCCCGTGCGGGGCTGCGCGGAGCTTCCCTGGCGTTCGCCGTCCTGCTGACGGGCTGCGCGACGTTGCCGCCGGCCGTGCCGGGCGACGCCCGCCCACCCGTCACCGGCCAGCTGACGCAATGGGTGGCCAAGGGCCGCATTGCGCTCACGGCGCGGGACGAGGGCGGCAGTGGCAGCTTCGTCTGGCAGCAACACTCGGAACGCACCGAGCTCATGGTGCGCGGACCGCTCGGCGCGGGCGGGTTGAGCGTCGTCACCGACGGCGAGACCCTGCAGGTCGACGATGGTTCAGGCCAGTCGATCGATGGCGAGGCGGCGCGTCGAGCGATCGAGCAGCGGCTCGGGGCGAACCTGCCGCTGAGCCATTTCCGCTACTGGATGCTGGGCATCCCGGCTCCAGGCGGCCTCGCCGTGCCGCAATCGGCGACGGGGACGGCGTCGGGCTTCACGCAGGACGGCTGGGTGATCACCTACGAGGGCTTCCGGCAGGCCGGTCAGTGGTCGCTGCCCGCCCGGCTGACCGCGACCGCTGCCGCCGCGCGAGTGCGCATCGTCGTCGACGACTGGCAACTGCCTGCCACGCCATGAACCTGTCGCTGGGACTGCCGGAGCCGTGGCCCGCGCCGGGCAAGCTCAACCTGTTCCTGCACGTGCTCGGGCGCCGGCCGGACGGCTATCACGAGCTGCAGACGGCCTTCCAGTTCATCGAGCTGTGCGACCTGCTGCGGTTTCATCCGCGCCCGTTCGGCGTGATCGAACGACTGGCAGCCGTCCCGGGCGTGGCTGTCGAGGACGACCTGACCGTCCGGGCGGCGCGGCTGCTGGTCGAGCAGGCGAAACGCCGCCGACGGGTGCTGCCCGGTGTGGCGATCGGCCTCGACAAGCGCCTGCCCATGGGCGGGGGTGTCGGCGGCGGCAGCTCGGACGCCGCCACGGTGCTGGTCGCGCTGAACGAGTTGTGGGGGCTCGGCATCCCGATCGAAGAGCTGGCCGACCTGGGGCTCTGCCTCGGTGCCGACGTGCCGGTGTTCGTACTCGGGCGCGCCGCGTGGGCCGAGGGCGTGGGCGAGCGCCTGATGGCCGTGGACTTCCCCGAGCAGACCCATCTGCTGCTCCGCCCGGACGTCGCCATCACCACGGCGGAAATCTTCAAAGCCCCTGAATTGACAAGAGATTCTCCCGTCATGACAATAGGCGGTTTCCTGCAGGCCGGCGGGCGCAACGATTGCGAGCCGGTGGTGCGGGCGCGGTATCCGCAGGTGGCCGCGGCGCTCGACTGGCTCGGGCGTTTCGGCCCGGCGCGGCTCACGGGCACGGGTTCGTGCGTGTTTGCGCCGTTGCCGGATGCCGCGAGCGCGCAGGCCGTGCTCGCGCAGGTGCCGCGGGAATGGCAGGCGTGGGTGACGCGGGGCCGGAACCGGTCGCCGCTGCACGAGCGCCTGCAGCGGGAAAGGCAGGGAGGTGCGTACGCGGAGGGAGCCCGCGGCGTGGAACGGAAGGGCTGAACGACTGCGCACTGGGGTGTCGCCAAGTGGTAAGGCAGCGGGTTTTGATCCCGCCATTCGGAGGTTCGAATCCTTCCACCCCAGCCAACCGACGAGACGTAACAGAGGCAGCACGTAGATGGACGGCCCCATGATGGCGGTGTTCACGGGCAATGCGAATCCGCAGCTCGCCCAGGACATCACGCGCTACCTGCAGGTGCCGCTGGGCCGTGCGCACGTGGGCCGGTTCAGCGACGGTGAGGTGACCGCCGAGCTGATGGAGAACGTCCGCGGACGCGACGTCTTCATCGTGCAGCCGACCTGTCCACCGGCGAACGATCACCTGATGGAGCTGCTGGTGATGGTCGACGCATGCCGTCGCGCCTCGGCGCAGCGCATCACGGCGGTGGTGCCGTATTTCGGCTATGCGCGTCAGGATCGCCGGCCGCGCGCCACGCGCGTCGCGATCACGGCGAAGGTGGTCGCCAACATGATCGCGGGCGTGGGCGTGCACCGGGTGCTGACGGTCGACCTGCACGCGGACCAGATCCAGGGTTTCTTCGACCTGCCCGTGGACAACGTGTACTCGTCGCCAGTGCTGCTCGGCGAGGTCTGGCGGCAGAAGTACCCCGACCTCGTCGTCGTGTCGCCGGACGTGGGCGGCGTGGTGCGCGCGCGGGCGATCGCGAAGCGGCTCGACGACGCCGACCTCGCCATCATCGACAAGCGTCGCCCGCGTGCGAACGTGTCGGAGGTCATGAACATCATCGGCGAGGTCGAGGGCAAGAGCTGCGTCCTCGTCGACGACATGGTCGACACGGCGGGCACGCTGTGCCAGGCCGCGAAGGCATTGAAGGACCACGGCGCGAAGAGCGTCGCGGCCTACATCACGCACCCCGTGCTCTCGGGCCCGGCGGTGGAACGCATCGAGGCCTCGGCGCTCGACGAGCTGGTGGTGACGGACACGATCCCGTTGCGCGAGAACGCGCAGGCGTGTCGCAAGATCCGCCAGCTCTCGGTCGCGGGGCTGCTGGCGGAGACGATGCGGCGCATCCGGGACGAGGAGAGCGTGAGCTCGCTGTACCTCGACTGAGACGCGCGGGGCATCGCAGGTTCTTTCGGGCTGCCGCCACTGGTCGCGGTGGGGCAGCGTTTCGTTGCAACTGGAGTATTTCGACATGAAAACCGCTTTCGAACTCGTCGCCGAGTTCCGTGACGCGCAGGGCAAGGGTGCGAGCCGCCGCCTGCGTCACGCGAACAAGGTCCCGGCCATCCTCTACGGTGGTCATCGTGAGCCGCGCGCGCTGGCGCTCGATCACACGAAGCTGCTGCTGCTGCTCGACAACGAGCGCTTCTACTCGACGATCATCAACCTGAAGGTCGGCGAGCTGAGCCAGGCGGCGATCCTCAAGGACGTGCAGCGTCATCCGGCCAGGAACGCCGTCCTGCACGTCGACCTGCAGCGCGTGCTCGACGACGAGAAGATCCGCATCGCCATCCCGCTGCACTTCAAGGGCGAGGCGGGCTCGCCGGGCGTCAAGAAGGGCGGTCTCGTCTCGCACCTGCGCAACGAGATCGAGGTGTCGTGCCTGCCCAAGGACCTGCCCGAGTTCATCGAGGTCGACCTGTCGGGCGTCGATCTCAACCAGATGGTCCATCTCGCGGACCTCCCGGTGCCGGAGGGCGTCGAGATCCCCGAGCTGACCCACGGCCGCAACTCGCCCGTCGCGTCGATCCACCACGCGCGTGCGCAGGAAGAGACGGAGGCTCCTGCGGCCGAAGCTGCTGCGGCTGGCGCGACGGCCGCCGCTCCGGCTGCCGCGGCCAAGCCCGCGGCCGAATCGAAGAAGGAAGGCAAGAAGTAACCGACCGGACGTCCCGGCCGCCCCAGTGGCGGCCGGGAAGGACGGGTCGTCCTGCGCGGGCGACCCGGCGTCCTTCATTTCTCCGGTACGCAGGCAGACAGGCACATGGCCGGCACACCGTTGCAGATCGTGGTCGGGCTCGGCAATCCCGGCCCGGAGCATCGCCTCACGCGGCACAACGCGGGCTTCTGGTTCATCGACGCCTTCGCCCAGCGGCACGGCGCGCTGTTCCGTTCGCATTCGCGCTATCAGGGCGAGGTGGCTCGGGCGACGGCCGAGGGCTGCGAGCTGGTGCTGCTCAAGCCGCAGACCTACATGAACCGCAGCGGCCTGTCGATCCGCGCGCTCATGGACTACATCAAGGCCCCCGTGTCACAGGTGCTCGTCGTCCACGACGAACTCGACCTGCCGTGCGGCGTGGCGCGGCTCAAGCTCGGCGGCGGCCACGGCGGCCACAACGGGCTGCGCGACACCATCACGCACTGCGGTGCCGACTTCTGGCGGCTGCGGGTGGGCATCGGTCATCCCGGCGACAAGTCGCAGGTGATCGACTACGTGCTGCAGCGGGCGCAGCCGGCCGAGGAGAACGCGATTGTTGATGCGATCGGCGCCGGCCTCGACGCCTTGCCGGTCTTCCTGCGCGACGGCGCGGAAAAAGCCATGCACAAGCTGCATTCGACGACGGCGCCGGCCGCGGGTCAATAAGGAATCCGATGGGCATCAAGTGTGGCATCGTCGGCCTGCCCAACGTGGGCAAGTCGACGCTCTTCAACGCGGTGACGCAGGCGCAGAACGCCGCGGCCGCGAACTATCCTTTCTGCACCATCGATCCGAACGTCGGCGTCGTCCCGGTGCCGGACCTGCGCCTGAAGGCGCTGGCCGCGATCGCAAAGCCCGAGAAGGTGCTGCCAACCACGGTGGAATTCGTCGACATCGCGGGGCTCGTCGCGGGCGCATCGAAGGGCGAAGGGCTCGGCAACAAGTTCCTGGCTCACATCCGCGAGACGGACGCGGTCGCGCACGTCGTGCGCTGCTTCGTCAACGACGACATCGTGCACGTAGCGGGCCGCATCGATCCAGTCGCCGACATCGAGGTCATCAACACCGAGCTCGCGCTGGCCGATCTGGACACCGTCGAGCGCGGCCTGCAGCGCGCGGAGAAGGCGTCGAAGGCCGGTGACAAGGACGCGATCCGCCTGCGGGACCTGCTGAAGCGCATGCGCGACCATCTCGACTCGGGCCGGCCCGCGCGCACGCTGCCGATGGACGCCGCGACCGAGAAGCCGCTGCTGCGCGAGTTCTGCCTGATCACGCTGAAGCCGCTGATGTACGTCGCCAACGTCGCGGAGGGCGGCTTCGCCGGCAACCCCTACCTCGACGCCGTGCGCGAGCGCGCGGAAGCCGAGGGCGCCGACGTCGTGCCGGTCTGCGCAGCGATCGAAGCCGAGATCGCCCAGCTCGACGAGGGCGACCGGCTCGCGTTCCTCGAGGAACTCGGTCTGCACGAACCCGGTCTCGACCGCGTCATCCGCGCGGCGTATCACCTGCTCGGGCTGCTCACCTTCTTCACGGTGGGGCCGAAGGAAGTGCGCGCCTGGACGACGCACGCCGGCGCGCACGCGCCGCAGGCCGCCGGCGAGATCCACACGGATTTCGAGAAGGGCTTCATCCGCGCCGAAGTGATCTCCTACAACGACTTCATCGCCTGCAAGGGCGAGCACGGCGCGAAGGAAGCCGGGAAGATGCGCCTCGAGGGCAAGGACTACGTCGTCCGCGAGGGCGACGTCATGCACTTCCGCTTCAACGTCTGACCTCCGGCAATTCGGTACACGGTATCGAGCTTCCGGTGCGGCGTCAGTGGCTCACGGTGTCCTTGACGGCCTCCAGCGCGTCCTTCAGCCCGAACTTCTTTTTCTTCTTCTGCGGCTGTTCCCCGGCGGGCTGCGACGGATCCTGCGGCGCCGACGCCGCATCGCCGACCTCGTCGGTGCCCTCCGCGCCATCCATCGACGGCATGCCGAGCATGGCCATTGCGACCGACTTCACGCGGATCTTGAGCGCCCAGTCCGGTTCGTACTGGATTTTAGGGTCGGTCGGGCGCGGCGGGTAGGCGAGGTTCAGTTCGGTGCCGTAGGCGATCATGCGCAGCATGCCGCCCATGCTCTCGCCCTCGCCGAAGACGCCCTTCGGGATGTCGCAGCTCGTCGCCGTCGGCTGCAGCAGCACCTTGTCCTTGAGCCACTGGTCGACCGACTTGTTGGTCTGGTAATCAACGAGGCCGAAGCCGGAGTCGGGCAGTTCGCTCGAGGTCCACAAGGTCATTTCGGCGGCACCGGACTCGTCACCCTTGCCGCCCATCGCCGCGATGAAATAGGCGCGCGCGTTCGGCACGACCGGCCAGCGCAGTTGCGTCACGCCGTCGGCCTGCGACTGCTGCAGGGCGATGGGCGCCATGATGTCCTGCGGTGGCGGGATGTTGAACTTGAAGCTCTCCGGCACGCCTTCCCCGGTGAACACGTGCTGGCCGACGAAGCTCGAGCCATCGGGCACCATGCGCTTGTCCTCGAGGTTCGGCCAGACGGGGCGGCCGGCGGCCGAGTGCGTGCCGCGCTGCGTGGCACGCCGGCCGCGGAAGATCTCGCCGAGTTGTTGCACGGTCGCCGTCTCGAAATCGAGGACCTTGGGTTGACCCGGCCGGATCGTCGTGCCGCAGCCCCAGTAGAGCTTGATCCTGGCTTTCGGCGGCTCCGCCGGTTCGATCGGCTCATCGCCTCGCTCCGTCGGCGCGGGCTTCGCCTGCGGCAGTACCTTGAGCTTCAGTGTCGGCGCGAGCTTGGTCGCCTCCGGCACGGCCTGCGTGGCTTCGGCGAGGTTCGGATTGCGGCTGGTGCGCAGCGTCACATCGACGAAACTGCCGGAGCCGCCCCACTTGGTATGGCCGAACTGGTTGCTCGACTTGCCGCCGAACAGCGCCGAAAGCGGCATGCTGCCTGCACCTTCGCCGCCGCCCATGCCGCTCATCATGCCGGCCATGCCGCCGGGCATGCCGGGCGACGAGAACGTGGCGATGTCGATCCATCCCTGGGCGATCGGCGGCTTGTCCGGCGGACGCTGGGTCGCGGCAGGTGCCTGCTGGGCCAGCACGGGGGCGGCGAGGGCTCCCAGCAACGTGCCGGCGACGGGAACGAGAGCCAGGGAAATACGGCGCATGGCGGGGCCTTCCTTCGACTTTTTCTCGTTGCGGAGTTTGGCACGAACGCACCCGCAGCGGCAGATGGGAAAAGCCAGCCGATCTTGGCGCTCTTCCGGGTGCCCTGTACAATCCGCGGCCCCCAACGGTCCGCGTTCGCGGGGCCGCGCCGGCAGACGAACCTCGTGGTGAGGTAGCTCAGACGGTTAGAGCGAGGGATTCATAACCCCTAGGTCGGGAGTTCGATTCTCCCCCTCACCACCA
>JAYRRR010000110.1:0-60138 GCA_041910015.1 Steroidobacteraceae bacterium
ACTCTTAATCAGTAGGTCGTAGGTTCGAGTCCTACACGGCCCACCACTTTCAGGCGATAGGCCCAGCCCCGTCGCGCGCCGCGAGCATCGGGTCCCGCCCGCGGCCCTCAGCCCCGACGCCAGAGCGTCTTGCCGCCCGGCATGTCCTCGAGAACGATGCCGCTGGCGGCGAGCAGGTCGCGGATGCGGTCGGACTCCTTGAAGTCCCTCGCCTTGCGGGCCGCGGCGCGCTCCGCGATGAGCCCATCGATGTCGGCGTCGGCGAGCGCCACGCCTTCGGTGACCACGAAAGCCGCTTCCCCGCCCTGCATCTCCAGTCGTGCCGGTTCGGGCTTCGCGCCGCCCGCCTTCTTCGCCGCCGACTTGCGCAGGAACGCCTCGGATTCGAGGCCCAGCAGCCCGAGCCGCGCGCCGAGCGCCTTCAGTTCCGCGGCGCCCTGCCCCGCCTTGTCCATGTCGCCTGCCGCCTTGGCCGTGTTGATCTCGCGCGCCAGCGACTGCAGCTCGGCCACGGCCACGGGCGTGTTGAAGTCGTCGTCCATGGCGGCCATGAAGCGCTCCGTCGCCGCCGTGACGGGTGCCTTTGCCGCCGGCGTCACGCCGCGCAGGGCAAGATACAGGCGCTCGAGCGCCGCATCGGCCTGCGCGAGGCTGTCGGGCGTGTAGTTGATCGGCCCGCGGTACTGGCTGTTGATGACGAAGCAGCGCACCACCTCGGGGTCGCGCACCCATTCGAGCACTTCGCGCACGGTGAAGAAGTTGCCGAGCGACTTCGACATCTTGGCGTCGTCGACCCGCACGAAGCCGTTGTGCATCCACAGGTTCACGAACTTCGAGTCGCAGGCCGCACAGGTCTGCGCGATCTCGTTCTCGTGATGCGGGAACTTGAGGTCCATGCCGCCGCCGTGGATGTCGAAGTGCGGCCCGAGCAGGTCCACCGACATCGCCGAGCACTCGATGTGCCAGCCCGGTCGTCCCCGGCCCCAGGGCGAATCCCACGCGGGCTCGCCGGGCTTGGCCGCCTTCCACAGCACGAAGTCGAGAGGATCGCGCTTGGCCTCGTCGACCTCGATGCGCGCTCCGGCGCGCAGATCCGCCGGCCGCTTGCCGGAAAGCTGGCCGTACGGCGCGAACTTCGCCACGGCGTAATAGACGTCGCCGTTGTCCGCCGCATACGCATAGCCCTTGTCGACGAGCACCTGCACCATCGACACGATCTGCGCCACGAACTCCGTCGCGCGCGGCTCGTGGTCGGCCAGCTGGACGCCGAGTGCGTCGCAGTCCTCGTGGTAGGCGCGGATGAAGCGCTCGGTCAGCGCCTGCATCGGCTCGCCGTTCTCGCGCGCGCGCTGGATGATCTTGTCGTCGATGTCGGTGATGTTGCGGACGAACGTGACCTCGTAACCCGACGCGACCAGGTGGCGCCGCACGACGTCGAAGACGATCAGCATGCGGGCGTGGCCCAGATGACAGTAGTCGTAGACCGTCATGCCGCACACGTACATGCGGACCTTGCCCGGCTCGATCGGCCTGAAGGTCTCCTTGCGCCCCGTCAGCGAATTGTGGATTTGCAGCATGTCCCGGTCTGGTCTCGTGGAATTCCCGCCGCGGCGAGTCGCCGCCGGACTCGATCGCCGCCCATCAACCGCACGAGCGGTGCGAGCTCCGGCCCGTGCGTGGCGCCGGTCAGCGCCGAACGCAGCGGCATGTAGAGCCGCGCGCCCTTGCGGCCGCTCGCCTCGGCGAGCGCGCGCGTCCAGTGCTTGAAGTGGCCACCCGTGGTGTCGAACGTCTCGCGCGCCTGATGAAAGTATTCGATGCCGGCAGCGCCGATTTCGCCGGCCGCCTCGGCCGACACGGCCAATTCGTCGCCGGCGACGACGGCGACCAGCGCATCCACGTCCGGAGGCACCAGCACGTTGCCGCGGACGGCGGTGACGAACGCCTCGCGTCGGGCCGCGTCGCCGAGCGCATCGATGCGGCGCCCGAGCCAGTGGTCGAGCTCGGCGTCGGTCGCGTGCGTGACGGCCTCGCGCTGCCAGTGCCTGAGCTGTGCCGGGTCGAAGCGCGCCGCGGAATGGCTCGTGCGGGCGAGGTCGAAGTGACGCGGCAGTTCGTCGACACCGAGCCAGCCGTCGTGTGAGCACGCATGGCCGAGCCGCGCCAGGTAATTGCAGACCGCGCCCGGCAGGTAGCCCTGGGCGTGCAGGTCCGAGAGGCTGGTGGCACCCTCGCGCTTGGACAGCGGCGCGCCGTTCTCGGCGAGCACGAGCGGCAGGTGTCCGTACCGAGGCAGGCGCATGCCGAGTGCCTCGAGCAGCAGCAGTTGCCGCGGCGTGTTGGCCAGGTGATCGTCGCCGCGCAGCACCAGCGTGATGCCCATGGCCGAATCGTCCAGCGCGTTCGCGAGAAAGAACGAGACGCTGCCGTCCGCACGACGCAGCACGAAGTCGCCGATGTCGTCCGTCAGGAAGCGCTGCGGCCCGTGCACCTCGTCGACGAACTCGACGGCGCGACCGTCAGGCACGCGAAAGCGCACGGCAGCCGGGCGGCCCGCGTCGAGCCGTCGGCGAACCTCGTCCGCGTCGAGCTTCAGGCAGGTGCGCGCATACCGTGGCGGCCGGCCCGCGGCGAGCTGCGCCTTGCGGGAGAACTCGAGTTCCTCCGGCGTGCAGAAGCACGGGTAGGTCAGCTTCAGCCCCTCGAGCCGCGCGAGCGCGTGTTCGTACGACGCGGAGCGCTGGCTCTGACGGTACGGCGCCGACGGGCCGCCGACGTCCGGCCCTTCGTCCCAGCGCAGCCCGAGCCAGCGCAGCTCCGCGAGCTGCTGCTCGAGGCCGGCATCGTGGCTGCGGCCGGCGTCGGTGTCCTCGACGCGCAGGACGAAGCGTCCGCCCGTGGCCCGCGCCGCCAGCCAGCTGAACAGCGCCGTGCGGGCGTTGCCGAGGTGCAGTGCGCCGGTAGGGCTCGGCGCAAAGCGGGTGACGTGGGGTCCTGCGGGCATGGCGGCGCATCTTACCGGATACGGCCGGTCGACCGCCGCGCAGGCTGGCCCGGGACGGTTGGCCCGCTTACCATCTCGCGCGTGTTCCTCCGCGGTGCCGGTCGCATGCGCCATCCATTTCCCGTTCGCCTGTCGCTCCTGCCCCGCTTCGCGCTCGCCGTGGCGGTTCTGCTCGTGGCGGGCATCGGCCCGGCCACCGCGCAAGTGCCCGCCGCAGCTGCCGGACCCGTGCGCGTGAAGTTCACGACCACGCTGGGCGCGTTCACCGTCGAGCTCGACAGCACCCGCGCACCGCTGAGCGTCGTCAATTTCGTGCAGTACGTGCGCGACCAGCACTACGACGGCACGATCTTTCATCGCGTCATCGGCAATTTCGTCGTGCAGGCCGGTGGCTACACGGCCGATGGCATGGAGAAGCCGACGCGCCCGTCCGTAGCCAATGAATCGGGCAACGGCCTGAGCAACCGGCGCGGCACGGTCGCGATGGCACGCACCGACGACCCGCACGGCGCGACCGCGCAGTTCTACGTCAATCTCGTCGACAACCTCGCGCTCGACCCGGGCCCGACACGCTGGGGCTACGCCGTCATCGGCCGGGTCGTCGAAGGCATGGACGTCATTGACCGGATCGCGAGCGTGGCGACGGGCTCCCGTGGACCGTTCCCCGACGACACGCCGCTGCAACCCGTCGTGATCCAGACCGCCGAGGTGGTCGCTGCCGCCCCGGCGCCGGCACAGTGAACGGCCGGCGCGACCGGACCCTGCTGGTCTCGGACCTGCACCTCGACGCGTCGGTGCCCGCGATCGCACGGCAGTTCCTGGCTTTCATCGACGGCGAGGCGCGTGGCGCGCGCGCCCTGTACGTGCTCGGCGACCTGTTCGAGGCCTGGCTCGGCGACGACGATCCGGACCCCGCGGGTCGCGGGATCGTCGCCGCACTGCGCCGTCTGACCGATTCGGGCGTGCCCGTGTTCTTCATACACGGCAATCGCGACTTCCTCATCGGCCGACGCTTCGCGGCCGAGACGGGCGCGCGACTGCTCGCCGACGGCACGATCGTCGATCTGCACGGCGAGCGCGTGCTGCTCATGCACGGCGACGTGCTGTGCACGGCCGACCACAGCTACCAGCGGCTGCGCCGCATCCTGCGCAACCCCGTCGTGGGCTTCACGCTGCGTCACCTGCCACTCGGCGCCCGACGAAGACTCGGCCGCAAGCTGCGCGAGGGCAGCCAGATGCACGTGGGCGCCACGGCCGCCGAGATCATGGACGTGACGCCGGCCGCGGTGCTCGAGGAAATGCGCCGTGCCGGCGTGCGCACGCTCGTGCACGGGCATACGCATCGGCCCGCGATCCACGGGTTCCAGCTCGACGGTGCGCCGGCACGCCGCATCGTGCTCGGCGACTGGTACGCGCAGGGCAGCGTGCTCGAGTGGCGCGACGACGGGGTGGAGCTGCGCGCGCTCGCGCGCGGCGCGTGAATCAGGCCGCGGCGCTCGCGAGCACGCGGTCGATCGCGCCGACGATGGCGGCCGCCGACGGAAAACGGTCTTCCCGCCGCTTCGCCAACAGCCCGTCGAGCAGCGGCTGCAGGGGCGCGAGCGGCGTGGGCAGTCGCGGGATCGGCGCATTGACGTGCATGAAGATGACCGCGAGCGGCGTCTCGGCGAGGTAAGGCTTCTCGCCCGTCAGCATTTCGTACAGCACGACGCCGAGCGAGTAGAGGTCGCTGCGCTCGTCGAGCGGCAGGCCGTGCCCCTGCTCCGGGCTCATGTAGTGCGGCGTGCCGAAGATCGTGCCGACACCGGTGATGTCGCTCTCCAGACGCAGTTGCCGCGCGAGCCCGAAGTCGATGAAAGCCACCGTGCCGTCGTGGCGCAGCAGCAGGTTACCGGGCTTCACGTCCCGGTGCAGCACGCCGACCTCGTGCAACGCGCCGAGCGCCGCCGCCATCTGCCGCACGACGTTCAGCGCGGCGACGGGGCCGAGACGCTCGCGCATGCGCGCGCGCAGGTCACCGCCCGGGAAGTACTCCATCGACAGGTAGAGGTGGTCGTCCGCGACGCCGATGTCGTGGATGCGCGCGATGTTCGGGTGCCGCAGGTGCGCGACCAGCTCGTACTCGCGCAGGAACCGGTCGAACGTCGTGCTGCCCTCGACGACGTCGGGCACCTGCCGGAAGATCTTGAGCACGCGCTGCTCGCCCGTGCGCCCGTCGACCGCGAGGAATACGCTCGACGAGCCGCCGACCGCGAGTCGCCGCACGCAGCTGTAGCCGCGGATACGCACGGACCCGAAACGGTCGGGCGGCACCTGCTCGAGCGCCGCACGCGAGGTGCCCGCGACGACGTTGTGCCGCTTCGCCAGCGCCAGCCGCAGCGCCCCGCAGAGCTCGGAGTGCTCGAACTCGGTGCGTGGCAGCACGGCAAAGGCGCCGAGCGCGCGGGCCCGCTCGGCGAGCGCGGCTTCGGCGGCCGGCAGCAGGTAGACGATCGGCGGAAAGGCCGGCCGGGCCTTCATGTCGCCGATCCAGTCGAGCCCGCGGCCGCCCTGCACGTCATGGTCGAGCATGACGACGTCGTAGGCCATGCCGGTGAAGCCGGCGGGCAGTCGCCCGCGCGTCGCCGGCTCGTACTCGGCCGGCAGCGCGTCGCGCCACTCCAGCGTGACGTGATGCGCGAGCAGTTGCCGGTAGTCCGGCCGGTCGCTCACGATCAGGGCGCGCAGGTTCATGCCACTCCTTCTCCCGCCTTCAACGCCAGCACGAGGTCGCCGACGTTGGTCAGCGTCGCCCCGGTGTGCAGCAGATCGCCGGCGGCTTCGAGGAAACTACCCGAATCCGCGGCCGCGAGCGATACGTGCGGATCGTAACCGGCGTCCCGGCCGCGCCCGCAGGTGCCGGCATCCACGATCGCGCCCGCATCCGCGGTCGTGCCGTCGATGCCGTCGGTGCCCGCCGCGAGCAGCCAGACGTCGCGGATGTCGCGGGCTTCCAGCGCGATGGCGGCAGCCAGCGCCAGCTGTTGATTGCGGCCACCCCGGCCCGGCCGCACCGGCAGTTCGACCGTCGACTCGCCGCCCTGGATCACCAGCGTCCGCGGTGGCAGCCGGCGTGCCCGGGCCGCCCAGCGCGTGCCGAGTCCAGCGGCGTCGCCCGTCATCCGCACGCGGTTCCGGTGCGGTGCGTAGCCGAGCGACGCTGCCTTCGCCGCCGCCGCCGCACAGGCCATGCGGAGCGTCGCGACCATGCGCGTCGGAACACGCGGTGGCGTGGTCTGCCGATCGTCGGCACCCGCCGCTTCGAGCGCCGCCCGGACCTGTGGTGGCAGCGTCGCGGCTTCGAGCGCCTCCGCAGGATCGGACGCATGCAGCAATCCGGACCCGATGACCTGCGGCTCGTCCCGCGGCACGTCTGAGATCATCAATGCCAGCGAGCGACGGCTGCCCGCCATGGCTGCGAGCCCGCCGCCTTTCAGGCGCGAGAGCCGGCGGCGTATCGCATTCACCTGTTTGATGGGCGCGCCGGAGGCGAGTGCCCAGCGATTGACCTGCGCAAGGTCGTCGAGCGTGACGCCCGCGCGCGGCCATTCGAACAGTGCCGAGGCGCCACCGGACACCAGGAACAACAATGGCGCGTGGCCAGGCAGTGCCGCGATGAACTGCGCCACCGCTTCCCCGGCGGCGACGCTGCGTTCGTCCGGAACAGGATGCGACGAAGTCATGATGTGTATGTGCGGTGCATATCCACGCAATGCGTCCGGAAAATGCCCCGCCGGCGCAACGACCATGCCGCCCGCGAGACGCCCGCCGAGCACGTCGGCCGCGCCGAGGACCATCGCGCCCGCGGCCTTGCCCACGGCGACGACGTGCCACGTGCCGGACACGGGCCGCGCGGTCAGACTGGCGCGCACGCAGCGGCGCGCGTCGACCGCGTCGACCGCGGCGCCGAAGCACTCCAGCAGGACCGCGCGCGGGGCCGGCGTGCGAGAACCGCTCCCGTGGCGACGGGAGACGTCCGGAATCAAACGACGGCCTTGAGGATGCCGCCGCCGGCGCCGCGGCGCTGTTTCGCCTGGTCGGAGCGCTCGGACTGCAGCTTGTCGAGGTATTCGGGCGTGATGTCGCCGGTGACGTACTCGCCCGAGAAACAGGACGTGTCGAATTCGCGCACGCCGGAGTCGTGATGACGCACGGCCTTCACGAGGTCGTCGAGGTCCTGGTAGATCAGCCAGTCCGCGCCGATCTGTCGGGCGACCTCCTCCTCGGTGCGGCCCGCCGCGACCAGTTCGGAGGCGGCCGGCATGTCGATGCCGTAGACGTTCGGATAGCGCACCGGCGGCGCCGCGGAGGCAAAGTACACCTTGTTCGCGCCCGCCTCGCGCGCGATCTCGATGATCTGCGCCGAAGTCGTGCCACGCACGATCGAGTCGTCGACCAGCAGCACGTTCTTGCCGCGGAACTCGAGGTCGATCGCGTTCAGCTTGCTGCGCACCGATTTCCGGCGCTGGCCCTGCTCCGGCATGATGAACGTGCGGCCGATGTAGCGGTTCTTGATGAATCCCTCACGGTACTTCACGCCGAGGATCTGCGCCACCTGCATCGCACTCGTGCGGCTGGTGTCCGGGATCGGGATCACGACGTCGATGTCGTGGTCCGGGCGCACGCGCCGGATCTTCTCGGCGAGCAGCTCGCCCATGCGCAGCCGCGCCTTGTACACCGAGATGTTGTCGATGATCGAGTCGGGCCGCGCAAAATAGACGTACTCGAAGATGCAGGGCGTGTGATGGACGGCCCCGGCGACCTGCTGCGTGTTCAGCCGGCCGGTCCCGTCGATGTAGACGGCCTCGCCGGGCCCCACGTCGCGCACCAGCTCGAAGCCGGCCTGGTCGAGTGCGACACTCTCCGACGCGAGCATGTACTCGCGGCCCTTCGGCGTCTCGCGCGAGCCGATCACCAGCGGACGGATGCCGTGCGGATCGCGGAAGCCGAGGATGCCGTGACCGAGGATCAGCGCGATCACGGCATATCCGCCGACGATGCGCCGGTACGTCGCGCTCACCGCCGCGAAGATGTCGGCCGCCGAGGCCCGCGGCGTGCCGAAACGCTGCAGCTCGCTCGCCAGCACGTTGAGCAGCACTTCGGAATCCGACGAGGTGTTGAGATGACGGCGATCCTCGCGCACGAGAACTTCGGCGAGCTCCTTCGCGTTGGTCAGGTTGCCGTTGTGCGCGAGGCAGATGCCGTAAGGCGCATTGACGTAGAAGGGCTGCGCCTCGTCGGAACTGTCGCAGCCGGCCGTCGGATAGCGGACGTGCCCGATGCCGATGTTGCCCCGCAACTGCAGCATGTGCCGCTGCTGGAACACGTCGCGCACGAGGCCCACGTCCTTGCGCATGTACAGTGCACCGTCGTGCTCGGTCATGATGCCCGCGGCGTCCTGCCCACGGTGCTGCAGCACCGTCAGCGCGTCGTAGATCTGCTGGTTGGCAGCGCTGGAACCCACGATGCCGACGATTCCGCACATGGCCGTGCCCTCAGATGCTGGCTTCGACAGCGTCCTCGATCGCCCGCCGTCCGGTCTCGACATAGCCTCGCAGGATGGAGGCCATTTCCTGGCCGATCGGCATCAGCCTGGAGCGTTTCCACCAGGACTCGTCCTGCATGCCCGCCGCGGCGGCGAGCATCACGGCGAAGCCGACGATGACCGCACCGCGCACCAGCCCGAACACCGTGCCCAGCATCCGGTCGAGCCCGAGCGTGAGTCCCGACCGCTGTACGAGGTAGCCGAGCAGGCTGCCGACCAGCCATGCCGTCATCAGCGCCGCCAGCAGGAGTATCAGACGCGCGACCCAAACCTGGAGTTCGGTGCCGGCGAGCGAACCGCCGAGGTATGGCTGCAGTTCGGGCGCATACCGCCACGCGAGCCAGAGACCGGTAAGCCAGCCGAGCAGCGCGACGGATTCCCTGAGGAAACCCCGGATCGCACCGAAGAGCATGGAGACGAGGACGATCGCAACCAGGATGTAATCGACGGGAGTCATGCTGCAGCGGCGTCCCGCGGGGAAAAACTGGCGGAATTCTAGCAAATGGCCGTCAGTCGGCGGCTACGACCTCAGCGGGCAGCCGTCTGGACTCGAGACGCCGGGCCAGTTGCTGGGCCTCGGCTCTGGATGCGACCGGCCCGACCCGTACCCGATACAGATTCTTGCCGTCCCGCTGCAACGGCGCGACATAAGCGGGCAAGCCATTCTGCGCGAGATCCGCCACGAGTTTGCGCGCCGTGGCGACCGAGCCGAACGCGCCGACCTGCACGGCCCATCCGCCCGCCGCGGCCGGCACGGGCCTGGACGCGGCCGGTGCCGGAGCTGGTGTGGCTTCCCTGACGGCCGCGCCGGCCGTCGACGGCGGCGTGTCTGGCGCCGAAGCGTTCCGCGCAGCCGGTGCAGGCGCCGGTTGCGGGGACGGCTCGGACGGCGGCTCAGGCTCCGGGGCATGCGCGGACCCGGGTTGAGGCTGCTTTGCGACCACGGAGTGCGGCGCCGGCAATTTCGACGCCGGTCGCGGCGCCTCGGTGGGTGTCCCGGTCGGCCGCGCCTCGACGTGCGAGCCGGCGTCCACGGTGCCACTGAGGTCAATCGTGAAGGTGCGGGTGCCGCGCCTGCCTGCGCTCACGGCGTCGCCGACAGCGTCGCCCTTCGGCCCCGACAGCAATTCGGGCACCAGCAGCACGGCGATCACGACGAGTACCGTCGCCCCGATCAGCCGCGCCTTGACCTGCTCGTCCATTGGGCGCGGATTATAGGTGAAGGCCGAGCGAGACGAGCGCTGGACCGACCGTGTGGAAGGAGCCGAACACGACGATGCGATCGCCCTTGGCCGCCACCGCCGCCGCGCTCGCCATCGCCGCACCGACCGTTCCGGACGGCCGCATCGTGACGCCGACTGTCCGGGCGCGGCGCGCAAGCTCTGTCGCATCGATCGCGCGCGGACCTTCGGCGGTTGCCGCAAACCAGACGTCGACGACGGGCGCGAGCTGCGCGACGACTCCCGGCACGTCCTTGTCGCCGAGCATCCCGCAGACGGCGAGCGTGCGTCCGGGCGCGCCCGACTCACGCAGGTTCGTGACCAGCACCGAGGCCGCCGCGGGGTTGTGCGCGACGTCGAGCACCCATTCGCAGCCGCGCTGCGCATCCCGCACGCGCTGGAACCGGCCTGGCAGCGAGACCTCACGCAGCCCCTGCTCCACCGCACGACGCTCGCACGGCAGGCGCCCGCGCAACTGTTCGAGGGCGACCAGCGCCGTCGCGGCATTGGCGACCTGTACGGAACCCGGCAAGGCGGGCCAGGGCAGCGCGCCGAAACGCGTGGTACCGTCGACGACGAAATCCCAGCCGTCGCGGCAACGCGCGATGCCGTCGAAGTCGGAGCCGCGCACGAGCAGCCTGCTGCCGATCGACGCGGCGGCCGCGCGCAGCGAACCCGGTGGCACCGGCGAGCCGAACACCGCAGGCCGGCCCGGCCGGAAGATGCCCGCCTTCTCGCGACCGATCGACTCGGCGTCGGGACCGAGGAATTCCATGTGGTCGAGGCCGACCGACACCACGACAGCGACGTCGGCATCGACCACGTTGACCGCGTCGAGCCGGCCGCCGAGCCCCACCTCGAGCACGATGGCGTCGAGGCCGGCGGTCTCGAAGACGAGCAGCGCGGCGAGCGTGTTGAACTCGAAATAGGTCAGCGTGTCCGCGCCGAGCGCGTCCGCGATGCGCTCGAACGCCGCGACGAGCGACGCCGCGCAGACCATGGCGCCGTCGATGCGGATACGCTCGCGGTAGTCGAGCAGATGCGGCGACGTGAACGTGCCGACGCGATGGCCCGCGGCACGCAGCACGGCATCGAGCATCGCGACCGTCGACCCCTTGCCGTTGGTGCCACCGACCGTGAGGACCGGAATGCCGGGACGCCGCCAGCCGGTGCGGCCGAGGACGCGGGCCACGCGGTCGAGGCCGAGGTCGACGACGACCGGGTGCGCGCGTTGCTGCCAGTCGAGCCAGTCCTCGAGGCGCTCGAATCGCGGCCCGGCGGGCATGTCGCCGTCGCGCGTCAGGGCGCCGCGGGCGACAGCGCGTGCTCGTCGGGTCGCGCAGGCGGCGGACGGCCGAGCAGCAGCGCGAGCAGCACCGCGATGCGGTCGCGCAGGTCGCGACGGTCGACGATCAGGTCGATCGCGCCGTGCTCCAGCAGGAACTCGCTGCGCTGGAAGCCTTCCGGCAGGGTCTCGCGCACCGTCTGCTCGATGACGCGCGGTCCGGCGAAGCCGATCAGCGCCTTCGGCTCGGCGATGTTGAGATCGCCGAGCATCGCGAGGCTCGCCGAGACGCCGCCGGTCGTCGGATTGGTCAGCACGGAAACGAACGGCAGCCGCGCCTGCGCGAGGCGTGCGAGCACGGCACTGGTCTTGCTCATCTGCAGCAGCGACAGCAGGCCTTCCTGCATGCGCGCGCCGCCGCTCGACGAAAAGCACACCAGCGGCCAGCGGTTGGCGAGGCAGTGCTCGGCCGCGCGCGTGAACCGCTCGCCGACCACCGACCCCATCGAGCCGCCGAGAAACCGGAACTCGAACGCGCAGGCGACGACTTCGATGCCCTGCAGCCTGCCGGCCATGACGATGAGCGCGTCCTTCTCGCCCACGGTCTTCTGCGCCACGGTCAGGCGGTCGCGGTACTTCTTGCTGTCGCGGAACTTGAGCGGATCCTCGGGTTCGACGTCAGCCGCGAGTTCCTGGCCTGTGCCCGGGTCGAGGAAGCGTTCGAGGCGGTCACGAGCCTCGATGCGCATGTGGTGGGAGCATTTCGGGCAGACCTGCAGGTTGCGCTCGAGCTCGGCCCGGTACAGGACGGCATCGCAGGCCGGGCACTTGATCCAGAGGCCCTCGGGGACGGAGCGCGTGCGACGCTCCGTCTTGATGCGCGAGGGGATGATCTTCTCGAACCACGTCACTGCAACGGCACTCCAGGCTACGGACGAGGGAGTGTATACGAAGGCAGGCCGAACCCGGCGGGGTACTCCGCCGCGACGAAATAGAGCCCCTGCGGCGGCGCGGTCGGGCCGGCCCGGGTCCGGTCACGTGCGCGCAGCACCTCCCCGATCCAGTCCATCGGCCGTTCGCCGCGCCCGACGAGGATCAGCGACCCCGCGATGTTGCGCACCATGTGGTGCAGGAACGCGTTGGCGCACAGGTGCAGGTCGACACAGGCGCCGTTGCGCTCCACGCGCAGCTCCAGCAGGTCGCGCATCGGCGTCGGTGACTGGCATTCCGCCGCGCGAAACGACGAAAAATCCTGGTGACCGACGAGCGTCTGTGCGGCCTCGTGCATGCGCGCGACATCGAGTTCTGCGCGCACCCAGCAGACTCGCTGGCGATCGAGCGCAGGACGCAGGCGCCGGTCCAGGATGCGGTAGAGGTACCGGCGCGACAATGCAACATGGCGCGCGTGGAAATCGTCAGGGACCGGGCGGACCCAGTGGACGGTCAGCTCGTTCGAGGCGTTGGCATTGCTGCCGAGCACCCAGCCGTGCATCGACCGCCCGGCCGTGGTATCGAAGTGCGCCACCATCTGCAGCGCATGTACGCCGGCGTCGGTACGGCCGGCGGCCACCAGCTCGACGGGATGGTCGGCGACGCGGCTCAGCGCCTGCTGCAACTCGCCCTGCACCGTGCGGGCATGGTGCTGATACTGCCAGCCCGCGAACGCCGAGCCGTCGTACTCGACGCCGAGCGCGAGCCGGGGCATGCGCTGCGCCCGGCCAGCCGTCAGGGCAGGCTGGCAATCAGGCGCTCGGCTTCCTGCTTCTGCACGGCATTGCCTTCCTGCAGCACCTCGTCGAGGATGCTGCGAGCGCCCTCTGGATCGCCCATGTCCATGTAGGCTCGCGCCAGGTCGAGCTTGGTGCCCACCTCGCTCATGGTCGGCGGCTCGGACGCCGTGTCGAAGTTGACGCGGCGCGTGATACCCGTGATCGACGTGTCTTCGAGGCTGGGCATTTCGCCCGTCACGTCGGAAAGATCGACAACGCCAGGTTCGACGATGGATGTCGAATCGTCGAGCGCGCTCATCACCGAGGTGGCGCTGAGCAGATCCTGGTCGTCGATCAGCGGCACCTCCGCCGTGGAGTCCTTCACGCGCGTCTCGACCGTGTCTTCGATCGGCGACGCGAGCTGGTCGTTGACCGTGTCGTCGTTCGTCTCGAGCGCCTCGAGTTCGCGCAACGCGTCGACGTCGAGTCCGAGATCGTCGACCGTGAGCTCCTGCGTGTCGCTGGTGGTCTTGGCTTCGCCGCGCACCATCGGTGTCTCGACCGTCGGCGCGACCTGCGAGTCGACCGCGGTGACTCCCGGCTCGTCGAAGACGAAGTCGAGACCGGAGCTGTTGGCGAGGTCGGGTGCCTTCTCGCTCAGGTCGATGTCCGGCGTGGTGGCCGCAGGCATGCCGGACATGTCGATGTCCAGCGTCCCGGTCGCACCGTGCAGCTCCATGTCGAGCATGTCGGACGCGCCGCTCGGCGAGCCGGCGAACATTGGCTCGTCCGGCGCGATCTGCTTGCCCATGATCAGGACCTTGTCCCACTCGCCCGCCGGCGCATGGGCGCGGCTGGCGTGCAGTTCACGGGCCTGCTCGAGGAACCGGTCGCGATTGCCCCAGACGAAGAAGATCTCGAGCAACTTGAGCTTCAGCTCGCGGCGCTGCGGTTCGCGCTTGATCGCGAGCTGGACGAGGTCGGCGGCCTGGTCGTAGAGGCCGTAGGCCATGTGGAAATCAGCTTCAGCCAGCGGGTCACTCGACTCCGTGCTGAGCGGACCTTCGCCGGACAGCGTGTCTTCCACCGAGACCGGCTTGCGGACCGGCTCGGCCGCGCGCGACGGCGTCGCGGCAGCCGCAGCCGCTGTGACCGCCGCAGCTGACGAAACGGTGCGGACCGGCTCGACCGGTCGCTTCTCCTCGACGAGGATTTCCGGCTCACGGCGCGGTGCATAGCGTGGCGTCGCGCGCAGATCCCGACCAAGGGCCTCTTCCAGGTTTTCCTCGGCCGCGCCACGTTCGCGTCGCATGCGCTGCAACAGCACCATGCCGAGACCCGCCGCCAGCAGGCCCAGCAGCACCCACCAGTAGTCCTGCACACGCTCGAGCAGCGTCGGGCCTTCCGGCGCGACGGCGGGCGCTTTCTTCTTCGGTGGCTTGGCCGTTTCGGCGGGCCTGGGCTCCTCGCCCGCGGCCGGCTCCGGTTCCGCCCCGGGCGCGGCACCTTCCGTGGGCGCGGGCGCACCGCCCTGCAGGGTCGCGAGTTCCGCATTGCGGACCTCGAGCAGCCGGCGTGCCTCCGCCAGCTCGGCCTCGAGTTGCTTGACGCGGGCTTCGACGTCCGTGGCCGGCGCGGCGCCCGATGCTGCAGCGGCGACAGGTGTCGCCGCGGGACCGGTCGCGGCCGACGCCGGTGCCGATGGCGCGGTGGTCGAAGGCGCCGCCGTGCCCTGCTGCGGCGTCACGAGCCGCAGACGGCCCGGTTCGGAAGCCGCCGCCGTCGTGCCGCTGCGCCAGGCGTCGTACTGGCGCGCAACCTCGGCGGAGGCAGCCGAGGCCGGGATCGCCTCGATCTCCGACGCCTCGGGGATGCGCAGCGTGCTGCCGGACCGCAGCACGTTGATGTTGCCGTCGAAGGCCTGCGGGTTGTTCTGGAAGATGGAGACCATCGCGCGGTTCACGTCCGCGCGCGTGCCGGGGCTCACCTGGCTCGCGATCTTCCAGAGCGTGTCGTTGCGACGGACGTGATACGTCCCACCCGGCGTGACCGCCGCATCGGCAGACCTGGGAGCAACCGGCGCGGCTCGGGGGGCGGACGGTGCCGGCTCCTCGGCAGCGCGGGCGACCGGCTCCGCGGCACGCACGCTGGTGGCGCCGCCCGAACCGGCGCGGGGCGTGGCGACCGTTTCGGTCACCGGCGGACCGGGCGTGAAGACGGGTGGGTCGAGCAGCACGGTGTATTCGCGCAGCAGGCGGCCGCGAGGCCAGTTGGCCTCGACGAGCAGCGTCACGAACGGCTCGGTGACCGGCCGGGGCGAGGTCACCCGCAGCACGTCCCTGCCGCCCGGACCCTTGGTCACGCGGAAATTGAAGTCGGCAAGGTAGGCCGGCCGGTCGAGCCCGAAGCGGGTGAAGGTATCGTTCGAGGCGAGCGTCGCGCGCAGGGCGCCGAGGTCCTCCTGCGTCGCGGAGACCAGTTCGATCTCGGCATCGAACGGCTGGTTGAGCGCCGAGTTCAGTCGAATCTCGCCGAGACCCAGGGCGAACAACGCACCGGGGGACATCAACGCGCTCATGAGCAGAACGCGGCGTACGGCAGTCTTCATCGGGTCTCCCACCAGTCGCGAATCGAGACGCGGTGCCGCCGCTCGCGCGGGGCACCGTCGGGTTCGTGTAAGTATTGCCAATTCGACATAACTATAGCGGACTGACCAGCCGCACCCAACCCGAATGCTCCCGGGGCCCGGTTCCGCAACCGCCTTTGTAGCGCCGAGCGTGCACTCAATGCCGGACGTGCAGCACAATTCCGCGGACTGGCCCGCCACCCCGGACCCACCCCGCCCGCCGGCGCGGCCTTCAGGCGATCACCGGCGTGCCTGACTGGACCCCGGCGTTCTGGGCGCGGTGCCGCAGGAAATGGTCCGTCAGCACGAGCGCGAGCATCGCCTCGGCGATGGGCACGGCGCGGATGCCGACGCACGGGTCGTGGCGGCCCGTCGTGACGACTTCGACGGGGCGGCCCTGCAGGTCGATGGACCGGCCGGGGGTCGTGATGCTCGACGTCGGCTTGAGCGCCAGGCTGACGAGCAGGTCCTGCCCCGAGGAGATGCCACCGAGCGTCCCGCCCGCGTGGTTCGACAAGAACCCCGCGGGGGTGAGCTCGTCCCGGTGCTCGGTGCCGCGCTGCTCCACGCTCGCGAACCCCGCGCCGATCTCCACGCCCTTCACGGCGTTGATGCCCATCATCGCGTGCGCGATGTCGGCGTCGAGCCGGTCGAAGACCGGCTCACCGAGCCCCGGTGGCGTCCCCGTCGCCACGACGTTCACGCGCGCGCCGACCGAATCGCCCTCGCGCCGCAAGCTTTCGATCAGCGCCTCCAACTCGGCCACGCGCGCCGGCTCGGCGCAGAAGAACGGATTCGCGTCGATCGCGGCGCGCTCCTCGAGCCGCAGCCGCAGCGCGCCGACCTGCGCGAGGTAGCCGTAGATCTCGATGCCCTGTCTGGCCAGGAACCGGCGCGCGATGGCGCCCGCCGCGACCCGCATGACGGTCTCGCGCGCAGACGAGCGACCGCCGCCGCGGTGATCGCGCAGGCCGTACTTCTGCTGATAGGTGTAGTCGGCGTGACCGGGGCGGAATCGATCCTTGATCTTTTCGTAGTCGTACGAGCGCTGGTCCGTGTTCTCGACCAGCAGTCCGATCGGCGTCCCGGTCGTCATGCCCTCGAACACGCCGGAGAGGATGCGCACCCGGTCCGGTTCGCGTCGCTGACTCGTGTATTTCGACGTGCCTGTGCGCCGGCGCTCGACGTCGCTCTGGATGTCGTCCTCGGCCAGCGGCATGCCCGGCGGACAGCCGTCGACGACGCAGCCGAGCGCCGGTCCGTGGCTTTCGCCGAAGGTCGTCACCGTGAACAGCCGGCCGAAGGTGTTGCCCGACATGCGTGCCCTTCATTTCCCCAGTGCGTGACGGTGCCTGCCAACCTCGTCCTTCGTCAACACGAATACGCCCCCACCGCCACGCTCGAACTCGAGCCAGAGGAATGGCACGGCGGGATAGGCCTGCTGCAGACGCTCTTCGCTGTCGCCGACCTCGACGACGAGCACGCCGCCCGGCTCGAGGTGCGCGTCGGCATCGCGCAGGATGCGCCGGACGACGTCGAGACCATCGATCCCCGCCCGCAGCGCGAGGTCCGGCTCGTGCCGGTACTCCGCCGGCAGCGCGGACATCTCCGCGTTGCTGACGTAGGGAGGATTCGACACGATCAGGTCGTAGCGACGCGCGCCGAGCGGCGCATAGACGTCGCCCTCGTGCAGCATGACGCGCGCAGCCACTGCGTGACGCTCGACGTTGCGCCGCGCCACAGCCAGTGCGGCCGGCGACAGGTCGACCGCGTCGACGCGCGCCTCGGGGAACCGCAGGGCGCAGGCGATCGCGATGCAGCCGGAGCCGGTGCCGATGTCGAGGATGCGGTGCACCTGTCCCGGGGCAACCCACGGTGCAAAACCCGCACCGACCAGCTCGGCGAACGGGGAGCGCGGCACGATGACGCGCTCGTCGACCTCGAACTCGAGACCGGCGAACCACATGCGCCCCATGAGGTAGGCGGCCGGCACCCGGCGACGCAGCCGCTCCGCGAAGAGCTGCGCGACTTTCTCCAACGCCTGCGGATCGACCTTGCGCCCGTACGCCGCCGCATCGGCGTGATCCAGGCCCAGCACGTGGAACACGAGCGCCGCCGCATCGTCCAGCGAGTCGCCGGTGCCATGCCCGTAGGCCAGACCCGCCGCGTCGAATTCACGCGCGCCGAAACGCACGAGCTGCGCGACGGTCGGGGACCGCGGCAGTTTGCGTGCGAACGGAAGGGACGTGCTCGTGGCGGTCATTGTGGGATAATCGCGCCGATGACCGCCCGCCTCAATCTTCGGCTCGGCCTGTTCGCCATTGTAGCGTTTGTGGTCGGCCTCGTTGCCGCCCGCTGGCTGATCGGCCCGGCTGCGCCACCACCGCCGGCCCTGGACCGTGCGACCGTCTTCGCGCCACGCATCGCGGTCGCGCCATTCGACCTCGTCGACGAAGACGGCCGACCCTTCGACGCCGCCTCGCTACGGGGCCAATGGTCGATCGTGTTCTTCGGCTTCACGCACTGTCCGGACGTGTGTCCGACGACGCTGGCCGTGCTGAAGCAGCTGCGCGGGCAGTTGGGCGACCTGCCGCCGCAACGGCAGCCCCGCGTGTTGCTGTTCACGGTCGACCCCGAGCGCGACACGCCGGCGCAGCTGCGCGAGTACGTGCGGTTCTTCGACCCCTCGTTCCACGGCGTCACCGGCTCGCTCGCCGGCGTGCAGGCCGCCGCCAGTGCGTTCGGCGTGCCGTTCGCCAGGGTATCCCTGCCGCAGGGCGGCTACACGATGGACCACGGCGCGGGCCTGCATTTCGTCAGTCCCGACGGCCGGAAGATCGCGTACGCCTCGCCGCCGTTCAGCGCCGAGACGCTCGCGCGCGACTACCGCAAGCTCGAGACGTATTACGCGGAGACGCGAGAGTGACCGACGCGGTCGTCGGGCGCTCCGGCGGCGACGGACTGTTCGCGCTGCTGCAGCGGGCGCTGCCCCAGCATGGGCTCTCGCGCGGCATGCATGCGCTGGCGCGCAGCCGACAGCCGTCGGTCCGCAACGCCCTCATCCGCACCGTGCTGCGGTCCTATCCGCAGATAGACATGCGCGAGGCGGCGCAGCACGATCCGTTTGCCTACGAGTCGTTCAATGCGTTCTTCACGCGCGCGCTCCGGCCCGGCGCACGGCCGGTCACGGACGCGCCCGGGGTCGCGGCATGCCCCGTCGACGGTACGGTCAGCCAGGCCGGGCGCACGGACGCCGGCAGGCTGCTGCAGGCGAAGGGCATGGACTACACCTGCGATGCGCTGCTGGCCGACGCCGCCGTGTCGGCACGTTACGTCGGCGGCAGTTTCGCGTGTCTGTACCTCGCCCCGTACAACTATCACCGCATCCACATGCCGCTCGACGGCGTGCTGCGCGCGACGCGCTACGTGCCCGGCCGCCTGTTCAGCGTGAATGCCTCGACCGCCCGAGTTGTGCCTGGGCTGTTCGCACGCAACGAGCGGGTCGTCTGCGACTTCGACACCGAGCTGGGCCCGCTCTGCCTGGTGCTCGTCGGTGCCCTCTTCGTCGGCAGCATCGAAACCGTCTACGCGGGGGAGATCAACCCGCCCGCGGGGCGGCGCGGCGCGGTGCGCGCCATCGAGGCCGGGGTCGGTCGCACGTTCCGCCGCGGCGAGGAACTCGGGCGCTTCAACATGGGCTCGACCGTCATCGCGCTCTTCGGCCGGCCGCTCTCTTTCGCCACGGACATCGAGCCGGGACGGCCGGTGCGCATGGGGCGGCCGCTCGCGCGCTGCGGCGCATGACGGACCCTGACGAAGGCACTCCCGGCCCGGCCCACACGCCGGATGTGGAGTGGGCACCGGCGGCGACGCTCGAAAGGCTGCGCCTGCGGGCCGGCCTGCTGGCCGTCGTGCGCGCCTATTTCGCCGAGACCGGCACGCTGGAGGTCGAAACGCCCGCGCTCGTGCGCGCGCCGGTCACCGACGTCCACCTCGAAGCCCTGCGGGTCGTGGACGACGCCGCACACGCAGCCACCGCGGGATTCCTGCAGACCTCACCCGAGTACGCCATGAAGCGACTGCTCTGCGCCGGCGCGCCCGACCTCTACCAGGTCTGTCGCGTGTTTCGCGCGGGCGAACGCGGCAGGCGCCACAATCCGGAATTCACGATGATCGAGTGGTACCGGCGCGGCATTGATCATCACGCGCTGATGGGTGACGTCGAGGCGCTCGTGCACCGGCTGCTGCAGGAACATCGCACGGTGGCAGCGAGCGAACGCGTGAGCTACGTCGATGCCTTCGAACGCGCGCTCGGCGTCGACCCGCTCCATGACCCCGTGGCGCGCATCGTGGCGGCGCTCGCGAACGCCGGCGTGATCCTGCCGGAGTCGATGCGTGACGCTCCGGCGCGCGACGACGTGCTCGACCTGGCGATGGGTACGGTCGTCGCGGGCTCGTTCGCGATAGACCGCCTGACGTTCCTGTACGACTTTCCGGCGAGCCAGGCCGCGCTCGCGCAGGTCCACGGTGAGGTCGCCGCCCGCTTCGAGGCATTCTGGGGTCCGCTCGAACTCGCCAACGGCTTTCATGAACTCGGCTCGTCCGTGGAACAGCGTGCGCGCTTCGAGGCCGACCTGGAGCAACGACGCGCGAGGGGCCAGCCTGGGCGATGCATGGACCAGCGCTTCCTGGCCGCATTGGCACATGGTCTGCCGCCGTGCGCCGGCGTGGCGCTGGGCTTCGACCGGCTGGTCATGGTCGCCGCCCGGGCCAGCCGGATCGACGAGGTCGTCGCCTTCCCCTGCGAACGCGCCTGAATCACCGCGCCCGCCAACCGCCCGGGCGACGCATGCGCACGCTGGCGACCCGGCGGGCCGGGATGTGCCTCGGGCTCCGGTCAGCCCTTGGCGCGACTCAGGTATTCGGACGTCCGGGTGTCGACGCGGATGACCTCACCTTCGTTGATGAACAGCGGCACGCGCACGACGGCACCGGTCTCCAGCTTCGCGGGCTTCTGCCCACCGGTGGCCGTGTCGCCGCGTACGCCCGGGTCCGTCTCGACGATCTTGAGTTCAACGTGCGCCGGCGGATTCACCGACAGCGGCACCCCGTTCCACAGCATGACGGTGCACATCGTGCCATCCTTGAGCCACAGCGCGGACTCGCCCATCGCTTCCTTGCCCGCAGTATGCTGCTCGAAGTTCTCCGGCACCATGAAGTGCCAGAAGTCGCCATCGTTGTAGAGGTACTGCATCTCCGTCTCGACGATGTCGGCGCCCTCGACGGTGTCGCCGGACTTCATGTTGCGTTCCAGCGTGCGGCCCGTCTTCAGGTTGCGGATGCGTACGCGATTGAACGCCTGGCCCTTGCCGGGCTTCACGAACTCGTTCTCGACGATCACATAGGGATCGCCGTCGAGCATGATCTTGAGGCCGGACTTGAACTCGTTCGTGCTGTAGCTGGACATGGTTGGGTGTGCCGGGAATGCTGCGGTGGAGCGATGGGCCCAGGCGGGGTGGTCAGGCGCGGTGATTCCCGCGACAATGGCCGGTTGCCGCCCACGGCAAGCCGCGCATGATACCCGGAACCCACCACCCCCGTCACCTCGCCCCCGCCCGCTGGCAGCAGGCCCTGCGGGAGTGCGTGCGTACCCCGGCGGAGCTGTTTGCCGCGCTGGGGCTCGACCCCTCGTCGGCGGGCGCCTCGAGCGCCGCGGCGGAGGGCTTCGCACTCAAGGTGCCGCGCAGCTACGTGGCGCGCATGCGGCCCGGTGACCCCGACGATCCGCTGCTGCGACAGGTGCTTCCGGTCGGGGCCGAGCTTCGCGCAACGCCCGGCTACGTCGCGGACCCGGTCGGCGACCTGCATGCGCTGGCCGGCGAAGGGGTGCTGCGCAAGTACCATGGGCGCGCACTGCTGGTCACGACGGGCGCCTGCGCCGTGCACTGCCGCTACTGCTTCCGGCGCGAGTACCCGTACGGCGAGCAGAGCGCGGGGCGGCACTCGTTCGCCGCGGCGCTCGCGGCCCTGCGCGCCGATGCCTCCATCCACGAGGTGCTGCTGAGCGGCGGCGACCCACTCACGCTCAGCGACCGCCGGCTCGGCGAGCTCGTCGCTGCGCTCGGCAACATCCCGCACCTGCGGCGCCTGCGCATCCATACGCGCCTGCCGGTCGTGCTGCCGGAACGCATCGACGCCGGCTTCCTGCGTGCCTGGAATGCCGCGCCGCATCTGCAACGCGTCATGGTCATCCACGCGAACCACGCCAACGAACTGCGCGATGCCGCCGACGTCCGCGCCGCGCTCGCTGCCCTGCGCGAGGACGGGGCCACGCTGCTCAACCAGTCGGTGCTGCTGCGCGGCATCAATGACACGGTCGACGCGCTCGCCGACCTCGGCGAGGCGCTGTTCGCGGCCGGCGTGCTGCCCTACTACCTCCACGTGCTCGACCGCGTGCGGGGCGCCGCGCATTTCGAAGTGCCCGACGACGAGGCGCGCGACCTCGTCGCGGCACTGGCGGCACGGCACCCTGGATACCTCGTACCGCGGCTCGTGCGCGAGGTGCCAGGTGCTGCTTCCAAGACAATGCTGCCACCTGCGTCACGTTAGCGGCCGAAAACCCGGTGCTATGATCCGGCGCGATTTGACAATCATCGCGAGCGGCCCCCCACGGGTGCCGCGCACGCACGGGGTAGGATCTTGGCCGAAAGCAGCGCCATCCCAGTCGTCGTCCTGTCGCGCCAGCAGGACCCGGTCGAGGTCATCAACAGCACGCTGCGCAATGCCGGACAGGCCGTGCACTGCAGCTGGGTGCGCGACCTGGCCGACCTGGGTGACGCGCTCGCCGCTCCCAACGATCCGCAACTCATCTTTTTCTGCGTCGCCGACGGCGACGAACTGGAGAGTGCGATGGCGCAGCGCGCCCGCGCCGCTTCGCGCGTACCGGTGCTGGTCGTCCGCGAGTCGCTGACGGAGGCGGACCTGATTCGTGGCCTCGAGCTCGGCGCTCAGGACGTCGTGACGTTGTCCGCCCGGCACCGCCTGCAGGCCGTCGCGGCCCGCGAGCTCGACGCGGCGCGTCTCGACCATGCGCTGAGCGGCACGCTGGCCTCGGCCCGGCAGTACCGCGACCAGATGCGCGCATTCATGACGGGCTCGATCGACGCGATCGCGCACGTGCAGGAAGGCATCGTCGTCGACGTCAATCCAGCCTGGAGCGAACTCTTCGGCCACGCCGACGCCACTGATCTGCTCGGCCAGCCGCTGATGGACCTGTTCCACGCCCGCAGCCACGCCGCGATCAAGGGTGCCGTGGTCGCCGCGATGCAGGGCAAATGGACCGGTCATGCACTGAGCGCTGTCGCCGCGCTACCCAATGGCAACACACTCGCGCTCGAGCTGACGCTCGAGCGCTTCGAATTCGAGGGCGAGGCCGCCGTGCGCCTGTGCGTGCAGACGCAGAAGCGCGACATCGAAACCATGGCGCGGCAACTTGAGGACGCGATGCGTCTCGACAGCCAGACGGGCCTGTTGCGGCGCACGTCCTTCATGGAGGCGGCCACGGCACGCGCCGCGCAACCCCTCAAGGCCGGCCTTCGCTCGATCGCCTACCTGACACCGGACGCGTTCGACGAGATCGAGCGCAACTACGGCCCGCTGCCTGGCGAGGAAATCCTCGAGACGCTCGCGCGGCGCGTGCAGGAACACCTGCAGCCCGGTGACCTGGCGAGCCGCGTGTCATCGCGCGGCTTCGCCATCCTGCTCGAGCGCGGCAATGCCCGCGACCAGGAGAGCTGGCTCGCCAAGCTGCTCGAACGCATCGCCGAAGCGCCATTCCAGGCACGCGGCGAGAGGCTGGAGGTCACCTGCAGCATCGGTTCCGCGCCGCTGCAGGCGCAGGGCGACCTGCTGCAGAAGCCGCTCGACGCCGCAATCAGCGCACAGCGTTCGGCCGCAGCCGCGGGCGGCAATCGCAGCGTGCACAAGTCGCCCCCGGGCGCAAAGCCGGAAATCGACGAAGCCGATCGCGCCGTCGCGAACCAGATCAAGGCCGCGCTGATGGCGAACCGCTTCCGGCTCGTGCAGCAGCCAATCGCCAGTCTGGTCGGCGAGGACCGGCCCATGTTCGACCTGCTCGTCCGTATGCTCGACGAGGCGGGCCAGGAAGTACTGCCGTCGGAGTTCCTGGCAGTGGCCGAACGCACGGACCTGATGAAGAACATCGACCGCTGGATTGTCGGCGCGGCCATGTCCTTCTGCGCCGCGAAGCAGCCGCACCGTGTGTTCGTCAGGCTGTCGCGCGATTCCATGCACGACCAGACGCTCGGCACCTGGCTGCAGCAGCAGCTGAAGACGACGGGCGTGCCAGCCGAGCGCATCGTCGTCGAGATGACCGAGGAAATGGTGCAGGCCCAGCCGCGCGAGGCCCGCACACTGCAGGGCCTGCTGTCGGCGCTCGGCATCGAGTTCGCGATCGAGCATTTCGGCGCCTCGGGCGGCGACCCTGGTGCTTTGCTGCACCGCCTCCCGGTCAACTACGTGAAGATCGACGGCGCCCTGATGCAGGGGATCGCCAATGACCGGCCGTTGCAGGAGAAGGTCAAGGGGCTCGTCGACATCGCCCGCAAGCACGGCGTGACGACGATCGCCGAGCGCGTAGAGGACGCCAACACCATGGCCGTGTTGTGGCAGCTCGGCATCGAGTTCATCCAGGGCTACTTCGTCAACACGCCCGAGTCGGTCACGATCGGATAGCGAGGTGCCGGGCACCTTGTCGGCACCCTACTCGACCTCAAGCGCCTCGGCCTTGCGCCAGCCGCGCGGCAGCACCGCACCGCGCTGGCCACGCTCTCCGCGGTAGTCGGCGAGTTCCTTGTACGACAGCGCCATGCGCCGTTCGCCGACGAGCAGCCGCAGCGCCTGCCCTGGTGCCACGGTGGCGATCGCGAGCAGTGTTTCCGGCTCGACCAGGGACTTCCTGTGTGAGACGCCAAAGATCTTGTTGCCCTTGCCGCGCGGCATCTCGGGCAGGTCAGTGACCGGGAAGGTGAGCAGACGGCCTTCGGAGTTGAGTGCCGCAAGCAGCACCACGGCCTTCGGATCCTCGACGGGCGGGATCGCGGCCGGCGCGATCGCCACGTAGCCCTCGGGCACGTTGAGCACCGCCTTGCCCGCGCGATTGCGGCTGTTGAGGTCCGCGAGCCTGACGACGAAGCCATAGCCGGCACTGCTCGCGAGCACCCAGCGATCCTCGGGTTCGCCGATCATCACGCCCGGGAACGTCGCGCCGTCGGGTGGATCGAGCCGTCCGGACAGCGGCTCGCCCTGCCCCCGCGCCGAAGGCAGCGTATGCGCGAGCAGGCTGTACGACCGGCCCGTGCTGTCGAGGAACACCGCGAATTGCGTCGTGCGCCCCCTGGCGCAGGCCCGAAACTCGTCGCCCGTCTTGTACGAAAGCGTGCGCGGATCGATCTCGTGGCCCCTGGCCTGCCGGACCCAGCCGCTCTTCGACAGCACCACAGTGACCGGTTCGCTTGCGACCAGCTCGGTCGCGTCGATCGCCTGCGCGGCAACGGCTCCCTCGACCAGCTTGCTGCGTCGCCCGTCTCCGTACTTCGCCGCATCGGCCAGGATCTCGTCGCGCACCAGCTTCCTGAGCTTCGCCCTGCTGCCGAGCAGCTTCTGGAGCCGTTCGCGCTCCTGCGCGAGCTCGGCCTGCTCGCCGCGGATCTTCATTTCCTCGAGACGCGCGAGATGGCGCAATTTGGTCTCGAGGATCGCTTCGGCCTGCGCCTCCGACAGCTGGAAGCGCGCCATCAACGCTGCCTTGGGCTCGTCCTCGGTGCGGACGATGCGGATGACCTCGTCGAGGTTCAGGTAGGCGACGAGCAGTCCGTCGAGGATGTGCAGGCGTGCGTCGACTTTCTCCAGCCGGTACTGCAGCCGGCGCGTCACCGTGTCGACGCGGAACGACAACCACTCCGCAAGCAGCGGCTTGAGACCCATCACGCGTGGGCGACCGTCGCGCGCGATCACGTTCAGGTTGACGCGGTAGCTGCGCTCGAGGTCCGTCGTGGCGAACAGATGCGTCATGACCTGCTCGGTGTCGACGCGGTTCGAACGCGGTGTGATCACGAGGCGCGTCGGGTGCTCATGGTCGGACTCGTCGCGCAGGTCCTCGACCATGGGCAGCTTTTTGGCGCGCATCTGCGCCGCGATCTGCTCGAGCACTTTCGAGCCCGAGACCTGGAACGGCAGCTCGGTGATCACGATCTCGCCGTCCTCGACCTCGAAGCGCGCACGGGCGCGGAACGTGCCGTTGCCGGTCTCGTAGATCTTCAGCAGATCCTCGCGCGGCGTGATGATTTCCGCGCCGGTGGGGAAATCGGGACCGAGCACGTGTTCGCAGAGCCGCCACGTCGTGGCCTTCGGGTCCTCGAGCAGGTGCACGCACGCAGCGGCGACCTCACGCAGGTTGTGCGGCGGAATGTCCGTCGCCATGCCGACGGCGATGCCCATCGCGCCGTTCAGCAGCAGGTTCGGCAGCCGCGCCGGCAGCAGCGCCGGCTCCTCGAGCGATCCGTCGAAGTTCGGCGTCCAGTCGACCGTGCCCTGACCGAGTTCGGCGAGCAGCACCTCGGCATAGCGCGCGAGCTTCGACTCCGTGTAGCGCATGGCCGCGAACGACTTGGGGTCGTCCGGCGAGCCGAAGTTGCCCTGCCCGTCCACGATCGGGTAGCGGTACGAGAACGGCTGCGCCATCAGCACCATCGCCTCGTAGCAGGCCGAGTCGCCGTGCGGGTGGAACTTGCCGATCACGTCGCCCACGGTGCGCGCGGACTTCTTGGGCTTGGCGGTGGCGGCGAGGCCGAGCTCGCTCATCGCGTAGATGATGCGACGCTGCACGGGCTTGAGACCGTCGCCGACGTGCGGCAGCGCGCGGTCGAGGATGACGTACATCGAGTACTCGAGGTACGCGCGCTCGGTGAACGCGCACAGCGGCTGCCGCTCGATGCCCTCGAAGCCCAGAGTCGCGTTCGGATCGTTCGTGTTCGCCATGGTCACTCTGCCTCGGCCGCGGCGCCCGTTGCGGCGGCGTCGGCGGCGACGCCCTCGATGCCGGGCGTCACGACGCTCGCGAGGTTGCCCTTGGTCTCGAGCCAGTCACGCCGGTCCGACGCACGCTTCCTGGCGAGCATCATGTCCATGACCTGATCGGCGTGGTCCTGGGCGTCGACCGTGAGCAGCACGAGCCGGCGCGTCTCGGGCGCCATGGTCGTCTCGCGCAACTGCAGCGGATTCATTTCGCCGAGGCCCTTGAAGCGCGTCACCGTCGGCTTCGCGCGGGGGTTCTCGGCACGGATGCGTTCGAGGATGCCGTTGCGCTCGGCGTCGTCGAGTGCGTAGGCGACCTGCTTGCCATGATCAATGCGGTAGAGCGGCGGCATCGCCACGTGGACGTGCCCCGCCAGCACGAGCGGCCGGAAATGCCGCAGGAACAGCGCACAGAGCAGCGTCGCGATGTGCAGGCCGTCGGAGTCGGCGTCGGCGAGGATGCAGATCCTGGCGTAGCGCAGGTTCGAGATGTCGGCGGCACCGGGCTCGACGCCGATCGCGACCGTGATGTCGTGCACCTCCTGGGAGGACAGTACCTCGGCGGGCTCGACTTCCCAGGTGTTGAGGATCTTGCCGCGCAGCGGCATCACGGCCTGGAATTCCCGGTCGCGCGCCTGCTTGGCCGAGCCGCCCGCCGAATCGCCTTCGACGAGGAACAGCTCCGCGCGCTTCGGGTCCTGGCTCGAGCAGTCGGCCAGCTTGCCCGGCAGCGCCGGGCCCGCGACCACGCGCTTGCGCGCCACCTTCTGGCTCGCCTTGAGTCGGGTCTGCGCGTTCATGATCGCGAGCTGCGCGATGCGCTCGCCCTGCTCGGGGTGCTGCGCGAGCCACAGGCCGAACTGGTCCTTGACGATGCCGGAGACGAACGCCGCCGGCTCACGCGAGGAGAGCCGCTCCTTGGTCTGGCCCGCGAACTGCGGGTCGCGCATCTTCATCGAGAGCACGTAGCTGGTGTCGTCCCAGACGTCCTCCGGTGCGAGCTTGAGGCCGCGCGGCAGGATGTTGCGGAACTCGCAAAACTCGCGCACGGCCTCGGTCAACCCGAGCCGGAAGCCGTTGACGTGCGTGCCGCCCTGGGCTGTCGGGATCAGGTTGACGTAGCTCTCCTCGAACCGCGTCGCGCCGTCGACGCGCCACACCACGGCCCAGTCGACGCCTTCCTGCTCCCCTTCGACCTTGCCCGTGAACGGCTCGTCCGGCAGGAACTCGCCCGTCGCCACCGACTCGCGCAGGTATTGCGCGAGGCCTTCGGTGTAGAGCCACTCCTCCTTCTCGCCGGTCTTCTCGTAATGGAAGCGCACGCGCAGACCCGGACACAGCACCGCCTTGGCCTTGAGCACGTGCTTGAGCTTCGTGGTCGCGAAGTCCGGTGCGTCGAAGAATGCAGGGTCGGGCCAGAAGCGCACCGTCGTGCCGGTGTTGCTCCTGCCCACGTCGCCCACGACCTCGAGCTTCGAATGCACCTTCCCGTCCTTGAACGAGATGTTGTATTCCTTGCCGCCACGGCGCACCCAGCATTCGAGGTGCTTCGACAGCGCGTTGACAACCGACACGCCCACGCCGTGCAGGCCGCCCGCGAACTTGTAGCCCGACTCGGCCGAGAACTTGCCGCCCGCGTGCAGCCGCGTGAGGATCAGCTCGACGCCACTCACCTTCTCCTTCGGATGGATGTCGACCGGCATGCCGCGGCCGTCGTCGACGACCTCGAGCGAACCGTCCTTGTAGACGGTCACGTCGATGCGGCTGCAGTGGCCGGCGAGCGCCTCGTCGACGCTGTTGTCGACGACCTCGTGCGCGAGATGGTTCGGCCGGCTCGTGTCGGTGTACATGCCCGGCCGGCGCCGGACGGGCTCGAGTCCGCTCAGGACTTCGATGTCTCGAGCGGTATAGGACTGGCTCATGCGTGGATCGGTCCCCGGCTCGTTTGGGGTTCAAAAAGCGCGCGCATAGTAGCAGAGCACGCCCACGCTCGCGTCAGCCCCAGAGCTCCGGCGACGGCGGGTGCATGCGGCCCGCTTCGTAGTGGATCGCGTGCGGGCGGTCGCGACGCTGCAGCAGTGGCCCGTCGAGATCGACGTGGCGGCAACGCTGCGCGATGAGGAACGCCGGCGCCATCGCCAGCGAAGTGCCGCACATGTTGCCGACCATGAGACCGAACCCGAGCCGCTCCGCCTCGTGGCACAGCGCGAACGCCTCGGTGAGGCCCCCACACTTGTCCAGCTTCACGTTGGCGAACTGGTAGCGGCCCCGCAGCGCCGCGAGCGATGCACGGTCCGTGCAGGACTCGTCCGCGGCGAGCGGCACGACCGGGGCCAGGCCGTCGAGTTCCCCGTCCAGACCGCGCGCCAGCGGCTGCTCGATCAGCTCGACGCCGAGATCGCGCAGCGGCGGCATGAGCCGCTCGAGCAGCCCGCGCGTCCAGGACTGGTTGGCGTCGACGAGAAGCGGCACGTGCGGCTGCACCTCGCGCACGACACGCACGAGATCAACGTGCCGCTCGGCGTCGACCTTGAGCTTGAGCCGGGGCAGGCCGCGCGCGGCTTCGGCCTTGCGGCGCACGTCCGTGACGTCGCCGAGGCCGATCGTGAACGCCGTGGTCACGGGCCGGGGCCTGGGCAGCCCGGCGGCCCGCCAGACCGGCACGCCGGATTGCCTGGCACGCAGGTCCCAGAGCGCGCAGTCGAGCGCGTTGCGTGCGCCGCCGGCCGGCAGCAGTGAAGCAAGCTCCTCGCCCGTGACGCCCGCGTGCAGTTGCGATTGCACCGTCTGCAACTGCTCCGTCATGGTCTGCGGCGTCTCGCCGTCATAATCGACGCCCGCGGCCTCGCCCCGGCCATGCTGCCCGTCCATGGCCGTCAGGCGCACGACGATCACGGGCACGTGAGTGATGCAGTCGCGGGCCGTGGCGAACGGTTCGACGAGTTCCCAGTGTTCGATCGCCGTCTCGAGCCGCATCATGTGGCGAGCAGGGCGGCCGCGATCCGCTCGACCCCGCCGCGCATCGGGTCGCAGACGGGCAACCGCAGGTCGCGCTCGAGCCGCTCGCGGTACACGGTCCAGCGGGCGTCGTCGAGCGACGACGAGTTGACCGCGATGCCGACGCAGCGGATCGCGGGATTCGTCAACCGCCCGGCCTGGAGATAGACGTCGATCGCCTCGGCCAGCGGCGGAATCGGGTAATCCGGATATTCCTCGATCGTCGTGCGCTCCGGCGCGTGGCACAGCACGATCGCGTCCGGCTGGGAGCCGTGCAGCAGCCCCAGCGTCACGGCGGCATAGGCCGGATGGAACAACGAGCCCTGGCCCTCGATGACGTCCCAGTGCGCGGCATCGGCATCGGGCGAGAGCGCCTCGGCCGCGCCCGCGAGGAAGTCCGCGACGATGGCGTCCATGCCGATGCCGCCGCCGGCGATGAGGATGCCGGTCTGCCCCGTGGCACGAAACGTCGCGTCGGCGCCACGCGCCTGCAACGCGCGGGTGAGCGCGAGTGCCGTGTACTTCTTGCCCAGCGCGCAGTCCGTGCCCACCGTCAGCACGCGCCTGCCGCTGCGCTTGCGGCCCGTCGCCACGGGATAGGCTCGGGTCGGATGACGCACGTCGACGAGACGCGAGCGCGTCGCCGCACGCACCAGTCGCGGCAGCATCGCGAGCCGTGTGTGCAGGCCGCTCACGACGTCGAGACCGGCATCGAGTGCCGCGACGAGATCGTCCTGCCAGTGCGCTGGCAAGGCGCCGCCGGCCGGGGCCACGCCGATGACAATCGAGCCGGCACCTCGCGCCGCCGCGGCCGCCGGGTCGAGCGGCGGCAAGCCGAGCGACACGGTGGCCTCGGGCCGCGACCATTCGCCGACGACGTCGACGGGGCACCAGTCGCGCAGCCCGAACGCGGTCTTGGCGTCGGAGGGCAGCGTGACGTCGCCGAGATACAGCAGGTAGGGCTTGCGCAGTTCCAGCATGATTCAGCGCCCGCGCCGGCTCCTGCGCAGCACGCGGCCCGGATGTGCGCCGGTCACCGTCGCATCGCGCAAGACCCATTCGCCCGACACCATCACGGCATCGATGCCGCTCGGCGCCGCCTGCGGCTGCTCGACAGTCGACCGGTCGAGGACCGTCGCCGGATCGAACAGCACGAGATCGGCCACGCTGCCGCGCTCGATGCGACCGCGGTCGTCGAGACCGAGCTGACGCGCCGGCAGCCCCGTCATCTTGTGGATCGCCGTCTCGAGCGGCAGCAGCTTCAGCTCGCGCACGTAGCGTCCGAGGACGCGTGGAAACGCCCCCGCGCCGCGTGGGTGCGCGCCGTGCAGCGTTCCGTCGCTGCTGAACATGATGTCGGGCTGGACGATGAACCAGCGCAGGTCCGCCTCGTTCATCGACGTGACCAGCACGACCTCCCGGGACTCGCCGGAATCGTCTTCCCCAGACGTTTCCCGGACGATGCGCATGTACGCCTCGACCGGCGTGACGGCCCAGGCCCGCGCCACCTCGTCGAGCGTCTTCCCGGCCAGCTCCGGCTGCGGCACGTACTTGCCGAGCCTCACTGCGGACGGCCCGCCGTTGTCGGCGATGGCGCGCCCGACCTTGGCCGCGTTGAACCAGTCACGGTCCGGCACGATCACGCGGATCGTCGAATGCCAGAACGTGTACGGATACACGTCGGCCTTCAGGTCGACGCCTTCGCGCCTCGCCCGCTCGAACAGGGCCGGCATGCGCGTCGCCGCCGTGTTCCACACCGGCGTCGACCCGAGCTTGATGTGCGTGATCTGCACGGGGATGCGCGCCTCGCGCCCGATCCGCAGCACTTCGTCGAACGACGCGTAAACCTCGTTGGCCTCGTCGCGGACGTGACTCTGGTAGAAGCCGCCCGCGGCCGCGGCGACGCGCGCAAGCGCGACGACCTCGTCAGTCGTGGCGAAATGCGCCGCCTCGTACTCGAGACCGGTCGACAGACCGAACGCGCCGGCCGCGAGTTCGGCCGCGAGCAGCGGCTCCATGCGCTCGACCTCGGCCGGCGTCGCCGCGCGGTACAGGTCCTTGCCGAGCACTCGTTCGCGGATGGTCGCATGCCCCACCATGCTCGCGACATTGACCGCCGGCGGTGTGCGTTCGAGACGCCCGAGCCAGTCCGCCAGCGGGTAGTCGGACTCGCCGTCCTGCCCGACGAGAATGGTGGTGACGCCCTGGCGCGTGAGCGTGGCCGCGTCGAGGTCGTCGAGCAGCCCGCCTCCGCCGTGGCTGTGCACGTCGATGAAGCCGGGCGCGAGCGCCAGGCCGTGCGCATCGTGCACCGCTTCCCCGGGCCCGGCGTCGATGTGCGGCGCGACCTCGGCGATCCGCGACCCGCGGACGCGCACGTCGCCGGCACGAGACACTCCACCAGTGCCGTCGTAGATCACGGCGTTGCGAATCAGGATGTCGGCGGCGTGTGTCGGATACGCGGCCAGCGCGAGGCCGAGCAGCGAGAGACGAACGAGGTTGCGCATGACGCTGCGCAGTCTATGCCAGATCGGCCACCAGCGCCGCGCGCACGGCCTCGGTCACGGGCTCGGCCGCATGACGGTAATTGTCGTGATCCACGCCGACACCGATGGCAGCGCCTCCCTTGGCCGCCACCACCATGGCCGACGTCAGGTCGAACCGCAGGAAGTGCACCGACGAGGTCTTTGCCTCGTTCTCGCGGTCCAGGTCCTCGTCCGCGACGGCGTAGACGCGGTCATGGCCCGCGACCCGCACCCAGCAACGGTCCTCGACGCCCTTGAGCCCGGCGAGTGCATCGCGGCGCACGTCCGGATCCGGGTATTCGAGCATGAACGTCGCCTTCCAGTTGCTCCCGTCCGGGATCAGCGGATTGTAGGCGCCGAGTTCGTCGACGATGCCCGCGGCCTCGAAGATGCGCTCGATGCGCAGCATCTCCTGCACCTGGTACTGCACCGTCAGCCGGTCCTCGAAGCAGAAGGTCGCGTTGGGGCCCACGGCCAGCGTCCGGCGCTTCTTGTGCGCGATCACGCTCGGGCGGAATTGCGGTCGGCGCTGCGCATACTGCTCGAGGCTGAAGAGGTCTTCGGGCCGCAGCTTGCGGTGACCGGGGGGCTGCGCGCCGTCGAGGTCGGTGGCATTCATGACCGTGTCGTCCGTTCAGAGACCGTAGGCGATGCGCAGCAGCGTGATCGGGTGCGTCGGCGGTTTCGCGTCGGCGCCGAGACCCGACTCGATCTGGTGACCCGCCATGGGGCAGTCGCTGGCGTAATGGTCCGGCGCGGCGTTCTTCACCTTGCCGAAGACGGGACGGCCGATCCTCATCGACGCGTCGCGATATTCCTTCTTCACACCGTAGGTGCCGTCGTGGCCCGAGCAGCGCTCGATCGACTCTAATTCGGTACCCGGTACCAATTTCAGCACGTCGCGCGTCTTGAGGCCGAGGTTCTGCACACGCAGGTGGCAGGGCACGTGATAGCTCACCTTGCCGAGCCCTCGGGCGAAGTCCGTGCGCAGCAGCCCCGCCGCATGTCGCAGCGCGAGGTATTCGAACGGGTCGAACATGGCCGCCGCGACCTTCGCGACGGTCTCGTCCTCCGGAAACAGCAGCGGAAGCTCCTGCTTGAACATCAGCGCGCACGACGGGACCGGCGCCACGAGGTCGTGGCCCTGCTCCACCATCGCGGCCAGCGCCGGGACGTTCACGTCCTTCGCCCGCTCTATGGACTCGAGGTCGCCGAGTTCGAGCTTTGGCATGCCGCAGCACCTCTCCTGCGGCACGAGCGTCACCGGGACGCCGTTGTGACGGAACACGGCAGCGAGGTCGGCGACGATGTCGGGCTCGTTGCGGTTGCAGTAGCAGGTGACGAAGATCGCGATGCGGCCTCGCGTCTTCGCCGTCGCCTGCGCCTCCGTCGCGTCGACGCGATGGCCGCGCGCGACCCGGGCGCGACCGGACGTGCTGTGATAGCGCGGCAGCGGCGCCTGCCGATGCACGCCGAGCGTCTTTTCGAGCATCTGTCGGCCGAACGCGGTGTCGTTGACCTTGTTGACGACCTGCGCCACGACCGGGATGCCGGCGATCCGCCCGACGAGATCGGTCGAGCTCAGCAGCGTGTCGCGCAGCCGCGTCCCGCCCTGGCGGAACCTGAACGCCTTGGCGCGCAGCATCAGGTGTGGAAAGTCGATGTTCCACGGGTGCGGCGGCACGTATGGGCATTTCGACATGTAGCACATGTCGCAGAGATAGCAGTGGTCGGCGACCTGCCAGAACACCTTGCGATCGACGCCGTCGAGTTCGCCGGTGGGTGAGGCGTCGATCGCATCGAACAGCAGCGGAAAGGCATTGCAGAGGCTGAAGCAGCGGCGACAGCCGTGGCACAGCTCGTAGACGCGCCCGAGTTCGTGCACGAGCGCCGTCTCGTCGTGAAACTCCGGGCTGCGCCACGCGACCGGGTGTCGCGTCGGCCGTGCGAGACTGCCCTCGCGCGCTCCCGAGCCCGGGGACGGGGTGGCGGTGGTTTCGTCCGTCATGGCGTGGCTCCCGTGCACGACTCGACCGGGCCGCCCCGCCGGGCAACAAGGGGTGGATCGGGGCCACCCCCTTGCCCCGGCGCAGCGTCTGCCTCGACGACCGCTGGCAATGCGGTCAAAGCGTGTCGAGCGCCTTCTGGAAGCGATTGGCGTGCGAGCGCTCGGCCTTGGCGAGCGTCTCGAACCAGTCGGCGATCTCCTCGAAACCCTCGTCGCGTGCGGTCCGGGCCATGCCGGGATACATGTCGGTGTACTCGTGTGTTTCGCCCGCGATCGCTGCCTTGAGGTTGTTCGAGGTCGAACCGATCGGCAGACCCGTCGCGGGATCCCCGACGGCTTCCAGGTACTCGAGGTGCCCATGCGCATGGCCCGTTTCGCCCTCGGCAGTCGAGCGGAACACGGCGGCGACGTCGTTGAAACCCTCGACGTCCGCCTTCTGCGCGAAATACAGGTAGCGGCGATTGGCTTGCGACTCGCCAGCAAAGGCGGTTTTCAGGTTGGATTCGGTCTGCGTTCCCTGCAGGGACATGGCTTTACCCTCCACTCTGCGTTGCGTCGTTGTCAAAACGCGTGGACACGCGTCGTCAGCCACTTCTAGACCAAGTCTAAGCGCACGTCAACCGCCTCACGTGCCGCTTCGCTGCGCTGCTGAAGCCAGCCACCGGCTGGCACCGACGGCAGCCGGCGCGTTGACCCATCTCCACCCCTGTGCAAGGCTTGCCGCCCTCCGGAGACCGTGCGTGACCGAATCCTCCCCTCCCCAACCCGACTTCGAACGTGCCCTCGCCGAGCTCGAGGCCGCCGTCGACTCGCTCGAGCATGGCGAGCTCTCGCTCGAGGAGGCGCTGAAGCGATTCGAACGGGGCGTCGGGCTGGCGCGTGAATGCCAGCGCGCCCTGCAGCAGGCCGAACAGAAGGTCGAGATCCTGCTGCAGAAGAACGCCACGGCCGAGCCCGACCCGTTCGAGCCCGACGAGGGATGAGCGACACGCGGGCCGCGAAATCCGCATCCGATGCAGAACGCGACGTGCTGCAGAGCGCCCTCGACCACTGGCGCGCCCGTGTCGAGTGTGAACTCGACCGCTGGCTGCCGGCGGTCGACGTCAACCCCTCGCGCCTGCACGCGGCACAGCGCTACAGCGTGCTCGCGCCCGGCAAGCGCATCCGCCCCGCCCTCGTCTATGCCACGGCCGAAACGCTCGGCGTACCGCTCGCGCACGTCGATGCACCGGCCTGCGCCGTCGAGCTGATCCACTGCTATTCGCTGGTCCACGACGATTTGCCAGCCATGGACGATGACGACCTGCGGCGGGGCCGGCCGACGTGCCACAAGGCCTTCGACGAGGCGACGGCGATCCTGGCGGGCGACTCGTTGCAGGTGCTGGCCTTCCAGTTGCTGGCGGTGCACCCGGGCATGCCCACCAATCCCGCGATGCGCGTCGGCATCATCGAGTTGCTCGCAGTGGCGAGCGGTACCGCGGGCATGGCCGGCGGGCAGGCCCTGGACCTCGCCGCGGAAGGCCGCAAGCTCACGCTGTCCGAGGTCGAGCAACTGCATTCGATGAAGACCGGCGCCCTGATCCGGGCCAGCGTGCTGATGGCCGCGCGCTGCTGCCCGTCCCTGAACGCCGGCCAGCACGACGCGCTGGCCCGATTTGGCGCCGACGTGGGACTGGCCTTCCAGGTGCAGGACGACATCCTCGACGTCGAGGGCGACGTCGAGGTCATCGGCAAGGTGCCCGGCAGTGACGAGGCGCGCGGCATGCCGACGTATCCGGCGATCGCGGGTCTCGATGCAGCACGCGCACGGGTCCACGAGCTGCACGAGCGGGCCAGCGGTCTGTTGCGCGAACACGGCTGGCATCGCGGACCCCTCGCCTCGTTGTCCGACTGGTTGCTGACGCGCAGCAACTGACTGATCGCGCGGCAACGCGACCTCGACGCGCGGGCGGACGGGCCGCGGGCCGGCGTGTAAAATCAGTCTGATGTCGCGTCTGGACAACTACCCGCTGCTCGCGAGCCTCGAGACACCCGCGGACCTGCGCAAGCTCCCCGCCACGCGGCTCGGCCCGGTGGCCGACGAGCTGCGCGACTTCCTGATCCACACAGTCAGCCAGATGGGCGGCCACTTCGCCGCGGGTCTGGGCACCGTCGAGCTCACGGTGGCGCTGCACTACGTCCTCGACACGCCGTACGACCGGCTGGTCTGGGACGTCGGGCATCAGGCCTATCCGCACAAGGTGCTCACCGGCCGCCGCGACCGGCTGCAGACCATCAAGCTCAAGGGCGGCCTGGCCCCGTTCCCGAGCCGCTTCGAGAGCGAATACGACACGTTCGGCGTGGGGCATTCCAGCACCTCGATCAGCGCCGCGATCGGCATGGCGCTCGCCGCGAAGGCCAAGGGCGAAAAACGCCGCGTCGTCGCGGTGATCGGCGACGGCGCCATCACCGCGGGCCAGGCATTCGAGGCGCTCAACCACGCGGGTGCGCTCGACGCCAACATCCTCGTCGTGCTCAACGACAACGACATGTCGATCTCGGAGAACGTCGGCGCGCTGTCCAATTACTTCGCGCGCATCCTCTCCGGCAAGACCTACGCGGCACTGCGCGAGGGCGGCAAGAAGATCCTCCGCCGCATGCCGACGGTCTGGGAACTCGCGCGCCGCTCCGAGGAGCATTTCAAGGGCATGGTGCTGCCGGGTACGATGTTCGAGGAGATGGGGTTCAACTACTTCGGGCCCATCGACGGCCACGATCTGGACGCGCTGGTCAAGACGCTCGACAACCTGAAAGACGTCGAAGGCCCGCAGTTCCTGCACGTCGTCACGCGCAAGGGCAAAGGCTACGCGCCGGCCGAGGCCGACCCGATCAAGTGGCACGGCCCGGGTCCGTTCGATCCGCAGAGCGGCACGATCCACAAGGAGCAGGCGACCGGCCCGGCGTATTCCCAGGTGTTCGGCCAGTGGCTCTGCGATGTGACCGCGATCGACCCGCGCGTGGTGGGCATCACGCCGGCCATGCGCGAAGGCTCGGGTCTCGTCGAGTATTCCCGGCGCTTCCCGGACCGCTACTTCGACGTGGCGATCGCCGAGCAGCACGCCGTGACGCTCGCCGCCGGGTTCGCATGCGAAGGCCTGCGGCCCGTGGTCGCGATCTACTCGACCTTCCTGCAACGCGCCTACGACCAGTTGATCCATGACGTTGCCCTGCAGGAACTGCCCGTCCTGTTCGCCATCGACCGCGGCGGCCTCGTGGGCGGCGACGGCGCGACGCATCAGGGCGCGTTCGATCTCTCGTACCTGCGCTGCGTCCCGAACATGGTCGTCATGGCGCCGGCGGACGAGAACGAATGCCGGCAGATGCTCTACACGGGAATCACGCTCGACGGACCGGCCGCGGTACGCTACCCCCGCGGGCCGGGCCCCGGCGTGCCGCCCGTGCAGGAGATGAGCGCATTGCCGGTCGGCTGCGCCGAAGTCCGCCGCGAGGGCCGGTCGGGCCTGCTGCTGCTCGCGTTCGGCACGATGGTCGCGCCCTGCCTGGCGCTGGCCGACCGGTTCGACGCCACGCTCGTGAACATGCGCTTCGTCAAGCCGCTCGACGAGGGCACGGTGTGCCGGCTCGCCGCCACGCACTCGTGCATCGTCACACTCGAGGAAAACGTCGTGGCCGGCGGCGCGGGCAGCGCGGTCGCCGAGTGCCTCGCGGCGCATGGCATCGAGGCCACCGTCCACCATATCGGCATCCCCGACCGATTTATCGAGCATGGGTCGCGCGAGGACTGCCTGGGCCTGGCGGGCATCGACGCCGCCGGCGTCGAACGACAGGTCACGCGCCTCTGGGCGGCCCGCCAGCCCGCCCGGCCGGCGGTCGCCGGGCGCCATTCCTGACCGTTCAGGCCCGTTCGGGCTCGTTGGGCCCGGCCATCCGGGGTGAGCCAAGTCCCGTATACTTGACAATCTGCCGCCCCGATCCTCGGGACCGGGGTTTCCGCGCAAGCGAATGGACGACCAGACCCGACCCGACCGCCACGACATGAGCCGCAACGCCCAGACCAGCCCCGTCGGCACCGCCCGCGTCACGCCGATCGAGGACGTGCAGGGGCGGGCCGACTCGCGCCGGATTCCGATCAACAAGGTCGGCATCAAGGACGTGTATCACCCGGTGCGGGTGCGCGACCGCTCGGGCGGCGACCAGCACACGGTCGCGAACTTCAACATGTACGTTGCCCTGCCCCACAACTTCAAGGGCACGCACATGTCGCGCTTCGTCGAGATCCTGCACCTGCACGAGCGCGAGATCTCGGTCGAGTCATTCCGCCAGATGCTCGGCGAGATGACGCAACGGCTCGACGCGACGTCGGGTCACATCGAGATGACGTTCCCCTACTTCGTGATGAAGCGGGCCCCGGTCACCGGGGTCGAGAGCGTCGTCAAGTACGACGCGAGCCTGATCGGCGAAGTCCACGACGGCGTGGAGGAAATGTGGATCCGCGTCGTCGTGGCCGCGACGAGCCTGTGCCCGTGCTCGAAGAAGATCTCCGACTACGGGGCCCACAACCAGCGCTCGCACATCACCATCCGCGCGCGCGTGCGCGAGCACGTCTGGATCGAGGAACTGATCGACATTGCCGAGCAGGAGGCGTCCTGCGAGGTGTTCGGGATCCTCAAGCGCCCCGACGAGAAGTACGTGACCGAGCGTGCCTACGACAACCCGAAGTTCGTCGAGGACATCGTGCGCGACGTCGCGGTCCGCCTCAACGCCGAGGACCGTGTGCTCGCCTACATCGTGGAGGCCGAGAACTTCGAGTCCATCCACAACCACAGCGCGTACGCGCAGATCGAGAAGGACAAGGAAAGGACCGCCAACCCGTGACCGGCGCGGCGGGACGCCTCGTCCGCCCCGCGCTTTCGGGCCTCGCCAAGGCGTCGATCTGGCGCCACGCCTCCTGACGCGACTGATTCGCCATCGCCCGTGCGTCCAACCCCGAGGGGTTGCCGACGCGACGCGCCGTCCCTGGCGGGCAGCGTGGTGTCGCGAAAGGAGCGGCGATGGCAGAGAATCACCAGGACGTCTTCAGCGCTGGCGAGCGGATCGCGCAGCGGCGGTGGGGCGACCCATCGCTGTGGACCGGGACCCGCGTGGGCCAGCTCATCTGGGAGCATATTCCGGGCCGGCTTCACGCGAGGGTTGAGGCCGCGCCGTTCTTCTTCCTGGCGACGAGCGACCGCGAGGGCCGCTGCGACTGCGCCTTCAAGGGCGGCGGGCCGGGGCTCGTGCGCGTGCTGGGGCCCTGCCGGCTGGCGTTTCCCCACTTCCCGGCGCGCGTGCCCGGCAACGGCGCCTACTCGAGCCTGGGCAACATCCTCGTCAACGATCAGGTGAGCCTGCTGTTCGTCGACTTCGCCGACGGCGGCCGGCTGCGCGTGAACGGACGCGCGACGCTGCACGACGACGCCGAACGGCTCGCGGCGTTCCCTGGTTCGGAATGCGTCGTCGACGTGCAGGTCGATCGCGTGATGCCGAGCTGTTCTGCCAACGTTCCGCGCCTCGTCCCCGAGCACGCCGCCGGAGGTGCGGGGCCGTGAGCAGCTACCGCATCGCGGTCAATGTCGAATGGACCAGCCACTGCAACGCGCTGTGCGCGATGTGCCCGCGCGAGCGGGTTCCGCACCCACGGCGCATGACCGCGGACACCTGGGCGCGCATCCTCGAACGCATGTCGCCACAGGACGTGTTCCGCGCCGTGATCGCCGGCTACGGCGAGCCAACGACGCACAACCGGTTCTTCGAGTTCGTGGACCGGCTGCGCTTCCATCCCGTGCCGTTCGACATGGTCACCAACGGCCAGCAACTCGACGAGCCACGCATCCGCCACCTCGATGGCGCCATCGGCACGCTGCTCGTGTCGTTCTCGAGCATCGACCCGCTCGTCTATGGACGCGTGCACGTCAATCTCGACCAGAAGCGCGTCAAGGAGAATCTCCGCCTGGCGCAGCGGCTATTCCGCAGCACACGCCTCGCCGTCAGCCTCACGCCCATGCCGGAATGCCTGCCGTCCCTGCCCGACACCATCGCATGGCTGCGGGCGCAGGGCATCGACCGCCTGACGATGTCGCCGACGTTGTACAACCGTGGCGGCAGCCTGCAGGGACACGAACTCGCGAGTGCGCGGCTGCGCGAGGCGATCCGTCGCCACGGCCTGCGCTCGCAGGAGGTCGACTTCATCGCGGGGCTGCGCGACACGCTCGGCCAGGTTCGCAGCAATCGCTTCCGGTGCCTGCCACGGAACGTCGACCTGCTGATCTCCGCGGAGGGCAACTACCTCTATTGCTACAACGACGTCGGCCATGAGCATGCGATCGGGCACGTGTCCGGGATGGACATCCGCACGGCGCTGGCCCGCCGCGAAGGCATGCCAGCGGTCCCGTCGCTCTGCGACGACTGCAACGTGCGCCGCCGATACGGAGCACGGGAGCTGGCCAGGGCGGGCGCCGCCTATCTGTGCGCCAGGCTCGCGCAGGGAGTGCGGGCCGGTCGGATGCGACGAACGCGGGAAGTCGAAATGCCGGGGTCGGTCGCCCACGGACCGCCGGATTGGCGACGAGCCCGGCCGCGCTAGCTGCTCTTCCTGTGCCCCCGCTGCAGCCGGTTGATCAGCTCGCGCAGGAACACCTTGTTGAAGCGGAGCTGGCACGAAATCGAGGTCTGCTCGAGCAGCGTCGCCGTCACCTTGAGCAGCGTGACGGGCTCCTGCGCCTCGGCGACCGTGTCGCGTCGCGATCCTTCCGAAAAGCTCGCCTCGCCGAAGCAGCCGCCCGCGAGAATGACGCCCACGGCGTCGCCACCGCGGCTGATCCGCACGCTGCCCGTCACGACCACGTAGAAGCGGTCGTCGATCTCGCCGGGGCGCAGCAGGGCCTCGCCGGCCGGATGCTCGCACCAGACGCCGGCCCGCATCACCTCGCGGATCTCCGCGTGCGAGAAGTCGTGGAAAAAGCGCAGCCGGCGCAGCACGGCGAAGCGCTCCTCGTCGTCGATCTGCGGCTGCGTCGCGCGCAGCTTCTGGTAGAGGCGGGTCAGCTCCGCCGCGAACTCGCTGCCGCTGCGGTAGCGGTCGTTCGGGTCCTTCTCGAGCGCGCGGTTGACGACCTGCTCGAGTTCCTCGGGGATCTCCGGTCGCAGGCCGCGCAGCGGCTCGGGTGTCTGCTGCACGACCTGGCGCAGGAGCTTGCCGAGCGCGCCGGCGCGGAACGGGCGCTGCCCGCAGAGCATCTCGTACATGACGGCGCCGAGCGAATAGAGGTCGGAGCGTGCGTCGAGTTCCTGGCCCTGCACCTGTTCCGGCGACATGTAGGCCGGGCTGCCCGCCACGCCTTCGAGCCGTGACACGTCCGAGTCGGCGACGAGGGCGATGCCGAAGTCGACGATGCGGACGTCGCCGTCCTGCGTCAGCAGGATGTTCGACGGCTTGATGTCGCGATGGACGACGCCGCGCGAATGCGCATAGTGCAGCGCCTTTGCGCACTTGTAGACGATCGAGACGACCTGCTCGACGGGCAGCAGGCTGCCGGTACGGCAGTACTGGCCGAGCGTGCGCGCGCCGTGGATGTGCTCGGTGACGACGTAGCGACGGCCTTCTTCCTCGCCGGCGTCGAAGATCGGCACGATGTTCGGGTGCTGCAGCTTGCCGACCATCTTCGCCTCGCCGAGGAACATGCGGCGGGCGTTGCGGCCTTCGGCGTCGTCGTTGGTCGTCGCGTGGTACAGCTTGATCGCAACGTCGCGGCCGTAGAACGGATCGTGTGACAGGTACACCGTGCCGGTGCTGCCGCGCCCGACCTCGTGCACGACGTAATACTTGCCGATGCGGTCCGGTGCGAGCGGCGGCGCCTCGACGAGGATCGTCTGGGTCTGCACCACGTGCGGTTCGATCTTTCTTGCGTGGCTCACGTGTAGCGTCGTATCAGCAGCAGGGTCGCGGCCGCAAACGACGCAGCCAGGATGTCATCGAGCATAATGCCCACCCCACCCCGCAATCCGTGATCGACCTCGCGGATCGGCCAGGGTTTCCAGACGTCGAACAGCCGGAACAGTCCGAACGCCAGCAGCGCGCCCCACCCGGTCCGCGGCGCCGCCAGCATCACGATCATCATCCCCGCGATCTCGTCCCAGACGATGGCCGGGTGGTCGTGGACGCCGAGCCGGCGTGCGCTTTCACCGCAGATCCAGACGCCCGCGAGCGAGGCGATCGCGGCGATGGCCGCGGCGATCCCCAGCCCGAGCGGCGCCGTCAGCCACCCGAACGCGAGCCCGACGATGGAGCCGAAGGTACCCGGAGCGACCGGCGCGAGTCCGGAACCGAATCCCAGTGCGAGCAGGTGCACCGGCTGCCGGAGCACCGCCGGCGGAATGCGGGTGGCGGCGCGCACGGCGCGGCCGGGATGCGGCCCCGTCATCGCGCGTGTCCGCGTCTCACGACGCACCCCCGGGCGCACCGGCGCGTACCACGCGGGCCTGCCCACTAACCGCCGACGAAATGGTCATGACCGTGCCCCTCGATGATCTCCACGCACCCCTGGCGCAGGCACTGCACGCCATCGCCCGGCACGATGATGCCGATGCGATGGAGCGGACAGCCGGCGCGCGTCGCGATCCGCTCGAGCGACACAGCGACGTGTTCCGGCACCGTGAACAGCAGCTCGTAGTCGTCGCCGCCGTGCAGCGCGTAGTGCTCGCAGCGTGCACGCCCGCCCTGGGCCGCAAGCGACGGCGAGATCGGCAGCGACTCGAGTTGGACGACCGCGCCGACACCGCTGGCCCGGACCAGCTTGCCGAGGTCGCCGAGCAGGCCGTCGGAGACGTCCATGGCGGCGGTGGCGAGGCCACGCAGCGCGCGACCGAGCGCAAGCCGCGGCTCAGCGTACAGGAAACGGCGCACGCACCGGTCGGGCGAATCGAACGCTGCCGCGCCAGTGCGCAGCAAGTCGAGACCCGCGGCAGCTTCGCCCGGCCAGCCGGACACGAACAGCGCATCGCCGGGCCGCGCGCCACTGCGCGTGAGCGCCTCGGCAGGCGGCACGAAGCCGAGCGCTTCGATCGTGACGACGCGAGGCCCGGCGACCGTGTCGCCACCCACGAGCGCGACACCGTGCTCGTCCGCCAGTCGGTAGAGACCTCGTGCGAAGCCCTCGATCCATGCTTCGTCGACATCGGGCATCGACAGCGAAAGCAGAGCCCAGGCGGGCTCGGCCCCCATCGCGGCGAGATCGCTCAGGTTGACGGCCAGCGCCTGGTGTCCGACCACTTCGGCCGGCGTCCCAGGCAGGAAGTGGCGCCCCTCGACCAGGGTATCGGTCGCCGCAACGACGGCCTGACCCGGCGGCGGCACGAGCAGGGCCGCGTCGTCGCCCACCCCGAGCAGCACGTCGCCACGACGCGCGGCGCGTGAAAAGTAGCGGGCGATGACGTCGAATTCACCGAGAGGCACGTGCGCTCCGCGGTCAGTCGCGGCGCGTCAGGCGCTGCCGCGGGCCGCCGTCTGTTCCGCCGCGCGCAGGCTGCGGGCCGCGCGGTCGAGCACAGCATTGATGTACCGGTGCCCCTCCGTCGCGCCAAACTTCCTGGCAAGCTCCACGCCCTCGTTCAGTACGACGCGATACGGCACGTCGAGATGCGCCCGCAGTTCCTCCACGCCGATCAGCAGCACGGCATGCTCTACCGGGTCGAGCTGTGCGACCGGGCGGTCGAGCCATTGACCCAGCAGCGCGTCGAGTTCGCCCGCGCCATCGATGACGCCCTCCAGGAGCTGCTGGAAATACGCGGCATCGACCTCGGGGAAGCTCTCGTCGCCGGCATACTGGTTGCGCAGTTCCGCGCACGAGTGACCGGTGAGCTGCCACTGGTAGAGCGCCTGCATGGCGAGGCGCCGCGCGAGGCTGCGCGCCCGGCTCGACCGCCCGCTGCGGGGTCGCGGCATCCGCCTCAGCCTGCCAGCCGGCGCAGCAGGTTCGCCAGTTCGATCGCGACCATGGCCGCATCGGCGCCCTTGTTGCCCGCCTTGGTGCCAGCGCGCTCGACCGCCTGCTCGATGTTTTCCGTGGTGAGCACGCCGAAGGCGACCGGTACGCCGGTCTCGTCGGCCACGCGTGCGAGGCCAGCCGCGCACTGGCCCGCGACGTGGTCGAAGTGCGGCGTGGCGCCGCGGATCACGCAACCCAGCGCGACGATCGCATCGGAGCGCTTCGCGAGCGCGACGCGGCGCACGACGAACGGCAGGTCGTAGGCTCCGGGCACGCGGATGACCTCGATCTGCTTTTCGCTCGCGCCATGGCGGATCAGCGCGTCGAGCGCGCCCCGCAGCAGGTTCTCGACGATCGCGTCATTGAAACGCGCCGCGACGATCGTGAACCGCAGGTCGCGTGCCAGCAGGTCGCCCTGGAGGGTGCGGACGTTGTCCATCTTGGTGGCTGCTCCCGGTCTCGTTTTCGCTCAGTCCACGTACTCGGTCACTTCGAGACCGAAGGCCGACAGGCCGTGCATCTGCTTGGGCGCGCTCAGCACGCGCATGTTGCGCACGCCGAGGTCGCGCAGGATCTGCGCGCCGATGCCGTAGGTGCGCAGCACCTGCGCGCCGCGCGGCGAATTCGGCCCGTGGTGCGGCCGCGCCGTCGTGCGCACCGCCTCGGCGATGTCGAACGGACTCTCCTCGGGCCGCAGCAGTACGATGATGCCCGCGCCTTCGTGCGCGACGCGCTGCATCGCGCCGCGCAGCGACCAGCTCTGGCCTTCCTCGATCTCGCCAATCAGGTCGCGCACCGTCTCCTTGAGGTGCACGCGCACGAGCGGCGCCGTCTGCACCCGCGGATTGCCGCGCACGAGCGCGAGATGCACGGTGCTGTTGACGTGGTCCTCGTAGCAGTACAGACGGAACGGGCCGAACTCCGTGTCGATGTCGCGCTCGGCGATGCGTTCGACGGACCGCTCCTTTTCCAGCCGGTAGCGGATCAGGTCGGCGATCGTGCCGATCCTGAGGCCATGCTCGGCAGCGAACCGCTCGAGGTCCGGGCGACGCGCCATCGTGCCGTCGTCGTTCAGGATCTCGACGATCACGGCCGCGGGCTCGAGCCCGGCCAGACGCGCGAGGTCGCAGCCCGCCTCCGTATGCCCGGCCCGCGAGAGCACGCCGCCGGGTTGCGCCATCAGCGGAAAGATGTGCCCAGGCTGACGCAGGTCCTCCGGGCGCGCGGCAGAGGCGACGGCGGTGCGGATGGTGTGCGCACGATCGTAGGCCGAGATGCCGGTCGTCACGCCCTCGGCCGCCTCGATCGAGACTGTGAAGGCGGTACGCAGATCGAGGTCGGCGTCGCTGACCATCAGCGGCAGTCGCAACTGGCGGCAGCGGTCGCGGGTCAGCGTCAGGCAGATCAGGCCGCGGCCGTAGCGCGCCATGAAGTTGACGTCCTCGGGCCGGACCATCGTCGCGGCCATGATGAGGTCACCTTCGTTCTCGCGGTCTTCGTCATCCATGATCACGACCATCCGGCCGCGGCGGATGTCGTCGAGAATCTCGTCGATGGAGTTCAGTGAACCCATGATAAAAAGCACTCAACCGTTTGATTAATAATAAATAATTGCTGACGAAAAATCCGGCTGGCTTCGACCCCTGCGGCGCGCAGTCTAGCAGGGCGTCAGTCGCCGGGATGCAGCATGCGTTCGACATAGCGGGCGATGATGTCGACTTCGAGGTTGACGCGGCTCCCCGGCTGCAGTCGCCCAAGCGTGGTGACCTCGAGCGTGTGCGGCACGAGGTTCACGTCGAAGTGGTCCCCGGTGACGCCATTGACCGTCAGGCTGGCCCCGTCGATGCAGATCGAGCCCTTGCGCGCGACATAACGCGCCAGTTCGGGCGGCACGCGAAACTCCATGCGCACCGACCTGGCGTCCTCCTTGCGCGACACGACTTCGCCGACGCCGTCGACATGCCCGGTCACGTAATGGCCGCCGAGCGCCTGCCCGGCGAGCAGCGCCTTCTCGAGGTTGACGCGGGACCCGACCAGCCAGTCGCCGAGCGTCGTGAGCGAGAGCGTCTCGCGCGAGACGTCGGCATCGAAGCTGCCGGCGTCGAACCGCGTGGCCGTGAGACACACGCCCGCCACGGCGATGCTGCCGCCGAGTTCGATGCCCGCGAGCGACACGCCCCCGGTGTCGATGACGATTGTGACGTCGCCGCCGCGCGGCGTAAGCGCGCGTACGGTGCCGACGCCCTGGACGATTCCGGTGAACATCAGGCCTGGATCTCCCGGGGACGCAGCGTGAGCCGCAGGTCGGCGCCGACGCTGCGCACGTCATGGAAACGATGGACGACCCGCTCCGCCAGCGAGGGCAGCGGCTGCGGCAATTCGAATGAGGGTCGTGCGGTGTCGCCGAGCACCGTCGGCGCGACATAGACGACGATTTCGTCGGCGAGCCCGGCGGCGGCGAAGCTGCCCGCGAGACGCGCGCCCGCCTCGACCAGCACTTCGTTGACTTCGCGGGCGACGAGACGTCGCAGCACCTCCTCCGGAGGCAGGCGGCCAGCCGCATCCGTCGGCAGCACCTCGATCGCGAGTTGTTCTCCGATGCCGATGCCCTGCGCCTGCAACCCGGCGAGTCCGCGTGCGCTGGTCAGCACGAGCGTGTCGATCCCGTCGCTCGCGAGCCTGGACGCGCGCGGCAACCGCCCGTTCGCGTCGCAGACGACGCGCAGCGGCTGACGCCCACGCATGTCGATGCCGGACGCCCGCACGGTCAACGCCGGATCGTCGGCGAGCACCGTGCCGATGCCGGTCAGCACGGCTCCGGCACGTGCCCGCAATCGTTGCACGTCGGCCCGTGCCTCGGCCCCGGTGATCCACTGGCTCGAACCGTCGGCGAGCGCCGTGCGCCCGTCGAGACTCGCGCCGAGCTTGAGCGTCACCCACGGTCGTCCGCGCGACATCCTCGACACGAAGCCGCGATTGAGTTCCGACGCCTCGTCGCCGAGCAGGCCGACCAGCACTTCGACGCCGGAATCGACCAGCCCGCGCACGCCCGCGCCGGCCACTTTCGGGTTGGGGTCTTCCATCGCGACCACCACACGTCGCACGCCCGACTGGCGCAAGGCATCGATGCAGGGTGGCGTGCGGCCGAAATGCGCGCACGGCTCGAGCGTGACGTAGGCCGTGCCGCCGCGCTCGCGGCCGCTCGACTGGCGCAGCGCCAGCACTTCGGCGTGTGGCTCGCCAGCGCGCGCGTGCCAGCCTTCGCCCACGACCTGCCCCGCCGCGTCGAGCAGCACACAGCCGACGCTGGGATTCGGCGGCGTCGACCAGAGTCCGCGGGCCGCCAGTTGCAGCGCCCGCGCCATGTGCGTGTGGTCCCCCGCGGAAAATGTCGGTGCAGCGTGCACGGCCCGGGTGTCCTTCACTTCCGGCCCTGGCCCGGATGAGTCGTCGCGCCACCCCCGCTGGTCGGGCGTCCCGTCGCGCCCTTCTCCGGCGCACCATCGCCCGCCGACCACAGCGCGAGCTGCGCGTCCTCGACGGAACGCGGCCGGCGATGGCGCAGCTTCTCGATTTCCTCGCGGAAGGCATCGACATCCTGGAAGCTGCGATAGACCGAGGCAAAGCGCACGTAGGCGACTTCGTCGAGCTGGTGCAGTTCATCCATGACCAGTTCGCCGATCAGACGCGCGGGCACTTCGCGTTCGCCGAGCGTACGCAGCTTGTGGCAGACGTGGCTCACGGCCGCGTCGACGGCCTCGCTGGCGACGGGGCGCTTTTCCAGCGCCTTCGTCATGCCGGAGCGAAGCTTCGCTTCGTCGAACGGTTCGCGCGTCGCGTCGCTCTTCACGACGCGCGGCATGACCAGCTCCGCCGACTCGAACGTCGTGAAGCGTTCGCCGCAGCGCAGGCACTCGCGGCGCCGACGCACCTGCTGCCCCTCGGCCGAGAGGCGCGAGTCGATGACCTTGGTCTCCTCGAAAGCGCAGAACGGGCAATACACCTTGCCTTCTCCGCCGGTCGGGCGCGCGAGCCTCAGCGCGCCGTGCCGTACGCCGGAAAGCGCCGGCAGACCTCCAGGACCTTCGCCCGCGTCGCCGCGATCACGGCTTCGTCGTTCGGCTGCTCGAGCACGTCCGAGATCCAGTGCGCGAGCCGGTGCACGTCCGCCTCCCCGAAGCCGCGCGTCGTCACCGCCGGCGTGCCGATACGGATGCCGCTCGTCACCATCGGCGGACGCGGATCGTTCGGCACCGAATTCTTGTTCACCGTGATGTGCGCGCGTCCGAGCGCTGCATCGGCCTCCTTGCCCGTCACGTGACGATCGCTCAGGTCGACGAGGAACAGGTGGTTGTCGGTGCCGCCCGAAACGATGCGGATGCCGCGCTCCTGGAAACCCCTGACCATCGCGCGCGCGTTGGCGACCACCTGCTTCTGGTAGTCGACGAACCCGGGCTGCAGCGCCTCGAGGAACGCGACGGCCTTGGCCGCGATGACGTGCATCAGCGGGCCGCCCTGCGTGCCGGGGAAGATCATCGAATTGAGCTTCTTCGCGATCTCCTCGTTCTCGCGCGCGAGGATCATCCCGCCGCGCGGGCCGCGCAGCGTCTTGTGTGTCGTCGTCGTCACCACATCGGCGTACGGCACCGGGTTCGGGTAGACGCCCGCCGCGACCAGGCCCGCGACGTGCGCCATGTCGACGAGGAAGTACGCGCCCACCGCGTCGGCGATCGCCCGGAAGCGGTCGTACTTCAGCACGCGCGAATAGGCAGAGAAGCCCGCGATGATCAGCTTCGGCCTGTGCTCGTGCGCAAGGCGCTCCACCTGCGCGTAGTCGATTTCGCCGGTCGACGGGTCGAGCCCGTACTGAACGGCGTCGAAGAGCTTGCCGGAAAAATTGACCTTGGCGCCGTGCGTGAGATGACCGCCGTGATCCAGGCTCATGCCGAGCAGCGTGTCGCCCGGCTTCAACAGCGCGAAGTAGGCGGCGGCGTTGGCCTGCGACCCGGAATGCGCCTGCACGTTGGCAAACGCGGCGCCGAACAGCTTTTTCGCGCGGTCGATCGCGAGCTGCTCCGCGACGTCGACGTACTCGCACCCGCCGTAGTAGCGCTTGCCGGGATAGCCCTCGGCGTACTTGTTCGTGAGCACGGAGCCCTGTGCCTCGAGGACGCGCGGGCTCGCGTAGTTCTCGGAAGCGATCAGTTCGATGTGGTCTTCCTGGCGGACGCGCTCGTGCTCGAGCGCCGCCGCGAGCTCCGGGTCGAATCCGGCAATGGTCTGGCTGGCGGGGAACATGCGATCTCCACGGTCGGGAACGGGCAATTGTAGCCGATGCGCCCGGGATGGCCTTCGGTTCGCTGGCAGACCTGCCTTCACTGACAGGCTCGATCTGCCAGGCACGTCCGGCGCAAGGCGCCTTGCGGGGTTGCATCCAGGGACGACGCGCAGGGGCGCAAACCAGGCGTCGGCGAGGAGCAGAAGGCGCGAACCTAAACGTTCGCCGCAACGAACGCCTCGACCACGCGCGTCCAGGCGCGAGCGAGGTTCTGGCGGTTGTACCCGCCCCCGCCCATGCCGAGCACGCGCCCGTGCCCGAGTTCGTCGGCGATGCGGCACACCGCAGCGGCCGCGTAGGCATGCGCCTCCTCGCTGAATGCGAGGTGCGTGATCGGGTCGCCCTCGAGGCTGTCCGCGCCGCATTGGAGCAGGATGAACTCGGGGCGCGTTTCGAGCAGGTATTCCTCGACCTGCCGCCAGGCCCGGTGGAAGTCCGCGTCGGTCGCGCCGGGCGGCAGCGGCAGGTTCAGCTTCGTCCCTTGCGCCGGGCCGGCGCCCGTCTCCGCGGCCGAGCCCGTGCCGGGATACAGGTGTCGCCCATCCTCGTGGATGTCCGCGAACAGCACGTCCGGGTCCGATTCGAAAGCGTAGAAGACCCCGTCGCCGTGGTGGGCGTCGATGTCCACGTAGGCGATGCGCCGCAGCCCGTGCCGGCGCCGGAGCGCCTCGACGGCGACGCCGCAGTCGTTGAAGACGCAAAAGCCCGCTGCACGCGTGCGCGCCGCGTGGTGCAGGCCTCCGATCGGTATGAAGGCGCGTCGCGCCCGGCCCTGCACGATCTCCTCGATCGCGAGCAGCGTGCCACCGACGACGAAGCTCGAGGCCTCGTAGATGCCCTTGGCTGCCGGTGTGTCGCCGCCGTCGAGATAACCGCGGCCCTCGGCGGACTTCTGGATCACCACCTCGACATATTCCGGATGGTGGAAAGTCTCGAGTTCCGCGCGCTCGGCGATGCGCGGTTCGACGATGCGCAGCTCCGGGTAGGCACGGCTGCGCCGCACCTCGCGCAGGAAGGCCTCCTGTCGGTCGGGCCCGAACGGATGGCCGTCGCCGAAGCCGTAGCGCGACAAGCCGTCGCTGGCCACCAGAACGACGGGCGGCTGGGAGCTGGACTGCGTCATCGTCTCGGGACCGTGCCGGATCCGACCCGTGGGGGCACCGCCGCCGAGCCTAACAGCCCGGCCGGCGGCGCGGTAGCGTCCGCGGGGCCCGATGACCGATAATTGTCGGCCTTTTTTGCCCAGCCGTCGTACCCGAGCGCACCCTTCCAGCCATGGCCCAGTACATCTACACCATGAACCGCGTCGGCAAGATCGTCCCGCCGAAGCGGGTCATCCTGCGCGACATCTCCCTGAGCTTCTTTCCAGGCGCCAAGATCGGCGTGCTCGGTCTCAACGGCTCGGGCAAGTCGACGCTGCTGCGCATCATGGCGGGCATCGACAAGGACCACGAGGGCGAGGCACGCCCGCAGCCCGGCATCCAGATCGGCTTCCTGCCGCAGGAGCCGCAACTCGACCCGACCAAGGACGTGCGAGGAAACGTCGAGGTCGCGGTGGCCCACATCCAGGACGCATTGGCGAAGCTCGATGCGGTCTACGCGGCCTACGCCGAACCCGACGCCGATTTCGACAAGATCGCCGCCGAGCAGGCCCGGCTCGAGGCGATCATCCAGGCCACCGACGGTCACAACCTCGAGCGCCAGCTCGAAGTCGCCGCCGACGCGCTGCGCCTGCCTCCCTGGGACGCCGACGTCACGAAGATCTCGGGCGGCGAGCGCCGCCGCGTCGCGCTTTGCCAGTTGCTGCTGTCCAAGCCCGACATGCTGCTGCTCGACGAGCCCACGAACCACCTCGACGCCGAATCGGTGCGCTGGCTCGAGCACTATCTCGAACAGTACCCGGGCACGGTCATCGCCGTGACTCACGACCGCTACTTCCTCGACAACGTCGCCGGCTGGATCCTTGAACTCGACCGCGGCCACGGCATCCCCTGGCAGGGCAACTATTCGTCCTGGCTCGAGCAGAAGGAGGCGCGGCTCAAGGTCGAGGAGCAGCAACAGGAAGCGCTCAAGAAGATGCTCGCGCGCGAGCTCGAGTGGGTGCGCCAGAACCCGAAGGCGCGCCAGGCCAAGAGCAGGGCCCGCATGCAGCGCTTCGAGGAATTGCAGTCGCGCGAGTTCCAGGAGCGCAACGAGACCAACGAGATCTACATCCCGCCGGGCCCGCGGCTCGGCGAGCTGGTCATCGAGGCCAAGGGGCTGTCGAAAGCCTACGGCGAGAAAGTGCTGTTCGAGAACCTCGACTTCAACCTGCCGCAGGGCGGCATCGTCGGCATCATCGGCCCGAACGGCGCCGGCAAGACCACGCTGTTCCGCATGATCACGGGCCAGGAAAAGGCCGACGCCGGCGAGATCCGCATCGGCCCCACGGTGCAGCTCGCCTACGTCGACCAGTCGCGGCAGTCGCTCGACGACAGGAAGACCGTCTGGCAGGAGATTTCCAACGGCCTCGACCTGCTCAAGGTCGGCAACTACGAGACGCCCTCACGCGCCTACGTCGGCCGCTTCAACTTCCGCGGCTCGCAGCAGCAGCAGTCCATCGGCGAGCTGTCCGGCGGCGAGCGCAACCGTGTGCACCTCGCCAAGGTGCTCAAGGAAGGCGGCAACGTGATCCTGCTCGACGAGCCCACCAACGACCTCGACGTCGAGACGCTGCGCGCGCTCGAGGAGGCGCTGCTGAGCTTCCCGGGCTGCGCGGTGGTCATCTCGCACGACCGCTGGTTCCTCGACCGCATCGCCACGCACATCCTCGCCTTCGAGGGCAACAGCGAGGTAGTCTGGTTCGAGGGCAACTACTCGGAGTACGTGGAGGACCTCAAGAAGCGGCGCGGCGACGACGCCGAGCAGCCGCATCGCATGAGGTATCGCAGCCTGCATGCCTGAACGCGGCACACTCGAACTGGACGGCTCGTCGCTGACGCTCGACCGGCTGCGCGGGTTCGAGGCGCAGCGCCCCGCCGTCCGGCTGGCCGCGTCGGCACGCGGACGCATGGAGCAGTCGGCGGCGACGGTCGCCGCGACGGTCGCCTCGGGGCAGGTCGCCTACGGCATCAACACCGGCTTCGGCGCGTTCGCGAACCGCGTCATTCCCGCGGCGAAGACGCAGAAGCTGCAGGTCAATCTGGTCCGCAGCCACGCCTGCGGCGTGGGCGAGCCGCTAGCCGCCCCGCTCGTGCGGCGCATGCTGCTGCTCAAGGCCAATGCGCTGGCGGCAGGGTACTCGGGCGTGCGCCCGCTGGTCGTCGACTCTCTGCTCGCGCTGCTCGAGGCGGACGTCATGCCGGTCATCCCTGCGCAGGGCTCGGTGGGCGCCTCGGGCGACCTCGCCCCGCTCGCGCACCTGACGCTGGCGCTGATCGGCGAAGGCGAGGCGTGCGGGCCGGACGGGGCGGGCCGGCTCGAGGGCCGCGGCGTCCTGCGCGCCGCGGGCATCGAACCGCTGGAACTGCAGGCGAAGGAAGGGCTCGCGCTGCTGAATGGCACGCAACTGAGCCTCGCACTCGCCCTCGAGGGGCTGTTTCGCGCCGAGCGGCTGCTCGATGCCGCCGTCGTCTGCTGCGCCATGACGGTCGAAGGGCTGGCCGGCAGCCACGTGCCATTCGACGAGCGCATCCACGAGGCCAGCCGACTGCCCGGGCAGATCGTCGCGGCCGGCCGCATCCGTGCGCTGCTCGCGTCGGACAGCGAGATCCGGCGCAGTCACGAGCACTGCGAGCGCGTGCAGGACCCGTACGCCGTGCGCTGCATGCCGCAGGTCTACGGCGCCGTCGAGCACACGCTGGGCCATGCCCGCGAGGTGCTCGGCCACGCGCTCAATGGCGTTTCCGACAATCCGCTGATCTTCGGCGTCGACGTACTCTCGGGCGGCAACTTCCACGCCGAGCCGATCGGCTTCGTCAGCGACTTCCTCGCGATCGCGGTCGCCGAACTTGCGAGCGCGTCGGAACGACGCATCGACCTGCTCGACCGCCGCGTCAATCCCAACCTGAACATGTTCCTCGCGGCGGAGCCGGGGCTCGAGTCGGGCTTCATGATCGCGCACGTCACCGCGGCGGCGCTCGTCTCCGAGAACAAGACCTACGCGCACCCGGCATCGGTGGACAGCCTGCCGACGTCCGCAGGCCAGGAAGACCACGTCAGCATGGCGCCCTGGGCCGGGCGCAAGCTGCAGAAGGTCTGCGACAACGCGGCGCGTGTGCTCGGCATCGAGTTGCTGGCCGCCGCGCACGCCCTCGACTCGATGCGGCCGCTGACGACCACCGCCGAGCTGCAGCGTGTGCACGCCGAGGTGCGTGCGATCGTGCCTCATCGCACGGCCGACCACCGGCTCGACCTCGACATCGAACGGCTGGCGCGTCTGGTCGAATCCGGCGCGCTCTCGGCACACGTCGCGCGGGCCTGACCCCGGGTCACGACAGGGAGCGAGACGATGCCCGGCGCGATCCTCCTGCTCGTCGTCTTCGGGTTCATCGCGCTGCTGCTGGGCTTCAGCCGCTGGCTCGCGCGGCGTCACTGGGCTGCGGCCGGCAACGTCGCCGTGGCCATCCTCCTGTTCGCGATCGCTCATGTCGCCTGGCCGGCGGTCATGCATCTGCGCACCTATGAGGCATTGCTGCCGCGCGACGCGATGGTCGCGCAGGTGTCGTGCGAGCGCACCGGCCCGCGAACCTTCCGTTTGACGCTGACCCGCCTGCCCGCCGGCCGGATGCAGGTCTTCGAAATGACCGGCGACCAGTGGCGACTCGAAGCCCGCACGCTCGTCTGGAAGGACCGTGCCGCGCAAATCGGGCTGCCCGCGAGCTACCGCTTCGAACGGCTGAGTTCCCGCCGTCTCGATGCGACGCGGTCGTCCGGCGTCCCTGCGGAGCAGCCCCCGGAGTTGCCGGCCAGCTATGCGCTCAGCGACGCCGACGAGGCCGGCGAGGACGTCTGGTCGCAGGCCCGGACGGGGCGACGCTGGGCGAGTCAGGTCGATCCCCGTCGCGTGTACGGCCCCTGGCGACCGCTGGCGAACGGGGCCCGGTTCGACGTCTGGATGGAGCGTCCGTCGGGGTCGATTGACGCGCAGCTGCAGGCCCTTCCGGCCAACGAAGCGGCGGCAAAGGCATTGCGGTAGACTCCCGTGACAACAAGACCCCTGCAGAGGGCCTCGCATGTCCGTCTACGTCGATTCGAACAGCCGGCTCCATCACGACCAGGAACGCAGCCTGGCCCTGATGTGCCCGCACTGCCAGGTCTATTCGCACATCACCGCGGTCTCCGTGCCGCAGTTCCCCGACCTGGTGCTGAGCCGGCCGAATCACGTCGGCGTCGTCTACCGCTGCGACTCCTGCAACGCGCCGATCTTCCTCAAGTTCGCGGTCAAGATGTACGCCGGTAATCGCATCGAGCTCGCCAACAACTTCGTCGAACTCGAGCGGGCCAAGGAGAAATTCAACTTCACCTACCTGCCCGAGGAGGTCGAGAAGCTGTTCCGCGAGGCGCTCGGCTGCTACTCGGCCGGCTTTTTCGGCGCATTCGCCTCGATGTGCCGCCGCACAGCGCAGACAGTGTTCCAGGACCTGGGCGAGAACGGCAGGCTGCGGATCTTCGAGCAGGTGCGCGAGGCGCGCGAGCTCGCGGAGATCGACGAGGAGACGTTTGGCGTCGTGAGAAAGGTGCTGTTCGGCGCCGACACGGATCCGCAACCACAACTGCCCGACCTCGGCGCGAGCGAGGCCGGCGTGCTGCTGGAACTGGTCAAGGACATGCTCTACGAAACCTATGTCCGCAAAGGCAAGCTGCAGCAGGCAATGATGGTGCGGCGTTTCTTCGCCGAGGAATCGCTCGACAAGATCACGCCGATCGGACGGGTATCGGGCCAGAGCTGACGCCGCCGCCGCGCGTCACCACCGGGTCGCGACGTCGGCCACGCCACCGCGGAACGATTCGACGTCAGTCGACCCAGACCCGCGCGTTCCTGAACATCCGCGTCCAGCCGCCGTCCTCGGCCCAGTCCCAGGGATGCCACGAATTCTGCACCGTGCGGAAGACGCGTTCGGGATGCGGCATCAGGATCGTCACGCGGCCGTCGGTCGTCGTCAGGCCGGTGATGCCGGCCGGCGAGCCGTTCGGATTGGCCGGATAGGTCGTCGCGGGACGGCCGTGGTTGTCCACCCAGCGCAGGCTCACCAGCCCTCCGCCGGCGCACGCACGCTCGGCCTCCGCGTCGGCAAACTCCGCGCGTCCTTCGCCGTGTGCGACCGCGATCGGCAGCACCGAGCCTTCCATGCCACGGAAAAACACCGACGGCGTCGGCAGCACCTCGACCAGGCAGACCCGCCCCTCGAACTGCTCCGAGCGGTTGCGCACGAACCGCGGCCAGTGCGCCGCCCCCGGGATCAGTGGCTGCAGGGCGGACATCATCTGGCAGCCGTTGCAGACGCCGAGCGAGAAGCTGTCGGGGCGCGCGAAGAACGCCCCGAACTGCTCGCGCAACATCGGGTTGAACAGGATCGACTTGGCCCAGCCCTCGCCGGCGCCGAGCACGTCGCCGTAGGAAAAGCCGCCGCAGGCGACGAGACCCTTGAACCCGCCCAGCGTCGCGCGACCGGCGATCAGGTCGGTCATGTGCACGTCAGCCGGCTTGAAACCCGCGCGGTCGAACACCGCCGCCATCTCGAGCTGGCTGTTGACGCCCTGCTCGCGCAGGATCGCAACCTCGGGCCGCGCCCCACGCAGCACATACGGCGCCGCGACATCCTCCGCCGGGTCGTAGGTCAGGTGCGCAAACAGGCCCGGGTCCTGCGCGTCGACGGCGCGTTCGTACTCCTCCCGCGCGCAGGCGGGGTTGTCGCGCAGTGACTGCAGACGGTAGCTCGTCTCCGACCAGGCTGCGCGCAACTCGGTGCGTGGCACATCGAGCAGCACAGTTCCGCCGGCGTCACCGACGACGATGCGGTCCATCGCCTCGACCGTGCCGAGGTCGTGCACGAACGGCCCGAGGCCCGCGGCGGCCAGCACCGCGCGCACTTCGTCGATGCGCGCGGTCTCGACCTGCAGCATGGCGCCGAGTTCTTCGGCGAACAGCTCCGCGATCGCCGCCTCGCGCCCCGCGGACGACAGTCGCACCTCGAAGCCACAGCGTCCCGCAAAGGCCATTTCGGCGAGCGTAGCCAGCAGGCCGCCGTCCGAGCGGTCGTGATACGCGAGCAGCAGCCCCGCACGACGCAGCCTGGCCATCGCCTCGACGAAGCCACGCAGACGCCGCGGCTCGTCGCAATCCGGGGCGTCGTGGCCGATGCGTCCGTACACCTGCGCGAGGCACGACCCGCCCAGCCGGTTGCTCCCGCCACCCAGATCGACGAGCAGGAGACGCGTCGCGCCGCGATCCAGGCGCAACTGCGGCGTGAGTGTGCGCCGCACGTCTTCGACCGGTGCGAATGCCGAGACGATCAGCGACACCGGCGAGACGACCTTCCTCGCCTCGCCGCCCGCGGTCCAGGCCGTCTTCATCGACAGCGAGTCCTTGCCGACGGGAATCGCGATGCCGAGCGCCGGGCAGAACTCCTCGCCCACGGCGCGCACGGTGTCGTACAGGTCGGCGTCCTCGCCGGGCTCGCCACAGGCCGCCATCCAGTTCGCCGACAAGCGGATGTCCTCGATGCGGCCGACGTCCGCCGCGACGACGTTGGTGACCGCCTCGGCGACGGCCATGCGGCCAGCCGCCGCCGCGTCGAGCAGCGCGAGCGGCGTGCGCTCGCCCATGGCCATGGCCTCGCCGCGCGTCGAGAAGTAATCGCTGGTGGTGACGGCGACGTCGCTGACCGGCACCTGCCAGGGGCCGACGAGCGGGTCGCGGCTGATCATGCCGCCGACGGAACGGTCGCCGATCGTGACCAGGAACGTCTTGTCCGCGACGGCCGGCAGGCGCAGCACGCGCAGCGCCGCCTCGCGCACGTCGACGACGTCGCGCGCGCCGAAATCATCTGCCGCATGCGGCAGACGCCGAACGTCGCGCGTCATGCGCGGTGGCTTGCCGAGCAGCGTCTCGAGCGGCATGTCGACCGGCGCGTTGCCGAACTTCGGGTCGTCGACGCGCAGCCGGGCGTCGCCGGTCACTTCGCCGACGACCGCGAACGGACAGCGCTCGCGGTCGCATAGCGCGCCGAACGCGGCGAGCTGCGCAGCCGCGATCACCAGTACATAACGCTCCTGCGACTCGTTGCACCAGAGTTCGAGCGGCGACATGCCCGGCTCGTCGCTCGGCACCTTGCGCAGGTCGATGCAGCCGCCGGTGCCGTCGTGGTGCACAGATTCTGGAATGGCGTTCGAGAGACCGCCGGCGCCGACGTCGTGGATCAGCAGGATCGGGTTGTCGTCGCCCATCGCCCAGCAGGCGTCGATGACCTCCTGCGCGCGCCGCTGCATCTCGGGGTTGCCGCGCTGCACCGACGCAAAATCCAGGTCGGCGGAACTCGAGCCGGCGCCCATCGAGGACGCGGCACCGCCGCCCAGACCGATCAGCATCGAGGGACCGCCGAGCACGATGATCTTCGCCCCGGGCACGACGCGTGCCTTCTCGACGTGTGGCCGGCGGATGTTGCCGAGGCCACCGGCGATCATGATCGGCTTGTGGTAGCCACGCAGCGGCGAGCGCCCGGGCGACGGCACATGCTGCTCGAACGTGCGAAAATAGCCGAGGATGTTCGGGCGGCCGAACTCGTTGTTGAAGGCCGCAGCGCCGATCGGCCCCTCGAGCATGATCTGCAGTGCCGACACGATGCGTTCGGGCTTGCCGAAGTCCTGCTCCCAGGGCTGCACGTAACCGGGGATGCGCAGGTTCGAGACGGTGAAGCCGACGAGACCGGCCTTGGGCTTCGCACCGCGACCGGTGGCACCTTCGTCGCGGATTTCGCCACCGGAGCCGGTCGCCGCGCCCGGAAACGGCGCAATGGCGGTCGGATGGTTGTGGGTCTCCACCTTCATCAGGATGTCGATCGGCTCGTCCGCGCCTTCATAGCCCGCACCGCCCGGCTGCACGAACCAGCGCCGGCCGGGCCAGCCCTCGATGACCGCGGCATTGTCGCGATAGGCCGAAAGCACGCCCTGCGGATTGCAGCGGTGGGTGTTGCGGATCATGCCGAACAGCGACTTTTCGCTGCACACGCCGTCGACGATCCAGTCGGCATTGAAGATCTTGTGCCGACAGTGCTCCGAATTCGCCTGCGCGAACATCATCAGTTCGACGTCGGTGGGATCGCGGCGCAGCGAGTCGCGGAATGCGGCCGCGAGATAGTCGATCTCTTCGCCCGACAGCGCGAGACCGAGTTCGGCATCGGCCCGCTCCAGCGCCGCCCTGCCCTGCGCCAGCACGGGGACGCTCGCCAGGGGCTCCGGCGCGTGGTGCGCGAAAAGCCCCGCGGCCGCCGCGACCGAGTCGAGCACGCCCTCGGTCATGCGGTCATGGACGATGGCCCCGAGGACCGCACGTTCGTTCGCATCGAGCCGTCGGCCGACGTCGAAATACCACGCGATGCCGCGCTCGATCCGCACGACGTTCACGAGACCACAGACGTGCGCGATGTCCGTCGCCTTGCTCGACCACGGCGAAACGGTGCCGAAGCGCGGCACGACGAGCAGCATCTCGCCCCTGGGCGTGCCCACGTGTGTCGTCTGGCCGTAGCGCAGCAGCGCCTCGACGACACCCGCTTCGCGGGCGGTCAGCGGTGCGCTGCTGTCGACGAAGTGCAGGTAGCGCGTGTCGACCGCGGCGACGTCGCCAACCCGCTCGCGGACGGCCGCCAGCACCTTGTCGAGCCGGAAATCCGAGAGCGCGGGTGCGCCGCTGAAGGTGAGCATGAGCGAGGGCGGTCGCCGGTCCAGAGGGGGCCGCGAATGATACCGGACGGGTGCTCTGCGAGCCAGCGCAGAGCAGCGTAAGTCACTGCCTGCGCTCTATTTTTCCCGCGTGCCTGGACCGCCCGGCGGATACACCGGGTAGGGGAACTGGGCCACGTTGGAGCCGTCCGCGGCGCTGACCTTGCTCACGCCGGACTTGCGCACCTCGTCGATGCGGATCACGGCGTGCAGGGGCAGGTAGGTGCGCTTCACCCCGGCGAATTCAGCCTGGATCTTTTCCTCGGACGGATCGACCACGACGCTGGATTTTTCGCCGAAAATGAGCTCTTCGACCTCGATAAAGCCGAACATCTGGCCATGACCGACCTTGCGGGCGTAAATCTCGAAGACCTTGCCCTGGTTGTGGAAAATCACCTTGAAAATGTGACTGGAGGCCATGGAGTGCCAGATAGGGGAAGTGCCTGTTTTTCTAGGCCCGGGCGCGCATTCTCGCCTCATTCGATTTACGAGGCAAACGCGCGCAACCCGTTGACGCGCCGTGGTGGATCGAGCCAATACGAGGCACCCTCACGGTCGTCCCGCGCTCACCTCGCCCCACCAGGTGATCCACCCCTCGAGCCTCAGCGCGTCCCTGCCGCACGCCGCGAGGACTTCGGCGTGGACGACATCGACAGCGCCTCCTCCAGTCTGTGCATCGTCTGCGGGCTCTCCGGAGGCGCCAGCAGGCTCGGCGGCGGCTCCGGCAGCGGCGGGCACGGCGTCGGCACAGCGACCGTTCTGGTAGTCGTGCAGGCGCCGAGCGAGTTCGCGGCCAGCGCGATCAGCG
>JAYRRR010000111.1:0-1821 GCA_041910015.1 Steroidobacteraceae bacterium
CCCCACGCCACCAACGACCGCGCGGAACGGGCCCGTCGGCAGGACCGGCTGCAATGGGCGAGTTCGACCTGGGAGCCTCTGCCGTTCGACGCCGAATGCGCGCGCGCCTATGGGCGTCTGTACGCCGCGATGCGTGTGCGCGCCCGTTCGCCTCGTGCCCGCGTCGCCGACCTGCTGATCGCGGCCACTGCCGTGGCCTACGGTCTGCCTGTCTATACGCGCAATCCGGGCGATCTGCAGGCGCTCGGGGCGTTGGTTCAGGTCGTTGCGGTTTGACGACGGTGGCCCTGGGTGCCTTGCCCTTCATGATCCCCGTCATCACCATCGACGGCCCGTCGGGCTCCGGCAAGGGCACCATTGCCCGGCGTGTCGCGGCCCGGCTCGGCTTCCACCTGCTCGACAGCGGTGCGCTCTATCGCCTGGTAGCACTGGCAGGCAGCCGGCGGGGTCTGGCCCCGGACGACCAGCCGGGCCATGCGGAGGTGGCCCGGACGCTGGGGGTGCATTTCGACCTCGACGAGGCGGGGCACGAACGCCTGCGGCTCGAAGGCGACGACGTCACCGCCGCCATCCGCACCGAGACGGCCGGTGCCGAGGCCTCGCGGGTGGCTGCCATGCCGCCGGTCCGCTCGGCGCTGCTGCAGCGGCAGCGCGATTTCGTCCGCCCGCCGGGGCTGGTGGCCGACGGGCGCGACCTGGGCACGGTGGTCTTTCCGGGCGCACCGCTCAAGATCTACCTGACCGCGAGCGCCGACGAACGGGCTCGCAGGCGTCATAAGCAGTTGATCGAAAAGGGACTTACGGTTAGCATTGACGGCCTTTCGCAGGAGATCCGCGAGCGGGACTTGCGCGATTCCAACCGTCCGGTGGCGCCACTGCGCCCGGCGGAGGACGCCATCACCCTCGACTCGACGGGGCTCACCATCGAGCAGGTCGTGGACCAGGTCCTCGCTCTCGCCCGGAGCCGGCTTCCCGCGATTTTCTGACGGCGCCGCCTCCGCTTGCGGGAGCGGTGCCGTTTCATCTGGGCGTCCGGCAGGAAGCCGGCCGCCCGTGTCATCAACCCAACCCTTGGCGGGCAGGATGCTCGCGAGGCTGCGGGCCACGGGGCCCACGAGAAGAGCATGAGCGAAAGTTTTGCCCAGATGTTCGAAGAAAGCCTGGCGAGTCAGCGCATTCGCCCGGGCCAGATCCTCACCGGCCGCGTGATCGACGTCGGTCCCGACGTGGTCGTGGTGAGTGCAGGACTCAAGTCCGAAGCCGTCATTCCCGTCCAGCAGTTCAAGAACGAGCGCGGTGAGGTCGAGGTCAACGTCGGCGACGACGTCGAAGTCGCGCTGGACAGCGTCGAGGACGGCTCCGGCGAAACGCGCCTCTCGCGCGAGAAGGCCAAGCGCGCCCGCACGTGGGAACGTCTCGAGACCGCGTTCGAGAAGCAGGAGGTCGTCAAGGGCCTCATCAATGGCCGCGTCAAGGGCGGCTTCACGGTCGAGATCGAATTCGTCCGCGCGTTCCTCCCGGGTTCGCTCGTCGACGTGCGCCCCGTGCGCGACCCGAGCTACCTCGAGGGCAAGGTCCACGAGTTCAAAATCATCAAGCTCGACCAGAAGCGCAACAACGTCGTCGTCTCGCGCCGCGCGGTCGTGGAGCAGGAATACAGCGCCGAGCGCTCGGAACTGCTCGACAAGCTGCAGGAAGGTGCGGTCATCCGTGGCGTGGTCAAGAACCTGACCGACTACGGCGCGTTCGTCGACCTCGGCGGCATCGACGGCCTGCTGCACATCACCGACATGGCGTGGAAGCGCGTCAAGCATCCGTCGG
>JAYRRR010000112.1:0-41191 GCA_041910015.1 Steroidobacteraceae bacterium
GCCGACATGGCCGCGACACGAGCCTCGTGCTCGAGCCGCTCGGTGACGTCGCGCCCGATCGCCTGCACGTACGTGCGGCGGTCGATGGTCAGCGTGCGCGCGCTCACCTCGAGCGGCAGCGGCGTGCCGTCCCGGCGCCGGTGATGCACGACCAGCGATCCGCAGCCGCGACGCACGACCCCGTCGAACATTTCTGCCGCGGTGGCGGCCTCCATCGACCCGGGTGGAAACAGGTCGTGCCAACGCTGGTGCAGCAGCTCCTTGCGTGTCTGCCCGTAGGCCTCGATCGCCCGATCGTTGGCCTCGAGGATGCTGCCGTCCCTGGCGTCGAGCAGCAGCACCAGGTCGTGCACGAGCCGTCCGGCGACCGCGAGGTGTTCGCGCAGCACCTTGGCGCGCAGTTCCGCCGCGACGACGCGCGCCGTGAGCGAGAACCGTTCCTTGCGCCACCACAGCGTCGCGAGCAGGAAAATGACGGCGAGACCGGCGACGCCGAGCAGTGCCGTGGTCTGCGCGAGCCGCTGCAGCGACGCGAAGAGCTCCGTCCGGCTCGCCGTCGCGACCAGAAACCACGGCGTATCGGCGATCGGAAAGCCGGTGGCGAGCACCGGCTCGCCGCGGTAGTCGAGCGCTTCGAAAACCCCGCTGGAGCCGTGCATGACCCGGGCCGCGACCATCGAGTGGCCGACCTCGACGAAATGCAGCCGCGACCGGTCACCGGAGTCCGGGTCCTGATCGGTCATGACGATCGCTGTCTCGCCCGGCGCGCGGCGTGCGATGCCGAACACCGGCAGCGCGGAGTTGCTCGCGGTCGTGTTCAGCGCCGGGTACAGGAAGCGCTGCGGATCGACGCGGGCAACGAGCGTGGCCCAGGCCGCGCCGCCACCCTCCTCGTCCAGAGCCGCGACGAGGTCGACGACCGGCCGGTCGTCGGCACGGCCCATCGGCGCATACAGATCGGTCATGACGACTCGTCCCGTGGCCCGCGCCCGCTCGGCATGGCGCGCGAGCGCAGCGGACGGTGGAATCGGACGCCCACTCGCGGCCAGCACCTCACCGCCTGGCAGGGTGACCTCGACACCGTCGAACTCCTCGCTGCGGGCGACGAACTCGAGCGTGTCCCGCAGGTTCGCCAGCGCCGCGGCGTCGCCGGCGATGGCGCCACGGACGGCGCGGATCATCGCCGGATTTTCGGCGGCACTCGCGATCGACAGCCGGCTGTCGATCGCCCAGTGCTCGATCTGGCGCGCCGTCGAGAGCGCGGCGTTTTCAAGATTGTCCGCTGCGCGCCGGCGTACGTCATCCGCCTGCCGGCGGTACAGACCATGACAGAGCAGGCCGAGTCCGGCCACAAAGACGAGGAAGACGCCCGCGGTACGCCATGGGCCGCGCGCGAACGATTGGGTGCCGGCGATGACGTGCGCGAGCGACTGGGCGTGGCGGGACCGGCCCGCTGTCGTGTACATGGCGAGGTGTCCTGTCCGCGGCCGACGTTAGCAGCGCGCCGCGCACCCTCCGGACCGTTGCGTCCGAAACGGTTCGGTCCGATGCCTGCCGCGGAGCTTCGCGCCCTGCCAGAATAGGCCCGATGCGCAAGCTGCTCGTCTTCCAGCACGTCGCCTCCGAGCCTCTCGGACACCTCGACCCACTGCTGCGCGAGTCGGGCTGCCGTATCCGTTACGTGAACTTCGGCCGCGAGCCGCACGCGCAGCCCGACGTGCGGCGCTACGACGGGCTGGTCGTGCTCGGCGGACCGATGAACGTGGATCAGGCGCCTCTGTTCCCGCATCTGCGGATCGAAGCCGCCGCCATCCGCGAAGCCGTGCTGGCCGACAAGCCGGTGCTGGGCATCTGTCTCGGCGGGCAGTTGCTCGCGGAGGCCATGGGCGGGCACGTGCGCCCGAACCCCGTGCCCGAGATCGGCTGGTACCGTCTGCACACCCGGCCGGCGGCGCACGACGACCTGCTATTCCACCATTTCGAACGCACGCCGCGGTACGTGTTCCAGTGGCACGCGTACACCTTCCAGCCACCGCCGGGCGCCGTGCCGCTGGCCTGGACGCGCAGTTGCCGCCACCAGGCGTACCGGCTCGGCGACCGCGCCTGGGGATTGCAGTTCCACCTCGAGGCCGACGGACCGCTGATCGAGCGCTGGCTGCACGCGCCGGGCGGTCGCAGCGAGATCGAACGGCACTGGAACGGCGCGCGGATCACCCGCATCCGCAACGCGACGCATCGCCACCTGCCGCACGCGACCCCGCTCAGCGACCGCGTGTTCGGCGCATTCGTGCAGCTGTTCGCGGCGCGGCGGTTCGCGGTGCTGCCCTCGCGCTGACCCGGGCGTCGGGGGCGCGGTCACTCGCCGAGGAACATCCGGTAGGCCGGGTTGGCCGTTTCCTCGGTGTAGGCGTATTGCAGATCGCGCAGGTGCTGCTCGAACGTCGCTGCGTCCTCGGGCGGCACCTGTACGCCGGCGAGCACGCGCCCGTAGTCCGAACCGTGGTTGCGGTAGTGGAACAGGCTGATGTTCCAGTGCGCGCCGATGGCCTCGAGGAAGCGCAGCAGGGCGCCCGGACGCTCGGGGAACTCGAAACGGAACAGGCGCTCGTGCCGCAGCCCGTGCGCGTGCCCACCGACCATGTAGCGCACGTGCAGCTTGGCCATCTCGTCGTCGCTCATGTCGAGCACGCGGTAACCCGCCTCGGCCACCAGTTCGAGCAGCGTTTCCTTCTCGCGCCGACCCTCGGCGAGCGCCACGCCGGCGAAGATGCGCGCCGAGCGTGCGTCGTCGTAGCGGTAGTTGAACTCGGTGACGCTGCGCCGGCCGAGCAGGCGGCAGAACCGCAGGAAGCTGCCGGGCTGCTCCGGGATCTCGACGGCCAGCAACGCCTCACGCTGCGCACCGATATCGGCGCGCTCGGCGACGTGCCGGAGGCGGTCGAAATTGATGTTCGCGCCGCCATTCACCGCGACGAACGTGCGCCCGCGGCACTGCTCGCGTGCGACATAGCGCTTGATGCCGGCGACGGCGAGTGCGCCGGCCGGCTCGGCGATCGTGCGGTTGTCCTCGAAGATGTCCTGGATCGCCGCACAGATCTCGTCCGTCGACACGAGCAGCATCTCGTCGACGTACCTCTGCGCGAGCCGGAACGTCTCCTCGCCGACGCGACGTACGGCGACGCCGTCGGCGAAGATGCCGACGCGCTCGAGCGTGACGCGCTCGCCGGCTCGCAGCGAGTCGTGCATGCTCGCCGCGTCCTCGGGCTCGACACCGACGATGCGCACGTCGGGGTACAGCGACTTGACGTAGGTCGCGATGCCGGCAATCAGCCCGCCGCCGCCGACCGGCACGAAGATCGCGTCCGGAGCCGATGGGCACTGGCGCAGGATCTCCATGCCGATCGTGCCCTGCCCGGCGATCACGTCCGGGTCGTCGAAAGGATGGATGAACGCGAGCCCGCGCTGCTGCGCGAGACCGAGCGCGTGCTCATAGGCATGGTCGAAGTCGTCGCCCTGCAGAACGACCTCGCCGCCGAGGTCGAGCACGGCCTGTACCTTGATGTGCGGCGTGGTACGCGGCATGACGATCACCGCCGTGATGCCGCGCCGACGCGCCGCGAGCGCGACCCCCTGTGCGTGATTGCCGGCGGAAGCGCAGATCACGCCGCGCTGCGCCGTGTCGTCGTCGAGCGCGGCGATCCGGTTGTAGGCACCCCGCAGCTTGAACGAGAACACCGGCTGCAGGTCCTCGCGCTTGAACAGCACGTCGTTGCCGAGACGGCGGCTCAGGCGTCGCGCGGATTCGAGCGGCGACTCGACGGCGACGTCGTAGACACGTGCCTTCAATATGCGTTCGATGTAGCTTTCTTGCATGGATCGCCGGGGTCAGACCCCGGACTGGCCAGGTCCCGGATTGGCCGGCACTTTCCTGGAGCGGGGCCCGACCCCAAGGATCCGCCTACGTTAACATCTTCGCGCATGGACCCCTCGCTTTCCCGAAGCGCAGTCCCCGGCCCGGGCTGCCACAAGATCCGCCGCGCGTGCGCGTCGAACTCTACCTGACGGTGCTGGCCGGACTGGCCGGCGGGCTCTGCGGCACGCTGTGGTCCGGTCTCGTGTCGATGCCGCTGCTCGCGCGCCGACCGGCATGGCGACCGCCTGCATGGCAGCTCGATAGCGCCGCGCGGCGGCTGCTGCACGCCGTCATCCACGGCACGGGTGGTGCGCTGGCGGGTGTGCTGTTCTGGCTGGGCTGGGGACTGGTGGCCGTGGTCTCGGCGCCCTGGCCGGCGATCGGTGCCGCCTTCGGCGGCCTGCTCTGGGCCGGCGGCGCGCTGCCCTTGTTCGGGACCCTTGCGCTGCAGGACCGTGGTCGCCGCGCCGTCCTGTGCGTCGCGACCGTGGAAGCGCTGGTCACGTGCCTGGCCGCGGGCCTGCTCAGCGCCTACGTGTGGCACGGGTCCGCGTAGGCGGACAACGGAGCGCTCAGGCGTCGACGAACTCGCGGGTGACGCGCACGACTTCCTCGGCATCGCCGTCGAGCACGGCCCCGGTCGGGTGCTGCAGCTCGACGCGACGTGCCTCGCGCAGCAGCGACTCGGCGCGACCGGTCGATTCCCAGAGCTCGTCGCGCGCGCGGACGACCAGCAGCGGCTGGCGCACCAGCGGCAGCCGTTCGCCGACCTGATACGCGGCGTCCGACGACGGCACCCCGAGCAACACCACGCGGCGTACCTGCTCCGGTTTCGACAGTGCGAGCTCCACCGCGGCGAGCGAGCCGCCCTGGTAGCCCAGCACGTCGACCTGCTTGAGGCGCAGCGAGTCGATCAGGTCCGCGAACGCCGCCGCGCAGTCCGCCACCGTCGCGACGCGCTCCGGGCCGTCGGACTCGCCCGAACCAGGCAGGTCCGGCGCATAGAGGCTGCGATCGCGGCCGAGGTCGCGCAGCAGCGGCCGGAACGCGCGGCCCGTCAGGTGCGGAGGCGCAATGCAGATCAGCGGGGTGAGCTCGTCGAATCCGCCGCTCGACGGGAACGCCGTGTGGAGGTGCAACTGGCCATAGCGGCAGTCGACGTACATCTTGCGCATGTGGATGGTCACGGGCGGCGAGCTCCTGCTCGAGAGTGCGGCGCTGCGTGCGATGGTGCGGGCGGAGAGACGCGTCACTGGGGTGAGACCTCGACGGAGCGGGCGTGCGATGCAGCGATTCTCGCGACACGCCCGTCCGCTCACGTTGACTCAGCTCTCACTCCGGCGGCGATCGAGGTGACTTAATCCCGTCACGGCCACCACGCGCCATCGCATCGACAGAGACACGGGAATTATGTCGCGTCCCGCTCATGCCGTGTCGAGGTACCACGCGCGGTCGACGTCCGTGACGAGCGCGGCGTACCTGTCGCTCTCCTGACGCTTGATCGCGAGGAACACGTCGACGAACTCGCTGCCCAGCGCGTCGCGCACGAAGTCCGACGCCGCGGCGCGTTCGAGCGCCGCCGTCCATTGCAGCGGCAACGAGTCCGGTGATACCTGCGCGTAGCCGTTGCCTCGTACCGGCGGCCCCGGATCGAGCTCCCGCTCGATGCCGTACAGCATGCCGGCAAGCACCAGCGCCGCGACGAGATAGGGATTCGCGTCGGCCCCGGCGACGCGATGCTCGACGTGGCGGCTCGCGGGCGGCCCGACCGGCACGCGCAGGCTGACCGAGCGGTTGTTCACGCCCCAGCTCGGCGCCACCGGCGCGTAGCTCAGCGCGCGGAAGCGGCGATACGAATTCGCGTGCGGCGCGAAGAAGGCCATGCCGTCGGCGAGCGTCGCGCGCAGGCCGCCGACGGCGTGCCGCAACAGCGGGCTGCCCGCGGGATCGGCGGCGGCAAAGGCATTCGCGCCATCCGCCGCGTGCGCGAGGCTCGCGTGCAGGTGCATGCCGGAGCCCGCCAGCCCGGTGCAGGGTTTCGCCATGAAGCAGGCGACGCGCCCGTGGCGCGCCGCCACGCCGCGCACGGCGCGCTTGAACAGGATCGCCTCGTCGACGGCACGCAGGGCGTCGGCGCGATGCTCGAGCGTGATCTCGAACTGTCCCGGCGCGTATTCGGACATGAGTGTGCGTACCGGCAGGCCCTGGGCGCGCGCGGCCGCGTACAGCCCGTCGAACAGTGGCGCCATGTCGTCGAGGCGTCCGAGCCCGTAGGCGTCGATGCGCGAGTGGCGCTCACCGCTCAGCAGGCCACGCGACGGCAGGAAACCGCCGTCCGGGCCGCGCTCGAGCAGATAGAACTCGAGTTCGACGGCGACGACGGGCAGGTAACCGGCGGTGGCGCAACGTGCGACGACGCGCGCCAGTGCATGACGGGGGTCGGCGCGCGCGGGACGACCATTGAGCTCGAACATCGTGCCGAGCACCTGCGCCGTCGGCCGCTCGAGCCACGGCGCGCGGCACAGCGAGCCGGCCACCGGGCGGCAGCACTGGTCCGCGTCACCGACCTCCCAGACCAGACCGGTGGCCTCGACGTCTTCGCCGGTCACGTCGAGCCCCAGGATCGAACCGGCGACGTTGCGGCCGTCGGCGTACAGCGCCGCCAGTTCCTCGCGCGCGATGTTCTTGCCGCGGCCGATGCCATTCGCGTCCGTGACGACGAGCTGCACGGCCTCGATCGCGGGATGCGCGGCGAGGAACGCACCGGCTTCCGCTGGCGCTGCGATGCCCCGCGATGACAGGCTCGAGTCGTTCATGTCGGCGACCGCATGGTGACGGAACCCCGCGCGCAGTGGCAAGCTGCCGCGCCGCCCCGGCCCCGGAACCCCGATGACGCACGGCTACACGCTCGCCTGGAATGTCCCGCTCCATGCGCTCAACACGTTGCGCGTGGCGGCGCAGACGCGCTGTCTCGCGCGCGTGCAGGCCGCCGAAGCGCTGCCGGCGCTGCTCGCGGATCCCGCCGTGCGCCGGTTGCCGGTGCTCGTGCTCGGCGCGGGCAGCAACGTGCTGTTCGCGACGCCGGCATTCGACGGCCTCGTCGTGCACCTCGAGTGCGCCTCGGCGCAGGTGCTCGAGCAGGACGAACGCAGCGCACGCGTGCTCGTCGAAGCCGCGCACGACTGGGATCGCTGCGTCGACTGGACGCTCGGGCAAGGTCTCGCGGGGCTCGAGAACCTCGCGCTGATCCCCGGCCAGGTGGGCGCGGCGCCGATCCAGAACATCGGCGCCTACGGCGCGGAGGTCGGCGAGTCCATCGCGGCGGTGCACGTCTGGGACTGCGAGGCGACGCGCTTCACGAAGGTCGACGCCACCGCGTGCCAGTTCAGCTACCGGGACAGCGTGTTCAAGCACGCGCCGGCGCGCTGGATCGTCACGGCGGTCGAGTTCCGGCTCGGGCGTGGGGCGACACCGCGTCTCGGCTACGCCGGCGTACAGGAGGAACTCGCCGCGATGGGCGTCGCGACACCGACCTCGCGCGACGTCGCGGCCGCCGTGCGCCGCATCCGCCGCCGCAAGCTGCCTGACCCCGCGGTCATCGGCAATGCGGGCAGTTTTTTCAAGAACCCGATCGTGCCGACGGCGTTCGCCGAAGCGCTGCGCGACCGGCATCCGACACTGCCCGTCCACCCTGGGCCACGGGCGCACGAGCGCAAGCTCGCCGCGGCATGGTTGATCGAACAGGCCGGCTGGCGTGGTCGTCGCGTCGGCGACGCGGGCGTGTCCGCGCAGCACGCGCTGGTGCTGGTCAATCACGGCAGCGCGACCGGCGCGCAACTGCTCGAGCTCGCGCGTGACGTCGCGGACGACGTCGAGACGCGGTTTGGCGTGCGTCTCGAACCGGAGCCGCGGATTGTCGGTGCGAAGTTCTAGCGCCGGTCAGGGCATCGGCCTGCGCACGCTGGTCGCGTGCCGCGGTCTGCGCCTCAGCGCAGATAGCGACGGATCACGTGCAGCACGGGATCGAGATCCGCAGCTGACCCGCCCAGATGCTCCAGCACGTGGCCCTCGAGCACTTCGGCCATCAGCGAGTTGACTGCGCCCCGGACCGCGGCGAGCTGCTGCAGCACCTCGCCGCAGTCGGGCTCGCCGGCCATGGCGCGCTCGATCGCCTCGACCTGCCCCTTGAGCCGACGCACGCGTTTCGACAGCACCGCCCGATCGCGCTTCACGTGCGCCATGCAACGCTCCTCGTCGTATACTCCCAGGGAGTATATCCCGCGAGGTACGCCGATGCAGCCCGGCGCCGATCACGATCACGTCTTCGACGACCACAACCCCGTCGCGGAACGGCGGACGCGGCAGGTCATGTGGCTCACCGCGGCCATGATGGTCGTCGAGATCGTCGCCGGTACCGTCTTCGGTTCGATGGCCCTGCTCGCGGACGGCTGGCACATGAGTTCGCATGCGCTCGCGCTCGGCGTTGCGGCCGGTGCCTATGCGCTCGCACGGCGTCACGCGCAGGACCATCGCTTCACTTTCGGAACCTGGAAGATCGAGGTGCTCGGCGGCTACACGAGTGCCGTGCTGCTGATGGCAGTGGCAGGCTACATGGGTTTCGAGTCCATCCGCCGGCTGCTCACGCCCGCGCCGATCCGCTTCGACGAGGCCATTCCGGTCGCGCTGCTCGGGCTGGCCGTCAACGTCGTGTCGGCGTGGCTGCTCTCGACCGGCGAAGCCGGGCACGGACACGAGCATGGGACTGCGCATGGCCACGGCGAGGCGGCTCGTCAGCGGCACCTCGACCTCAACCTGCGCGCAGCCTATCTGCACGTCGTCGCGGATGCGGCCACGTCGGTGCTGGCCGTGGGCGCGCTGCTCGGCGGACGCTACTTCGGCGCGACCTGGCTCGATCCGGTGATGGGCCTTGCCGGAACCGTGCTGGTGGGCCGCTGGGCCTGGGGCCTGATGCGCGAGTCTGGCCGCGCGCTGCTCGACGCGGAAATGGACGCGCCGGTCGTCGACGAGGTGCGCGAAGTGATCGCCGACCTCGACGCCTGCGCGACGCTGCGCGACCTGCACCTCTGGCGCGTCGGCAAGCGCCAGTACGCCTGCATCGTCAGCCTCGAGCCGAGCGCCGCATTGCAGCCCGAGGACGTCCGCCGCGCCCTGTCGGTGCACGAAGAACTCGTGCACATCACCGTGGAGGTCCGCGACACCCGCGCCATCGAATAGCCACACCGCGTGCCTGAATGTGACTGAAGGCGCTGCAAGTTCAAGCAATGGCGCATTGCTGCCGTTACAGGGCATGGAACTCGTCGCAACCGGAATGGGTGTGATCAAGGTCGAACCGACACTGCCGCGCACGGCGCTGGCGGCCCCTGCGCCGGCCGTGGCGGCCGCGTTGCCGCCCGTGGGCACCGTCGTCGCGGTCGAAGCCGTGCGTGATGCCGCCACCGGCCATCTGCTGCTGCTGTTCGCCGGGCGTCGCTGGGCGCTCAAGCCCGGCGGCGCCGTCGCCGACGTGCAGGCCGGGGCCCGTCTCACCGCGCGTGTCGTGCGCAACGAGCCCGACCTCGAACTTGCCGTGCTCGGGCGCGCCGAGGAAGTCACCGCGGCGCTGCGGCGTCAGCTGCCGCGCCAGGCCAGTCCGCAGCGACTGCTCGCCAACCTCGAGTGGCTGGCCGCCCGGCCGGAGGCGGCGGCGACGCTGCCCGCGCCGGTACGACAGGCACTCGCCGCGATCTGGCGTGGCCTGCCGCTGGCAGGACGGCTGGCGACCGCCGAGGGGCTGGTCGAGGCCGCGCGCGCCTCGGGACTGCGGCTCGAATCGCGGCTCGCGACCGGAAGCCCCGAGGTCGTGCAGGCCACGCTCGAGGCCGACTGGAAAGCCAAGCTGCTGCGGCTCAGGGCGGCGCTCGACCGTTCGCCGGAGACGCCCCGTCCGGCACCCGCCGCTGAAGCCGACCACGCGCCGCTGCCGTCGCGCCACGGCGCATTGCATGCACTGACACCCGAGGCCGCGTCGCTGGCGACCGTCGCAAACCTGCAGCAGGCGCTCGGCGAACTGGCGCGGCAGGTGCGGGAATCGCTCGCCCGCGTGACGTGCAACCAGCTGGCGAGTCTCGACACGCGGGACGTCGCGGCCTTGCCACTGCTGATGGAGATTCCGTACCGCACGGCGCACGGCGCCGACGTGCTGCGGTTGCGCATCGACCGCGAGGCGCCGGCGGCAGGCGCGCCCGGGGCGGTGTGGTCGATCGAATTCGCACTCGACCTCGACCGGCACGGCCCGCTGCGGGGCCGCGTGACTCTGGCAGAGGGGCGCGTGAGCATCACGCTGCAGCCGGAGCGCGGCGCGCTCGCGCACGCACTCGATTCGCGCTTCGACGAACTGCGCTCGATGCTCGTGGACGCCGGCGTCGCGATCGGCAGGCTCACCTGCACGCGCTGCGACCCGGTCGACACCGACCGCACCGGCGCCTGGCTGATCGACCTGCGCGCATGAAGGACACGGCTTCCCCCACCCTGGCCGTGGCGCTCTCCTACGATGGGACTGGCGCGCCGCGCGTCGTCGCCAAGGGTGCCGGCGAGGTCGGCGAGCGGATCCGGTCGACCGCGCTCGAGCACGGCGTGCCGCTGCAGGAGGACGTCGAGCTCGCGCAACTGCTGGCCCGTCTCGAACTCGACGAGGAGATCCCACGCGCGCTCTACGTCGCCGTGGCGCAGGTGCTCGCGTTCGCCTGGAGCGTGACCGGCAAGCTGCCGCCGTCGGGGGATGATCGTCATGGCCGCGGATCGGTCGTGGACGGACGCGTCGGCCAGTGAGGCGCGACCGGGCGCGCGGGCAGCAGCCCATCGGCGGTGACCCGGACGCGCACCAGTGCGCGCGAGGCATGCGAAATGTGGCTCAGAGAGCCGCGGCGAGTCCGACCGGCGGAGCCGCGGCCGAGCCGCGGATCACGAGCAGCACGCGACGATTCGCGTTGCGCCCGGCGGGCGTCGAATTGCTCCGGATCGGTTGCTGTTCGCCGTAACCGACCACGGTGAGCCGTGCGGGATCGATACCCCGCTGTGTCAGCAGGCGCACGACGCTGGCCGCCCGCCCCGCCGACAGCTCCCAGTTCGAAGGGAATTGCGACGTGCTGATCGGGCGATCGTCGGTGTGGCCTTCGACATTGAGCGAATTGGGGAACTGCCGCAGCGCATCGCCGATGCGTTCGATCGTGCCGATCGCCGCGGGCGTCAACTGCGACTGGCCGCTCGAGAACAGGATGTCGGCACGGATCTCGACCTCGACGGTGCGATGTTTGCGGCGCACCGTGACCAGGCCGCGGTCGATCAGCGGACGCATCGCCTCCTCGACCGAAGCCGCCACGTCTTCGAGCGCACCCGCGCCGCCGTGCGACCCTTCGAAGGAGGGCGGCACTTCCGCCGGCTGGCCCGCCTCGGCATCCTGCGCGCGCACCGGCAGCGCCGCCAGCAGGTCGCGCGGCTGGCCGTCCAGCTCATCCTGACGCACGATGCTCATCGAGATGTCCGCGCCCTGCCCCACCTGTTTGTGCCCAGCCTGGACCGGCTCCAGGGTCATCGGCGTGCCGCGAAACGCGGCGACCAGCGAGTCGGACAGCACGCGATACTTGCCCTCGTTGACCGAGGAAATCGCATACATGACGACGAAGAACGCGAGCAACAGCGTGATGAGGTCGCCGTAGGGGATGGCCCACGCCTCGTGATTCTGATGCTCCTCGTGACGCTTGCGTCGGGCCATGGCGCGCTCAGTCCAGGTAGCCGCGCAACCGCGCTTCGATGTTGCGCGGGTTCTCGCCCTGTGCGATCGCGATCAGGCCCTCGACGGTCATCTCCTGCACCTGCGTGCGCGCGTGGATCGCCACCTTGAGCTTGTTCGCCATCGGCAGCAGCACAAGGTTCGCGAGACCGATGCCGTAAACGGTCGCCGTGAACGCCGCGGCGATGCCGTGCCCGAGTTTGCCCGGGTCGGACAGGTTCTGCATCACCGCCATCAGGCCGAGCACGGCACCGATGATGCCGAGCGTCGGCGAGTAGATGCCCATGCCCTCCCAGACCTTGGCGGCCTGCAGGTCGGCCGTCTCGCGCGTCTCCATGTCGACTTCGAGGATCTCGCGGATCGTCTCCGGCTCACCGCCGTCGACGACCATCTGCAGACCCTTGCGCAGGAAGACGTCCTCTTCCTTGTCGAGCACCGGCTCGAGGCCGAGCAGGCCCTGCTTGCGGGCCACGTTGCTCCACTCGATGATCTTCTCGATCAGTGCATCGGGCCCGAGCCGGGGTGGATGCACGACCCACGCGGAGATCCTCAGGGCACGCCGCATGACCCGCATCGGCGTCTGCACGAGAATCGCGGCGATCGTGCCGAGCACGACGATCATGAACGCGGCGGCGGAGACGAGCGCGTGCGCGCCCGCACCCTTGAGGATCGCTCCGCCGATGACGGCGATCAGGGCGAGCGTGAATCCGGCGAGGCTGAGGATGTCCACGGTTCGTATCGATCGTTCACGGGCAGCGGCGTGGCCGTCCAGCGTGCACTACAGCCCGGGACCCGGGCGCAGCGGGTCGACGTCCTGCTGCCCCGGCACCACCGCACCGCACGCGACACCCGGCGCCGGCGAACCGAAGCCGTGACGCACGCCGACGGGGTCGAAGATCCTGTCGAGCTTCTCCCGCAACGTGACCGCGACGAACCGCGCGGTCACGTGGTCGTCGTTGCAGCCCGCCTGTGGCGCCGTGACGATCTGCTCGCGGCTGGCCTCGACAGTCCGCATCCGCACGGGCAGCTTCGCGTCCGCCCGCACGGCCCGCAGCAGGTCGATGCCGGGCATGCCCGGCATGTTCCCGTCCGCGATCAGGATCCGTAGACCCTCTCTGCTCATGTCTCGCCGTCCTCCTCGCCACGCCAGTCGGCGAGCCGCGCCCGCAGGCGCCCCAGAGCCTGCCCGTGCAACTGGCAGGCGCGTGATTCCGTGACGCCCAGCACGGCGCCAATCTCCTTCAGGTTCAGCTCCCGCTCGTAATAGAGCGACATCACAAGCTTCTCCCGCTCGGGCAGGTTCTCGATCGCCGCGACCAGCGCGTCGCGCATCGCGTCGTCGGTCACCTCGGCGAACGGGTCCATACCGGGGTCCGCCGGAATTTCCACCGCCGCGCCGTCGGGCGTCGTCATCTCCTCGAGCGACAGCAGCCGGCACGAGGCCGCGTCCCGCACGATGTTCTGGTACTCGCCGACCGACACACCGAGTCTGGCAGCGACCGCGCTAGCCTCGGCTTCGCCACCGACCTCGTTCTCGACCTCGCGCAACGCCTGGGCCGCCGCCCGGGCCTTGCGGTGCACCGAGCGCGGGGCCCAGTCCAGACGACGCAGCGCATCGAGCATGGCGCCGCGGATCCGGATCCCGGCATACGTCTCGAAACTCGCGCCGCGGTTCGACGTGAAGTGCGCCGCCGCCTCGAGCAGACCCAGCATGCCGGCCTGCACCAGATCGTCGACCTCCACCTGCGGCGGCAACCGCCCGGCGAGGTGATATGCGATGCGCTTCACGAGTTCGGCATGTTTCGCGACGAGTGCATCCGCCTGCGAACGCGGTTTCGCCATTGCGTAACTGCCGATGCGGCTCACTGGACCACCTCCAGCCCGCCGCCGTGCCGCCGCACGAGGCGTTCGACGAAGAACTCCAGGTGGCCGCGCGGCCCGACGGGTATGGGCCATTTATCGGCCGCCCGCGCCAGTTTCTTGAATGCGATCGCGGCCCGGCTGGAGGGGTAGGCGTCCAGCACGGGACGCTGCTCGCGGACCGCCCGGCCGAGCCAGAGGTCGTCCGGGATCTCCCCGACGTACTCGACGGCGACCTCGAGGTAGCGCAGCGCGACGCGCTGCAGGCGCTGAAACACCGCCATGCCCTGGCCAGGCTCGCGCGTCATGTTGACCACGACCCGGAAGCGCTGCACGCCGCGCTCGCGGCTCAGCACCTTGATGAGCGCGTAGGCGTCCGTGATCGATGCCGGCTCGTCGCGCAGGACGACCAGCACGTGCTGTGCCGCCTGACTGAACTGCAGGACGCCGTCCGCGATGCCGGCACTGGTGTCGACAATCAGCGTATCGATCTGCGAGGCGAGGCCGCTGAAGGCGCGCACGAGGGCGACGTGCTCCGCAGGACCCAGGCTGGCCATGCGTGCCACGCCGGAGGCGGCGGGTGCCACGCGCAGGCCCGACGGAGTCTCGAGCAGGATTTCTTCCAGGGTCCGCTCCCCCGCGAGCACGTGCGCGAGCGTGTAGCGCGGCGCAAGCCCGAGCAGCACGTCGACGTTGGCGAGACCCAGGTCGCCGTCGAGCAGCATGACGCGGCTACCCGCCTGCGCGAGCGCAGTGGCGAGATTGACGGCCACCGTCGTCTTGCCGACCCCGCCCTTGCCGCCGCTCACGGCGACCACGCGCACGGGTCCGGGCAACACGGGCTTCAACGCGTTCACGGCCGCGGCCGCGCCATCATGCAGCAGCATCGAGCAATCCTCCGAACCGTCGGGCAAGCAGGTCTTCGTCGGCGCAGGCGCCCGAGCTGCGCGCGAGCCGCACGGCGCGCGCGACGAGCTGGGGGGCACGCGCGGCCTCGATGTCCTCCGGCACGCGCGGTCCGGCGCAGAGCCATGACAGGGGCAGGCCGGCCCTGACCAGCGTGGAAATCGCGCCGCCGAGGCTCGCGGCCTCGTCCACGCGGGTCAGCACACAGTGCGCGGGTCGCAGCGCCCCGAAGCGGAGTGCGCATTCCTCGAGCGCACCGGCCTGGGCGCTCGCGGACAGCACAAGCGCGACCTCGATGCCGAGGTCGCCAAGCCCGGTCAGCTCGTGGTCGATCCGCTCGGAGCGCGGGTGCAGTCCCGGCGTGTCGACGAGCACGAGACGCCGGTCGCGCAGGCGCTCCAGCGTCGCAGCGAGCGCCTCCATGTCCTCGACCACGAGCGCCGGCACGCCCAGCACGCGGCCAAGGGCCTCGATCTGTTCCTGCGCGCCGAACCGCTCGCGGTCCGTCGACACCAGCGCGAGCTCGCGCGGACCTCGCTCCACGACCCAGCGCGTCGCGAACTTGGCGAGCGTCGTTGTCTTGCCGACGCCGTTCGGACCGACCAGTGCCAGCACGCCGCCGTGCTGCAGCGCGACGCTCGACGTCGTCTCGATGCGTCGCGCGAGCTGCGCGAGCGGCAGTCGTGACGCCGCCTCGGCATCGGCCTGGTCCGGCAGCTCGGCGACGATCTGCAGCGCGAGATCGCGCGCGAGACCCAGGCTGGCGAGTTCGGTGAGCACGCGCGCCTTGAGCGGATGGCGGCGCGTGAAATCGTTCCATGCCAGCGCCGCGGCCTGGGATTCGAGCAGTCGGCGCAGGCTGCGGATCTCGTACTGGGCTGCCTCGTCCGGCGCGTCAGTCGCCGGGGTGTCGGCCGAGGCGATGCCGGCGTCGGGATCCCGACGCAGCGGGACGGCTTCCGTCGGCGCGACCGGCTCCTCGAGCCAGGACCTCTGCAGAGCGGCAACAACGTCGGCCATGCGCGGCAGTGCCTGCACGTCGGCCGGCGACGGCGCAGTAGCGGTCGCGGTGGCCGGCGGAGTCGCGCTGGCGGTTGCCGCCGCCGGCACAGGTCCGGTACCAGCATCGCCAGGCTCGAAGTCGACCGCTGCACAGACGACGACGCCGGCGTCGGTGCGCTGCGTGGAGATGATGACGGCGTCCGGTCCCAGTTCCGCGCGGACGCGCGCGAGGGCCTGGCGCATGTCGCGGCCGTGGCAGCGCTGCATCTTCATGCGTCGAAGACCTCTGCTGAGCGGGCGCGCCCCACTGGCGCGACGCGTTGCGCATCTGCGAAATGGCGGTTCATGCTGACTCGGTCAATTCGTCTGGACAGGTTGGTCGGGGCGGGCATGGCGTGTGGTCGGGGCGCGCGGGTCATCGGCCCACGGCGGCGACCAGACGCACGCGGCGGTTGTCGGGGATCTCGTTCCAGGCGAGCACGCGCAGGCCCGGTACGCTCGCGCGCGTGAAGCGCGCCAGCGCGGCCCGCAACGGCGGCGCAACCAGCAACACCGCGGGCTCGCCACTCGCTTCCTGGCGCTGCGTCGTCGCGGCGAGGTGACTCTGCAGCCGCTCGGCGAGTCCGGGTTCGAGTGTCGGCTGGGCGCCACCGCCGGCGCTCGCCACCGTGCTGTGCAGCAGCTGCTCCAGGTCCGGCTCGAGCGTGATCACCGGCACTTCGGCCTGCGGACCGGCGATGTCCTGCACGATCTGGCGACCGAGCGCGATGCGCACCTGCGCGACCAGCACCGAGGCGTCCTGCGTCTTCGGCGCGTGCTCGGCGAGCGACTCGAGGATCGCGCGCAGGTTGCGCAGCGGCACCTGCTCGGCGAGCAGCGACTGCAGCACGCGCACCACGACGCCAAGCGGCAGGACCTTCGGTACCAGGTCCTCGACCAGCTTCGGCGCGGTGCGCGCGAGGCTCGCGAGCATCTGCTGCACCTCCTCGTGACCGAGCAACTCGTGCGCGTGCGTCTGCAGCACGTGACTCAGATGTGTCGCGACGACGGTACTCGCATCGACCACCGTGTAGCCGAGCGTCTGCGCCTGGTCGCGGTGCGCCGGCTCGATCCACACGGCGTCCATGCCGAACGCCGGGTCCCTGGTCTCGAGTCCGGGCACGCGACCGAACACGCGCCCCGGGTTGATCGCCAGTTCGCGGTCTGGATAGGCGACGCCCTCGCCGACCGCGACGCCACCGAGACTCAGGCGGTAGGCGTTCGGGGCGAGTTCGAGGTTGTCGCGGATGTGGACGGGCTGGATCAGGAAGCCAAGGTCCTGCGAGAGCTTGCGGCGCGCGCCCTTGATGCGCGCGAGCAGTTCGCCGCCCTGGCTGCGGTCGACCAGCGGCACCAGACGGTAGCCGACGTCGAGACCGATCACGTCGACGGGTTGCACGTCGTCCCAGGAGAGCTCGCGCGCGTCCGCGGCGGCGGCCGGAGGGATCGCCGGCGGCTCGGGCAGCAGCGACCCCGACACAGCGGCCGTCTCCGCGCGTCGGGCGAGCACCCAGGCGCCCGCGCCGCAGAGCGCGGCCATGGTCAGGAAGGCCAGATTCGGCATGCCGGGCACGAGCCCCATGAGGCCGAGCAGGCCGGCGGCCACGCCGAGCGCCTTCGGGTTGCCGGCGAGCTGTGACAGCATCTCGCCGCCCATGTCCTGTGCGCGCGACATGCGCGTCACGATGATCGCCTGCGCCGTCGACAGCAGCAGCGCCGGGATCTGCGCGACGAGGCCGTCACCGATCGTGAGCAGCGCGTAATTGCGGGCGGCGTCGCCGAACGACAGGTCGTGGCTCAGGGTGCCGATCAGCAGGCCACCGACGAGGTTGACGACCAGGATCAGGATGCCGGCCGTCGCGTCACCGCGCACGAACTTGCTGGCGCCATCCATCGAGCCGTAGAAGTCCGATTCGGCGCGGACTTCGGCGCGCCGCAGCCGCGCGTCTTCCTGCGTGATGAGTCCGGCGCCGAGGTCGGCGTCGATCGCCATCTGCTTGCCGGGCATCGAGTCGAGAGTGAACCGCGCGCTCACCTCCGAGATGCGGCCGGCGCCCTTGGTGACGACGATGAAGTTGATGATGGTCAGGATGACGAACACGATGATGCCGACGGCGTAGTTGCCGCCGACGACGAATTCGCCGAACGACTCGATGACGTGGCCGGCGGCCGCCGTGCCCTGGTGGCCGTGCAGCAGCACGACGCGTGTCGAGGCGACGTTGAGCGCGAGCCGCAGCAGCGTCGCGAGCAGCAGCACGATCGGGAAGGCGCCGAAGTCGAGCGGGCGCGCCACGTAGACCACCGCCATGACCACGACCACGGACAGCGCGATGTTGAACGTGAACAGCGCGTCGAGCGCGAGCGGCGGCAGCGGCACGACGACCATCGCCAGCACGGCGAGCAGCACCAGCGGTGCGCCCAGGCCGTTCCTGAGCAGGCGAAGGACGTCGAACGAGGGGGCGTTGTGGGCGACGGTGTCAGGCATCGCGGGGGATTGAGCAAGAACCGTGCCGCACCCCGGCGACGGGATTCCGCCGCGGCCCGCGTCGCGTTACGGTGTCTCCGGGCAGTCGATCTGCGGCGCCACCGGCGGCGGCGATCCGCTCTGGCGGGCGGCGCGAAGCTGATAGACGTACGCCAGCACCTGGGCGACCGCCGCATAAAGCTGCGTCGGGATCCCGTCGCCAAGGTCGCAGTGACGGTGCAGGGCGCGCGCCAGCGGCGGTGCTTCGAGGACGGGGACTGCGTGCGCACCCGCGATTTCGCGGATCCTGAGCGCCACGAGGTCGCGGCCCTTGGCGACGACGACCGGCGCGCGCATCCGGCGCTCGTCGTAACGCAGGGCGACGGCGTAGTGCGTCGGGTTGGTGACGACGACGTCCGCCCTGGGCACTTCCTGCATCATCCGCCGGCGCGCCAGCGCCTGCTGGCGGCTGCGGATGTGCCCTTTCACTTCCTGGTTGCCCTCGGTCTCCTTCTGCTCCTGGCGCACCTCTTCCCGGGTCATGCGCAGCGACCGGAAGTGCTGCCACAGGGTGAGCGGCACGTCGACGGCCGCGAGCAGCCCGAGCGAGGCCGCGAGCGCCAGCAGCGCGAAACCAGAGACCTGCAGCGAGTGGCCGATCGCGTCGCGCAACGGCTCGCGACCGAGCTGCAGCAGTTCGTCGCGCTGCGACCAGAGCAGCAGGCAGGCGAGCGAAGCGACCACGGCGAAACGTGCCAGCGACTTGCCGAGTTCGATGAGCCCCTGAGGCGCGAACACGCGCCGCAGTCCGGCCAGCGGGTCGAGCCGCTCCCATTTCGGCGCGACCGCCTCGGTGCTGAAGTTCCAGCCGCCGATCGCCAGTGGCGCGACGATCGCCGCAGCGAGCAGCAACCCGAACAGCGGCGAGCAGGCGACCAGCGCCTGCCAGCCGGCGTCGGCCAGCGCCGCGCTCATCTGCCCGTCGCCCATCGCCTCGACACGCGAGAACCGCATGCCATCGCGCATCAGCGCGAGCAGTCGGCCGCCGACGAGACCGCCGAGCGAGTACAGCCCGATGCCTCCGGCGAGCAACACGGCCGCGGAGTTCAGGTCACGCGAGCGCGGGACCTGGCCCTGCTTGCGCGCCTGTTCGAGGCGCTTCGGCGTCGCGCTCTCGGTGCGTTGCTCGCGGTCGTGGTTGGCGTCACTCATGCGGCAGGTGCCTCAGCCGTCGTGGCACGGCGACGCGTGGCGTCGTGGGTTGACGCCACACAGCGTGGTGGCACGGCACCTTGCCGGGCTCCGGTTCTGGTCCGGCGGAGCGTCACGGGCCATGGACGGCCCGTGCCGAGCCCGCAGGGATGCGTCTTGCCGGCGTCTCTGGCGGGCCGATCCGCAAGCCCGGCCGGACGGCATGCAACAGCCCCTGTGGCACGGCACGCAGCAACACCGGCAGTCACGGCTCGACCCCCAGCGTCTGCAGCCTGTCGAACGCCGCGCCCATGAGATCGATGAAGCCCGACTGCACCGCCGGCAGGCCGAGCCAGACGATCACGAGCCCGAGCAGCAGCGTGAGCGGGAAGCCCACGGCAAAGAGGTTCAGCGTCGGCGCCGCGCGACTCGTCACGCCGATCGCGAGATTGGCGACCAGCATCGCGGTCATGCCCGGCAGGGCCACCGCCAGCGCGCCGGCGAACAGCTGCGCACCCCACGCCGCGACCGCGTACCAGGTCGAAGCTGGCGGTGCCACGCCGACCGGCAGGCGCCGGAAGCCCTCGACGAGCGTCTCGATCAGCAGCAGGTGGCCGTTCAGCGCGAGGAACGTGAGCGTGACGATGATCATGTAGAGCTGGCCGAGCACCGGCGTGCTCGCGCCGCGCAGCGGATCGACGTTGAACGCGAAGCTGAGCCCCATGCCGTTGGAGAGCAGCTGGCCGCCCATGGCCAGCGCGTCGAACGCGACCTGCAGCACGAAGCCCGTCGCCAGGCCGATCAGCACCTGCTGCAGGGCGACGACCAACCCCGGCAGCGAGAACGGAGTCAGCTCCGCCGGCGGCGCGGGCAGCAACGGCGCGACCAGCAACGTGACCGCGGCCGCGAGGACGATCCGCATGCGCGGCGGGACGAACACGGCACCGAACAGCGGCGCCACCGTCAGGCACGCGCCGATCCGGAAGAACGGCCACAGGTACAGCGCGAGCAGCTCCTGAAGCTGGGCGGTCGTGAAGTGCAGCACGGCGCCGACCCGTTTGCGCTCACGCCGCGGGCGCGTCAGCCCACGAGGCTCGGGATGCTCGTGATCAACCCGCGCGCGTAGTCGACGAGCAGCTTGAGCATCCACGGACCGAACGCCATCAGCGCCACGGCCATGCCGAGCAGCTTGGGGATGAACGACAACGTCATCTCGTTGATCTGCGTGGCGGCCTGGAACACGCCGACCAGCACGCCGACGGCCAGCGCGGTGATCAGCAGCGGCGCCGACAGCAGCAGCGTCATCTCGAGCGCGTGACGCGCCACGGTCATGACGGTCTCGGGCGTCACGTGTAGAAACTCGCGGCGAGCGATCCCATGACCAGGGTCCAGCCGTCCACCAGCACGAACAGCATGATCTTGAACGGCAGCGAGATCAGCACGGGCGACAGCATCATCATGCCCATCGACATCAGCACGCTGGCGACGACGAGGTCGATGATCACGAACGGGATGAACAGAAGGAAGCCGATCTGGAAGGCGGTCTTGAGCTCGCTCGTGACGAACGATGGCACCAGCACGGTGAGTGGCACGTCCTCGGGCCGGTCGTAGCCCTTGCCCCCCTGGATCGCGACGAACGCGGCGATGTCGCTCTCGCGCGTCTGCTCGAGCATGAACGTCTTGAGCGGCGCGACGCCCGCCTGCAGCGCCGCGGTCGTGTCGATCTGCCCGGCCACGTACGGCTCGAACGCGTCGACGCGGATGTGGTCGACGACCGGCGACATCACGAACAGCGTGAGGAACAGCGCGAGACCGATGAGCACCTGGTTGGGTGGCGCCTGACCGGCGCCGATCGCCTGCCGCAGGATCGCCAGCACGATCACGATGCGCGTGAACGCGGTCATCATCAGCAGGATGGCCGGCAGGAACGTGATCGCGGTCATCAGCGCGAGCAGCTGCAGCGTCAGCGTGTAGCTGGTGCCGCCGCCGGGCGTCGCGTCGATCGTCACGGCCGGCAGGCCGGGCGCCGCGAACGCGATCGTCGGTGTGGCGAGCAGCAGCCACGACAGCAGGGCACGCCGCGCGAGCCGGTGTCCGGTGCGGCTGCTCATGCGGCCGCTTCCGGCGGCGGCGTGGGCGCGAACGCCTGCAGCGACCGCACGCTGCCGTTCGCGACGCCGACCAGCACCTGGCGCTCACCCACCTGCAGCAGCACAACGCGCTCGCGGGGCCCCACGGCCCGCTCCGCGACCACGCGCAGCACGCCGTCCTGTGTGCCGCTGCCGACGCCGCGCACGCGCTTCAGCAGCCAGGCCGCGGCGAACACCGCCGCAAGCACGAGCGCCAGTGAAAACGTGACCTGCGCGAGGCTGGACACCGGCGCCGGCGTGGCGGAGGTCGCGGCGGGCTGTGCGAATTTGCGTGCCGCCGGCTCGGCCGCGCCGGCGACGGTGGTGAAGCCCGTCGCGCCGAGCCAGACCGCGTTGCGCAGGGCGCGTCGCCAGCGTTCGGAGGGGATTCGAGCCATGGCTTCAGCCCAGCTTGCGGATGCGCTCGGCCGGGCTGATGACGTCGGTCAGGCGGATGCCGAACTTTTCGTTGACCACGACCACCTCGCCGTGCGCCACCAGCGTGCCGTTGACGTAGACGTCTAGCGGCTCGCCGGCGGCGCGATCCAGCTCGACGACCGAGCCCTGATTCAGCTGCAGCAGGTTACGGATGCTGATGCGTGTGTGGCCGACCTCCATCGAGAGGTTGACGTGCACGTCCAGGATCATGTCGAGGTTGACGTCGCGCGCCGCGGCCGAGGGCGCCTCGCCGTGGACGTCGCCGAAGGTCGTCGGTTCGACCAGCGTCGGCTCGGGTTTCGGTTGGCTGCTCATGATGCGTTCTTCGTCACCAGGTGGTCGAGGTAGGTCGTCTTGGAACGGCGGATGCGCTCGTCGATCTTGACCGCATGCTGCCCGCGCGACCGTCCGCAGGTGCCCCGGAACAGCGGCACACCCTCGGCGAACAGCGTCACCCGGCCCTCGAAGTCGCAGGACAGGACGTCGCCCGCTTTCAGGTCGAGGAGCTGGCTCAGCGTGATCTGCGAGCGGCCGAGGCGCGTCGTGAGGCGCACCTCCGCGTCCTCGATCTCCTCGCGCAGCGCATGCATCCATCGCTCGTCCTTCTCGACGCGGTCGCTCTGCACGCCGGCGCCGAGCAACTCCCGCAGCGGCTCGACCATTGAATACGGCATGGTGAGCTGGAGGTCGCCGCCGCCGCCGTCGAGCTCGATGTGGAACTTCGTGACGACAACGATCTCGGTCGGGCCGACGATGTTGAGGTAGTGCGGGTTGATCTCGCGGCTCAGGTACTGCGGCTCGATCGCGAAAATCGGCGACCATGCTTCCTGCAGGTTGCAGAACACCTGGTTCATCAACAGGTTGATGATCCGCGTCTCGGTCGGCGTGAACTCGCGCCCCCCGATCCTCGCGAAACGGCCGTTGCCGCCGAAGAAGTTGTCGACGACGGCGAACACGAGCGCGGGATCGAGCACCAGGAGCGCCGTGCCGCGCAGCGGGTTCAGCCTGACCAGATTCAGGCTGGCCGGCACTTGCAGCGTCTGCACGTACTCGGAGTACTTCTGCAGCTGGACCGGCACCACCGAGATCTCGGGCATGCGTCGCAGCATGTTGAACAGGCTGGTGCGGAACAGCCGCACGAACCGCTCGTTGATCATCGCGAGCGTCGGCATGCGGTCGCGGGCGATGCGCACCTGCGTGGCGAAATCGAAGGAACGGACCTCGCCCGGCGCAGGGGCCGGGCTCGTGTCGACGGTGCCCTGATCGACGCCATGCAGCAGCGCGTCGATCTCGTCCTGGCTCAGGATGTCGTTGCCGCCCATCGCCGCCGTCCTACTGCATGACGAAGCTGGTGAAGTAGAGGCTCTCGACGCCGGCACCGTCGCCGCCCTGGGCCGCGACGACCCGGCGCACCTCGGCGAGCGCCGCCTGCCGCAGCTTCTCCTTGCCAGCCGCGGACTTCAGCGTGTCGTAGGACTGGCCGGAGAACAGCATCAGCAGTCCGTTGCGGATCATGGGATCGTGACGCTTGATCAGTTCCGCCGTGCCGGCGTCGCCGGTCATGGCCTGTACCGTCACCTGCAGGAAGCGCACGAGGCCGGCCGATTCGAAGTTCACGACGAACGGCGGATCGAGCGCCACGTAGATCGGCTCGACGCGCTCCGCCTGCGCTGCCTTGGCGGCGTGTCCGTCCTTGCCGGAGGACCGCATCAGGAAGTACGCCGCCGCACCACCGCCGCCGAGTACGACGACGAGACCGGCGACGACGATCAGCAGCCGCTTCTTCTTGCCCTGGCGGGGCGTGACTTCGGCGACGGGGGTCGGGTCGGACATGCGGTCGTGCCTCGCGCCGCGTTTCGGCGCCACGACCGATTGAAGCAAACCCCGTGCCAGCCGCCGGTGACGGAGTTCTGGCGCTTCAGGCGTAAGCGTCGATCAGCCCGATGCGCGCCGTCATGGCTCGCGGTTCGACGGATGTGTCCACGACCTCGCGCCGCACGTCGTCGGCGCGCTCCGGAGCCCGGCGCGGGGCGGGCTGCGTGAACGCGCCATTCGCGTCCGGTCGCACGCTCGCGTCGCCGAGCACGACGCCGGAACCGGCGAGCAGCTCGCGCAGCCGCGGGATCGCATCGGCCAGTGCATGGCGCGTCTCGGCCTGGGCGGCTCCGAACTGCACGTTCGCCCTGTCGTTGACGATGTCGATGCGGACATCCACCGGCCCGAGGTGTTCCGGCGTGACACGCAAGGTCGCCGACTGGACGCCACGCTCGACCAGCAGGCGCACTTCGTGGCCGACCTGCCGTGGCCAGCGCGCATCGTCGACGGCAACGTGCACCGTGCGGACGACGACGTGCGGTTCGCGTGCCGTCGGGGCCGCCTCGACGCGGGCGGTCAGTTGCACAGCGGCGTCGAGACTCCGCGTCGGCGACGTCGGTGTTGCTGTATCGGCTGCGACGTCGGGTACCGCGTCCAGGGCGGGCTCCGCCGGATCCGCACGGGTGTTCCCCGCCGGCATCGGCCACGACAACGCCTCGACGAGCCCGTCGGCCGCCGAGGTCGACGGTCCGCCGGCCGGCGTCGGCGCGGGGTCGCCGGGAGCGATCAGCACGGGGGTTCCGTCGCGAGGCGCCCCGGAACGGATCGCGATCTCCGGTGTCGCCACGAGCGGCAGTGCAGGTTCGTCACGCGTCACCGCCGGGGCCGCGGACTCGTGCGAAACGACGGACGACGCCGGGGAAGCAACGGGTGCCGTGGGCGGAATCGTCGTCGACACGCGCGCGGGCGCGCAGAACCCGGCCGCGCCGATGGCGAGCGCGAGGTTCGCATCGTCCGGCCCGGGCTCGTCCGTGGCGACGGGGCGGTCACCACCGGCCAAGGGCGGCGGCATGGATGCCGCGGCGGGCACGACCAACGGCGTGGCCTGTGCGAGCAGCCCGAACAGCAGGCCGAACGCATCGGCCGGCGCGGCGGTGGACGCCGTGCCGGGGTCGCGCGTCGGGGTGGGGGCGGGGGTGCCTGTGACGACCGGCGGCGACGTACCGTTCACGATCATGATTCCTCGCTCTGCGCGCGGCGCAGGGCGCCGGCTGGCCGCGCATGGGCCGACGCCACGAACGCGCGCTGCGCGCGCTCGTCGCTCTCGCGCTGGTCGCGTCGTGCCTCCGCGCGCCGCTCGTCCTCGCTGGCATGCTCGACGGCCTTGCCGACCGAACGCGACCGGCGACCGGCGTCCTGCCAGCGGGTCTTGCAGACGTCGCGTTCCTCGTGCGCCCGCTTCACCACGACGCCCTGCTGCAGCACGGCGTCGCCGAGCCGGGCGATGAACGCGTGGAAAGCGCGCAACTGCGTCGCATCGATGCCCGAGGTGGTCTTGCGGCGCAGCGCCGCACGGTATTCCTGTTCGTAGCGCTCGAGCTCGACGAGCTTGTGCTCGGCCTCGAGCAGCCGGGCCTCGGCGGCCGCCAGCGCCGCGGCGGCCTTGCGCTCGGCGTCGCCGGCGACCTCGAGCACGGTTTCCAGACGTTGCGAACGCCGCATCAGGCAGGGCCTCCGCTGGTGTCGTCGGGACGCGGCGCCACATCGAATGTCGCCGCCAGTGCCGCGAGGCTCGCGGCGAAGTCGTGCCGCTCGTGCATATCCTGGCGCAGGAATGCCTCGATGCGCGGCCAGAGCGCCAGCGCCGCGTCGACGCGCGGGTCGCTGCCGCGCTGGTAGGCACCGATGGCGATCAGGTCGCGGTGGCTCTCGTACGTGGCGCTCGCCTGGCGCAGCAGCCGTGCGATGTCGAGGTGCTCGCGGTCGACGATCTCGTGCATGACGCGGCTCACGGAGGCGTCGACATCGATGGCCGGATAGCGACCCGATTCCGCGATGCGCCGGGACAGCACGAAATGGCCGTCGAGGATCGCGCGCGCCGAGTCGGCGATCGGGTCGTTGTGGTCGTCACCCTCGACGAGCACCGTGTAGAAAGCCGTGATCGACCCGCCGCCCTCCTCGCCGTTGCCGGCGCGCTCGACGAGCTGCGGCAGCCGGGCGAACACCGAAGGCGGATAACCCTTGGTCGCCGGCGCTTCGCCGATGGCGAGGCCGATCTCGCGCTGCGCCTGCGCGAAGCGGGTCAGCGAGTCCATCAGCAGCAGCACGTTCTGGCCCCGGTCGCGGAAGTACTCGGCGATCGAGGTCGCGAGCCACGCGCCATGCAGGCGCATGAGCGGCGGGTGGTCGGCCGGCGTCGCGACGACCACCGAGCGCGCGAGACCCTCGCGGCCGAGGATGCGCTCGACGAATTCCTTGACCTCGCGGCCGCGCTCGCCGATCAGCCCGACGACGATGACGTCGGCCTCGGTGTAGCGGGCCATCATGCCGAGCAGCACGCTCTTGCCCACGCCGCTGCCCGCGAACAGACCGATGCGCTGGCCGCGACCGACGGTCAGCAGGCCATTGATCGCCCGCACGCCGACGTCGAGGGGTTCCACGATCGGTTGACGCGCCAGCGGGTTGATCGGCACGCCTGTCAGGCGCACATGGCTTGCGGTCTCGATCGGACCGCGCCCGTCGAGCGGCCGGCATGCGCCGTCGACGATGCGACCGAGCAGCTTCGGGCCGACCGGCGCACGTCCGGCGTGGGGTCGCGGCACGACTCGCGCGTCGGGCCGCAGGCCGTGCGGGTCGCCGGTCGGCATGAGGTACAGGCGTTCCGCGCCGAAGCCCACGACCTCCGCTTCGAGGTGCGACCCATCGAGCGAAATGACTTCGCAGCGGTCGCCTACCGCGGCCTGGCAGCCGGCTGCCTCCAGCGTGAGACCGATCATCCGCGTCAGACGGCCTTCGACCGGCGGTGCCGGCGTGGCGGCGACGAGCCGGTCGCGGCCGGCGAGGCCCTGCGCCCAGCGACGCGAGCGTGGCGCGCCGAGTTCCATCATGGCACGGGATCCGGCGGTGCGGCGGCGACCGGTGCACGCTGGTCGCCCAGGACGCTCGCGACAACGGCGCCGATGCGCGTCTCGATGCGCGCATCGATCTGCGAATCCTCGGTGACGACGCGACACCCGCCGCGCTGCAGCACCGGGTCCTCGACGATCGTCCAGGCACGGCGCAGATGCGGCTCGGCGAGTCTTTCGCGCAGGATCGCGGCATCGTCGGGGTGCAGGTGGACGCGAACGTCGCGCGCGGTGACTGGCAGCAGCGCCACGGTTTCACGGACGGCCGCGATCACCTGCGCCGGGTCGCTGCGCAGTTCGCGACGCACGACGTGGCGCGCGATCGCGCAGGCGAGCGTGGCGAGCTGCGTCTCGACCGTCGCGTCGAGCGCGGCGAGCGGCGTGGCCATGAAGTCGAGCACGCTACCGAGACGCGCGGCGTTCTGTTGCAGCGCCAGCAACAGCGGCTGCTGCTGCTGCAGCGCTGCCACCTGTCCCGCCTCGAGGCCCTTGGCGAAGCCCTCCTCCCACGCCTGCCGGCCGACCGCGTCGAGGTCGGCGACGGAGTACCGGGCGCGGCGATTGGCGACGGGACCGTCGATCTCCGGCGGCACCCACGCCGTGACGACGGCCTCAGACATACGCTTCGCCCTTGCCGCCGAGCGAGAGCGTGCCTGCCTCGGCCATCTTGCGCGCGGTCGCGAGCACCTCCTTCTGCGCGGCCTCGACGTCCGCCAGGCGCACCGGGCCCTTGGCCTCGAGGTCGTCCTTGAGCATCTCCGCCGCGCGCTGCGACATGTTCCTGAAGATCTTGGCCTTGAGCGCCTCGTCGGCGCCTTTCAGCGCGAGCAGCAGCTTGTCCTGGGCCACTTCACGCAGCAGCTCCTGCAGGCCGCGGTCGTCGACTTCGATCAGGTTGTCGAACACGAACATCAGGTCCTCGATGCGCGAGCCGAGCGCATCGTCGACCTTCCTGACGTGCTCGAGGACCGTCGCCTCGGCCGGGCCGTCCATGAAGTTCAGGATGTTGGCGGCGACCTTGACCCCGCCGAGACTCGAGGACTTGCTGCCCGCGTTGCCCGCGAACTGCTTTTCCATGATTTCGTCGAGCTCGCTCAACGCCGAGGGCTGGATGCCGTCGAGCGTGGCAATGCGCATGATCACGTCCGCCCGCAGCCACTCGGGCAGGTTGGCGAGCACTTCGGCGGCCTGGTCCGGGTCAATGTAGGCGAGCACGATCGACACGATCTGCGGGTGCTCGAGACGGATCATCTCGGCGATCGCGCGCGGTTCCATCCACTTGAGGGCCTCGAGCCCCTTGCTGGTGCGGCCGAGCAGGATGCGGTCGATCACACCGCCCGCCTTCTCCTCGCCAAGCGCGTTGATGAGCACGTTGCGCACGTACTCGTCCGAGCCGATGCCGACCGAGGTCTGGTTCTCGACGGTGCGCGTGAAGCTGGCGAGAATGCCGCTCACCTCGTCGCGCGACACGTTCGAGAGCTGTGCCATTGCGGAACCGACGCGCTGGACGTCCTTGGCGCACATGTGCTTCAGGACCTCGGCCGCGGCCTGCTCCCCGAGCGTCATCAGGAAGATCGCGGCTCGTTCGGTGCCCGAGCGCCGGGCCACGACTTCATTCATCGGTGCCTACCCAGTTCTTCACGACCTGTGCGACGCGCTTCGGGTCCTGCGTCAGCAGCGTGCGCGCCGCCGCAACCTGCGATTCGTAATCGAGAGGCTGCGCCGGGCGTGGCGCTCCGAGCGCGGGCGCGCCGGCGGCGACTGGCGGCTCGATCTGCCCGTTGGCGTCGGCCATCGCGGCACCCGGCATTCCGGGCGTGCTGGCGGGCGCGCGACCCGGCGCCATGAGGCTGCGCATCAGCGGACGCACGACGACGAGCAGCAGGACGATCGCGACCATGGCACCGAACAGCAGCCGCGCGATGTCGCGGACCATCGGCTGCTGCCAGAGCGGCACGGGCTCGACCTCGGCGACTTCGGTCGCGTCGTCCACGAACGACGCGCTGACGACGTTGACGCTGTCGCCGCGCTTTTCGTCGAAGCCGACCGCATCGCGCACGAGACGCGTAATGTCCTCGACCCGCTGCGCCGACAGCGGTTGCTCTTTCGGCTTGCCGTCCTTGCCGACGACGCGCGGGTTGTCGACCAGCACGGCGACCGTCAGCCGGCGCAGCTGGCCCGCGGGCTGCTTCGAGTACGACAGCGTGCGATCGATCTCGTAGTTGCGCGTCGACTGCTTCGAGGCGTTCTCCGGCGTCGCGGCCACGGCCGTCGTGGCGGCAGCGCCCGCGGGCAGCGTCGCGGCCCCGGCGTTCGACGGGGCGTTCGGCGGCAACGCGACACCCGCGGGCGGCGGCTGATTGGTCAGTGCGCCCGGCACGCCACCGGCGCCCGTCCCGCTGACCGAGGTCTGCTCGGCGAGCTGCTCACTGCGCACGACCTGGCCCTGCGGGTTGTAGACCTCGCGCGCCTCCTCGGTGGCGGCGGCGTCGAGTTCGGCGGTGACCTGCGCGCGGACGCGTCCCTGGCCGACGAGCGGCGTCAGCAGTTCCTCGATCCGTGCGATGTAGGTTGCCTCGAGGCGGCGCGCGGTCTCGATCTGCTCGTCGGCAGCGCGCGCTTCGGCCGACTTCGGCGCCGACAGCAGGCGGCCCTGCTGATCGACGACGGTGACGCCGTCGGCCTCGAGACCGGGAATGCTCGAGGCGACCAGGTGCACGATGCCGCTGACCTGATCGGCCTCGATCTGGCGGCCGGGCCGCAGCTTGATGAACACCGAGGCACGGCCGGGCTTGCGGTCGCGCACGAACGCCGACTGCGCCGGTGTCGCGAGGTGCACGCGCGCGGCTTCCACGGCCTGCAGGCTCGTGATCGTGCGCGCGAGCTCGATTTCGAGCGCATGCTGGTAGCGCGCGTTTTCCATGAACTGGCTGACACCGAACCCGGGATCCTTGCGGATGAGGTCGAAGCCGCCGCCGTCGCCGGCGGGCAGGCCCTGCGCGGCAAGCTTCAGACGCGCGTCGTTGATGCGGTCCTGCGGCACCATCACGGCGCCGGTGCCCGGGTCGACCTTGTACTGGATGTCGGCGGCCTGCAGCGCCTGCACGACGTTTGCGGCGTCATCGGTGGCGAGGCTCGCGTAGAGCAGACCCCAGTTCGGGCCCTGCGACCAGAGGGCAACGGTCACGCCGGCGGCGACGGCCGCGGCGATGCCCATCAGCACGAGCAGGGGACGCACGCCCGCTCCGATGCGGACGAGCGCGGGGTTCGGCAGGGTGGCGGCGGCGGTGGTGGCCATGGGTTACCGTCGTGGCGACATGCCGTCAGATCGGCATGTTCATGATTTCCTGATAGGCGGCGACGAACCGGTTGCGCACCTCGACCGTGGCGCGGAACGCGACGCTCGCCTTCTGCGCCTCGACCATCACGGCCCCGAGTTCGACGCCCGGCGTGCCGCGCGCGAACGCCGTCGCCTTGGCGTCGGCGCTCTGCTGCGCGGCATTGACCTGGTCCAGCCCCTGCCGCAGCACCTGGGCGAAACTCTGCACCCCATCGGCTCTGCCGACCGCGGCGCCGGGCGCCTGCCCGGTGCCGGTCGCGGACGGAGCGATCGCGTGACGCTGCGTCGCCTGCAGGGCGCGGATCTGCGACAGGACCTGGTCGATGGCCATCTGGCTCATGCCGCGTTGCCTCGCCAGTCGACGACCAGGCCCAGATCGCGCAGCCGCGCCAGCCGGTAACGCAGCGTGCGGGCGCTGATGCCCAGTCGCGCGGCGGCCCCGCCTTTCGAGCCCGCGTCGCGCAGCGCGCCGAGGATCAGTTCGCGTTCGGCCAGCGCCAGGCCTCCGGCGAGGCCGGCAGCGGGCGAAGCGGCGACGGACGGCGACGGCTCGCGCACGGTCGCCGGGCGCGGCTCGAAGGGAACCTCCGGCTCGAACAGGACGTGCTCGGGGCCGATGACGGCACCGCCGCACAGCACGAGCGCGCGCTGCATCAGGTTGTCGAGCTCACGCACGTTGCCGGGCCAGCCGTAGGTGAGCAGCAACTGGGCCGCCGGCGCCGCAAGCGCGGGAACGCGTGCTCCTGCCCGGCAGTGGGATGCCAGCAACTGCATGGCGAGCGGCAGGATGTCCTCGCGGCGCTCGCGCAGCGGCGCGAGCGCCAGCGGGAACACGTTGAGGCGGTAGTAGAGGTCCTCGCGGAAGCGGCCCGCTGCCACCTCCTCGCGCAGCCGGCGGTTGGTCGTCGCGACGACGCGCACATCCAGGGAAACCGGGGTCCGCCCGCCGAGCCGCTCGACCTCCTTTTCCTGCAGCACGCGCAGCAGCTTGGCCTGCAGCACGAGCGGCATCTCGGAGATCTCGTCGAGCAGCAGCGTGCCACCCTGTGCCTGCTCGAACTTGCCGGCGTGGGAGCCCTGCGCCCCCGTGAAGGCGCCGCGCTCCCAGCCAAAGAGCAGCGCTTCGAGCATGGTGTCGGGGATCGCGGCGCAGTTGACGGCCACGAACGGCCCGTCGTTGCGGGCCGAGTGCCGGTGCACGTAATGCGCGAGGACTTCCTTACCGGTGCCGGACTCGCCCGTGATCAGCACCGTGCAGTCGCTGGTCGCGACGCGGCGGGCCGTTTCGGCGACGCGCAGCGAGGCTGGAGCGCAGACGACGAGATTGCGGTCGCCCGCGCCAGCGTGGCGGCGCTCAGGGGCGGTCGGTGGAAGTCTCGGCTCGGTCATCCGGGCGTTCTCTGCGTCGGAAGCTTGGGCCCGCAGGGCCTAGCAAGTTCCATGCCGACGTGGAAAACACCCGGGAATTCCGGGCACTGCGTCGCCAGGCGACGCGGGGAGTCAAGAATCCGACGCGCCGGTGTCGATCGCGACCAGCGAGAACTTGCGCAGCTTTTCGACCAGCGTGGTGCGGCGCAGGCCGAGCAGCCGGGCAGCGTGCGCGACGATGCCGTCCGACCGCTGCAGTGCCTGCTCGATCAGCCGACGCTCGATCGTGTCCAGGTGCGCCCGGAGGTCGATGCCCGCGGCCGGCAGGACTGCCGCGTTGCCAGAGGAGTCGTCGTATTCGACGACGATCGAGGCCGCCGTCTGGCCAAGCACGGCCAGTTCGCCGGCCGGACTCAACTCGACTTCGGGGGCGGTGGCGCGGCGCGACCGTTCAGCCACCAGTGCGCGCTCGGCGGCCAGTTCCCGCTCTTCCGCGGCGAGTTCGGCCTCGGTCGGCTGCCATTCCTGGGGGCGGTATCGCGACGGCAGGTCGCTCACCTGCACGAGCCGGTCGCCGCACTGGATGGCGAGCCGCTCGAGCAGGTTGTGCAGCTCGCGGACGTTGCCTGGCCAGCGATGACGGCGCAGCGCGGCGAGGGCCCCCGTCGACAGCTTGAGATGGATGCCATCGCTGACCGCCAGACGGCCGGCGATGTCGGCGATCAGCAGGTCGAGGTCCTCCGTCCGGTCGCGCAGCGAAGGCATCTCCAGCGGGAAGACGTTCAGGCGGTAGAACAGATCCTCGCGGAACGTGCCCTTCTGGATCGAATCCTCGAGGTTGCGGTGCGTCGCCGCGACGATGCGCACGTCGCAACGCTGCGACGAGTTGCTGCCGACGCGCTCGAACGTCCGTTCCTGCAGCACACGCAGCAGCTTGACCTGCATGGTGGGGCTCATGTCGCCGATCTCGTCGAGGAACAGCGTGCCCCCCTCGGCCATCTCGAAGCGGCCCTTGCGCGTGTTGATGGCGCCCGTGAAGGCACCTTTCTCGTGGCCGAACAGCTCGCTCTCGAGCAGCTCGGCCGGGATCGCGCCGCAGTTGACCGGCACGAAGGGCCGCGTGGCGCGCGGTGAAGCGCCGTGGATCGCACGCGCGGCAACCTCCTTGCCGGTGCCCGATTCGCCGAGGATCAGCACCGTGCTGTCGTAGCGCGCGACCTGATGGATCTGACGATTGACCTCCCGGATGGCCAGCGACTGCCCGGTGGGGTAGCGAACTCCGGTAGTCTGCGTCGTCAATGCCTGCCGCTCCCGCAAAGCATTCAGTACGGCGGCCTGCGGCCGGATCCAGCGACCGGAGGCGGAGGTTTCGAACACTTCGACCGGCATGCAGGATCCCTGGCGCGACTCGACGTCATCGACCTCGTTCTTCGTGCACGGGATGTTTGCATTCGGCTGGCGCATCGAACCCGGGACGTCCCCATTCTGGTTCAATTCGACCAGCAACCCAAGCCCGATTATCGACGGGCCGGGAACTGCACTGCCGATGTAGACTCGGCGGCTTATTTTGTCTTGCGCGAACCGGCCACGTGGCGACGGTGGCGACGGAACGCGAGCTTCTCGATGAGGTCGGCGACGGCTTCGGAGAGTGGCATGAACCGCAGTTTGACCTGTTTCGCGTCCGCGGCGACGACCCGCGCCGGCAGCGAGAGTGGCTGGGGCAGCGTGTTGCGCAGAAAGATGTGGACGACGCCGGAGGCGCCGGGTTCGGCCGCGACGGCGCCCGCCGCGAAGGTGGCGCCGATCGCGTTGAAGCGTACCGGCACCGGGTCGGGCCGGCGCAGATCACGGCTCGCGATATGCACGACGAGGTCGAGCAGCAGCGTCAATTTGAAATCGAGGCGCGCGAGCTCGGCGCCGAGCGGTGAGCCGTCGTCGAGCTTGTCGCGCGGCACGGACGGCTGTTCCTCGAGGGCCGCGCAGGCCTGCAGCAGGCGCTGGTTCGGCTCGTCATAGCGCGCTGCCGCATTCGCGTCGAGCGGCGCGAGCGTGGGCACCCAGCTCACCGGCAGCACGTCCTCGTACGCCAGTTCGTCGTAGAGGATGACGGTATCGGTGCCGTCGTACATCGCGCCGCTCAGGCCGGGCGCACCGGGACGCCGGCGACCGCCGTCCACGCCGAGCGCAGCTCGCGCAGCAGCGTGGCGACCTCATCGAGGACTTCGACGTCGTTCGTCGCGTTCGCGTGCAGCAGGCGGCGCGTCATGTAGTCATAGAGGTCGTCGAGATGCGCCGCGACGGTGCCGCCGCGCACGAGGTCGAGGGAGCCACGCAGTTCACCGATGATGGCGACCGCGCGCGTGATCAGCTCGCACTTGTCGGCGATCAGACCGTTGCCGATGCAGCCACTGGCGACCGCGATGCGCTCGAGAGCGCCATCGTACAGCCGGACGATCAGCCGCTGCGGCGCTTCCTCCGCAAGGCTGCTCCATGCGGCGACGCTCTGGTAGGCATTCGCCTTGCCGTACGCCAGACCCACACCCATCGCTTCTTTCTCCGCGGCACGGCCCGCACCGCGCGGGCCACGTCGCCTGTATCGGCCCCGACCGGCCGCGCTTGAGCCGCGCTCACTCCGTGCCGAGCTGCTGCGCGAGGTACTTGCTCGTCGTCTGCATCTGCGCGAGCAGCGTGTCGAGCGCGCTGAACTGCGCGCGATAACGCGCCTCGATCGCCGCCATGCGGGTGTCGACGCGTGCCTTGTCGTCGTCGAGCTTCCTGACCTGCTTGTTGAGCGACTCGTTGCGCAGCGCGAGCTGCGCGTCGCTCTCGAGCGCCGCCTCCAGCCGCGAATGCAGCCGCACGGCCACGCCGTCTGCGGAGGTGAACATCGCCGCCACGCCGGCGAAGTCGGTCCGCAGCGCCGCGCCGAGACGCGTGTCGTCGACGACGAGCTGTCCGGTCGCGTCGGTCTTCACACCGATCGCCGCCAGGCTCGTGAGGCTGCCGGTGCCGCCCGCGACCGGGGTCGACAGGTCGCGGCGCAACTGGCCTTCGAGGCCCCGCACGTAGGCGTCACCGAGCAGTGCGCCCGCCTTGCGGGTGGTCGGCTCGTACGCCTGCAGCGACCTCAGGGTCTTCGCGACGGCGTTGTAGTCGCCGACGAACTTCCTGATCTTGGAGGTGACCTGGGCGACGTCGTCGGCAACGACCAGCGCATGCAACGTGCCCGCGTCCGCCTGCTTCAGGTTGAGCGTGAGGCCCTCGATGGCACCGGTCACGGTGTTCGAGGCGCTGGTGAAGTCGTAGCCGTTGACGCGAACCAGCGCATCGACCGCGGCCGCTCCCGTCATCGTGTTCGAGCCGGGAGCGGCGGGATCGAACACGACCTGCGCCAGACCGCCGTCACCGCCAGCCTGTGTGACGCGAATCGCGTTCGCCGTGCCGGTGGCGCGCGCCGTCAGGACGAGCCGGCTGCCGCCGTCCTCATTGACGATGCTGGCCGACACGGACGTGTTGCCGGTCGCGGTATTGATGGCGTCGCGGATGCCCGCCAGCGTGTTCCGCGTCGCGTCGATCGGAACTTCGAACGAATTCGCGCCGCTGGCGATGGTGAGCGTGCCGGTGCCGACGACCGCGTTGCGGCCGTCCACGAACGCGGCGGTGGCGAGCCGGTGCGCAGTGGCGAGCCGCACGACCTCGACATCGTAGTTGCCGGGTGGCAGGGCCTCCCCTGCGCTCGCCGTGAACACGTCCTCGTCCGGAGACGTGGCTGTGCGCAGCAGCATCGCGGAGGTGGTGGTCAGGCCCGCAAGCGCGTCGCGCAAGGTGCCGAGCGCCCCCTTGAGCCCGCCGAGTGCGGAAATCTCGACCGTCAGCGCCGACTCGCGACGCGTGATGCGCGCATCGAGCGGTGCACGCTCGGCGGCCACGAGCTGCGAGACGAGGGCGTTGATGTCCAGCCCCGATCCCACGCCGCCTGCCTGAATTCCCGCCATGCGCTTCGCCTTCGAGTCATGAATCCGTCATGCGGACAGGATGCAAGCCGCGGGCCAGCGTCAGGCCAGTTCCCGCACGAGCGTCGCGCCCCTGGCCTCCAGGTGACGCGCGATGCGCAGCGCGTCCTCGCTCGGCACCTGGCGGATCAGCTTGCCGGTCGCCGGGTCGCGGATGGAGACGACCGTGCGCCCCGTCACCTCGTCGATCGAGAACGAGAGCTGCGTGCCCGTCTCCCGCAGGTAGCGGTCGATCGACTCCACCGCCCGATGCAGCCCGGTCCGGGCATCGGTCACGGACGGCGGCAAGTCCTTGCCGGCCGCCGTCGTATCCTTGCCGCCCCTGGCCGGGCGCGGCCTGGTCGCGTCCGGGGGCACCCTGCCGTCGCGCAGGGACACGGCTCTGATTTCCATGTCGTGGTCCCTTTGACGTCGTGTCTGCGAGTACTGCGGCGGATGACGGCCATGAAGCCGACATCCGCCACCGTGTGCATCACCGGGCCTCAGGGCCCGGTGGCCGGCACTGCTCAGCGGAGCAGCGACAGCACGTTCTGCGGCACCGCGTTCGCCTGCGCCAGGATCGCCGTGCCGGCCTGCTGCAGGATCTGCGAGCGGGTCATCGACGCCGTCTCGGCGGCAAAGTCCGCGTCCTGGATGCGGCTGCGCGAGGCGGACATGTTCTCTGCCCCCGTCTGCAGGTTGTTCACCACCGACGCGAAGCGGTTCTGCACGGCGCCCAGCGTGGCGCGGGTGCTGTTGACCGAGGTCAGCGCGCTGTCGGCGAGCTTGATTGCGAGCTGGGCCGAGGCGAAGTTGCCGACGGACAGGCCCGCGATGCCGGTGGTCGTGGTGACCGAGCCGACGGAGCCGTTGGCCCAGCCAGCCACCGTGGCGCTGTTGGTCGTGCCGCCGATGGTCACGGCCGCGTCGCTGGTCAGCGTGATCTGGCCCGTCGCGGAGTCATAGCTCGCGCCCACGCCCGTCTGCTGCGAGACGTTGTTGATCGCATTGACGAGCTGGCCGGCACGCTCCGCCGCATTGGTGGCGGCGCCGAGCGCACCGATGTCCACCGCGGCTGCCGAGCCGTTGGTGATCGTAATGCCGCCCGCGGCGATGGCCGTGCCGAAGCCCGTGAGGCTCGATGCCGCGACCGTCAGCGCGGCGCCCGAGGCCTGGCTCACGGAGCCGAGTGCCGCGATGTTGGCGTCGGTGATCGAGCTCAGCGTGATCGTCTCGCCGGCGTTGGCGCCGACCTGGAACACGGCACCCGTGAACGAGCCGTCGAGCAGCTTGACGCCGTTGAACGAGGTCTGGCTGGCGACGCGGTCGATTTCGTTGAGCAGCTGCGTGACTTCGGCCTGCAGGGCGTCGCGGTCACTCTGCGTGTTCGTCGCGTTCGACGACTGCACGGCGAGCTCGCGGATGCGCTGCAGGTTGTTGCCGACCTCGGCGAGCGCGCCTTCGGCGGTCTGCGAGAGCGAAATGCCGTCGTTGGCGTTGCGCACGGCCTGGTTGAGACCGCGGATCTGCGTCGTGAAGCGCTCGGAAATGGCGAGACCGGCGGCGTCGTCCTTGGCGCTGTTGATGCGCAGACCCGACGACAGGCGCTGCAGGGACGTCGCGAGCTGGCTGCCTGAGGTGTTCAGGTTGCGCTGGGCATTCAGCGACATGACGTTGGTGTTGATGACCTGGGGCATGACGATCACTCCTCGAGTTTGTTGAGCCCCGGGCGGCGCCTGGAGCCTCCTGTCTTCTGCGGCCGCGATCACCATGATCGCGCCGCTCACGGAAGCTGTATCGGTGGCCGGTCGGGCAACTTTAGGCGGGCCGGGAGGGGGGTCGTGGCGCGGACTGCGGACTGCGTCACGGCAGCGGCCCCGGCGGACGCCCTCGCAGCGGCGCGCCCTGAGGCAGGCACGACGCCGCACCCGGCCTGCGGACGAGGCGCGCCACGGCGTCGCGCCGTCCAGCGCGTCACGCACGTGGGCCGGCGCGAGTCGGCTACAGGTAGTTGAACAGCGAGAGCTGGCCGACGCTCGCCAGCGACTTCTGCGCGGCCTCGAGGCCGGTCAACTGCAGGTTCAGGCGCGTGACGGCCTCGGCGTAGTCGAGGTCGCGCACCTCGCTCAGCAGCGTCTCGAGATTGATGCCCGCGTCCTCGTGCGCCGTGCGCGCGACGTCGAGCGTGTTCAGCCGCGAGCCCACGCTGGCGCGGACCTCGAGCACGTGGTCGAGCGCGCGGTCGAGCTGTGCGATGGAGCCGTCGATGCCCGTGCGCCATTGCCCGCGGTTCGCCGGCGTGTCGGTGCGCAAGCCGAGCGTCGCGACGAGCGCGTCGAGGGAACCGAACAGGTCGGTCGTGCCCGACTGGCGCACGACGAACTCGTCGCCTGCCGCCGGGGTGCCCGCGACGGCGACCGAGACGCCGGCAAACGTGATCGCGGCGCCGGCCTGATAAGCGCCGGAGGCGAGGACATTCGGCGTGGGCGAGGCCGAGTCCACGACCTGCCAGGTGCTCGACGCGGTGAACTGCACCGTGAAGGTCCCGCCCGGCCAGGCGGAGCGATCGAACACACTGCCGACCGACACCGAGCCGGAGCCGGTATTGGTAGCCGCCGCCGACGTGACGAAGGTGCCGTTGCCCTCGCCGATGCGGGCAAACACCTCGGCACCGCTGTCCCCGTCGGAGACGCGCTGCGTCTCGCCGACCTGCTGCAGGCGCTGGCCCTCGTCGCCGAAGTACCGCACGACCCCGCCGTCGCGGGCGAACGGCTGGGTCAGTGTGGCGAGGCCCGCGAACAGGTATTCGCCCTGGGCGTCCTTGCGGTTGGCGAGGTCGAGCAGCTCGCTGGTCCGCGCCTCGATCTCCACACGCAGCATCTGCCGCGACTCGTGGTCGACCGTGTCGTTGCTCGCCTCGAGGACGAGCTCGCGGATGCGGCCGAGCGCCGTGCCGACGTCCGCGAGCGTCTGCTCCTCGAGCGACAGGCGGCTGCGGACCGCGTCGTTGTTGCGCAGGTACTGGTCGGTCGCCGACAACTGGCGCGTCAGGTCCTGCATGCGCGTCGCCGCCACCGGATCGTCTGCCGGCGTCAGCACGCGCCGGCCGGTCGCGATCTGCTGCTGGGTCTTCGACAGGCGCGCCTGCGCGTCGAGCAGCGCGTTCAGCGCACGGTAGTGCAGGCCCGCCGAGGAGATCCGCGTGCTCATCGTGCGATCGCCCCGAGCAGCGCGTCGAACGTGGCGTTCGCGACCTGCACGATCTGCGCCGCGGCCTGATAGGCCTGCTGGTAGCGGATCATGTTGGCGGCCTCCTCGTCGAGATTGACGCCCGACACCGAGTCCCGCGTCGCGAGGGCGTCGCGCTGCACGACGGCGAGCGCGTCGCGCGACACCTGCGCCTGCCGAGTCTGCACGCCGATGTCGGCGACGATGCGGCCGAGCGCGCCGTTGATCGAGGTCGTGCCGCCGTCGAGGTACGGCTGCGACAGGCGCGCGGCGAGCGCGAGGATGTTGCGGTTGTCGCCAGTGCCGCTCGAATTGTCGCGGACCGTGAAGGTGTCGCCCGCGGCCGGCGAGCCTTCGAGCCGCAGGCTCCAGCCGTTGGCCGTGACCGGTTGCCCGGCCGCGTAGGCCTGCGCGGGCCCGCCGTCGACGGTGTAGGTCGTCGCCGAGGTGAAGACGATGGTCGCCGCCGTGCGCAGGGCCGGGTTCGCCGGATCCGTCACCGAGAGCGCGCCCGGTCTTGCCGACCCCGCGTTGGCCGCACCCGTGCCGGCCACGACGGGCAGGGCCGCCGCGACTCGCGCGGGATCGCGGAACAGCACCTGCATGCCGCTCGCGGCATCCTGCGTGGGCCGGACCAGGAACGAGTCGCCACTCGCCGCGCTGCCCGAGACGACGAACGCGAGTCCTTCGGCGACCAACGGGTCCGCGGCGGTGCCGGTGCCCGTCATCGCGACGGCAGCGCCCGTGTCCGCCCGGCGCAGCGTCCAGGACCCCGCGGACGATTCGAGCACGTAGTCGGCTGTGGTGAGCTGGCTCGCGTCGCCACGCGTGACCGCGACGCTCGCGCCGCCCGAGTTGGCGAATGCCGGCTGGACCGCAACCGCGCCCACACCGAACAGCGCGATGCCCATGCGGCCGCCGAGATCCATGCCGGCCTGCTGCTGCAGATTCACGGTCGCGGCGATGCCGACGGCGAGCTGGCCGAGGCTGTTGCGGGCCGGATCGAGCACGGCCCCGCGGAAATCGAGCAGCCCGCCCATCTCGCCGCCGGTGAGGTTGCGCGTCACGTCGACGGAACCCGCCGGCGTGCGCAATGATACCGCGAGACGCGAGATGTCGAAGCTGTCGGGGCCGGTCGTCAGCGCGGAGGCCTGCGTGCCGAGCACGAGCGGCTGCCCGGTGCCGATGAACACATTGAGCGAGCCGTCGTCCTGCGGCACGGTGTTGACCGACACCTTGGCCGCGAGTTCGTCGAGCAGCGTGTCGCGCTGGTCGAGCAGGTCGTTCGGCGGCTGGCCGGAGCGGTTGGTGGCGCTGACGATCTTCGCATTCAGGTCGGCGATCGCCGAGGCGAGCGAGTTGACCTCGCCCACGGCGGCGGTCAGCCGCTGGTTCACCTCGTCGTTGAGCTGCCCGAGCCGCGTGCCGTAGTCGTTCATCTGCGTCGCGAGCGCGTTCGCCTCGGACAGCAGCACCTGCCGGGCCGCCATCGACGACGGCGCCGTCGCCACGTCCTGCAGCGCGTTGGCGAACTTCTGCAGCGTCGCCGACAGTCCGGTCGAGCTGTCCGCGTACAGCGTGTTGACGCGTTCGGCGAGTGACGCGAAGGCGGTCTGCTGCTGCAGGCTGCTCGAACCCGAGCGCGCCTGCAGTGCGACGAACTCGTCGTAGACGCGGCGGATGCCCGTGACCTGGACGCCACTGCCGAGCCAGCCGCTGCCGTAGGGCTGCGCCTCGCGCGTCGCGGTCTCCATGCGCTGGCGGCTGTAGCCTTCCGTGCCGACGTTGGCGATGTTGTGGCTGGTCGCGTCGAGGCCGCGACGGTAGGTCTGCAGGGCGGAAACGGCAGTCGAAAGCAGGTCAGCCATGGCTGCTCACTCGCACGAAACGGACGGGGACGGCTGGCCGCGTCATGTCGCGACGCTCCCCGTCGTCGGGTTTATCGGCCGCGGAGCGGGGGTCTTGAGCCCGGCCGGATCCTGCAGCAGCACCCGGACCTCGGTCGCGACCGCCTGCAGCTTGGCCGCATAGTGCGGGTCGGTCGCATAACCGGCCCGTTGCAACGCGCCGGCGAACGCGCCGACGTCCGACCCCGTACCAAGTGCCGCTGCATAGCGCGGACTGCCCGCGAGCAGGCCGGCATAGTCGGCCAGACCGGCTCCGAGCGAGTCGTAGGCGCGGAAGGTCTCGACGCTGCGCACCAGCCGCGAATCGCGGAATTCGAGCGTGCTGGCCGGCGCCGAGGCGCCGCTCCAGCCGCCGCCGGCCTTGATGCCGAACAGGTTGAAGCTGGTGCGGCCGTCGGCCTGTCGCGGCAGCGAGCGGCCCCAGCCCGTCTCCAGCGCCGCGTGCGAGACGATCGTCGCAGGATCGATGCCGAGCCGGCGGCCCGCCGCCACCGCGTGCGGCCAGACCTCGCGCACGAAATCTTCGCGATCGCCGGGGCGCCACGGCGAGTCCCGCCCCGTTGCAGCGGTCGCATCCGGCGCCGGGGACGACGCCCCTGCCGCACTCGACGTCGCCGCCGTACCGTCGACCGGCGCAACCCCAGCGGCCGTCGCCGTCGCGCCGGGCTCGGGCGCCCCGGCGAGC
>JAYRRR010000113.1:0-8567 GCA_041910015.1 Steroidobacteraceae bacterium
CCATCGCGCCCCCCATCGCGCCCGATGCACAGGTCCGTGAGGCCGCCTCGGCACCACCAGCCGTCGCACCCACGGCCAGCGCCGCAGTCCTGCCGACCGCCGACGAAATGGTCGCGCGCGGCGTGCCCGAGCTGCATCTCGACCTGCACGTGTATTCGAACGCGCCCGCGCAGCGCTTCGTCTTCGTCAACTCGCGCAAGTATCGCGAGGGCGACACGCTGGCCGAAGGCCCGGTGATCGAGAAGATCACCCAGGACGGCGCCGTGCTGAGTTTCCGGGGCAGCCGGTTCCGGCTCGCCAACGACTGAACCGGGGGGGGAGCCGGCCGGAGTGAACGCGGCAGCGGCGGACAGCCTCGACGGGCTGCGGCTCAATTTCGCATTGCAGGCGGGCATCCTGCGGTTGCTGTCGCGTCAGGAGCACCTGAACAAGATCAATGTGTTTCCAGTGCCCGACGGCGACACCGGAACGAACCTCGCGCTGACGGCACACGCCGTGCTCGGCGTGCTGCGCAAAGGGCCGGACCGGCACGCCGGCAAGACGCTGACGCGCGTCGCCGACGCTGCGCTCGACGGCGCACGCGGCAACTCCGGCGCGATCCTCGCGCAGTTCTTCCTCGGGCTCGGCGACCGGCTCGGCCACCTGCCGCAGCTCGACCCGGACGAGTTCACCGCCGGCGTGGACCGCGGCGCAGCGTACGCACGCGAGGCACTCAGCGAGCCGCGCGAGGGCACCATCCTCACCGTGCTCACGGATTTCGCGCAGGCCGTGCAGCGCGCGCGCCGCGACGGGCTGCAGGACGTCCAGGCGCTGCTGCGACGGGGCGTGGCCGCGGCGCAGGCGTCGCTCGAACGGACGACGTTCCAGCTCGAGGCGCTGCGCAAGGCCAATGTCGTCGATGCCGGCGCGCAGGGCTTCGTCGAACTGATCGCCGGCCTCTCCGACTACCTCGACAGCGGTGCCGAAGTGGAGCCGCCAGGCGTCGCCGAACTGGTGACGGTCGATGCGTCGAGCGAGTCGACCGCCGGCGCCGAGGAAGATCTCGCCTGGCGCTGGTGCACCGAATGCGTGGTCACCGGCGAGCGCGTGGACCGGCGCCACCTGCGCGAGCACTTGTCGACGCTCGGCGGCAGCCTGGTCGTCGCAGGGCTGCAGCACAAGGTGCGCGTGCACATTCACGTCAACGATCCGGCGGAGGTGTTCCGTGTCGCGGCGACGTTCGGCGCCGTTTCGGGCGAAAAAGCCGACGACATGCAGCGCCAGCAGCACTCGGCCCACGCCGCCGGGCAACGCGTCGCCATCGTCGTCGACTCGGCCGCCGACCTGCCCGAGGACGCCATGGACCGGCTCGGCATTCACATGGTGCCGGTGCGCGTCCACTTCGGGGAGCAGAGCTACCTCGACAAGGTCGGCATCGGACCGGAAGAGTTCTACACGCGGATCGCACGCGGCGAGGGCCCGCCGAAGACCTCGCAGCCGCCGCCCGGCGACTTCCGTCGCCAGTTCGAGTTCCTCGGCTCGCACTTCGACGCCGTGGTGTCGATCAACCTGACCAGTCGCGTGAGCGGCACGTACGCCGCGGCTGCCACCGCAGCCGCGCGCTCCGCGACGCACGGCAAGGTCACGGTCATCGACAGCCTGAACGTCTCGCTCGGCCAGGGCCTGCTCGCCATGTACGCCGCCGAATGCGCCGCCGCCGGCTACGGCGTGGACGAAATCGTCGCGGCGACCCGCGCGATGATCCCCAGAACGCGCACCTGCGGCATCGTGGGCTCGCTCGAGTACGCCGTACGTGGCGGTCGCGTGGCACCCTGGGTCAAGCGCGTCGCCGATGCGCTGCGGCTCATGCCCGTGCTGCAGGCCGATCGCCGGGGGCGTGTCACGGCCGGCGGCGTGCTGTTCGGGCGCGACGACCTGCAGGGCAGGTTCGCGCGCTTCGTGCAGCGGCGCATGCGCCACGCCGGCCGCTGCCGCCTGCTCGTCGGCCACGCCAACTGCGAGGCCGACGGCCAGCGGCTGCTCGAGACGCTGCGCGGGCCGCAGGTCGTCGATGCGCACTTGCTGCCGCTCGGCACCGCGCTCGGTGCACACGGCGGACCGGGCATGCTGGTCGTCGCTTTTCAGCCGTACGAGGCGCCTCGCGCGAACGCGCCGTTGCCCCGCTCGAGCACGCCGACGACATGATCGCGGCGCTCGGCCAGGCGCTCGACGACCAGGCTGTCGCGACGGGTTGCTGCTCGACGAGCCGTTTCCCGACGCACTACTTCTCGACCGGGCGACCGTTCCCGACCCACGCGGTCATGTCGCCTTCGAGATGCGACAGCCGCGTGTAGCCGTTCGCCGACAGCACGTCCGCGGCGATCGCGACACGGCGCCCCGAGCGGCAGTACAGCACCACGTCCTGGTCCTTCGGTACCTGCGCGAGGTGCGAGGCGATCTGGTCGTGCGGCACGTTGACGGCGCCGGGCACGTGGCCTGCGGCGAATTCCTCCGGCGTGCGTACGTCGAGCACGAAGAGCGGGTCTGGATGCTGCGCGCGGCGCTGGAGCAGCTGCTCCTGCGTCATGGGCGTGAGGTGCGTGGCGTGCTGGGCCGCGGCCGCCGCAGGTGTCTGGACGGTCGGCGTTGACGGCGCCGCCGCCGGTTCGCCGGCCGCGGCCGTGCCGGCGATCCATGCGGTGCCGATGAGCAATGCCATCGGCGTCGTGGCCGCGCCGTGCGTCGGATGCCTGGTCATGGTCTGCTCCGTCGCGGGGAGGGATGTGGCGATTCTACCCGTCAGCCGGACCCGCGAGCGCGAGCCGCTCGTGTCGGCCAGCTCGCGGGTCAGCGCGGCGGCCAGCGGCAGGCCGGCAGGCGTCGCCGGGGCGATGTCCAGGCGCGGCCGGGGCTCGTTCATCGATGGCTCACTCTTCAGATTCACTCGACAGCGATCAGGACGACGCCTTGCCGGCAAGCACTTCCATCCGTATTGTTAAGTATCCTTTCACGCAAGGCCCGGCATGACAACCCCTCCCGACCGCGTCCCGCTGAACGCCCTGCGGGTCTTCGAGGCCGTCGCCACCCACCTCAGCTTCACGGCCGCAGCGAAGGAGCTCGGCGTGACGACGGCCGCCGTCAGCGCGCAGGTCAAGGCGCTCGAGGCGGACATCGGCGTACCGCTGTTCCGGCGTCACACGCGCGCCGTGGCGCTCACACAGGAGGGCGCAGAACTGCTGCCGGGCGTCCGCCGCGGCCTCGACGAGCTGCGCCGTGCGGTCGAACGCATCCGGCGCGAGCGCGTGGGCGGCATGCTGAACCTGAGCGTGCCGAACGAGTTCCTGCAGCGCTGGCTGCTGCCCCGTCTCGGCGAGTTCACGCGGCAGCACCCGGAGATCGACGTCCGCTTCGGGCCATCGCGCGCGGCGCTCGACTTCGGACGCGACGACTTCCACGCCGCGATTCTCTACGGCCCGGGCTCGTGGGCCGGCCTGAAGGCGGAGCGGTTGCTCGACGAATACGTGTTCCCGGTGTGCAGCCCGGCGCTGCTCGCGAAGCTCGGGCCGATCGACACGCTGGGCGATTTCGCACGCTACACGCTGATCCACAGCCGCAGCGAGCCGTGGGCCGACTGGTTCCGGCGCGTTGGTGGCGACACCACGCGCACCGACACCTCGCCGCCGACCATGGAGGACTCGGCCGCCACCCTGGCCGCCGTCGAGCAGGGCAAGGGCGTCGCGCTCGCGCGCTGGTCGCTCGTCGCCGCCGACATCGCCGCAGGCCGTCTCGTGCGGCCAATGCTGCCGAGCGTGCACCAGCGCAACGCCTGGTACCTCGTCGCGCCGCCGGACATGTTCTCGCTGCCGAAGGTGGTGCGCTTTCGCGGCTGGCTGCTGGCGTGCTGCCGCGAGTTCCCGCCGCCGACCGGCGAAACGCTCGGCGCCGACTAGCGACAGAAATTCGGGACCGGAATCCGGTACCCGAAAATCCGGTACCCGGTACCCGGTACCCGCTTTCAGGGCAACGTCAGCGTGACCTGCACGGGCCGATGATCCGAGCCGACGTCGGGCCCGATGTCCGCCTGCAACACGCAGGACGTGGCCGGCACGAGCGCGTGGTCGATCGGCAATGCCAGCGGCTCGAAGCCGGCCTGCCAGGTCGGGCGCCACCAGCGCCCGACAAACGCGTCCCGCAACCCGGATTCGCGCAGCAGGCGCGGAAATGCGGGCGCGTAGGGCGTCAGGTTCAGGTCGCCCACCAGCACCGTGGGCCGCGACGACCCCCGTACGAGAGCCGCGGCGTGGGCCAGACCGAGGTCGCGGGCCAGCAGCAGACCCGGCACCAGCGGCCAGTGCGTGTGCATGCCGATGACCTGCAACGGACGCCCGTCGAGCCGCAACTGCCCGACCAGCGACGGCAGGCCATCGGCGGCGAAATCGACGGCGCGCGCGCTGTCGAGCGGCAGGCGGCTCAGCAGCGCGATGCCATAGGGATCATCGCGCGCGAGCAGCAGACCGTGCGGATAATCCCTGATCACCGGCTGCAGCGCGCGGGCCCAGGCCGGCGTGAACTCCTGCAGCACCAGTACGTCGACCGGGTTCGAGCGCAGCCACCGCAGCACGCGCCGCGAGTCGCCGTTGCGGAAGTACAGGTTGACCGACGCCACGCGCAAGCGCGGGCCCTGGCAGCCGGTCGGGCCGGCCCGAGTCGGGTGCCACGATGCGCCCGCCGGCGACACCGCCTGGCACAGCAGCGCGAGCACGGCGACAGCGGGCATCCAGCGCGTGCGCAACGGCAGACAGAGCAGCAGCAGCGCCACGCACGCTGCCGCGAGTTGCCAGCGGAAGTGCGCAAACAGCTCGAACGGCCAGCCGAACGGCGCCAGCGCCACGGCGAGCGAGGCGGCGGCGACACCGAGCAGGCCCGCCGCGACGCATCGGGACGCCCAGACAGCGGAAGGCATGAGTTCACGGCACCTGCGCAAGAAACGCATCGATCGCCGTGACGGCCTCAGGCTCGTCGAGCAGCGGCACGTGACCGCGGTGCGCGACCTCGACGCTGACGAGGTCGGGCTTGAGGGCCTGCATGCGCTCGAGCGTCGCCGGTGCGAGGAGGTCGGACGTGGCGCCGCGCAGCACGAGCGTCGGCACGGCGGCGAGCGCCGCGTAGGCCGTCCAGAGATCCGGCGCCGCCGCCGCCGGCGTCGCGCGCAGGGCCTCGCCGATGTTCGGGTCCATGTCGAGCCGTGGCACGCCGTCGACGTCCGTGTAGGTCCGTCGCGTGAAGTCTTCCCACTGCTCATCCGTGAGACCCGGCAGCGTGACCTCGTAGGTCGCGCGCACCAGCGCGGTCGCGTCTTCCCAGGTCTGCACGGGCGGCTGGCAGCCGACATACGAGGCGATGCGCACGAGGCCCGCCGGATCCAGCTCGGGGCCGATGTCGTTGAGGATCGCACCGGCCACGCGTTGCGGCTGCGTCGCGGCCATCAGCATGGTCAGGATTCCGCCGAGCGACGTGCCCAGCAACACACACCGCTCGACGCCGGCGTCGACGAGCAGCCGGTCGAGGTCTGCGAGATAGGTGCCGGAGTGATAGTTGCGCCAGTTCGGGTCATGCTGCGAGCGGCCGCGCCCACGCAGGTCGGCACAGAGCACGCGGCGACGCGGCTGCAGCCGCAACGCGAGCTCCGCAAAGTCGCGTGAATCGCGGGTGAGGCCCGGCAGACAGAGCACGGGCAACCGCCCCGGCGTGCCGGCCGCATGGTCGCGGTAGTAGAGCCGCAGGCCCTCGGCCGATTCGAACCAGCGGTCCGTCGCGTTCGCCATCGGTGCCGTCTCCTCCATGCGCCGGGGACGCAGGCGTCGCGGCCCGCCGCTCATGGCCATCCAGCGGATGATCGACGACCTGACCGGGGCCGCGGCGGCCGGCGCCACGGCGGACTGATCAATACACGCCGGACGAGGCGCGCCCGCGCTGTGCGCAGTAGGCGACCTCGAGCCGGCGCACCCCCTTCATGCGGCGCGACGAGCGGCGGACTTCGCGCACCAGCCGCAACGGCAGATTGACCGACTCGTTGATTCCGCCCGAGCAGTAGTCCTCGGCGACGCAGAGGTGCACCACCGTGACGTGCTCGAGGTCGGCGCGGATGTAGACGGCCACGCCGATCGGCCGGTGGGTGTCGGACTCGATGGCGAACAGCGACTGGACGTCGGGCATCGACGCGACGCGGACACGCAGGCCCTCGCCGTCGTCGCAGATCTCGGGCGGCCCGTACTTGTCGATGACGTCGATGATGTCGCGCGCGACCCTGTCCTGACAGCCATTGAAGAACAGCAGGCGCTCGAGCGCCTGGCGCTTGTGGCGCGGGATGCGCGACAGGAAATCAATCGCTCCCATGAGGTTCACTCCGGCGCCACGGCAAGGGCATGGGCAAGGCCGGCCGATATTGCTCGCCGACCCGTCTTATGTCGAGCGCGGCAGGGCAATTTCGTTGCGGCGCCGCAACAGAACGGGCCGCACCAGACGTCGTCTGGACGCGCGTTAAAGTTTGAATTGCTTCGTATTTTTGACATAGGCCGGTGGTCGCGGCCGGCGCCTTGGCGTGCAATGCCGGTCCATGCCCTTGCCCCGCAGATCACGTCACCTGGAACTCGTTCCGGACGCCCCGGCCATGGCCGACGCGGCCGCGTCCGCGACGTTCAGGATGCCGGTCGCGGACGCGGCAGCGGCCGTCGACGTGGTCATCCTGACGGGCGATGCGGAGCTGCTCGCGGCCGCGAGCGGCGCGATCAGCGCGATCGGCGGCCACCATCGGTCGTCGCACGCGCGGTCGGCCGAGGAAGTCGCCGACCTGCTGATCAACGGGCGCTGCGGCGTCCTGCTGCTGGATACGGCGTCCGTGTCGTCGCGCGTGGACACGCTGATCGAACAGATCGTCGACCAGTTCCCCGACGTCGTGGTCTGCGTCGCCGGCACGCGCGCCGACGAACCGCTGCTCGCGCGCCTGATCAGCGAAGGCCTCGTCGAGCGCTTCATGCACAAGCCGGCCAGCGCGCGACGTGCGGGCATGTTCCTGCAGGCGGCGATCCGTCGACATCACGAGCGTCGCGGCGGCAGCGACCGCGACGCCTGGCTGCCGTTGCTGCGCACGCTGGCACGACCGGGCAAGAGCCTGTCGCCCGGGTACCTCGGAATCCTCGCCGCCGTGGCACTGGCGCTCACGGTGCCGCTCTATGTCGGCGGCGTGCCCGAGTCGCCCTTCGCCCCGACGGCCACGCGCCCGTTGGCACCGTCCGCCGACGTGACCCGCGGGTCCCGCCCGGCAGCGGTGTCGTCACGTTCCGATCCGGTGCTTTCGCGCGCACGCGCCGCGCTCGACGCCGGCCGGCTCGAGTCGCCACCGGGCCGCAATGCGCTGGACCTGTACCGCGCGGTGCTGCTGGCGCAGCCCGGTCAGACCGAGGCCCGCGCCGGCCTCGCGCGCACGATCGACGGGCTGCTGAAACACGCCGACGCCGCGGCCGCGACAGGACACAAGCCAGAGGCCGAACGACTCGTGCGACGCGTGCTCGATGCCGTGCCCGGGCACGAGGCGGCGCGGGCGCTGGCGGTGAGGCTCGATCCGCCGGACACGCCGTCGCAGCAACTCTCGCGCGAGCAGGTGGCGGAAGCGCTGGCGGCCACGGAGGCGCTGCCGCCGATGCCCCCGCTGCCGAACGCGGTGCCGGACACCGACCTTGCGGAAACCCCGCAGCGCACCGCCAGACACCGACCCGTCGTGCAGCGCGACCCGCTGTCGCCCCACTACGTGAACGAGCCGTCCGATCGCATCGACACGCTGAGCCGCCCACGGCACTACGGGGGCACCCCGGCCACGCGCCTGCCGACCGCCGGCATGGCCGGCAGCGGCACGCCGGCCGTCGACGCGAGCGAACCTCTCAGCCCGGCGGAGACCGCCGGCGACTGACGTGCAGCGCACCGAGCCTGAGCGCCACCAGCGCCCAGACCGCCGCGATGCCTGCGCCCACCCACGCCACGCCGACGAGGCCGAGCCCGTACGTGGACTTGAGCAGCGCATGCAGCGACGCCGAGGTCGCGTCGCCGCCGCGGTAGACGAACGTGTCGATCAGGCTCTTCGCCTTGTATTTCTCGGCCCGCGTCACGACCGTGTAGAGCGTGTCCCGCGACGGACGCGCAACCGCATACTCGCCGACGCGACGCACGACCATCACACCGATCAGCACGGGGAACGTCGGCGCGAGCGCGAGCGTCACGTAGCCGAGGGTCATCGCCACCGGCACCAGCGCGATCAGCGCGCGGAAGCCGAGCCAGCGATGCAGCCGGCCGAACAGGAACAACTGCACCGTCAGCGACGCGGTCTGCACCCAGAAGTCGAGCCGGTTGAAGAACTCCGTGCGTGCGTCGCGGTCGGCGAAGGTCTGTGCGACGAGCGCCTGCTGCTCGAGATAGAGCAACGTCGACACCCAGGTGAGCAGCAGCACGAACGCCGCGATCAGCAGCAGGTACGGCGAAGACACGACCTGCCTGAACGCGGCCAGCGCGCCGCCGCCCAGGGCCGCGTCCGGATC
>JAYRRR010000114.1:0-68881 GCA_041910015.1 Steroidobacteraceae bacterium
CGCCGTGGCACATCTGCATCGTGGGCGCATCGCCTGCGCCCGTGCCCAGCATGAATCCCTGCGGAACCAGGACGCGGAACGCCAGTGCCGGCAGGAGCAACAGTCCCACCAGCAGGCGAGTCGACGGCTTGCGGATCGCGCGCAGGTACATCAGGGCAGGACAGTGCCGTCAACCGGGTACAGCCGTCAAGCACATCGGAACCGGGATGTTCACTTCCGCGAATTCCATGTGTCTGGAAGGCGGATCACGAACAGGTCGCGCCACGAGCGGTTCATGACGTCGCTTCGGGCGCGTGCGTGCGGCCGACGATCGCGGGGCGCTCCGCGGCGTTCGCGAACAGCGCGAACGTGGTCGTCGACGCGGTGGGCGAGGTCGCGGCGTGCAGACGGACTTTCGCACCGTGCGCGACGGGCCCCTTGAGCCAGGCATCGAGACACAGGAGATCCTGCGCGCCGGCGGCCTTGCCACCCGGGTGCGGCAATTTCGCGAGGCATTGCCCGAGCACGCGCGGTGGGTGGTAGAGCGCGCGATGGAACCCCAGGCGCCGCGCATACCAGTCCCAGAAGTGGATGCCGTTGTAATCGCCCGTAAAGCGCCCGAACCGGAAGTGGTCGGCGTCGCTCATGGTCCACTCTGCGACGCACGGGCCGAAGCCGGTTGGCGACCGCACGGCCGGGGTGGCGGGGTCGGGCTCGCCGAAACGGCCGCGCGTGAAGAACGTCACTTCGCTCTGCCAGGCCAGCGAGCCCGCGACGTGCACAACCGTGTGCAGGTCGAACTCCGCGCCTCTTGCGACGGGGCGGCCGCGCATGACGCGTGTCTCGATGTCGAGCGCGGCGTCGGCCGCGATCGCCCGGTGTTGCTCGAGGTGGTTGCGCACCTGCAGCACGCCCCAGATCGGCACCGGAAACCTGGGGTGCGTCAGGATCGCCATGGCGAGGCGGAACCCGAACGTGTGCGGATACAGCAGGGGCAGCCGGCCGTCGTCCGCACCAGGGCCCGCGATGCGCCGGAACGCGGCGAGATCGCGCGGGTCGGGCCGATGCCCGTGCCAGCGCGCGACGATGCGTGGCGCGAGTTCCCTGCGGCGCGTCACGGGCATCATCGCGCGCACCATGCAGGGCAGCGCGGAGGGGCGGCGGTCGAAGTCGAGGATCACGGACCTGACGTTCACGGATTCACTCGCGCGCGATGGCGCCGAGCACGGCCCGGGCGGTCTGCGCGATGAGGTCGTCGATCACGGGCGGCACGCGCGTGCGCGCCTGAACGCAGGGTTTGATGCCGCCAAACGGAGCGTCGAGCAACGCAAAGCGCAAGCGGGTCATGGTCTCCGCGTCGGTGCGCCCGAAGGCGCGCTGGGCGTATGCGCGCAGTGCGCCACCGAGCTGGGGTTCGAGTGCGGCGGCGCGCTCCGCGAGTTCGACGGGCCAGTCGCCACTCATGAAATCGCGGCGGTGATGCAGCAGGAGCAGGCGCGATTCGAGCGGATGCTCACGCGCCCAGGTCGCCATGAACCGCGCGCTGGCCACGCCGCCTGCGACGTCGTCCGCGTGCGCGAGGCGGGTGACGAACCCGTCCTGAAAGCGTTCGACGACGTCCATCCAGAGTTCAGCGAGCAGTTGCTCGCGGCTGCGATAGCGGTGGTAGATCGAACCCGTGGGTGCGCCCACTTCCCTGGCGAGCGCGGCGACCGTGACGCCTCGAGGGCCGCGGTCCGCCACGAGCCGCAACGCCGCCCCCCGCAAATCGCTGCGCGCGAAGATGGCTTTGCGACCCATCGTTCTAGAATACGCGTTCTATAATTGTGATGTCAATGTACCGCCACGATGGGCGGCGGGGCAGGTGATTTCCCGGATCCGGGCCTGTCCTACGGCAGGAACTCGCCGCCGTTGGCGTCGAGCAAGGCTCCGGTCACGGCACTCGCGAAGTCGGAGATCAGCAGCATCGCGGCGCGGGCCACTTCGTCGTCGGTCACGATGCGTCGGAGCGCGATGTTGCCTTCGATGCCAGCGACCAACTGTTCCACGGGAATGCCCGCCTGCGCCGCCGCGCGCTGCACGCTGTCGCGGACGGGATCGCCCCACATCCAGCCGGGCAGGAGCGTATTGACCCGAACACCCTGTGGACCGACCTCCCGCGCCAGGTAGGCCGCCAGCACCCGGAGTGCGCCTTTCGAGGCGGCATAGGCGGCATTGCCGGACGGTCGCCGGATCGCCTGTGTGTTGATGAACAGCACGGCGCCGCTGCGCTGCTGCTGCATGTGGGGCAGGACTTCCTGGGTCATGGTCAGGCTGCCGAAGACGTTCGTCTCGAACACCTCGTGCCAGCCCTGCAGGTCGTCGGTGGCGAGCGGCCGCGCGGGTCCGTAGCAGAAGGCGCTGTTGATCAGTGCGTCGATGCGCCCGCAGCGTTCGATCGTGGCGGACGCCAGGCGGCGGCACTGCGCACGATCCGTGATGTCGACCGGCACCTTCAGCACCGTGCAGTCGGGGCGAACTGTACGAATGCGGTCCTCGGCATCGTCGAGTCTGGCGGCGGTGCGTGCCCCGACGACCACGGCCCGGGCCCCGGCGCGTGCCGCCTCGACGGCCAGCTTGACGCCGAGCCCGGGTCCGATGCCCGAGACGATGACGACCTTGTCTGCCAGCAGCATGTCGACCTCCTATTCGCCCTGCGCGGGCCGGCCCGTCCGGCTCAGCAAATGCGCGGTGATGGGTGGCCTGTCCTGCATCAGGTAATCGAGTTCGTACAGGGACTCGTAGCGACTCTCGCGAATCTGCCAGCGATCCCCTGTCCTGACGTAGCGATCGCGATACAGGGCGGTGCCGGTCACGTGGTGCATGTCCCACAGCCGGTAATAGTGGCCATGCAGATACCAGATGCCGGTTGCCTCGACGTCGCTGACGAGGTCGATCTCCGGATGATGCACGGTGTGCTGGGCGAGCATCTGGTCGTTCGCCATGCCGGCGATCAGGCGGAGGTAGTCTTCCCGGCCACGCACGACCTGCTGGAAGCTGCCGCTGGCGAAGTGCACGACGACCTCTTCGTCGAGCAGCGTCCGCAGTTCCTCGAGATTGGCGGTGTCGACGCAGCGGCAGTACGCATGCTTCACGCGCTTGATCGCCTCGATGGCGCGCAGCGCCTGCAGCTCGCGCTGCATCGCGCGGAACTCGTCCATTGCGATGTCCACCGTTCGTCTCTCCTTGCCGCGTCGCGCGCGACCTATGCGTCAGCCGCGGCGGCACGTGGCTGGATGTATCGCTCCCGGTAGGCGGCGAAGTCCCGCCGGATCTGCTGCTCCGAGAGGCCGAACTGCTCCAGGCTGTAGCTGTGCGGCGGGCGTCGCTCGCGCCGGTTGTGCTCCAGGTGCTGCTGCATGCGTGCTTCGACATCCGGCGGCAGGTCGAGGTGGACGAAGTCGTACATCGCCTCGATCACATCGAGTGGCCTGCCGACCGTGTCGGCAAACCACACGTCGAGGAACGGTGCCGTCGGCGTCCGGTCGCGGTAACGCATGGTCTCGATCATGCCGCGTGCATAGATGGCCGAGCGCTGCTGCCCGGAGCGCGCGGGATCGGGGTTGCGCATGTAGACCAGCCGGAGGTTGTGGATGAAGCTCCCGCTCGAGGGCACCGTCTCGAGCGGGTCTCGATGCGTCTGGATCACCTGGGCTCCGGGAAAGACCTCGAACAGCACGTCGATCTGCCGCAGGTGATGAGGCGCCTTCAGCACCCAGCGCCGTGCGCCAGCCCCGCGCCGCCGCTTCTGCCACTGGATGAACTTCAGCATCCGCTGCAGGTGCCGGTAGGCCGGCACCTGATCGGCCTGCCACAGCCAGTCGGAATAGCTCGGTACATCCGCGTAGGCATCGAAGTAGCCGTGGAAGGAATGCTCGATCAGCATGCCTTCCTCGTCTGCCGCCTCCGCGTCCCAGGGATGGATCGACAGCAGCGCCGGATTGGCGGCGATCATCGCCGCTACCTCGGCCCTGGCCAGCGCGATGCGCGGGTCCGGACCCGGCGGCAAGGGGTCGGACAGCGGGACCGGATAGCGGGTCTCCCAGTACAGCATCGGATACAGGCGCGGATCGCTGCCGAGGATCCGTTGCAGCATCGTGGTGCCCGTGCGGGGCAGGCCGACGATCACGATCGGGTCGGTCACCTCTTCGTCGTCGATCTCCGGGTGACGCTGGTAGAAATCCTCCAGACCCAGCCGATTCTGCAGGCGCTCGACGATGCGCCCATGGAGCCGCTCGCGGCCAGCCTCGCTGAGCCCACCTTCCTCGTCGAGGGCGTGCAGCAGGACTGCCAGCGCCGGACGGAAGCTGTCATCGCCGAAATCCTCGAGCCCGCCGCTGCGGGTACTGGCCTCGGCAAGCAGGGCATGGATGTCAAAATTCATGATCTGGTACGCCTCTGCACACCGCGATCCGATGCCGCCCGGTCAGGCCGGGCGGGGCGCCAGCCAGTCGTCGTAGCGGACGACACGACATGCGGGCTGCGGTGGATCGATCGCCATGTTCCAGCGCAGTCCCATGGTGCCGTGCGCGTGCCCTGCCGTGTCCATCCAGTTGCCGCGGCCGGGATCGCGGGCCGACACGACGATGAGAAACGTGCCGTCCGGTTCGAGCCGGACGCTGTGCTTGTTCACTGTGATCGGGTGGTAGCGATAGTCGAGGGATTCGAGCCAGTAGTTGTTGAGCTGGAAATTCCAGTAGCGGCAGACCGGGGGCCGGGCGGTGATCAGCAGGGCCTCGTCCGGTGCGAGCTTCCAGTAGCCGTGGTAGAAGACCTGGTTCGCGGCCTTGTGTGCCGGCGCCCGCAGCGAATCGGGCGGAGCGTGCAGCTCGTTCGGGTGCTGCGCAAAGCCCTCGGCCCAGCTCGTGAAGAGATCGGCCGAACCTTTCACGAAGGTCGCCGTCGTCGCCAGGGCACGGTCGAGCGCGGCGGGATCGAGGGGCGCGGGCGGGCCACTCACCCCGAGGCACTCGATGTCGAGTTCGACCGGTATCTCATTCCGGCGGTCGAGGAAGAATTCGCGCACGACGAGACTCGAACTGCGCGGCTCCAGGCGGATCCAGTTGCCGGCGTGCGGCGTGGCAGAGAGCACGATCTCGAAACGGCCGTCCGTATCGAGCACGAGATCGGCCGAGTCCAGGTAGCCGCTGCAGCCCGAAGGCCCGCGCTCGCCGTAATGGCCGTAGTACGCACCGATGCCGAGGTAGGTCGAGGTTCCGCGCCGGCCGTGGATGCGGTACTCGCGGCTGCCATCGAGCGCGCAGTTCTGATAGCGGCAGTCGGGGTTGTCCGCGCCGAGCTTCGCATCGGCGCGCGCCATCTGATAGAAGCGCGGGTGCTCGGGATCGGCGTGCTCGACGAAGCGCTCCAGGGCGACGCGCACGAGTCGCGACAGATGACGGTAGCCCTCGGCGCGGTCGAAGGCGTTGGCGGGCGAACTCGCGCGAAAGAGGGCCGCGCGCGCGCCCTTCAGAGCCTCGCAGAAGTCGTCCCAGGTTCTCCCGTCGAGAACCCGCTGCAGCGACTCGTGTTCATCCATTCTGCGGTCTGTCATCGGCCGTAATTCAGGGGCAGGCCGGGCCGCGGCCATTCGAAGGCGACGACACGTCCCGAGAGCCCGAAGGTGACATAGGCGGTCCGCAACCCGGGGCCGCCGAAGCAGATGTTCGAAGTGAGGGGATCGGACAGTTCCAGCTGTTCGCTCGAAGCTCCGTCCGGGGCGAGCACCAGGATGCCACCAAGGCCGGCAGTCGCGACGCACACGTAGCCGGCGCTGTCGACGGCCAGGCTGTCGGGGTACCGCGACGCGCCGGCCCGGCCGATGACGGGCCCCGCCACGGCGGCGAGCGTCTCCGGCGTCCGTCGGATCCGGCCTGGACTCTCGAGCTGGAAACGCAGGATCTGCCCGGTGTAGGTCTCTGCCACGTACAGCGAGCTGCCGTCGGGCGATAGGCCGATGCCGTTCGGACTGTCGAGCGGCGCGATGACCGTTTCGATCCGGCTGCCGTCGGCACGCGCGTAGCACACGGCGCCGCGGTCGCGTGAGCGCCCGTAGACCTTGCCGTAGTCGGTGAACCAGAAGCCGCCGCAGGCATCGAAGACAAGATCGTTCGGCGCGCGCAACGCGTGGCCGTCGACGTCGGTGTACAGCGTGTCGACCCGGCCGCTGTCCAGGTCGACGCGCTGGATGGATCCCGGCCGTGCCTCCGGCGGCGCTTCAGCAATCGGCACGCGCAGCCCACCGTGCTCGATCCAGGCGGTACCCCCGTTGTTGCAGACATAGCAGGCACCGTCCGGGCCGATGGCGGCGCCATTGGGCCCGCCGCCGACGTCCGCGATGCGCCGCTTCGTGCCGTCCGGATGGATCTGCGTCAGGCAGCCGCCGAGGATCTCGACGACCAGGATGCTGCCGTCCGCGAGGGCGACGGGCCCTTCCGGTACCTGCAGACCCGTGGCGACCTCGCGGCAGTCGATCATGATCTCAGACCCCTGGTGGCGAGCGGCAGTGCAACGATCCCGTGCATCGGTGCGACCGTCAGTACTGGTACACCAGGCTCACGCCGTAGGTGCGGCGTTCCGCCCAGGCCTTCGGCACCGAGGTAAAGCCAGCCGGCGTGACGACACCCGTCAGTGGATCGCGCACGTCGACCGGGGCGCCCGAGGCGATCACGTAAAGAGGCCATTTCTTGTCGGTGAGGTTGTTGCCCCACAGGTCCAGCCGCAGCTGGCTCGAATTTGCCAGCTCCTTCCGCCAGGAGAGACGTCCGTCCAGCAGGCTGTAGGCTGGCCTCTCGACGGCTTCGTTGTTGGGAACGGCGGGTCCGGCGGCTGTATTGTGGTAGGTGCTGTCCTCCCAGCGATAGTTGAGCATGGCCGTGAGACCGCTGCCGCCACGCTCGAGAATCGTCCAGCTCGCACCCAGGTTGAGGGTGTTCTCCGGCGCATAGCCGTTCGAGAACAGTTGCTTGACGTTGTCGCCCACCTGATAGGGCGAAGCGGAGTTGATCGCCGGGTCCAGGATCGTGCCGGCCGGCGCCAGCACCTCGTCGTACCTCGCGTCGAGCCAGGTGTAATCGAGCGTGAAGCTCAGGGCATCGACCGGCTGCCAGAGCGCTTCGAGTTCGAGGCCGCTGATCGTGGCCTTGCCGGCATTCAGTCCGAGCACCACCGACATGTCGGCTGGATTGGTGTTGAAGAACAGCTGCATGTCTTCGTACTTGCTCATGAACACCGCGGCGTTCAGGCGGACGCGACGGTCGAGGAGATAGGACTTGAGCCCCAGCTCGTAGAGCGTGACGTCCTCGGGACGGAAGGTGATGCCGAACTGCCCGACGTCCACCGACTCGCTCGAGCCACCGGCCTTGTAGCCCGTGGCGAAGCGCAGGTACGTGCGCACGTCGTCCGTCCAGGCGTAGGCCGCCGTGAAGGACGGGTTGAAGCGACTCGATTCCAGGTCGTTCGAACTGACGAGGCCGGGCGCCGGCTCCTGCGCGATCGGGTAGCCGAAGTAGGTCGTCAGGAGACTGCGGGACGCCGAGCGGTCGTCCTTGGTATAGCGGCCACCGAAGGTGAGACCGAGCCGGTCGTCCAGGATCGGCGGCGTCCAGGTGAGTTGCGCGAAGGCCGCCTGCGACTTCGAGTCAGCTTCGACGGACCGATCCTTGTTCAGCAGCAGCGGACTGGACCCCGGCAGCGCATTCGTGATGACGATGTTCTGGAAGTGCCGGGCGGTCTCCTCGAAGTAGTACAGCCCGGCGACGTACTCGATGCGCCCGTCGAGCGCACTGCCCACTGCCTGAAGCTCCTGCGAGAACTGGTGCGACCGGATGTCGTCGACACTGCGGAAACCGACGAAGAAGGCCTCGGCGTAGTCCTGGTTGTAGGTCACGCTCAGGTCGCGATAGCCGGTCAGCGACTTCAGCGTGAGCGCGTCGTTCACGTCCCAGGCCAGGGTGAGGCCATGGCTCTCGAACTCGCCCGGGCTCTCGGTCAGGTCGATGGCGCGGTAGCTGTGATCCTCGGGCTTGCCCTCATCCGAATATCCGGGGATGAGGCCCACGAGTGCCGAGTTGGTGTAGTAGAACGGCGTGGAATCGAGATCCCCGCGCTCGTAGAAGTAATCGGCCGTGAACGGTGCGCCCGTGTCCCAGCGCAACGCGAGCCTGCCTGCCGTCTGGTCCTCTTTCCCGAAGTCCTCGCCCGGCCCCGGGTTGCTGACATAGCCGTCCCGCTGGCGCTTGAGGAACGAGAGCTTGCTGGACAATCCGCCCCAGTGCGGCAGGTCGAGCACGGTGAGGGCGCGCACGCCCCCGTTGTTCTCGAAGCCGAGTTCCTGCCGGAAGCCGAGTTCCCCGGAGGGTTTGCGGCTGATGAGGTTCACGGCTCCGCCGGTCGTGTTGCGCCCGTACAGCGTGCCTTGCGGCCCTCGCAGCACCTCGACGCGTTCGACGTCGGCGAGATCGAACGTGACCATCTGGCCGCGCGAGATGTAGAAGCCGTCCTGATACAGACCGATGGCCGTGTCGATCGTGATCTGCCCGGCATCCTGGACCCCGGAACCGCGCATGTAGAGGGTGAGCGTATTGGCGGTCGCCGGATAGGGCGTGAAGGACATGCTCGGGGTGGCCTTGATCACGCCGACGAGGTCGGTGATGCCGCGGTCGCTGAGCGCCTCGAAATCCATGGCCGTGATCGCGATCGGCACTTCCTGGAGCCTCTCCTCGCGCTTCTGCGCCGTGACCACGATCTCCTCGAGGCCCTGGGGCTCGCTCTCGGCGGCACACACCGTGCCTGGCGCGGTGCCGCAGGCTGCGAAGAACGCGGTCAGTTTCGCGAGCCAGCCGTGCCCCCGGGTGCCCGGGCTCGCTCCGCTGATCGGCCCCTTGTGCCGCGGCATGGAGGTCGAGTCGGCCCTGGGAGCGGGGCCCGCCGCCTCGACGATGATCACGGTGAGCGGGTTCGCGAAGCGGTAGCCGAGACCGGTGCCTTCCAGCAGGCGGGCGAGGGCCTGTTCCAGCGTGAAGCGGCCCCGCAACGGGCCGCTGCGCAGCGTATCCGGTACGGTGGCGGAGAAGTGCGCCAGTTGCACACCTGTCTGCCGGGCCAGTTGCAGCAGGGCGGCGCGCAGCGTGCCGGCCTCGATGTCGAGCTGATAGACCACCTGCGGCGCAGTCACGGCCACTTCGGCACCGGCAGCGCCGGGCGCGTCGAGCATCACCATCAGTAGAACCCCCCATGCGAGCTGTTGCAACAACCCGCGTAAGACGGGGCGACGGGCCGGCATGGTCCCCCCAGACTTACGATTTCATTGGGAGCGAGGCTCCAGGAGGATCGTGGAACGGTCATGCGCGGGATCCGCACTCGTCTCGCGGATGAACGCGACAAAGGACTCCGGATCCGACGCCTTGAACGCGCCACTGATGCGACGCCCTGCCAGCTGCGCGTCGAGAACCCTGATCTGTGCCGCGTTGTGCAGGTTGAGGCGCCGGGCGACTTCGGCGACGGTCTCGTCCTCGAACACCAGCGTGCCGGTGACCCAGGCCGCCTGCGCCGCGCCGTTCACGGCGTGCACTGAGCCGATGGGAACCTCGGGCTGCACGACGACCGCCTCGTTCGCGGCCAGCAGGACCCGGTGTGGCACCTCGGGAGTCCGGGCGAGCCCTCCTGAACCCGACGACACGTTCGCCCGGCTGACCGCGACGTGTCCCTCGATGACCGTGACTCGTACCACATCCTCGGCCCGATCGAGGTCAAACGACGTTCCCACCGCGGTCACGACGGCCGTACCGGCATCGACGACGAACGGACGCCGCCGGTCGGGTGCCACGTCGAACAGCACGTGACCTCGGCGCAGCGTCAGTGAGCGTTGATCGTCGGAAAACCGGATGTGCAGCTCGCTGCGGGGTGCAATGTTCAGGATGCTGCCATCCGCCAGGGTCATCTGGCGTTGTTCCAGGAGCTGCGTTCGGACGGTCGTGCCTGTCGGTCGCAGCACGAGCCAGCCCGAAGCCGCCACGACCACGACTGCCAGCCCGGCGGCAATCGCCCGCGTCGCCGCCCTGACGGGCACGCGGCGGGGCGGCGGCGACTTCCCGTCCATCAGTCGCACGACATTGTCGGCCGGCTGTTCCGCGGCCGGGATTTCGCCCCAGCGGTTGAAGGCTTCCAGCGCGCGATCAATCTGCCCGACACGCAGCATCTCGGCGATGTGCAGCGGCGAGTCGCGCAGCCAGTCGACGAATTCACCCCGCTCGCGCGCCGACAGTCGGCCGCTTCGAAAGGCAGCCAGCCACGCGGCCGCCTGCTCGGTCGCCGCGTGACGCCGCTCTGCGGGGTCCGGCGTGTCGGCGTTCATCGTTCGCTCCTCCGTGATGGCGCCTGCACCGCCTGGGCTCCGAGCAGTCCGCGAAGCTCTGCATAGGCCCGAATCAGATCCCGCTTGACGATCCGGCGCGTGGTGTTCAGTCGCTGCGCGATGACCTCGTGGGTGAGGCCTTCCTGGTAATGCAGGCGCAGGATCTCCCGCGCACGCGGCGGCAGGCTCCCGATCGCGCGTGCCAGTTCGAGACTCTCGTCCTCGCTGGCGCACTCGTACTGCGGATCCCGTTCATCGACGAGCTGCGCCAGCCAGTCCGATGCGTGCGGCTGCCGCCGGCTGGCACGGGTCGACCATTCGGCCAGGACGTTGGCGGCGATCCTGAAGAGATAGGCCTGCGGATGGGTCACGAGTTCGGCGCGCTCGTACCGCAACATGCGCAGAAAGACCTCCTGCGCCAGGTCGTCGGCGTCTGCCGACGACAGTCTGGCGCGCGCCACGAGATAGCGGCGCAGCGGTGTTCGCCACTGGTGGAACCAGTCGGCCAGACGCTGTCGGGGGGGCTCTCCTGCAGGCACGGTCATGGACCGGAAAGGGATGGAAGGTTAGACCGGCCGAGGCAGCGGACTGGTCCCCGACCGACACGCTGGGCGCTGAACCGATCGGGCTCGCTGTCCCGGGCCATTGCGGAACTCACGCGGAGGTCGACATCGGCTCGCATGGAACAGGCCTGTCCTTCTGATCGCCAGCCGGCAGGTCCGGCTGGACCCGCCAGTGATCTTCGCTGGTGACTCAGGGCCTGATTATGGTCACGGGTCGTCGTATGGTCACGGGTCTTTGCAATGCCGGGCCGACCTTCACCGGCCGAATGACCGAATGGTTTCCCACGGTGGCCTTGACCCGTATGCAGCCCGGAGCATTGATGGTCAGCTGAAATCTGGCGCCAGTGCTACCCGGTGGAACCGCCACGGTGCCGACCTGGCCCGGTGGAATCGGCAGGGTTCCGGTGGCGAGATCGGGCACCTCCATGCCGACATTGTCGAGATTCTTCAAGGCAATGGACCATCGTTCAGCGGCCGTCGCGACGTCGCGTCTCCGGACGCTCACGTCGAACGGCTGCCCCGCAATCGCCGTCGTCGGCGTTTCGAACTCGAGGTATACGTCGTCCCCATCGTAGACGAACAGATCTTTCGCGATCGAGGCGCCTCGGTAGGTTGCGGTGATGACGGTGCACCCCGTCGAGATTGCCTCTACCGGCGCTGTCGAGGCGCTGGATCCATCGCCGTTCCTGCGAACCACCAGATGCCAGATCGGGTTGTCGCCGGGAAAGCGGGCCACACTGGTATTGGTGCTCGTCAATTCGACGGTCGTGTCGTCCGTGGGGACGATGGACATCAGCACCCTCGCGCCGACGGTCGCGCGATATTGTTGACTCCACTGCAGCATGGCAGGCATCCGGATGGCGCTGATCTTCAAGGTGCTCACCGGGCCGCAGCCGAGACCCAGCGAATCGATCCAGGTGCCTGCGCGCCCGCGAAGCAGCCGGGCAGGCTGGCCATTGCTGCAATCAGTTGGGCCGAAGCTCGTGCCGCCCGTGCCGCCGGCCGTGACGTCCAGATGCTCCCCATAGGCCGCGAGCGTGCCAGCCGGGCCGAGGCGGCCGCAGCGCAGGGTCAGCCGATCGACATACAGACCAGCCGCCCCCTTGAAACCGCTCACGACACGGCCGCCGGGGCACGTCAGATCGAACGCGGCTCCATCTGACGTTCCTGCGAATCCTGTCGTGACGGTTCTGCCCACCCAACTTCCGTCATGGTTGATCTGGGCACAGGTTCCCTGCAGGCCGTGAATGTAGCTGCCGGCGTAGCCCTTGATGCCGACCAGCGCCATGTCAGCCGGGCAGCCCAGCGCATAGGCCGTTCCGCCGCTGCCGCCGGCCACACTGGTGTAGTCGAGAGCGGGCGTGGCGGCAGGAAAGGACACGACCAGCAGGGCGACGACGGCCGGGCGTTGCGCACCTGACAGGATTGCCGCGACGGGCTTCCCGGTGGACGAGTTCATGCACCGTGCGAGCATTCTGGATGCCTCCGCGATTCCTGCTCCTCCCGGAACGATCGACCGGGTGCGGCTGGTGTAGCCGCGCCCGACCGCGTGCAGACTCCTCGGGGATGAATACCGCCCGGCCGATGCGCGACATGCGGCGGAGAGTGCCAGCGGGGTCGCGCCCGGCTGGGCTGGCCTGTGCCGCAGCGGCCTGCACGCGTTCTATACTCGCCGGCAGAGGCCGGAGCGGATGCATGCGACGCTGGAATGGCTGGGGTGATGACGCCGATAGCTATGCATTGAGCGCCGACGCGCGTGCGTTCCTGCGCGAACGGATCGGCGAAGGCCGGCCCCGCATCGACGCGACGCGTGAGCAGGCCATGGCGGTCGTGCCGGCAAGCCGGTTGCGCACCGCGAGCCTGTTCGATGACGATCGCGCGCTGCGTCTCGATCACGCGCGCGGGCAGAGTCTGCCTGACTGGATTGCAATGCGGTCGGGGCGGATGGGGCCGTTTGCGGATGCCGTCGCCCGCCCGGCGAATCATGATGAAGCCGCCGCCGCGCTCGCCGAAGCCCGCCGCATCGGTGCCATCGTAGTCCCTTACGGTGGCGGCACGAGTGTCGTCGGGCATCTGGACGTGCCGCCACTCGACCGGTCGGTCGTGAACATCTCCCTGGAGCGCATGGACCGTCTGCTGGCGCTGGACGAAATGTCGATGACCGCCACCTTCGGCGCCGGGACGCCGGGGACACGTGTCGAGGCGCAATTGCGCGAACGGGGGTACGTGCTGGGCCATTTTCCGCAGTCCTTCGAGTACTCGACCCTCGGCGGCTGGGTGGTGACGCGGTCCTCCGGGCAGCAGTCGCTGCGCTATGGCCGCATCGAGCAACTGTTCGCCGGTGGCAGGGTGGCGACGCCCAGGGGGGACTGGGTCGTGGGGGGGCTGCCGGCGTCCGCGGCCGGCCCCGATCTGCGTGAGGCGGTGATGGGTTCGGAGGGGCGCTTCGGCTTGTTGACGGAAGTGACGGCGCGCATCCGCAGGCTGCCGGAGCGCGAAGAGTTCCACGGCGTGTTTTTTCCCGACTGGGAGTCCGGCATCGAGGCGGTGCGCACGCTGGCACAGGCGGAACTGCCGTTGTCGATGCTGCGCCTGTCCAATGAGGCCGAGACCGAGACGCAGTTGGCGCTGGTCTCGGGGCATCAGGCGGCCCTGCGCTGGTTGCGGCGCTACCTCGCGCTGCGTGGCGTTGCCGATGGCCGATGCCTGTTGATGATCGGGTACACCGGCAGCGCCGCGGCGGTGCGGCGTGCGCAAGGCGATGCCGGCGGCCTCTGCCGCGGGTCTGGCGGTGTCGCCGTCGGCAGCTCGATGGGCCGGGCCTGGGCGAAGAGCCGCTTCCGCGGTCCGTATCTGCGCAATACCCTGTGGGAGGCGGGCTACGCCGCCGACACGGTCGAGACCGCGATCAACTGGCCCGCGGCGACACCGCTGATGCGCGCCATCGAGCAGACGGCGACGGACGCCCTGGCCGACGACGGCGAACGCGTGCATGCGTTCACGCATCTGTCGCATGTGTATCGGCAGGGGTGCAGCATCTATTCCACGTTTGTCTATCGTCTGGCGGGAGGCCCGGACGCCGATCTGGAACGCTGGCGCAAGCTCAAGTCGAGGGTCTCGGAGGCCATCGTCTCGCGCGGCGGCACGATCAGTCACCAGCACGGCGTGGGCGTCGATCACGCGCCCTACCTGCAGGCCGAAAAGGGCGCGCTGGGCATGGACCTGATCCGCGCGATGGCGCGCGAGTTCGATCCGCAGACCATGATGAATCCCGGAAAGCTGTTCCTGTGAGCGGCGCCGGCCTGCGGCGCCCCACGCTCGCGCAACTGCCGGGGCACTTTGACCTGGTCATCGTCGGTGGCGGAATCACCGGCGCCGGCGTCGCGCGCGAGGCGGTGCGCACCGGTGCGCGCGTCCTGCTCGTGGAGCAGGACGATTTTGCCTCGGGCACCTCCTCCTGGTCTTCGAAGCTGGTGCACGGTGGCCTGCGGTATCTGAAGAACGGCCAGTGGCGCCTGACGCGCGAATCGGTGCGCGAGCGTCAGCGGCTGCTGGGCGAAGCGCCGGGCCTGGTCGATCCGCAGCCATTCCTGATGCCGCTGTATCGGGGGCGCAAGCCCGGCCGGCGGACGATGCGCCTGGCGCTGTGGCTCTACGATCACATGGCGAGCGGCATCGAAGCCTCGCGCTGGCTCACCGCCGCCGAACTCGCACAGGTCGAACCGCTCGTGGGACAGGCGCATCTGCTCGGTGCGCTGCGCTATCTCGATGCCGGCACCGACGACGCGCGCCTGGTGCTTCGCCTGATCCTCGAGTCCGCGGGCGCGGGATTGACCGCCTTGAATTACGTGCGGGTCGAGCAGTTGCAACGCGCCGGTCTGCGGACGACGGGCGTGTGCCTGCGCGACAGCCTGGACGGTGTCGAGAGGCCAATCGCCGCCGACGTGGTGATTAACGCCACCGGTGCCTGGGTCGACCGTCTGGCGGGTGCGCCGGAGTCGAGCCTCAGGATGCGGCCGCTGCGCGGCAGTCACTTCGTGTTTCCTGCGCAGCGTCTGCCGATCCGCCATGCAGTGGGCTGGTTCCACCCGGAAGACCGGCGGCCGATTTTTGCCGTGCCCTGGCAGGGTGCGGTGATGTGCGGGACCACCGACCTCGATCATGGCGCGGCGGCGCTGGACACCGCGCGCATGAGCGCCGGGGAGGCGCAGTACCTGTTGCGCGGGCTGGCCTGCCAGTTTCCGTCCGCGGCGCTGAGCGCCGCCGACGCCATTGCCACCTACGCCGGCGTGCGGCCGGTCGTCGACGGCGGCCAGGCCGATCCCTCGGCCGAGTCGCGCGAGTCGGCAATCTGGGCCAGTCCCGGCCTGGTCAGCGTCACCGGCGGCAAGCTGACGACCTTCCGCGTGACCGCACGCGATGTGCTGCGCGAGGCCAGCCGCCAGTCGCCAGGGCTCGCGCCGCGCGCCGTGACGCCGGTGTTCGCGGGCAGGTCATCCGGCCCGCATCAGCGGCTGTTCGGTCGCCTGGGCGCCTCCGCGCAGACGCTCCTCGACCGGATGCCGGCGGAAGCCCGCGAAGCCGTGCATCCAGACCTGCCGTATTGCTGGGGAGAACTGCGCTGGGCCGCAAGGGAGGAACGAGTCGTGCACCTGGATGACCTGCTGCTGCGGCGCACGCGCATCGGCCTGTTGCTGCCGCAGGGTGGGCGCGAGTTGCTGCCACGGGTCGCGGCGATCTGCCAGGCTGAGCTGGGGTGGGACGAGCAGCGCTGGGCGGAGGAAGCGCGGCGCTATCTCGAGCTCTGGCAGCAGCGGCACGCTCCGCCCGTCTGAGGCCGCCTCGTGCCAGCGGACAAGATCCTCGCCATCGACGTCGGCACGCAGAGCGCCCGCACGATCGTGTTCGATGCCCAGGGCAATTTGCGGGCCAGGGCGCAGGTGACGTTCGACCCGGCCTATCACGCAGCGAGACCCGGTTGGGCAGAGCAGGACCCCGAGGTGTACTGGCGTGCGGTCGTCGACGGCTGCCAGCGTCTCTGGCAGGAATCGTCCGTCCGCCCGGAGCAGATCGCTGGCATGGCACTCACCACCCAGCGCGCCACCATGATCTGTGTCGACGCGGCCGGCAAAGTGTTGCGGCCGGCCATTCTCTGGCTCGACCAGCGCCGCTGTGAAGCGCCGCCGGCGCTGGGGCCGTTCTGGGGCGCTGTGTTCGGGTTGATGGGTGCCCGGGAGCTGATGCGCCAGTTCCAGGCCGAAAGCGATGCCAACTGGCTGGCCGTGCACGAGCCGGACCTCTGGCGGGCGACGGACAAGTTCCTGTTTCTCTCCGGCTGGCTGACGCAGCGTCTGGTCGGCCGCCACGTCGATTCCTGCGGCTGCCAGGTCGGCTATGTGCCGTTCGACTACCGGCGCCTGCAATGGGCCGGGCAACGTGACGTCAAGTGGCGGGCGCTGAGCACCCGTCGCGACCAGTTGCCGGACCTGGTAGCCCCCGGCGAGCCGCTGGGCGAGCTGCAGCCGGCGGCGGCGGATGCGCTGGGCCTGCGGGCCGGCGTGCGCGTGATCGCCGCGGCCGCCGACAAGGCCTGCGAGGTGCTGGGCTGCGGTGTGCAGGCGCAGGACATGGCGCAGCTGTCGTTCGGCACCACTGCCACCATCAATACCACGCAGACGCGGTACGTCGAAGTGCAGCGGCTGTTGCCGGCCTATCCCGCCGCGGTGCCCGGCGCCTACAACACCGAGATCCAGATCTATCGCGGATTCTGGATGGTGAGCTGGTTCAGGGACGAATTCGGCGCGCGCGAGCAGGCGCTCGCCGCAGAGCAAGGCGTGGCCGTCGAGAGCCTGTTCGATGATCTGATCCGCGACATTGCGCCCGGCTCGATGGGCCTGACCCTCCAGCCATACTGGTCACCCGGAGTGCGCGAGCCCGGGCCGGAAGCCAAGGGCGCCATCATCGGCTTTGGCGACGTGCACACCCGCGCGCATTTCTATCGTGCGATCCTCGAAGGGCTGGTCTACGGCCTGCGTGCCGGCAAGGAGCACATCGAGCGTCGCGTGCGCCGGCCCATCCGCAGTCTGCGCGTCGGCGGCGGCGGCTCGCAGAGCGACGTCGCCATGCAGATTGCGGCGGATATCTTTGGCCTGACGGCGGAACGCCCGCAAGTCCACGAGACATCGGCGCTGGGTGCCGCCATCAACGCCGCGGTCGGTCTCGGCATGCACGCCGATTACGCGCGCGCCGTGGCGAAAATGACCCGCGTCGGCAAGTGTTTCACGCCAGATCCGCAGGCGCACAAGACCTACGACGCGCTTTACCGCGACGTCTATCAGCGCATGTATCCGCAGCTCGAGCCGATTTACCGGAACATCCGCCGCATCACTGGCTATCCGCCCTGAGCATGTCGGGCGGCCGCCCCGGCACCTTTGTCAAGCAAATCTGAACCGGGGTCTGACCCCATGCCGACGCTTGCTACCTGCGGGCGTCGAGATCCGCCCAGCGCTCGAATGCGGCTTCGAGCGCCCGCTCGATCACCTGCGTACGCCCGGCATCGAGTCGCATCTGCTGGCCGCCGCGCTTGTGGTAGTCGGGCTGGCTCATCGCGACGATCAGCAATTTCTGTTCTGCTTCCAGGGCTTCGATGCGGGCGGGCAGTTCGTCGAGCTCGCGGGTCTCCTTGTAGCTCAGTTTTCTGGATTCCTCTGCCGCCCTGCCAAGAGCGGACCGAGGTGATGATCTGATTCCCTCACCCGTGCTGCGGGGACCCTCACCGGCACGGCGCGCGACCTCTCTCGCAGGCGGGAGAGGTGAAGACGGGCGCTGCCGCACCCAGTCGCCGTAGCCGCCGACGTATTCGCGCCAGCGGCCGTCGCCCTCGGGCGCGAGCACCTGCGTGACGACGTTGTCGAGGAACGCGCGGTCGTGGCTCACGAGCAGCAGCGTGCCGGGGTAGTCCTGCAGCGTCTGCTCGAGCAGTTCCAGCGATTCGATGTCGAGGTCGTTGGTCGGCTCGTCGAGCACGAGCACGTTGGCGGGTTTCGCGAACAGCCGTGCGAGCAGCAGGCGGTTGCGTTCGCCGCCCGAGAGCATGCGTACGGGTGAGTCGGCACGTTCGGGGGGGAACAGGAAGTCGCCGAGATAGCTCACGACGTGCCGTCGACGTTCGCCTTCTCCGATCCAGTCGGAGTTCGGGCTCACGGTCGCCGCGACGGTCGCGTCCGGATCGAGCTGCGCGCGCAACTGATCGAAATAGGCGACGTTGAGTTGCGTGCCGAGCCGGACCTTGCCGGCATCCGGCGGCAGCTCGCCGAGGATCAGCTTCAGCAGCGTCGACTTGCCGGCGCCGTTCGCGCCCACGACGCCGATGCGGTCGCCACGCATGACGCGCAGGTCGAGGTCGCGCACGATCGTCTGCGCACCGAAGCGCCGGGTCACGCCGCGCAGCTCGGCGACCAGCTTGCCCGAGCGCTCGCCGGCCTCGAGACCGAGCCTGATCTGTCCGAGCCGCTCGCGCCGCGCCTCGCGCTCGCGCCGCAACTGTTCCAGTCGCTGCACGCGTCCCTCGTTGCGTGTGCGCCGCGCCTCGACGCCCTTGCGGATCCAGACCTCTTCCTGCGCCCAGAACTTGTCGAACCGCCGGTTGGCGACGGCCTCGTCGGCGAGCTGTTCGCTCTTGCGGCGCTCATACGCCGCGAAGTTGCCGGGATAGGACCGCAGCAGGCCCCGGTCGAGCTCGACGATGCGCGTCGCGACGCGGTCGAGGAACGCACGGTCGTGCGTGACGACGATCGAGGTCGGCCCGTCGACGAGCAACTGCTCGAGACGTTCGATCGCGTCGACGTCGAGGTGGTTGGTCGGCTCGTCGAGCAGCAGCAGTTGCGGGTCCAGCGCCAACGCGGCCGCGAGTGCCGCGCGCTTGCGTTCGCCGCCCGACAGCCCGGCCGGCGAGATCGCGCCGTCGAGGCCGAAGCGGTGCAGGTACTCGACGAGCCGGGCATCGAGCCGCCAGCGCTCGCGGTCATCGTGGATGGCCTCGGCACCGCACCAGAGTGCGAGCGCCTCGCGCACCGAGGCCGCGTCCGGCAGCTCGGGCTCCTGGCGCACGGCGACGACGCGCAGCCCGGCCGGTCGCTGCAGATCGCCGCCGTCGAGCGCCGTGCGGCCGGCAATCACATCGAGCAGTGACGACTTGCCGGTGCCGTTGCGTCCGATCAGCCCGAGGCGCTCGCCGGGGTCGAGCGCGAGCTCGGCGCGATCGAGCAGCGGATGGGTGCCGAAAGCGAGTTCGGCGCACATGAGGTTCAGCAGGGGCATGCAAATCCGGTACCCGGTACTGATTTTCCGATTCTCAGGGGCTATAGGTAAAGATGCGTAGTGGAAAGAAACGGCTACGCCGCGACGCGACATTACACGATCATTCGCGCACCTGCCGCAGCGGCGGTCGCTTCGAGTCCGGAAAATCATGAAGACCTTCCATCCTCACGGCTGGACCTCCCTGTGGTCCGGTCTGCTTGTGTCTGCGTGTCTGTTCCTGGCGGGGGGGGCGGTCATTGCGGGCGACGTGGGCCCGGGCCTGGACAATGCGTCTTGCCTCAGGTGTCACGAGGACACGGTCGTCGAGTCGCCCGCGCACGCCGACACCCAGTGCGCCGAGTGCCACACGAACATCACGGCCGCGCACAAGGACGCGCTGCCGGCCGACCAGAAGCTCGAAGCCGGCCAGATCTGCGCGGCGTGTCACGGCATGGCGGCGAAGCAGCTCCCGAAGAGCGTGCACTCGGACCACACCTGCAAGAAGTGCCACGGCCCGGCGCACAAGATCGAGGCGGCCTCGACGCCCGGCTCGCGGATTTCGCCCGTCGGCCAGATGAAGGCCTGCGGCAAGTGCCACGACGAGGTCATCGGCAGCTTCGAGGAAAGCGTGCACGGCCGGGGCCTGCTGAAGTCGGGGCTGGTCGACGCCTCGCCCACGTGCAGCGACTGCCACGGCGCGCACAACATCGGCAAGCACGCCGACGAGAAGGCCAAGACGGGCCACATGAAGTCGCCCGAGACCTGCGGCGCCTGTCACCAGACCGTGCTCAGGGAATGGGAGTCGAGCACGCACGGCCAGCTCTGGAAAGACGGCAAGGACGGCCCGGTCTGCGTCGACTGCCACGTCAACGAGCACAAGATCCTCGACCCGACGTCGGCCGAGATGCGCAAGCAGTTCCCGGTCGAATGCGGCGGTTGCCACGAGGAAGGGCTCGAGACCTTCCGTGACAGCTTCCACGGCAAGGCCACGGCGCTCGGCTGGTCGTCGGTCGCGATGTGTTCCGACTGCCACATGCCGCACAGCAACCTGCCGGCGAGCGACCCGCGCTCGAGCGTCAACCCCGACAACCTCAAGACGACCTGCGGCGCCTGCCACGCGAAGGAGGTCGAGGTCGCCGGCTTCCTGACGTTCGACCCGCACGTCAACCCGCACGACAAGGACACGCTGCCGCAACTGCGGATCATCTTCTACTTCATGACCGGGCTGCTGCTCGGCGTGTTCGCGTTCTTCGGCATCCACCTGCTGCTCTGGCTGCAGCGCGGCCTGGTCGGCGTGCTGCGCGGCGAGTTCAAGGGAAGCCACGGCGGCGCCGGCCCGTACGTGCGGCGCTTCAGCCGCGCGCAGATCTGGATCCACGTCTCGATCGTCGTGAGCTTCCTGATGCTCTCGGTCAGCGGGCTGCCACTCAAGTTCGCGACGGCGCCGTGGGCCGACACGATGATCAAGTACCTGGGCGGCGCCCACTCGGCGGGCATCATCCACCGCATCGGCGCGATCATCACGTTCGGCTACTTCGCGGTGCACCTCGCGACGCTGGCCTGGCAGATGATCGTCCGGCGCGAGCGCGGCTTCCTCTGGGGCTGGCGTTCGATGGTGCCGCAGTTGAAGGACCTGCAGGACTTCATCGCCAACATGAAGTGGTTCCTGTACCTCGGCCCGCGTCCGAAGTTCGACCGCTTCACCTACTGGGAGAAGTTCGACTACCTGGCGGTGTTCTGGGGCGTCGCAATGATCGGCGTGTCGGGCCTCATGCTCTGGCTGCCGGAGGTCTTCGCGAAGTTCCTGCCCGGCTGGGCGCTCAACGCGGCCTATATCGTCCACAGCGACGAGGCGCTGCTGGCCACGGGCTTCATCTTCCTGTTCCACTTCTTCCACACGCACCTGCGGCCCGAGGCGTTCCCGATGGATCCGGTGATCTTCACCGGCGCCATGCCGCTCGAGCGCTTCAAGGAAGACCGCCCGCTGGAGTATGAGCGGATGGTCGCCAACGGCACGCTCGAAGAGCACCTGGTGCCCGCGCCCGAGGGCGCCAACCTGACGATCGGCTACGTGTTCGGCACGATCGCCGTCATCGTCGGTCTGGTGTGCGCGGCGGGCATCTTCGTCGCACTGTGGGGTCTGTTCTTCGGCTGATCCGTGTCTGGCATCGAAGCCACGGGGCCGGTCCCGTCCGGGGGCCGGCCCCTGGTCTGCGGAAAGCCGGCATTGTTCCTCTGGCGTGAAGCCGGGCTATCCTCCGCGCCCATGTGCCAGGCCCTGACGCACGAAGGAGCGACAAGCGCATGAAGAGCTTCATCTCCGTCATCTCCCGCAGCCGGCTCAGCCTGTTCGGGGCCGTGGTCGCCACGGTCGCCTTCGTGCTGTTCGTCACGCTGTTCGTCATGGAGAACACCGGCTTCGAGGGCGGGCCGTACCTCGGCATCCTGAGTTACCTCGTGCTGCCGATCGCCGTGGTGGCCGGCGTGCTGCTGATCCCGATCGGGATCTGGCGCGCGAAGAAGCGCGAGGCGCGCGGCGAGCGCGAGCCGCCACTGCCGGTCATCGACTTCAACCAGCCGGCGACGCGCAGGGCGCTCGCGACGTTCGGTCTGCTGTCGCTGGTCGGCGTGGTCGTGCTGGCCGTCGGCAGCTTCAAGGCCGTGCACTGGATGGAGTCGGTGGAGTTCTGCGGCACGGCCTGCCACACCGTGATGCAGCCCCAGTACACCGCCTACCAGCGGTCGCCGCACACGCGCGTCGCCTGCGCCGACTGCCACATCGGACCGGGTGCCGACTGGTTCGTGAAGTCCAAGATCTCGGGCAGCTGGCAGTTGATCGCCGTGACGTTCAACCTCTACCCGACGCCCATCCCGACGCCGGTGCACAACCTGCGTCCGGCGCGCGAAACCTGCGAGCAGTGCCATTACCCGGGCAAGTTCTCCGGCGACCGGCTGAGGGTGCGCGTGCACTACTCCGAGGATGAGCAGAACACGCAATTGTACAACGTGTTGCTCGCCAAGGTCGGTGGGCAGTACGGCCGCCAATCGTCGGGTATCCACTGGCACGTGGATCCGAACAACACCATCCGCTACCTGTCCGACGACAAGCGCGAGACGATCTACGACGTCGAGCTGACGTCGGCGGACGGCACGAAGAAGCTCTACAAGGCCAAGGACGAGGCGCCGGCGGGCACGCAGTGGCGCACGCTCGACTGCGTCGACTGCCACAATCGTCCGGGACACACGTTCCGGCTGCCCGGCAACGAGATCGACGCCGCGCTCGAGCGGGGCCTCATCGACAGGACCCTGCCGTACGTCAAGCGCGAGGGTCTGCGGGCGGTGCAGGTCGACTATCCCTCGCACGAGGCTGCGCGCGAAGGCATTGCGCAGGACATCGCGGCGTTCTACGCGAAGAACTATCCGGATGCGCCGCAGGCCGCGGTGGAGCAGGCCGGCAAGGCGCTCGGCGACATCCATGCATGGAACGTGTTCCCGGCGATGAAGGTCACCTGGGGCTCGTACCCGAACCACGTCGGCCACAAGGAATCGCCGGGCTGCTTCCGCTGCCACGATCGCAAGCACAAGACGGAGGACGGCGACAAGATCACCAAGGACTGCGACACCTGCCACACCATCCTCGCCGAGGACGAGGCCGATCCGCCGATCCTGCGTCAGATCGCGGGCGAGGAGCCGGAGGAAGCCGAGCCGGCCGCCGCGGAAGGTGCGGCGCCGGAAGCGGCCGCGACCGTGTCTAGCCGGTAGGACCTTTGCGCTGCGAACGCTCGGCCGGCGTCAGCGTCGCGGCGGGGCATTCGCTGCAGCCACCGGCGCGTACCTTCGCGAGCTTCTGCAGCCGGGCGGCGAGCTGGCCCGCGACGCCGGGCGCCGACGGACCGCCGAGTGCATGTGACCACCTCATCGCGAGATTCCGGCGCGTGCTCGCGGGCATCAGCGCCCACACGGCATAGAGCGCGGCCACGAGGACGACGACACCGATGACGAGGGATTCGAGCATGGCCGGACCTCCCTCCGTTCAGCCCATCAGCGCGCTCGCCACGCGGAACGTGACGAACGCGGCGAGGTACGCCAGTGCAAACAGGTACCCCGCCATGATGATCGGGTAGCGCCAGGAGTTGGTCTCGCGTTTGACCACGACCAGCGTCGACAGGCACTGCGGCGCGAACACGTACCACGCGAGCAGTGACAGCGCCGTCGCGAGACTCCATGTCTGCGCGATCATCGGCACCAGCGTCGCCGAGACGTCGCCTTCGGTCGACAGCGAATACACCGTGCCGAGCGCGCCCACGGCGACCTCGCGTGCAGCGAGCCCGGGGACGAGCGCGAGCGAGATCTGCCAGTTGAAACCCAGCGGTGCGAACACGACCTCGAGCCCGCGCCCGATCATGCCGGCGAAGCTGTGGGCGATCGCGGGGCCCTCCGCACCCGGCGGCGGGGCGGGATGGCTGCCCAGGAACCACAGCACGATCATCAGCGCGAGGATGATCGTGCCGACGCGCTGCAGGAACACCTTCGTGCGTTCCCACAGGCCGATCAGCAGGTTGTTGAGGTGCGGCCAGTGGTATTCGGGCAGTTCCAGCAGCAGCGGGTGGTAGGCGCTGCGCAGCGCCGTACGCTTCAGCACGAAGGCGACGGCCATTGCCGCGAAGATGCCGGCGAAGTAGAGCGCGAACAGGACGAGGCCCTGCAGGTTGAACGGGCCCACCGGACGCGACGGAATGAACGCCGCGATCACGAGCGCGTACACCGGCAGGCGCGCCGAGCAGGTCATGAGCGGCGCGATCATGATGGTCGCCATGCGGTCGCGCAGGTTCGGGATCGTCCGCGTCGCCATGATGCCGGGCACGGCGCAAGCGAAGCTCGACAGCAGCGGGATGAACGCGCGCCCCGACAGGCCGACGCTGCCCATGAGCCGGTCGAGCAGGTAGGCCGCGCGCGGCAGGTAACCGCTGTCCTCCAGCGCGAGGATGAACAGGAACAGGATCAGGATCTGCGGCAGGAACACGAGCACGCTGCCGACGCCGGCGATGATGCCGTCGACCAGCAGGCTGCGCAGCGCGCCTTCCGGCAACGCCTGCTGCACGAACGCGCCGAGCGCCCCGACGCCGCCGTCGATCAGGTCCATCGGGACCGCGGCCCAGCTGAACACGGCCTGGAACACGAAGAACAGGATCGCCGCGAGGATCGCCGGGCCCGCTATCGGGTTCAGCACGAGCGCGTCGAGCCGCGCGAGCGCCCGTGTGCGCATCGGCTCGGCATAGTGGATGGCGCCGAGGATGCGACGCACTTCGCGCTGCGTCTGCTGGATCTGGTCGAACGAGGGCTCGCGCCACTGCACCGCCGCGCGCCTGCCCGGGTGCGGCAGCGTTTCCAGCTTCTCCACGAGATGACGCACGCCGCCGTGCTCGACGGCGACGGTTTCGACGACCGTCACGCCCAGCGCGCGCTCGAGCGCGGCGCTGTCGACGTGATAGCCGCGCTCGATGGCGAGGTCACTCATGTTGAGCGCGACGATCATCGGCACGCCGAGGTCGCGCAGCTCGAGCACGAGCCGCAGGTTGAGCCGCAGGTTGGTCGCGTCGACGACGCATACCACGAACTCCGGCGGCGGCTCGTCCGCGAGCCGGCCGAGCAGAAAGTCGCGCGTGATCGCTTCGTCGAGCGTCGTCGGCGTGAGGCTGTAGGCGCCGGGCAGGTCGAGCACCTTGTACAGGCGCTGCCGCGCGGGGCCGAAGAACTGGCCTTCCTTGCGCTCGACCGTGACGCCCGCGTAGTTCGCGACGCGCTGCCGGCTGCCGGTCAGGCGGTTGAACAGCGCGGTCTTGCCGCTGTTCGGCACGCCCACGAGGGCGAGACGCATCGGGTCGATCGTAGCGGCGTGGGCGTTCATCGCTTGCTCATGCGTATTCGGGCTCGACGATCACAGCGCTCGCTTCGCGGCGACGCAGGGCGAAGGTCGTGTTGCCGAGGCGCACGGCCATCGGATCGTGTCCCGGCCAGATTTCCTCGACGATCTCGAACCGCTCACCGGGCACGAACCCCAGTTCCAGCAGGCGGCGGCTGACCGTCGACTGCGCCTCGTCGCCAAGGCTCTGCGCGTCGTCACGCACGGACACGACCACGCCGCGGGCGCCTTTACGCAACGTGGCAAGACTGACTGGGGCCATTCGTCTGTCGGACACGGTTCGATCGATATGCGAAGTCTGTTCTTAATGAGATTCGTTCGCAACAAGCAAATCCCGAAATTCATCAGTATTTTCCGCAAGTGGCAAGAATCGGTACCGGATACCGAATTTCCGGCGCACGGGGGTCTGACCCCAGAATGCGCGGATGACGGCACCTCAACCTGGCCCGGACACCGAAGCGAGCCGTATGCCCCGCCAGACGGCCGACGCGGTTCTGATGGTGCGGCCGGCCCGTTTTGGGTGGAACCCGCAGACGCAGGCGAGCAACCGGTTCCAGCGCGAGGCGGGCGATCTCGCGGGGTTGGCGCAGGTGCGGGCGGCCCGCGAGTTCGACAGCCTGGTCGGGGCCCTGCGCGAGGCAGACGTACAGGTGTTCGTCGCCGACGATACTCCGCAGCCACAATGCCCGGACGCCGTGTTTCCCAACAACTGGGTCAGTCTGCACGCCGACGGCACGGTCGTGCTGTACCCGCTGCTGGCGCCCAACCGGCGCCTCGAGCGCCGGTTCGAGCACGTCGTGCTGCTTGAGCGCGAAGGCGGGCGCGGCGTGCGATGTCTGCACGACCTCACGCATCACGAAGCGCGTGGCGAGTACCTCGAGGGCACCGGCAGCGTGGTGTTCGATCACGTCGCGCGAGTCGCCTACGCCGCTGCCTCGCCACGCACGCACGCGGGCCCGCTCGCCGCGCTGTGCGACGAACTCGGCTACGAGTCCTGCCCGTTCGCGGCGTTCGATGCTGGCGGCGTCGCGATCTATCACACCAACGTGATGCTCGCGATCGGCAGCGGCTTCGTCGTCGTGGCGGCTGAGACGATCGAGACAGCGCGCCGCGGGGAGGTGCTCGCACGCCTGCGTGACACGGGTCGCGAGGTCGTCGAGATCGACGCGGCGACGATGGGCCGCTATGCCGCCAACGTGCTGGAACTGCGCGCCGCGGATGGCGCACGCGTGCTGGCGCTGTCGCACGCCGCCGCGGCTGCCCTGGGCGTGCACCTCGAGCGATTGCGACGCCACGTCGACCGCGTCGTGGCGGTGCCGATCCCGACCATCGAGACGCTCGGCGGCGGTTCCGTGCGCTGCATGCTGGCCGAGGTGTTCCTGCCGCGCCGGGTCGGCGCGCTCCGCGACCCAGCCCGCGCAGCACGGCACGGCAAGTCACGGACGCGCGGTCGGTCGCGGGGCCGATGCTAAAATCCGCCCGCGGCGCGAAGGGGACGCAACGTGCTCGAACTCGGTTTCAAGACGCTCATCGCCTACCTGCTGGGGTCGGTCATTGGCAGCCTGCTGCTTGGGCGACTCAAGGGCGTCGACATCCGCACGCAGGGCAGCGGCAATGCCGGCGGCACGAACGCGCTGCGCACGCAGGGCTGGGCGTTCGCGCTCGGTGTCGTGCTGGTGGACGTCGGCAAGGCGCTCGTCGCCGTCGGCTGGCTGCCTGGCGTCGAACTGCCGGGGATCGGCATCGACGCCGGCATCGACCGCACGTGGCTCGCCGTCGCCTGCGCGACCGCGGTCGTGGCCGGTCACGTTTACCCCGTCTGGTACGAATTCCGCGGTGGCAAGGGCGCCGCCACGCTGATCGGCGCCGTCGCCATGCTGGCGCCCGCCGCGCTGCTGCCAGTCGTCGTGGTGTGGCTCGCCACCGTCATGCTGACCGGCTACGTCGGTCTCGGCACGATGCTCGGCTCGGCGGCGTTGCCCGTGTACGTGGCGCTTGCCGCGCCGGACCGGCCGGCGCTGCTGGCCTTCGGCGTGGCGATGGCCGTGTTCATCGTCTACACGCACCGATCGAACCTGCAGCGCATGCGCGCGGGCAACGAGAACCGTGCGCGCCGGCTGTGGCTGCTGCGGCGGCGATGAACGAGACGGGCGAGCGGCTGGTGCGGTTGCTGGCCGACGGCACCCTGCATTCAGGCGCGCGCCTGGCGGAGCAACTCGGCATCACGCGTGCCGCGGTGTGGAAGGCAGTCGGAGAATTGCGCGGACGCGGCATCGCCGTCGCGAGTCACGACCGGCGTGGCTACCGGCTCGAGTCGCCCGTCGAGTTGCTCGACGTTGCAGCGTTGCGCGCGGCAGCGCAGCAGGCCGGCCTGCCGTGGCCAGGTCGCTGCGAGGTGCGGTTCGAACTCGGCTCGACCAACGACTGCCTGCATGACGACGTGGCACCGCCACCGGGCGTGCCACGGCTGGTCTTCGCGGAACTGCAGACGGCGGGCCGCGGACGGCGTGGCCGCCAGTGGCTCGCGCCGTTCGGCTCGGGCCTCACGTTCTCGATCGGCTGGACGTTTGCGGACATGCCCGCGGAACTCTCGGCGCTGGGCCTCGCCATGGGCGTGTGCGTGGTCCACGCGCTGCGCGAGGTCGGCGCCAGCGGCGTGGGTCTCAAGTGGCCGAACGACGTCGTGCACGCACGGCGCAAGCTCGGTGGCCTGCTGCTGCAGATGCGCTCGGAGGCCGGCGGGCCGGCCTTCGTCGTGGTCGGTCTGGGTCTGAACCTGCGTCTGCCCGAGGCGACGCGGCTGGCGATCGATGCTCCCGGCGCGACGGCCGTGACCGATCTGGCCGAAGCGTGTGGCGGCCTGCTGCCGCGGCGTACCGCGGTGGCGGCGCACGTCGCAGGGCGCATGCTCGAAGGGCTCGAACGCTTCGCACACGCGGGTTTCGCGCCGTTCGCCGCGGACTGGGCGGCCTTCGACTCGCTGCGCGACGCACCGGTCACGGTGCTGCGATACGACGGGCCCATGGCGGGCATCGCGCGCGGTGCCGATGCCGAGGGCGCGCTCGTCGTCGAGACGGCGCCTGGCCGTTTCGAACGCGTGCACGCCGGGGACGTCAGCCTGCGCGCCGCGGCGGAGGTGGCCCCGTGAGGCTGCTGGTCGATGTCGGCAACACGCGCGTCAAATGGGCGACGTACGAGGGCGATCGTCTGTCCGCGCAGCGGGCAGCGACGCATGGGACGTGGAGCGTCGACGACTGGGAGCGCGAGCTGTTCGACCCGCGGCTGCGCATCGGCGGGGTCGCGGCCGTGGCCGTGGCCGGCGAGGCGACGCGGGCGCGGCTGATCGAAGCCGCGGCGCGGCGTGGCATCGACGACGTCGTGTTCCATGCGACGACCGCCGAGGCCTGCGGCGTCCGCAACGCCTACTGCGAACCGCGGCTGCTCGGCGCCGATCGCTGGGCCGCGGTGATCGGTGCCTGGCACCTGCGCGGGCATCGCGCCTGCTGCGTCGTGGACATCGGTACGGCCGCGACGGTCGACGCCGTCGAGGCCACCGGCCGCCATCTCGGTGGCTTCATCGTGCCCGGCCCGCGGCTGATGGCGCAGTCGCTGCACGCGGGCACGAGCGACCTCGCGGCCCATTCTGCGGCGAGCACGGCCAACGAGCGCACGCTGTTCGCCGACAACACGCGCGACGCCATCGAACGCGGCTGCCGCGTCGCGCTGGCGGCGCTCGTGGACCGCGCCCAGGCCGAACTGGCGCGCGTGGCCGGCTCGACCCCGGCACTGGTCATGACCGGCGGGGCGGCGCCGGATGTGGCACCGTTCGTGCTGGCGCCGGTCGAGATCGTGCCCGATCTCGTGCTGCGCGGCGTGCTGTGCCTGACCGGATGCGGTGCCTGGTCCGAGGCCTGAACCCGGGCTGGCGCCCGCGGTCCAAACGCGCCCCAGGGTGGGCACGTCGCGGCAACTGACTGGAGACATCGGTCGATGCCTCGAAACCCATGAAAATCAATCGATTGAGTGTCATTGCACACGCGCTCGCCGATGCCCCACGGGGTGCGCGGCCGTCTTGGGCGCCGCCGCTCCGCAAGGACGGCGGCAACGTCCGGATTCATGAAAGTCCGCGCTCTCTGCGCCCGGCTTGCGGCAATCACGGTCCGAATTTCGCGCCCGGTCCGCTATGATGCCTCCGCACTCAGACCGGCGGTCCGGCCGGCTACCCGAGAGGAGGATTCGATGAAACTGACGCGCATTTTCGCCATCTCGTTCGCGACGCTGGGCCTCGCGGGTTTCAGCGGCGTCGCCAGCGCCGACGCGGCTGCCGGCAAGGCGAAGTTCGCCGCCGACTGCTCCGAATGCCACGAAGTCGCCGACTTCGAGGGCGAAGACGCCGCCGCGCTGACGGCCACGATCAAGAAGATTGTCGCCGGCCAGCAGAAGCACAAGAACGCGCTGAAGCTGACGGACACGCAGATCGCCGACATTTCCGCGTACCTTGCATCGGGCGGCAAGTAACGCGCCGACGGGTATTGCGCGAATGGTTGGAGGCTCGGGCGCCTGGCGCCCGGGCCTCTGTTCGTCGATTTGGTACCATCCTGCGCCCGTTCCTCTCCGACCAAGGCCGTGCGCGCGCTCTTTCTCGCCCTGCTGCTCGCGAACCTGCTGTTCCTCGCGTGGTCGCGCTGGGTCGTGCCGCCCGTACCGGTGGCGCGGCAGGCGGGCGAAGCCACGCAGACCGCGCCGCGTTCCATACGCCTGCGTGAGGAGGCGCGAGCCGGCACTGCGGGGGCCGACGGCGGGCCAGTGGCGGACGGCGCCGTCGACGTCGCAGCGGCCACCTGCGTCAGCGTCGGACCCTTCGCCGACGAGGCGCAGGCCACCGTGGCCGCCGGTTCGCTGCGCCGTCTCGGTTTCGATTCGCGGCTGCGGGCTGCGCAGGACGAGGTGCGCGTCGGTTACTGGGTGCGCGTTCCCGATCTTGCCACGCCGGTCGACGCCGCGAATGCGCTCGCCGCATTGCGGGCGGCCGGCCTCACCGACGCGTACGTGATCGCGGACGCGACACCGGGCAGTTCGATCTCGATCGGCGTCTACTCCGATGCGGCCAGGGCGGCGGCGATTTCCGAAACCGTGGGCCGCGCGGGCTTTGCTACGCAGACCAGCGACCGACTGCGCACGCAGGACGTCTTCTGGCTGGACGTCGACCGCCAGGCCAACGGCGGCATCCCGGTGCCCGAGGACGTCGCGGCGCCGGCGAGCGGCGCTCTGCCGCTCGAATTGCGCGCCTGCCCGTCCGCCCCGGCACCGGCGGCGGTTGGCAGCGAAGACTGAGGCCCGCCCGGCAGTGGCCGCGGCGCGGTAGGGTAGAATCGGGGCCGGGGCGTGGTCGTGCCGGCATAGCACAGCTGGTAGTGCACCTGATTTGTAATCAGGGGGTCGGGGGTTCGAATCCCTCTGCCGGCACCATTCCCGCGGCGTCATCCGGCCACTACACTCGGACGGTTTCGCCCCCGATTCCCCAATGGAAGGTATGACACATGGCGCTCTGGAAAGACCCTACGACCAAAGAATCCTCGTTCGCGGCCAGTGACGTGGCGACGGCGCCGGAGCCTGCCGTGCGGCCCGTCCCGACACCCGCGGCGGAGCCGGTGCGCCGGCCCGCCGAACGCGCCGCTGGGAGCCCCGCCAAGGAATCGCTGATCGCCGCCGACGTCACGATCGAGGGCAAGATCGAAGGCGCCGGGCACGTGCGCATCGCCGGCCGTTTCAAGGGCGACGTCAACGTGCAGGGCAACGTCACCATCGAGCAGGGCGCGCACGTCACCGGGCAGATCGCTGCGGCCACGGTGGTCGTGAGCGGCGAGGTGCACGGCAACGTCAACGCCAGTTCGCGCGTCGAGCTGCTCGAGACCGGCGCCATCAACGGCGACGTCAAGGCGGCCGTGCTGACCGTCGCGGCCGGTTCGCGCATGCGCGGCACCGCCGACTTCGGCTGGCCCGACCAGGCCAAGAAGTAGGCCGGCGCGGCGCGAAGGCATCGCCATGCTGCCGGGGCGTTCTGCGTCGGGCACGACGGGCAGGACCCGCTCCTGCCCGCATTGCAAGGCGACGATCCTCGAGAGCGCGACGATCTGTCCGCAGTGCCGCCACCACCTCAAGTTCGGCGCTGCGGCGCGGGCCAGCGATGCGACGCCGACGTTCTCGGCGCTGAACGTCGAAGGAACGCTGCGTCACGCCGAGCACGGCAGCGACTGGGAGTATTCCGTCGTGCTGTCGATCCGCAACGAGCGCGGCGAGGTCGTCTCGCGGCAGGTCGTCGGCGTCGGCGCACTGCGGCCCGCGGAGGCGCGCACGTTCACGCTCGCCGTGGAAGTCGCCACGCCGGGAGGCCGGCCGCTGCCGTGAGCATCGGTCGTGTCGTCACGCGCTTCGCGTCGGGGCTGCGCTTTCCGACGCTGTTCAAGCTCGTCGCGGCGCTGTTCGTCGTCGACTTCCTGGTGCCCGACCTGATCCCGTTCCACGACGAGATCCTGCTCGCGCTCGGCACGCTGCTGCTCGGATCGCTCAAGAGCCGCCAGCGGCCGGCCGGCGACGTCATCGAGGGCGAGACTACGCCGCGTCCCTGAGACGCCAGCGCGGCGAAAACGCCGTCCTGGGCGCTCCCGCGGCGCGCCGCAGGAGAACACCACGCGGATGTCCGGGGTTTACGGCTGCTCGCGCGAGCGCGTCGAGCAACGCGCGTCGTGTGCCTCGGCGACGACCTTCGACGGATCCTTGTCCGGCTTCGTGCCCGGGGGCAGGCTCGCGATGGCCTGCAGCTCGTCGCGGTACTTCTGGCATTCCGGCGCGTCCGCGATCAGCACGAGCATGCCGTTCGCCATCTTCGCGTAGTCGTAGGTCCGCTCGGGCTCGACGGCAGCCACGCCCGGCGCCACTTCTTCCGCCGCGGCGTGATCGCGCGCGGATTCCCCGGGTGGCGGCCGCGTCGGACCTTCCTTCGAGCACGCGACGACGAACAAGAGCGCGGCGAGGCCGGCGAGGACCTTGTGGCTGGTCATCTTCATTCACGCTGTGGCAATGGCACCCCGGGACAGGGCCGCGCAAGGATGTCACAGCATCGGGGAAAAGCGATCGCGGAAAGTGTCCAGGGCTCCGCCGGAACTTTTCACCGGTGCCCCATGCAAAGAGGCCGGCTTGCGCCGGCCTGGATGCGACTGGCCGAGCCAGCCGTCGGTCACACCCCTCAACTGCCCGGGTTGATCTGCACCTGCACCAGCTCTTCGCCGTCCGGATCGGTCACGTGCACGGCGCACGCCAGGCACGGGTCGAAGCTGTGGATCGTGCGCAGGATCTCGATCGGCTTGTTCGGATCGACCATCCTGTGGCCGGCAAGCGCCGCCTCGTACGCACCCGGCTTGCCTTCCGCGTCGCGTGGCCCGGCGTTCCAGGTCGTCGGCACGACGGCCTGGTAGTTGGCGATCTTGCCGTCCTCGATGACGACGTAGTGCGACAGGCCACCGCGCGGCGCTTCGTGGAACCCGGCGCCCCTGGCGGTCTTCGGCCAGTTCGACGGCTCCCACTTCGAGTCGTCGAAGGTGTCCGTGTCGCCTGACTTGATGTTGGCGATCAGCGCGTCGTACCAGCCCTGCATGTTGTCGGCGATGAACTTGGACTCGAGCGTGCGGGCCGCGGTGCGTCCGAGCGTCGAGAACAGCGCCGAGACCGGCACCTCGAGCTTCGCGAGCGTCATGTCGACGAGCGCCTTGGCCTGCTCGTTGCCCGTCGCATAGAGCATGAGCATGCGGGCGAGCGGGCCGACCTCCATCGAGTGGCCTTTCCAGCGCGGCGACTTGAGCCAGCTGTAGCTCTTGTCGACGTCGAGCTGGGTGTAGGGCGGCTGCGGACCGTCGTAGTTGAACTTCGTCTCGCCGTCCCACGGGTGCAGGCCCTTGTCCTTGCCGCCCGAGTAGTCGTACCACGAGTGCGCCACGAACTCCTGCACCTGGTCCGGGTCCTTGAGGTCGACCTCGTGGATCGTCGACAGGTCGCGATTGAGGATCGCGCCGCGGGGGAACAGGAAGGACTTCGGGTCGTTGATGCTGCCGCCGGCGGCGGGCAGGTCGCCGAAGCACAGGAAGTTGCCGAGGCCCTCGCCCTGCGCGGCCCAGTCCTTGTAGAACGAGGCGATGGCGAGCGTGTCGGGCACGTACACCTGGTCGATGAAGGTGCGCATCCTGGTGATGACGTCCTGCACCTGCGCCAGCCGTTTCTGGTTGATCGCGGAGTCGGAGTTCAGGTCGATCGCGCTCGGCGTGCCGCCCACGACGAAGTTGGGGTGCGGGTTCTTGCCGCCGAAGACCGTGTGGATCTGCACGGCGTCGCGCTGCCAGGCCAGCGCGTCGAGGTAGTGTGCCACGGCCATGAGGTTTGCTTCAGGCGGCAGCTTGTAGGCCGGGTGGCCCCAGTAGGCGTTGTTGAAGATGCCGAGCTGACCCTGCTCGACGAACGTCTTCACCTTCTTCTGCACGTCGGCGAAGTAGCCCGGCGAGGAGTTCGGGTATTTCGACAGGCTCTGCGCCAGTGCCGAGGTGGCCGCCGGATCGGCACTGAGCGCCGAGACGACGTCGACCCAGTCGAGCGCGTGCAGGTGATAGAAGTGCATCACGTGGTCAGTGATGAACTGCGAGCCGATCATCAGGTTGCGGATCAGCTGCGCGTTCTTCGGCACCTCGATATTCAGCGCGTCCTCGACGGCGCGGATGGAGGCCATGGCGTGCACGAGCGTGCAGACGCCGCAGATGCGCTGGGTGAAGGCCCAGGCGTCGCGCGGATCGCGCCCCTGCAGGATGATCTCGATCCCGCGCACCATCGTGCCGGACGAGTAGGCCTTTGCGATCGTATCGCCGTCCATCTGCGCCTCGATGCGCAGGTGACCCTCGATACGGGTGATCGGATCAACAACGACTCGCTCGGTCATCGATTAATCTCCGGTTGTCTCTCGAGCCGGAGCCCGTCAGGCCAGGTTGGCCGCGACGAGCTCCACGAGGCTCTCGATCGGTTTCTGCCAGTTCGTGTCCTGTGCGCCCGCGAGGAACGTCATGCGGCAGTGGCCGCACGCCGTGACGACCGAGCCCGCGCCCGTGGCGTCCACTTCCCGCATCTTGATCCTGAAGGCGCCCTGCCGCAGTTGCGTGGCGCGCCCGTTGAGCACGAGGCCCGCGCCGCCTCCGCAGCAGTAGTTCGTCTTCGCGTGCGACTCCATCTCGCGCAGCTCGACGCCGATCGCCTTGAGGGCGTTGCGCGGCTCGTCGAAGACGCCGCTCCAGCGGCCGACCTTGCACGGATCGTGATACGTGACGCTCTTGCCCGCGGGCAGCGCCTTGACCTTGAGCCGGCCTTCCTGGACCTCGCGGCCGACGAACTCGGAGATCGCCAGCACCTCGAAGGGCAGGGCGGTCCCCATGATGTTGGCGGCGTTCCAGCGCATGGCGGCGTAGCCGTGGCCGCACTCGGGCACGATCAGCGTCCTGGCGCCCGCGGCGACCGTTTCCTGCACGATCTTGCGGATCACCGCGGCCTTGGCGCGCTCGTCGCCCGACGTCCAGTCGAACACGGCGGCGTCGCCGGCGCTGGTGCGGATCGTCCAGTCGAGGCCGAGCCGGTTCATGATCTTCGCCGTCGCGGCGATCGCCGACCTGAACAGCACGGCGTCCATGGCGCTCATCAGCATGACGACGGCCGCCTTCGGCTTGTCGAGCGGAACCTCGATGCCTTCGGCCTTCAGCTCGGCGGCGATGCGGCGATAGTCGTCGGGGCCGATGCCCATGGCGGTGCCCTTCTCGAGCATCTCCTTCGCCAGCGCCTTGTTCTCGGCAGGCTGCATGCCGGCTTCGGCGATGGCCTCGCGCATCACGCCGATCATCGGCGAGATGTGGATGCCCATCGGGCAGATCATGTCGCAGCGGCCGCACTGGGTGCACGAGTCGTAGACCAGCTTCTGCCACTCGTCGAGGTCCTCGGCGGTGATGTCGCGCAGCACGAGCCTGCGCAGCCAGCCCATCGGCGCAATCTCGCGGCGATAGAAGCGGCGCAACGGGTCGACCTTGTAGATCGGCGTGTACTTGCCCTCGCCGGTGCTCTCGTAGAAGTGGCAGACCTCGGCGCACATGCCGCAGTGCAGGCACGTCTCGAGGTAGATGGCCATGTCGGCGTCGAGGCGACGGCGGAAGGTCTCCTTCACGCGCGCGATGCGCTCGGCCGCCGGCAGCTCCGGCGCCTTCACTTCGGCGCCGCGGTTGCGGAGGGTGTCCCGCAGCCTCTGGATGTCGGATGCGACGGCGCTCATGCTTTGACTCCCTTGTGCTCCATGGCGGCGCCGACCTGGTAGCGTGCCGGGAACGCGTAGAACATGTGCATCAGCTTGCTGAACGGGAACCAGACGAGCATGGCTTCGATGCTGAGGATGTGCAGGGCGAGCAGCGTCTCGTAGCGCACCTCGCCGATCTGCAGGTGCGCGTAGCTCGCGAGGCCCGTCACCAGCGGCAGGATCACGACGACGATGCTGATCCAGTCGTCCAGCGCCGAGATCTTCTTCATCACCGGATGGATCATGCGGCGGATCAGCAGCGCGACCAGGATCGCGAGCGTGAAGCCGCCGATGACCAGCACGATGGTGTTCGGCAGCGTGGGCCAGCCGAAGCCGAGGAACTGCTTGAAGAAGGGGATGTGCGGCCCGAACAGCAGCAGCACCGCGAAGAACCCCAGGTGCCAGGCATAGCCCGAGATGTGCTGGAAGGTGATGTTCTTCTCGAGCTCGTGCGGCGGGATCGAGCGCATGAGCATCGCGCGCGCGCCCGCCTTGACGTATGCGGTGCCCTTCGGCTTCGACAGGTCACGCGTGCGCGCGAGCAGGAACGAGCCAACGAGGCGCCAGACGACGCCGAGCGCGAAGATCGTGAGCGACCACTGCAGGCCGGGCCCACGGGCGAATTCGAGCAGTGTCATACCTTGCCCTCCTCGCGTGCCCTGGCCTGCCGGCTGCGGGAAATGGCGACCGAGGCGAGGCCGATGGCCGCGCCGGCCGCGGCGGCCGCGCCGAGCGTCTTCCAGCCGCCCCACTGGCCCTGCGACAGCGGCTTGTAGAAGCCGCCCCAGTCCCAGAAGCCCGGTTCGGAGCAGCCGAGGCAGCCGTGGCCGCCCTCGACCGGCCATCCGGCGCCGCCGTTCCACTTGATCGTGGCGCACGCGTTGTAGGTGACGGGACCCTTGCAACCGACCTTGAACAGGCACCAGCCCTGCTTCGCGCCCTCGTCGTCGAACGTCTCGGCGAACTGGCCGCGCTCGTAGAACGGGCGGCGGTAGCAGCGGTCGTGGATGCTCTGGCCGTAGAAGGCCTTCGGCCGGCCAAGATGGTCCAGCTCGGGGAGCTGGCCGAACGTCAGGTATTGCGCGAGGACGCCCGTGATGGCCGTCGGGATCGGCGGGCAGCCGGGGACGTTGATGACCGGCTTGTCGATGCCGGCATCCTTGAGCACCTCGGTGACCGACAGGGCGCCGGTCGGGTTGGGCTTGGCCGCCGGGATGCCGCCGAACGACGAGCAGGTGCCGACGCAGACGATGGCCGCAGCACCCTTGGCCGCCTCGACGAAGATGTCGTAGTTGCTGTGGCCGCCGATGCAGGAGAAGGCCTTGTCCCTCGTCGGGATCGAACCGTCCACCGCGAGCAGGTACTTGCCGAAGTTCTCCTTCATGACCGCGGCGCGCGCTTCCTCGGCCTGGTGGCCGGCGGCGGCCATGAGCGTCTCCTGGTAGTCCAGTGAGATCGTGTCGAATATCAGGCCCTCGAGCGACGGCGCGTGCGAGCGCGTGATCGACTCGGTGCATCCGGTGCACTCCTGGAACGGCAGCCAGATGACCGACGGCCGCTTCGCGTTCTCGAGTGCCCTGGCCACCTTCGGGATCATCGTCGGGGGCAGGGCCATCAGCGACGTCGTTGCCGCCACGAATTTCATGAAGCCGCGCCGCGAGACGCCTTTCGCCGCCAGGACTTCACCCAAGGTTTGTTCTTTGCGCATTGCCCACGAACCCCTCTGGTAAGAGTGATCGTCAGCGGCGAAATGCGGCCGGCCCAGGCGCGGGTCAGTCGGATTCTCCGCTGAGCCTCCGAGTCAAGAGATCAAGACCGACACGCACGTCGGCTTCCTGCGCGAGCAGGATCTCCGGTATGCGGGTGACTTCGACGTAGCGGCCGACGACCTCGTTGGCCGCGTTGAAATGCGTGATGCGCCAGACGCCGCTGAACTGCGTCTCGTAGACCTGGCTCGGGCCCATGGCGTCGAGCATGACCTTGACCTCGCCGGTGCCGAGCGCACCGTCGATCCTGTCGAACTCGCCCGGTGCGAGCGGGATGGAGCCCAGGTCGATCGTCGTCGGTTCGCCGCTCGCGAGCAGGCGCTCGAGCGCATGGCGGACCTCGTGCAGCAGCGGCAGGACGTTCAGCGTGAACGCGTCGATTTCCTCCGGCGCCGAAGGCTCGACCTTCACGCCGATCGACCCGAGCGCTTCGTTCATGCGTTCAGTGCTCATGCGGCGACCCGTCCTGCGTCTTCGTTCCACCGGCGCACGAAGGCGACGGCGCGTCGGGAGGCTTCCTCCAGCGCTGCGGCGACCGGCGGCGAGCAGGTCTCGCTCCAGTCGATCAGCTCGGGCTGGATGCCGACCAGGGCGCGGCGCTGCGGGAAGCAGCCCGACAGTCGCGCCATGTTCATGAGGTCGCAGAGGCCCACCTCGTGCACGCTGCGCCGCGGCCGGCCGAGGAATTCGTCCATCGCGGGCCCTTCGAAGCTGGCCACGGTGCCCGCCGGCGCGTTAAGTTGTGCGGCGTCGAGCACGATCAGGCGCTCGTAGGCCTCGAGGGTCGGCAGCAGCGTGAAGGCCAGCGTGCCGCCATCGAGGAGGTCGACGTCGGCCGTGTCGTCGAGCAGCGCGCGGACGCGCTCGAGCGCGTGCACGCCTGCGCCTTCGTCGCCGAGGAGGGTGTTGCCGATGCCGAGTATGAGGGTGGTCTTCAAGCTTGCCTGCCGTGCGTACGCGAGGCCGCGACCGCCGCTGCGCGTGCTTTCTGGCTGCGCTGGCCGTGCGACTTTATAGTGCGTGCGGCGCCGAAGCCGCACTCCGGGCATTTACCTATTTTTATAGGCGTGCGGCGTCTGCGAGCCTCGCGCGCGATGTGGTCCCGACGCAGGAGTGACCCCAACCATGTGCCTGGCCGTTCCAATGAAGATCAAGCGCATCGACGGCTTCGCCGCGACGTGCGAAGCCAAGGGCATCGAGCGCGAGGTGAGCCTGTTCATGCTGCAGGGCGAGCCGCTCGAGGTCGGCGACCACGTGCTGATCCACGTGGGTTACGCCATCCAGAAGGTGAGCGAGGCGGACGCCCGCTCCGCCTGGGACCTCTTCGACGAGATCCTCGAGCATGCATGAGCTCGCGGTCTGCCAGGCCCTGATCGAGCAGGTCGAGCGCGTCGCCCGCGAGCACGCCGCCCGCCGCATCGTGTCGGTCAGGGTGTCGGTCGGGCCGCTGTCGGGCGTCGAGCCGGCGCTGCTCGAGCACGCCTGGCCGCTGGGCGCCGCCGGCACCGTGGCCGAGCAGGCCGAGCTGATCGTCGAGACCGTCCCGGTGCGGGTGCGGTGTCGCACCTGCCGGGCCGAGACCGGGGCTGCCGCGAACCGGTTGCTCTGCGCGGCCTGCGGGGCCTGGCAGGTCGACGTGGTCGCCGGCGAGGAAATGTTGCTGCAGCGCGTCGAGATCGAGACGGCCGCCGAGCCCGTCCGCTGATGCGCGGTCCGTGGGCGCCCGGCCGGCAACGGCGGCGCCCCGTCATGCCGAGCAAAGAGGTGGTACGCCATGTGTCGTGACTGCGGTTGTTCCCTGGGTCCGTCCGCCGCGCGGGCGCCCTTCGCCGCGCAGGCCGCGGCCACACCGGCGCACGGGCGCGTCGAATCGATCGAGGTCATCACCGCGATCCTCGACGCCAACGACGCGGTGGCCGCGCACAACCGCGGACACTTCGACGCGCACGGCGTCGTCGCGATCAACCTGATGTCCTCGCCGGGGTCGGGCAAGACATCGCTGCTCGAGTCCACGATCTGCGCGCTCGCGGGCGGGTTCGGCATCGCGGTCATCGAAGGCGACCTCGCGACCGAGAACGACGCCGCGCGTATTCGCGCCTGCGGCGTGCCGGCCGTGCAGATCACGACCGGCAACGCCTGTCACCTCGACGCGCAGATGGTGCACGATGCGCTGCACGACCTGCCGCTCGCCGGGCTCGACTTGCTGTTCGTCGAGAACGTCGGCAACCTCGTCTGTCCGGCGAGCTTCGACCTTGGCGTGCACCGCAACGTCACGCTGCTGTCGGTGCCCGAGGGCGACGACAAGCCGGCCAAGTACCCGGTGATGTTCCGCGGCGCCGACCTCGCGCTGATCACCAAGGTCGACCTGCTGCCGCACATCGAGGAATTCAGCGTCGAGCGCGCGCGGGCGTCGCTGCGTCAGGTCGGGTTCGCCGGCCCGATCCTCGAGCTGAGCAAGCGCGGCGGCGCGGGCTTCGACGCCTGGCTCGCCTGGTTGCGCAACGAAGTCGCGACGCGTCGCGCGGCGGCGGCCTGAGCCGCCGCAAGGGGGAAGCGAAGATGACCACCGGAGCCGAATGGCTGGAGCGCATCCGCGCGCTGCCGCTGCCGCCGTCCATCAAGGTGATGAACGTCTGCGGCGGGCACGAGCGCTCGATCACGACGGCGGGCCTGCGCAAGGCCATCCCGTCGAACATCGAGCTGGTGCCGGGGCCGGGATGCCCGGTCTGCATCTGTCCGGAAGAAGACATCTACGAGGCGATCCAGCTCGCGCTGCACGAAGGCGTCATTCTGGTCGCCTACGGCGACATGCTGCGCGTGCCGGTCAACGCACCAAGGAGTGAGCCGCGCTCGCTCGAGCAGGCCAAGGCCGCGGGCGCCGACGTACGCCCGATCGCGAGCCCGCTCGAAGCCGCGAAAATCGCCACCGACCACCCGTCGCGCCAGATCGTGTTCCTGGCGGCAGGGTTCGAGACCACCACGGCGCCGGCGGCCGCGCTGCTCGCGCAGGGTGCGCCCGACAACCTGCTGTTCCTGATGTCCGGCCGCCTGACCTGGCCGGCCGTCGCCATGCTGCTCGATTCCGGCGAGCCCGGCTTCGAGGCATTGATCGCGCCGGGCCACGTCTCCACGGTCATGGGCCCGGAGGAATGGGAATTCGTGGCCCGCGACCACCGCATCCCGACGGCGGTCGCCGGCTTCGCGCCGGAATCGCTGCTCGCGGCACTCTATTCCGTGTTGCGGCAGAAGCTCGAGGGCAAGTGCTTCCTCGACAACTGCTATCCGCAGGTCGTGCGGCCCGGTGGCAACAAGGTCGCCCAGCGCTGCATGCAGCAGACCATGGACGTCGTCGACGCGAACTGGCGCGGCATCGGGTCGATCCCGAAGTCCGGCTACGCGCTCAAGCCGCATCTCGCCGCGCACGACTCGCGCCAGCAGCTGCGCTCATACACCGAGATGTCGCGCAAGCGGGCGGGGGAGATGCCGCCGGGCTGCGACTGCGCCCGCGTCGTGCTCGGCAAGATCTATCCGAACCAGTGCCGGCTGTACGGTCTCGCCTGCACGCCGCGCTCGCCCATCGGGCCCTGCATGGTCTCCGACGAGGGCGCCTGCCGCATCTGGTGGGCCGACGGCGTGCGCGACAACGTCTGGTCCGGCCGCAAGCCGGCGCGGGCCGAAGGCTGACGGCGCGGCTGCCCGGGTGAGCGCATGAACGCGCCGGCCGACGCCGCCGTCGCCGCGACGGCATTCGTCGCGGAATCGCGCCGCCTGCTGCTGCGCGGGCGCGTGCAGGGCGTGGGCTTCCGCCCGTTCGTGTACCGGCTCGCGCACGAGCACGGCCTCGACGGCTACGTGCGCAACCTGCGCGGCGAGGTCGAAGTGGTGCTGCGCGGTCTGCCCGGGACGCTCGACCGCTTCGCGCGCGAGGTCGTCGAGCGGGCGCCACCGCTCGCGCGGGCGGCGCTCGCCGGCAGCGAGCCGTACATCGCGGCCGTCACCCCCGGGTTTCACATCGCGCCGAGCACGGCCGCGCTCGAGCCGCAGATCTCGGTGCCGCCGGATTTCTTCTGCTGCCCCGACTGCCTCGCCGAACTGCGCACTCCCGCGGACCGGCGCCACCGCTACGCGTTCATCAACTGCACGCAGTGCGGGCCGCGCTACACCCTGATCGAAGCGCTGCCCTACGACCGGCCGAACACCACGATGCGCGCGTTCCCGCTGTGCCCGGCCTGTCGCGCGGAGTACGAAGACCCGCTCGACCGGCGCTTTCACGCGGAACCCGTCGCGTGCCCGGTCTGCGGGCCGCACCTGGCCTTCGCCCTTGCCGGGCAGGCGGCAAGCCGTGCGTCGCAACGCGCGCAGGCCGACGACGAGGCGGCGCTCGCGGCGGCCGTCGACGTGCTGCGCCGTGGGGAAGTGCTCGCCGTCAAGGGCATCGGTGGTTACCACCTGCTCTGCGATGCGCGCCGGGACGAGGCGGTCGCGCGGCTGCGCCAGCGCAAGCGTCGGCCGGACAAGCCGCTCGCCGTCATGTTCCCGTGGCGCGGCGCGGACGGGCTGGCCGCGGTCACCGACTGCTTCGAACTCGAGCCCGTGGCCCGCGCGGCGCTGCTCGACCCGAGCCGGCCGATCGTGCTGTTGCGCACGGGCGGAGCGCACGGGCTCGCGGCCGGCGTCGCGCCGGGGCTGGCCGAGATCGGCGTGTTTCTGCCCTACAGCCCGCTGCACCAGTTGCTGCTCGAGGCGTTCGGCGGCCCGCTGGTGGCCACGTCGGGCAACCTGAGCGGCGAGCCCGTGCTGACGGACGCCGCCGCAGCCGCCGAGCGGCTCGCGCCGGTCGCCGACGCCTTCCTGCATCACGACCGGCCGATCGTGCGGCCGGCGGACGATTCCGTGATGCGCGTGATCGCCGGTCGGGCGCGACCCCTCCGGCTGGGCCGGGGCCTCGCGCCGCTCGAACTCGAATTGCCGCGGCCGCTGTCGCAGCCGGTGATCGCGGCCGGCGCCCACCTGAAGAACACCGTCGCGCTCGCATGGGGGCGCCGCGTCGTCGTCTCACCGCACATCGGCGACATGGGGACGCTGCGCAGCGAACAGGTCTTCGCGCAGGTCGCGGCAGACCTGCAGCGGCTCTACGACGTGCGCGCCGAGACGGTGCTGTGTGACGCGCACCCGGACTACGCGACCTCGCGCTGGGCCAGGGCGAGCGGGCTGCCCGTCCACGCCGTGCTGCATCATCACGCACATGCGTCGGCCCTGGTGCAGGAGCACGGCGTCGTCGAGGCGCCCGCGATCGTCTTCGCCTGGGACGGCGTGGGCCTCGGCGACGACGGCACGCTGTGGGGCGGCTAGACGTTCGTAGGCACGCCGGGCCACTGGGAGCGTCGCGCCAGCCTGCGGCCGTTCCACCTGCCGGGTGGCGACCGCGCGGGGCGCGCGCCGTGGCGCAGCGCCGCGGCACTGTGCTGGGACCTGGGTCGCGAGTGTCCGGTGCCGGTGCCGGACCCGATCGTGCGCGGCGCCTGGCAGAAGCGTCTCAACGCGCCGCAGTCGTCTGCGGCGGGGCGCGTGTTCGACGCCGCCGCCGCGCTGGTCCTCGGCGTCGGCGAGACGAGTTTCGAAGGGCAGGGGCCGATGTGGCTCGAGGCGATCGCGCGCCCGGCGCCGGACGCGCCGGACCTGGGTATTGACGCCGCCGCCGGCCGGTTGCGGATCGACTGGGCGCCGCTCGTCGAATGGTTGCTGGCGAACGCCGCCACGCCGGCGGCCGAGCGGGCGGGGGCCGTGCACGCCGCGCTGGCGCAGGCGATCGTGCGGGTGGCGGACCGTCTCCGCGACCAATCCGGCTGCAACGTCGTCGGCCTGACGGGCGGAGTGTTCCAGAATCGGCTGCTGGGGGAGCTGGCGCAGGACGCGCTCGCGGATCGCGGCTTCACGGTGCTCATGAGCGCACAGGTTCCCTGCAACGACGGCGGCCTGAGCTACGGCCAGGTGGCCGACTTCGCGGGCCGCGGGCCCTGACCCCGGCGTTCGCATGCTCTGGTTCGAAAGACCTTTCCTCGCGCTCCTGCGCCACGAATACCGGCGCGGTATGCGTTTCACCGAAGACGAGTCGGCCGACGTCGTGCCGGCCGCGCCGCCGCAGCCGTGCCAGCTCTACGTGCACGTGCCGTTCTGCGAGGTGCTGTGCCCGTTCTGCTCGTTCCACCGCGTGCGCTACGACGAGGCCAAGACCCACCGCTACTTCGCGGCCCTGAGGCACGAGATCCACCTCTACCACGACGCCGGATTCCGCTTCGGCGACGTCTATGTGGGCGGCGGCACGCCGACCGTCGACGCCGTCGAGCTGGTCCGTACGCTCGATCTCGTGCGCTCGCTGTCGCCCGTGCGTACGGTCTCGATCGAGACCAACCCCAATCACCTCGACCGGGACTCGCTGGCCGCTTATCGCGACGCCGGCGTGACCCGCCTGTCGGTCGGCGTGCAGAGCTTCGATGACGGTCTGCTGCGCGGCATGGACCGTCTCGACAAGTACGGCGACGGCCGCCAGATCGAGGAACGCATCGGCGCCGCGATGGGGATCTTCCCGACGCTCAATGTCGACATGATCTTCAATCTGCCGGGCCAGACGCTGGCGATGCTCGACCGCGATCTCGATGTCATCGAGCGGTTGAGGGTCGACCAGGTCTCGTTCTATCCGCTGATGACCGCGCCGACGGCGCGGCACAAGATGGACAAGACCATGGGGCGCGCCGACCCGTCGCTGCGCCACCCGATGTACGAACGCCTGCTGGCGCGGCTGCTCGCCGGGTATCACCCGGCCTCGGCCTGGTGCTTCTCGCGCAACCAGGGCATGTTCGACGAGTACATCATCGACCAGAACGACTACGTCGGCGTCGGCAGCGGCGCCTTCAGCTACGTCGGCGGCGCCTACTATTCGACGACGTTCTCGCTGAACCACTACTGCCGGCGCATCGAGGCCGGTCAGACCGGCATCACGCTGAAGCGTCCCGTCGGGCGCTGGCAGCAGATGCGCTACGACTACCTGGTCCGCCTGTTTGGCGGCGAACTGCGGCGCGACTACGTCGCGCGCCGCTACGGCCGCGGGTTCTGGCTACGCATGGCGCCCGAGATGCTCGCGATGCGCCTCGTGGGTGCGACGCGGCACGACGCCGACGCGATCCGCCTGACGCATCGCGGCATGTACTGCTGGGTGCTGATGATGGCCGAGTTCTTCAACTCGGTGAACGACGTGCGCGAGCAGATGCGCGAGCATATCCGCGCCGAGCTCGACGCCTGGAACGAAGAAGCAACGGTGCCCGTGTCGGCGATCCGCCGGGGCTCAAGCGAGGTGATTCGGTGACGATGCAGGATACCCACGTTTCGCTGGCGCACGGCAACGGCGGTCGCTACATGCGCGAGCTGATCCACGAGATCTTCGCGCGCCACCTCTCCAACCCGCTGCTCGACACGGACTCCGACGCCGCCGTGCTGCCCTGGAGCGCCGCGGACGGCGAGCTCGCGTTCACGACCGACAGCTTCACCGTGCAGCCGATCGAGTTCCCGGGCGGCAACATCGGCTCGCTCGCGGTGCATGGCACCACCAACGATCTCGCCGTGGCTGGTGCGGTGCCGAAATACCTGAGCCTCGGCGTGCTGCTCGAGGAGGGCCTCGAGTTCGTCGTGCTCGAGCGCGTCGTCGCCGGCATCGCCGCGGCCGCGAAGGAAATCGGCGTGGTCGTGGCCGCGGGCGACACCAAGGTCGTGCGGCGTGGCGAGGGCGGCGGCATCTACCTGAACACGAGCGGTATCGGCGTGAAGAATCCCGCGCTGCGGCTCGGCGTGCGCGAGATCCGCGCGGGCGATTCCGTCATGGTCAGCGGCCCGGTCGGCGACCATGGCATTTCCGTGATGCTCGCGCGCGAGCAGTTCGGCCTGCGCGGCGACCTGCAATCCGATGCGGCCAGTGTGCTGCCCATCACGCTCGCGCTCGCCGGGTTCACGGGTCTGCGCTTCATGCGCGACCCGACGCGCGGTGGTCTCGCGACCGTGGCGCACGAGATCGTGCAGGGCAGCGGTCTCGGCGTCTGGCTCGACGAGGCGTGCGTGCCGGTACGCGATTCGGTGCGCTCCGTGTGCGAGATGCTCGGTTACGATCCCTGGTTCCTCGCTTGCGAGGGGCGCGTGGTCGCAGTCGTCGCGGCTGAGCAGGCAGAGGCCGCGCTCGCGGCCGTGCGTGCGCTGCCATCGGGCCGTGACGCGGCGATCATCGGGCAGGTGCGCGCGGAGCCGCGGCGCGTCGTGCTGCGCACGCCGATCGGCGGCGAGCGCGTGATCGAGGAGCTCGAGGACGACCCGCTGCCGCGCATCTGCTGAGGCGTCACGGCTGCCACAGCGGCGCGACATCCATGTAGATGAAGTACTTCACCGCGAGTCCGCTGCGGAAGTACAGCACGTCGACGAACGGAATCGTCACTGTCGAGCCGTCGAGACGCGTGTACACGCACGTGCCTTCGCAGACGGCGCTGTCGTCATCGCCCCAGGTCCGCAGGACGTCGTGCTCGCTGCCGCGGATCGAAGCCCAGAAAGCGTCGACGGCGGCGCCGATGGCCGCGTGACCGACGGCGCACGGGCCGTTGGCGAAACGGAACTCGCAGTCCGGCGCCAGACGGGCGACGAATCCCCGCGTGTCCTTCGCATCGATCGCCCTGCAGAGATCGATCCACCAGCCCCGGTCGTGCATGCGGCCTCCCGTCGTCGAGAGCGGAGGCGGCGCAGTGTGCCATGCGCGACGTCATGCGTCAGGCGGCGGGCCGCGCGCCCCTCGTCTGTCCTGGCGCTCATCGGCAGCGGCGCAACACGGATCGCGAAGAGTCCACGATCGACATGGGTATTGGCCGAGACCGCCGCCGACCGCAGCGGACTCGTGTGAGAGTCGTTTGCAAATGACTCGCAACATCGTGACCGGCTGGTTTCAGCGCATTCCGGAAAGTTCCCCACGACGCAGGAAAACTTCGGTATTCCGAAGTTATTGCGCTGCGTTGCGCTCACTAACATGGCCCCCGACATCAAAGGACCGGCGGAGGTCCAGGTTTTTCTGCCCGACCAGAATCGGGTGAGGGAGTCACCAATGAGACTGAGCAGATTGCGAAGCGCACGAGGAATCGTGCCGCTCTTTGCGCTGTTGGCGCTGGGCGCCGGCATGGCCGGCTGCTCGGGCGACGATGGCAAAGATGGCGCGCAAGGCCCCGCGGGTCCTGCGGGCCCCGCCGGTCCCACGGGCGCCACGGGCGCCACGGGCGCTACGGGCGCCACGGGTCCGGGGCTCGATCCGATCGCCTCGGCCAGACCTGAAGGCTGCATCACCTGTCACGGCAACGCCGGTCCGGAGCATCAGGACATCTACAAGGATTACCTGGATGCCAAGACCAGGAGCAACTACCGGCTGAACATCGTTTCGGTCGCGGCGGCACCCAACGTCGCCGAGCCCGCGAAGTTCGACGTGACGATGAACTTCACGGTCGAGCAGAAGGATGTCAACGGCATCAACTGGGTTCCCTACGTCGATGCGGGTCTGGCGAACCTCAACCAGAAGCGCTTTGCGGTCCAGGCGCTGTTCCCGGCTGATCCGAACGGCTACCTGACGCAGGCGGCGTACACGGTCAGCCTCGGCACGATCACCAGCGTGGGCGGCGGCGCCTACACGGCCGTCGCGTCCAAGGCCGCGGTGGATCCGGTGGCGCAACCGGGTGGCTGGCAGGCTTATGGCTACATCGCCAAGGCGCCTCTCGACGTCGAAGGCATGGTGCTCTATGCCGACGTGGCGGACGACGGTCTGACCGGTGGCGGCGCGGTACCCTATGTGTCGAAGGCCAGTGTCGAAGGCTGCGAGGACTGCCACGGCGCACCCTATCTGAAGCACGGCTATCGTGCGGCGGCGGTGGATGGTCTCGGCGACTTCGCCGCGTGCAAGGAATGCCACTACGACGACCGCACCGGCGGCCACTTCTCGTGGCAATGGATGGTCGACGACCCGTATGCCTGGGCGACCAATACCCTGGCCGAAGGCTCGCTGCCCGTCGAGATCAAGACGAAGTATGCGTACAAAGCCAGCACGATGCAGGACACGCACCAGACCCACGCGATGGAGTTTGCGTATCCGCAGTCGATGGCCAACTGCGTGCAGTGCCACAGGACGCCCGACAAGATCGCCGCTGTCACCGACGACAGCGAGTTCAAGATCGAGACCTGCAAGAGCTGCCACCCGGTCGACGGCAAGGATGCATGGGCCAGCCAGAAGTACAACCAGGCCAAGCGCGCTCCTGCCCTCGAGGAACTGTGGACGGCGATCAACGTCGCGTCGTTCCATGACGTCAATGCACCCTGCACCGACTGCCACAAGGCGGGTGGCGCAGGCAGCCAGTTCTCCGAGTATCACAGCGGATACGATGCGAAGATCTACGCCGCCGCCGGCATCAAGTATGCCGACGACCCGGCGAACAAGGTCTCCATCACGTCCGTGACGAAGACGGGCGACGTGCTGGACGTCAGGATCAGCGCGGGCAACCTCAACCTCGTGCCCGAGCTGAACATCTCCTTCTACGGCTATGACAGCAAGCACATGCTCGTCAGCTCGCATACCCGCGACGCCGGCGAGGCCACTTGCTACAACGACCGCGCAGCGGATCCGCTCAATGCGCCGAAGGTCGGCTGCCGTTACGAGATGGCGATCGACGGCAACCCGGTCTCCACACTGCAGACCAACCGGCTCTACACGGTCATGCCTGACAGCGCGCCGGGCGCCTGGCACGTGCAGGTCAGCCTCGCCGGCTATGTCCAGCCGGCGGCAACGGGCCTCGCCAGCATCCCGACGTTGATCACCTCGGGCAAGGTCAAGAAGGCCGAAGTGACGGTCCTGTCAGAACTCGAGAACGCCGCAGGCGATCTCGTGGCGCTGCCGGCCGTTTCCCAGACCTTCAGCCTGGCCGACATGAGCGTGGTTGCGAACTACTTCAAAGCCGAGAACGCGGTCGTCGACGTCGCCAAGTGCGACGCCTGCCACGCGGCCCTCGGCACGACGTTCCACGAAGGTTCGTACAGCGGCAACATCACGGTGTGCCGCACCTGCCACGTGACGACGTCGGGTGGTGCGCTGCTCGAGATGCAGTCCCGCGGCATCGACTCGTATGTCCACGCGATCCACAAGTTCCAGCCGTTCGGCGTGCAATACGTCGATTTCAGCGACCCGGTCTACGCCAAGCGTTTCTGGGAGCACACTGAAGCCGGCTTCCCGAACTTCACGATCAAGAACTGCGAGGCGTGCCACGTCGCCCCGGGAGCCACTGTGCCTGGATCGACGGCGACGTACCCGGCCCGGCCGACGTACAACCCGGCGGACAACACCACTTCGCTGCCTGGTCTCGAATCGGCGGCTGCGAAGCTGACGCAGGGCTGGTACGACCTGGCAACCGGTGCCCCGACGGCGGGTCCGCGCAAGATCGGTGCGGTTCCGGCGCTGGTGACGGGCCCTGCGTCACGTTCGTGCGGCGGCTGCCACAAGGCAGTGCTGATCAACGAGGACGACGAGGCCGAACTCGCCGCGTTCAACTCGCACGTCGCGATGGGCGGCTACAACGTCACGAGCGATGCATCCGGTAGCTATGTCTACAAGATGATCGAGCAGATCCAGAACTACTTCAAATAAGCAGTAGTTCCGGAAGATGACGAGCGAGGCGGGCCTTCGGGCCCGCCTCTTTCTTGCTCACTCGACGGTGACCGCGGCGTTCTCGACCAGCACGGGGTACTGGTAGCCCATTCCGAAGTCCTTGTTGAGCGTCACGGTACCGGTTACCAGCACGGTGTCGCCGATCTTCGGCGCCGGCGTCGTCGTGGTGGTCACGGTCAGGTCGTTCGTGCCTTCCGCGCCCGAGCCGTCGCGCACGTGCAGCCAGTCCATGTTCATGACGCCGGCGTTGACCTTGACGACTTTGCCGCGCACGACGACCTTCTGGTTCTGCAGCGCGTCCTTCTCTGCGTACACTTCGGCCACCGTCCTGCCGCCCTCGGCCCTGGCGATGCCGGCCAGGTCGATCTCCGCACCGGGGCGGGCCATTGGATGGTTTTCGGGGACGGTGGCGGGTGCAGCGGCGGTGGGGGCCGGAGCGGTCGCGACGGAGGCGGCGGTATCCTGCGGCTTCTTGCTGTCGCAGCCAGACAGGGACACGGCGGCGCCCAGCGCGAGCACGGTGGCAATGGTTGCCTTCGACACGGGGGAATCTCCAATGCAGATGGGTAGGGAATGCCCGGGACGCGGCAGTCTAAAGGACGCGCCTGCTCTTGCTAATAGCCGTCCGTTGCCGTCGCACCGCACGAGTCCGCGATGACGGAGCAACGCGCATAGGGGGATATACGAGTACGAGCCCCATGGACCGGCACCTACTATCGCTGCGAAAAACCCGGTCCACCCAGGCCGGTCCGGACAGCCGACCGTTACGATGCATCACGAACCAGTCAGGAAACCGTATGAAACGTTCTAGCGCGCGGGGTCTGCGGCCACGGACGCGCCGGCCCCTGTTTGCGGTGCTGGCGCTGGCCGCTGCCCTCGGGATGGCGGGTTGCGAGAACGACGGTGGTGCCGCGGGGCCGGACGGGCCCTCGGGCGGCGGCGACCCGGGCCAGACCGGGCCGACGGGTCCGACCGGACCGGCCGACGTCCCCATCCTGGAGGGTGGCGACGTCACGGGCGTCGGCAACGGCTCGGCGCTGACGGCCCAGCAGATCGCCGACATCGGCACGCTGGTTGCGACCCTCGACAGCGCCACGGTCAGTGGCAACAGGCCGGTCATCGAACTCACTGTCACGACCGACAAGGGCGGCAAGGTGCTCGGTCTCGCGGCGACCGCGTTGCGGCTGGGCGTCGCAAAACTGGTGCCCGCGACGGGCGGCATGCCCTCACGCTGGCAGAGCTACATCAACCGCAGCGCGGCCCCGAGCGTGGCCACGCCGACGCTGCCGAGCGCGATCCAGGCGACCACGGAGAGCGGCGTTGCCGCCGGCTGGACCGAACTCGGCGCGGGCCGCTACCGCTATGCTGCCACGACGGATCTCGCGGCCGTCACGACGCCGATCGCCGTGACCTACGAGCCAACCCTCACGCACCGCATCAGCATCGCACTCGAGCTTGCGGGCAATGCACGCGCGCTCGCGCCCGACAATCCGTTCCTCGACTTCGTGCCGGCCGGCGGGACGCCCGCGAGCAAGCTGATCGCGGCGACCGACAAGTGTCAGGCCTGTCACGTGCGGTTCGCCGAACACGGCGGCCCGCGTCGCGACGTCGAATACTGCGTCGTCTGCCACAATCCGGCCACGATCGATCCCGACGCCGGCGAGTCGGTGGACCTCGGCTACATGGCGCATTCGATTCACCGTGGCGAAGCGCGCTCGAACGCGTACGTCGTCTACGGCTTCGGCGGCACGCAGTTCGACTTCCACGACGTGACCTATCCGCAACCCGCGAGCTTCTGCGAAACCTGCCACGAGCAGTCGACCGCGGCCCCGCAGGGCGACGACTGGATGTCCAATGCGACGGCAGCGGCCTGCGGCGGATGCCACGACGCGGGGCTCGCGAAGACGGGCCCCAGCCCGACGACGGGGCAGTACACGTATACGTACACTCACTCCGAGGCCGTCATGCTGCCGCCCAGCTATGTCGCGGCCGACGGCACCTGCACGGGTTGCCATGGCCCGGCCCGCACTGCGGGCGACAATCTGGTCGTGCACCAGCGCGACGTGGACCGCCAGCGCATCGAGCAGGGCGGGCTGTTCACGTACGAGATCCTCTCCATCGCGGACGCGGCCGTCGGCAAGGCACCGAAGGTGACGTTCCGCCTGCTCGACGCCGACGGTGCACCGCTCGACGTCAAGGCCCTGACCGCCGCGAACGGCAGCCTGCGCCTCGACTTCGCGTGGTCGACGCCGGACGTGCACAACGTCGCGGACGTCGCGGGCAATGCCTACCAGACCAGCCGTGGCCAGGCGCTCGTCGTCGACCTGATCGCGAACACGGCGAGCGTCGTCGCGAACGGTGATGGTACGTTCAGCTACACGCTGTCGCAGCCGCTGCCCGCGAGCTTCGCGGACGCGACGCTCGGCACCGGCCTGATGGTCGTGCTCGAGGGGCGCCGGCTGATGCCGGACGGTTCGCGCGCCTATCCCGAGAGCGCGGTCGCCTACAGCGGCACGCCGCGCGAGACGCTCGTGGACCAGGCGAGGTGCGAAAGCTGTCACTTCCGCCTGGCGGCGCACGGTGGCAATCGCGTGGGCAGCCCGCAGGTCTGCCTCGTGTGCCACAACTCGAGCGTGGGTGGGCAGTGGGTCGTCGGTGGCGTGACCGAGGATTTCGGCTCGGTGGCGCTCGGGCCGATGCTGCACAGCCTGCATTCGAGCAACCTCGCACCCTTCGGTCCGGTCACGTATCCGCAGGAGCTCGCGCGTTGCGAGGGCTGCCACGTGCCGGGCAGGTACGGGACCGCCCGCGCGTCGGCGCTGCCGCTCACGGTGGACGCCGGCACTTCGGCGACGGCGGACGCGGCCGCGCTCGCGTGGCAGGACGATCTCGCGGATTCCGCCACGGCAGGCACCTGCAAGGGCTGTCATACGACGGCGGAGGCGCAGTCGCACATGCTGTCCCAGGGCGGTGCCTTCGCGGTGCCGAAGACCCTCATGCCGTCGGCGGCCGTCGAGGGTTGCGCAACCTGCCACGGCGCGGGGCGCACCTTCGACACGGCGGTGCTCCACTGCAGCACGCTGCCTTTCGGACAGTGCACGCAGTGAAGACGTCGAACCTTCACCCAGACGCGCGTCGCGGGAGCGGCGCGCGTGGAATGCCAGGCGCCAGCCTGCAGGCCGGAGTCGCACGATGACAACGAAGCGTAAGTTCGGAAGGGCGCTCGCGCAGGCGTGCCTGTTCGCCAGCCTCGGCGCGGTGGTCGCGGGCCTCGGCGGTTGCAGCGGCGACGATGTGGACGCGCAGAGGCCCGAGCAGCCCGGCGGGGAGTTCCCGCCGCAGCCAGGTACGGGCGCGCCGATTCCCGTGACGTCCGCGACGACGATCGTCGCCTCGATCCAGCGCGTCACCGTGCCGGACGACGGCAAGCCGGTCGTCGAGGTGTACCTCAAGGACGACCATGGCTACTCGCTCACGGGCCTGCCCGCGGCGAACATCCGCTTCGTGCTCGCGCGTCTCGAGCCGGCCGCGAACGGCAACTCGAGCACATGGCACGCGCTCACGCGCCGCGTCGACCCGTTTCCGGGCACGCCCGCACCCGTGCCGGCGGAGGCCGTGACGGGCACTGGCCCGGCCAGCCAGGCGACGACCGAGACGGCCACGTCCGGCGTCTGGACCGAGAGGGGCAGCGGTGTCTACACGTACCAGTTCCTGCAGGGCCTCAAGGCCGACCCCGCGGTGCCGTTCGACGGCACGATGCCGCATCGCGTCGGCCTCGAGATCCGGCTGCGCAGCCCCGTGGTCCCGGCCAACAATCCGACGTTCACCTTCAACCCGGTCACGAACCTGCCGATCGAGTCGGGCCGCGAGATCGTCGACAACGACACCTGCAACGCGTGCCACGACAACCTCGTGTTCCACGGTGGCGCACGCTTCGACCTGCAATACTGCGTGATGTGTCATGAGGCCTATTCGAGCGACGCGCAGACGGGCAACACCATCGACCTGAAGGTGATGATCCACAAGATCCACTCGGGCGAGGCGCTGCCGAGCGTCGCGGCGGGGCGTCCCTACGGCTTTTTCGGCAACCGCAATGCGTGGAGCGACTTCAGCCACGTCATCTATCCGCAGGACCGGCGCAACTGCACGACCTGCCACGAGGAGAGCGACGAGGACACGCCGCAGGCGAGCAACTGGCGCGTCACGGTCAACACCGCGACCTGTACGTCGTGCCATGACGACGTCGACTTCGCCACCGGCGCCAATCACGGCGGCGTTGCCGCGACCGACGACACCTGCACGTCCTGTCACGGCCCGTCGTCGGGCGTGGCGAGCGTGCAGCAGGCGCACGTCATTGCCGAGCAGGCCGCGGCCGCGAAGTTCGCCTACGAAGTGCTGAACGTCACGAACACGGCGCCCGGCCAGCGGCCGACGGTCACGATCCGCGTGGTCGATCCGACCAACGGCAATGCGCCGTACGACATCAGGGCCGCGGGCGGCCCGTTCCAGAACTCCTCGGCCTCGCTGGCGGTCGACATCGCGTTCTCGACGCGGCCCGATTTCACCAACACAGGCAGTGGCTCGGCACCCACGCCTACGTCGGGAACACCCGCACAGCCCATCCGCATCGACTTCAAGGCGAGCGGCGTCGCCGACCCGACGTACCCCGGCGGTTTCACCGCCACGGCCACGCTGCCGATTCCGGCGACGGCCACGGGCTCGGGTGAAGCCCTGATCGAGGGGCGCCCCGCCGTCGACGCGAATGGCGACGGCACGCTGGACCGGCTCGCCGTCACGTCGGTCGGCAAGGCCTTCGCGATCACGGACCCTGCCGCGTCGGCCTATCGCCAGGTCGTGGACATCGAGAAGTGCAACGACTGCCACGAGCAGCTCACGTTGCATGGCAACAGCCGGACGGGCAACGCCGAGCTGTGCGCGGCGTGCCACAACCCGAACGCCACGGACATCAACCGGCGCGTGGCGGGCTCGCAGTGCGAGAGCGTCACGGGCACGCTCGACGACCAGACCATCGACCTGAAGTACATGGTCCACGCGATCCACGCCGGAGCGCAGCTCGGCGTGAGCTACAAGGTCTGCGGCTACAACAACACCGGCTACGATTTCGGCCACGTCGCGTACCCGGGCAAGGTCAATAACTGCGAAGGCTGCCACCTGGCCGGCACGTATTACCCGCCGAATTCCGCGACGGCGGTTGCCACGACGATCGACGCGGGTCCGGACCGTTCGACGCCCGCAGACGACGTCGCGATCACCGCCGGCGCCGCGGCCTGCTCGGCCTGCCACGCCGATGCGACGGCGCGGCAGCACATGCAGTTGAACGGCGCGTCGTTCGACGCGGTGAAGGCCGCCGACAGCACGACGCCGGCGGCGCCGGTCGAGACCTGTGGCAACTGCCACGGCGCGGGTCAGCCGGCGGACGTCGCGACCGCGCACGGTGTCGGCGAATTCCAGTACAACGAGTGACGCGCAATCAGAGACGGACGCAAAAAATGAAGTCATCGCAAGCGTTCAAGCGCGGCGCCCTGGCGCTGGCGCTGCTCCTCGGGCCGGTGCTCTGTTTCGCCGCCGTACCGGCCGGCGCGCCGAATGCGGCTGCGCCTTACAGCGCGAAGGGCGCGGACACGTGCCTGAGCTGTCACGAGGGGCCCGAGGTCAACGGCGTGTTCCACGGCGCGCATGCGGCCCAGGGCGACGTGCGTGCGCCGTTCGGCAAGGGGCAGTTGCAGTGCGAGGCCTGTCACGGCCCCGGCGGCAATCACGCGAAGCGCGTCAAGAAGGGCGACAGGCGTCCGCCGATGATCCGGTTCGGCCGCAAGGTCGAGACGCCGGTCGCGGTGCAGAACGCGATGTGCCTCGGCTGCCACGAGAAGTCGCAGCCGTCGGGCTGGCACGTGGGCCCGCACGATGCGAACCAGGTCTCGTGCGCGGCCTGCCACGACAGTCACGCGGCGAAGGACGCCGTGCTCGCGCGCAGCACGCAGCCCGAAGTGTGCTACGGCTGCCACGTGGCCGAGCGCGGGCAGTTCCAGCGTCCGTATGCGCATCCGGTGCGTCAGGGCAAGATCGGCTGCAGCGACTGCCACGATCCCCACGGAACCACGGCCGACAAGCAGCTCGTCCGCTCGACCGTCAACGACACCTGCTACGAGTGCCACGCCGAAAAGCGCGGCCCGCTGCTGTGGGAGCACGAGCCGGTCAGCGAGGACTGCTCGAGCTGCCACAGCCCGCACGGTTCGAGCAACCGCGGCATGGTCAAGCTGCGCGGCCCGCTGCTCTGCCAGTCCTGTCATTCGCAGCAGGGTCATCCGGGCGTCGCGTACGGCCCGCAGTCGCTGCCGGGAGGCAGCTCGCCGGCCATCGCCGTGCCGCTCGGCAATTGCACGAACTGCCACACCCAGGTCCACGGCTCGAACCACCCCTCGGGCTGGTCGCTGACACGGTGACTGTCATGGAACAACGCAGAAGCCAGATCCTCTCGCTCGCCGTCGTCACGGCGCTCGTCGCCGCCTCCGGCGCGGTGGCCGCGCTGGAAGCGGGTCCGCCACCGGCGGCCACGGCGACGCCATCCGCCACGGCTGCACCGGCCGAAACGCCCGCGCCGGACACGTCGAACTGGGCTTGCAAGAAGTGCCCGTTCCCGAAGGGCTATGCGGCCACGGCCGACATCGGCGGCGGCTACCTCGACGACGCCAGCGCCAGATTTGGCGACTACACCGGCCTCGACGAGGACGGCGGCTACGTCGTCGCCGATGCCGAAGGCGGGGTCAGGCTCGATTCCGGCTACGGCCTCGATTACGCGCTGCAGGACCTCGGGCTCGAGTCCCGCTCCGCTGCCATCGAGGGCGGCAAGCAGGGCGCCTACGAGTTCGGCCTGTCGTACGACCGCGTGCCGCACACGATCGCCGACACCGGCGAGAGTATCTACCGCGGCGTCGGCAGCGCCGACCTGACGCTGCCCGCGGGCTGGGTGCCAGCCGGCTCGACCTCCGGCATGACGGCGCTCGACGCCAGCCTGCGCCCCGTCGACGTGGGCTACGACCGCGACCGCTACGGGCTCTTCGGCCGCTTCTTCCTCGGCGACGCATGGTCGTTCGGGCTCGACTACCGTCGCGACGAGCGCAGCGGCATCCGCAACAAGTACGCGTCGTTCGGCAGCGTCGCGGTCGAGTCGCTGCGCCCGCTCGACGACGCGACGGACCGGCTGAACGCCACCGTGCGTTACCAGGGCGCGCGCTGGTTCGCGCAGCTCGGCTACTACGGCTCGATCTACGACACGAAGACCGCGGTCTACCGGTTCGGCAATCCGTTCACGCCGTTCGTCGCCGGTGGCGACATCGGGCAGGCCGCGCTCGAGCCGGACAACAGCTACAGCGAGCTGGCCGTGTCGATGGGCTGGTACGGCCTGCCCGGCCGCACGGCCATCACGCTGTCCGGCGCGATCGGGCAGGGCACCCAGGACACGGACTTCGCGCCGTACACGATCAATCCGACACTCGGCGTCGACGCGCTGCCGTTTGCGAATCTCGACGGCGACGTGAGCGTCACGCGCGCCGACGTCGCGATCAGCTCGCGTCCGCTCGACCGGCTGCGCCTGCGCGGCGCGCTGGCCTACGACGAGCGCGACAACGACAGCCGCCAGGGCGAATTCACCTCGATCGTCCACACCGACCTGTTCCCGCTGACCGACGTGCACGTGAACCCGCTCTACGGCTTCGAGCGCATGCGCGCCACCGGTACGGCCGACTTCGACGTCTACGACGACCTGACCGTCGGCGTCGGCGGCGAATGGCGCAAGGTCGATCGCACCGGCACGACGCAGGAAGTGATGGGCGAGGAAGTGCTCGACGGCTACGGCCGCGCGCAGTACCGCCCGAGCGGCTGGCTCGGGTTCGTCGTGCGCGGCGGCGTCGAGGAGCGCGAACCCGACTCGTACGACGAGGACGTGGCCACGACCCTGTACAACCAGAACCCGCTCATGCGCAAGTACCAGATGGCCTACCGCTATCGGGCGTACGGCGAGCTGCTCGCCGACGTCGCGGTCGGCTCGCTGCCGGTGACGCTCGGCCTGAGCGCGCACTACGGCGACGACAGCTACCTGCAGTCGACCATGGGCCTGGTGTCCGGCCTGGATCGCCGCTACGGCGTTGACGTCAACTGGACGGTCAACGAGAAGATCGCGGCGTATGCCTCGCTCACGCGCGAAAAGATCGACTCGAAGACCAGGAACAGCAGCACCTTCGGCTGGCCCGACTGGCGCGGCGACGTGCAGGACGACTACGAGACCTATGGCGCGGGCGCGACCGCACAGCTCACCGACAAGCTGCGCCTGAACCTCGACTACACCTACGGCGACGGCAAGCAGCACCAGACCATCACGGGAGTCGCGGCCGGTGCGTTCCCGTCCGTGTCGAGTCAGCTCAGCTCGTTCAAGGCCGACCTCACGTACGGCGTGAACCGGCGCGCGGACGTCGTGCTGACGTGGTGGTACGAGTCGCTCGAGACCTCGGACTGGGCGTTCCAGCCGCAGCCGGCCGTGCTGCCCACGCTGCTTGGCCTGGGCGTCGATCCCTACAACTACGACGTCAACTACGTGACGCTGTCGTTGCGCTACCGGTTCGGCGGCGCCGTGCCGCCGGCGGAAGAGGAGGCTAAGGAATAGGGGAGGCGAACAGCGCGCCGGCGAACAGCAGGATCGACCCCACGGTCTGCAGGCCGATGGTCATTTCGATGCTCTTCCTGAGCGCCTCGCGTGGCACGTCCTCGCGGATGCCGGCCGCCGCCTTGAAGCCGCCGGCCATCACCGCCAAAGCGCCGGGTGCGACCCACCACGGCAGCGTGCCCATCAGGATCAGCGCGAGGAGCGCCGCGAACGCCGCGACGTGCAGCAGCCGGTAGCCGAGGCGCGCACCGTCCAGACCCAGCCGCACGACGAGCGTGCGCTTGCCGTTCGCGGCGTCGGCCTTGCGGTCGGGCACCTCGTTGATCCACAGGATCAGCATGACCCAGATGCCGAGCGGCACGGTCATGAGCACGGTGCCGACGTCGAAGACGCCGCTCTGCAGCCAGGCGGCGCCACCGGCAGGCAGCAGGCCGAACGCGATCATCAGGAAGAACTCGCCGACGCCCTTGCCACTCAACTGCAGAGCCGGCGCCGAGTAGGCCCAGGCGATGAAGATGCCGGCGAGGCCGAGCGCGATGACCCAGGGCCCCTTCATCAGCGCCAGGCCGACGCCGAACGCGCAGGCCACGCCAATCAGTGTCCAGCCCCAGCGACGCATTTCCGCGAGGGTCATGATCCGGTTCTGGATGAAGCGCGAGCCACCCGTGTAGGGATAGATCCGCTCCTCGTTGTCGCGGTCGGTGCCGGTGATCTCGTCGCCGACGTCGTTGATGACGTTGCTTGCCCCGTGCACCAGGGCCGTGGCCAGCAGCGCGATCACGGCCACCAGCAGCTCCAGATGTCCGGCCACCGCGGCACCCCACGCCGTGCCGACCAGCACCGGCAGCACCGAGGCGGTGAGGAACTTCGGGCGGGTCGCGAGGAACAGGCGACGCGCCTTGCGCCCGAACCCGTCGCCATCGAGATCCTCGCAGCGCGGTTCGAGCGGCGAAACGGCTTCCTTGATCATGCGATGCTCCCGGTGGACCCAGCGGCGGACGCTAACGACCGGCCGCCCCCCCGGTCAAGGGAAACAGGGGACATTCGCCTGTTTCCGCATACCGTCGCTGGAACCTCCACACACGTCCACGGCAACAGGTGAATGTCCACTATTTCCGCGCGTTGCGGACGCGGACGACCTCTTCCTGATCCACGGCGTCGAGTTGCTCCTCGATCGCGTGCAGCGATCCGTCGATCTCGGGCAGCAGCACGTTCTCGAGCGCCCGCGCCCGGCGCTCCGTCCGCCGGTATTCGTCCATGAGACGCCGCAGGTTGGCCGCACGCGCGGCCTGTCCGATCAGCCCGGCCACGACGGCGCGGAACGCGGCGGCGCAGCGCCGCAGCTCCGGCGTGTCACGCACCGGCCGTTCCACCGGACGGCAGGCCACATCCTCGAAATGTGCGGCCGCGAGCGGGATGCCGAGGAACGAGCGCGGTTCGACGCGCAGCAGCGCCTCGCGCAGCGGGCACGGCGGCTCGACCGTCAGGTCGTCGAGGCCGTGCACCTCGACCGCCTGCGCCAGCGCCTTGCGGGCGCCGGCCCAGCCCACGTCGAGCTCGCGCTGGGCTGCCGCATGCGCGCGCAATTGCCGCAGCGTCTCCGAGGCGAGCAGCACGCGCTTCTGGTCGAGCAGGTCGTAGCCTTCCTGCACGACGCGGCGTTCGTCGCGCAGTTCGAGCAGCGCAACCCGCGTTGCGGCGACTTCGCCGAATTCAGGCATGAGCGGGCGCGGCCTCGAGGTGACGGCCGATCTGCGCGTTCGACAGGCGTGTCAGCTCGCCGTGCGGCAGGTCGCGCAGCACGTTCCAGCCGGCCTCGAGGCTCTCCTCGAGCACCAGTGCGCGCTCCTGGTGCACGAACCGGCGCTCGAAGCGGTCCGCGAACGTGAGGAAGCGCCGGTCGGCTTCGGGCAGGCCCTGCTCGCCCATCACGCTCGCCAGCACGCGCATGCGCAGCGCCCGCGCGTAGGCTGCGAACAGCTGGTGCGCGAGCGCCGGGTGATCGGGGTCGGTGAAGCCCTCGCCGATGCCGGCGTCCATCAGACGCGACAGGCTCGGCAGCACGCGCACCGGCGGATAGATGCCCTTCCGGTCGAGCTCGCGGTCGAGCACGATCTGGCCCTCGGTGATGTAGCCGGTCAGGTCCGGGATCGGATGGCCGATGTCGTCGCCCGGCATGGTCAGTATCGGCAGTTGGGTCAGCGTGCCCTGCCGGCCACGGATGCAGCCCGCGCGCTCGTACAGCGCGGCGAGGTCGGAGTACATGTAGCCGGGATAGCCCTTGCGGCCGGGAATCTCGCCGTGGCTCGCGGAGACCTCGCGCAGCGCCTCGCAATAGTTCGTCATGTCCGTGAGGATCACGAGCACGTGACGGCCTTCCTCGAAGGCGAGGTACTCCGCCGCGGTGAGCGCATAGCGCGGCGTGAGCAGACGCTGCATGCCCGGCTCGTCGGCGAGGTTGAGGAACATCGCCGTGTGCCCGAGCGCGCCGCTCGACTCCATGGCCAGCCGGAACTGCTCGGCCGTGTCGTGTGGCACGCCGATGCCTGCGAACACGACGGCGAAGCTGTCCTCACTCGACGCCCCGCGCAGGCGTGCGCGCTGCGCGATCTCGGCGGCGAGCCGGTCGTGCGGCAGCCCGCCCGCCGAGAAGAGCGGCAGTTTCTGCCCGCGCACGAGGCTGTTCATCACGTCGATGGTCGCCACGCCGGTCTCGATGAAATCGCGCGGCAGCGCGCGCCAGGCGGGGTTGATCGCGAGTCCCTCGATGCGCATGCGCGCGCGCGCGGCGACCGGCGGGCCGCCGTCGAGCGGGCGCCCGACGCTGTCGAACACGCGGCCGAGCAGGTGCGGGCCGACACCGAACAGCAGCGGTTCGGGGTGGATGCGGATGCGCGTGCCTTCGAGGGTCAGCCCGGCGGTGGCTTCGAGCACTTCGATGATCATCGTCGTCTCGTCGAGCGCGGCCACGCGTCCGAGCCGCGGCGGATCGTTGCCGCGCAGCACCTCGACGGCCGAGTTCAGTCCGACGCGCGCCTCGCGCCGTGCGAACAGCAGCGGCCCCTCGATGCGTGTGACCGCGTTCTCGAGCAGCAGGTCAGCCAGCACGGATCACCCCGGTCTGCAACTGGTCGAACTCATAGTCGATCTGGCGTGGCAACTGGCGCAGCCGCAGCACGTCGTCCTCGCCGAATTCCTCGCCGAGACGCTGCAACTGGCGCAGCAGCGGCAGCGTGGCGAGCCGTACCGGCGCGACGCCCGCGGCGACGGCGGCTTCGGCCCGGTCCATGAAGTGCAGCAGCACGCCGAGCATCGCGACCTGACGCGCCGGCGAGCAGTATCGGTCCACCGGCGAGAACGACGACTGCCGCAGGAAGCCCTCGTTGACCAGGTCGGCGCAGATCAGCTTCGCCTGCTGCTGCGCGGGCAGCGCGTCGCGGCCGACGATGCGGGCCATGCGCTCGAGGTGCGCCTGCGCCTCGAGCAGCTCGAGCGTGCGCTGGCGCTGGCTCAGCCAGTCCGGGTTGCCGGCCGCCTTCCACCAGTCCGCGAGCTCGCGCGTGTCCGAGCCGTAGGAGAGCAGCGGATGGATCGCCGGATAGAAGCGCGCCTGCGCACGCTGGCGATCGAGGGCCCAGAAGCAGCGCACGTAGCGCTTGGTGTGCAGAGTCACCGGCTCGGAGAAGTCGCCGGCCGGCGGGCTGATCGCGCCAATGATGGTCACCGAGCCCTCCTGTCCGCCGAGCGTCCGGACGCGGGCCGCGCGCTCGTAGAATTCGGCCAGGCGCGAGCTCAGGTAGGCCGGGTAGCCGGCCTCGCCCGGCAGCTCGCCGAGGCGTCCGGAGACCTCGCGCAGCGCCTCGGCCCAGCGACTCGTCGAGTCGGCCATCAGCGCGACGTTGAGCCCCTGGTCGCGGAAATACTCGGCCACGGTGATGGCGGTGTAGATGCTTGCCTCGCGCGCGGCCACTGGCATGTTGGATGTGTTGGCGATGATGACGGTGCGTTCGGCGAGCGGCCGGCCGGTGCGCGGGTCGTCGAGCCGCGGGAACTCGTCGAGCACCTCGGCCATCTCGTTGCCACGCTCGCCACAGCCGACATAGACGATGACGTCGGCGTCGCACCACTTGGCGAGCGCTTCCTGCAGCACCGTCTTGCCGGTGCCGAACCCGCCGGGCAGCGCCGCGCGCCCACCGCGCGCCACCGGGAACAGCGTGTCGAGGATGCGCTGGCCCGTGATCATCGGCGCGCGCGCACCCATGCGCTCGCGCACCGGCCGCGGGCGGCGCACGGGCCAGTCGTGGTGCATCCTGAGCGTGTGACGCGTGCCCGAGGCGTCGACGAGCACGAGCAGGACCTCGTCGCTGCCGTGCTCGCCGTCGCTGGCGACGCTCGCGACCGTGCCCTTCGCCCAGGGCGGCACGAGCAGCTGCTGCTCGCGGGGCGCCACGACCGTCGCGAACGATGCGCCGGGTTCGACGACGTCGCCCATGCGCACCGTGAACGCGAGCTGGCAGCGCAACTCGCGCGACGCGCCGAAGCCCGGCTGCACCTGGAAACCGGTCGCACCCGTCAGCGGCCGCAGCAGGCCGTCGAAGATGCCGCCGAGCAGGCCGGGACCGAGCGAGACCGCGAGCGGACGACCGCGTCCCTCGACGGGCATGCCCGGTTCGAGGCCGGTCGTGTCCTCGTAGACCTGCGCGACGAGCTCGTCGTCGCGCAACTGGATGACTTCGCCGAGCAGGCGCTGCTCGCCGATCGACAGCGCTTCGAAGATGCTGAAGGGTCCTTCGGTGCGTGCGCGCAGCACCGGCCCGCCGATCCATCTGATGCGTGCGATGCTCACGCCGTTTGTCTCCGGCGCGCGGCCAGCCCGGTCTCGATCTCGGCGAGCAGCTCCGCGGCGATGCGCTCGCGGGCCGCGACGAGACCCGCGACGGTGGCGTCGAGGCGCACCTTGCCGCCGCGGATGGCCAGGCCCGGGCCGAGATCGTCGACCGCCATGAACCGCAGACTGCCGCCGTCCGGCGGCGGCAGGCAGCGCTCGATGAGCGGCACGACCTCGTCGCGCCATTGCGCGTCGATTTCGACCACGACGTCGCGCGTGTGCAGCAGGCTGCGCAGCGCCTGCCGGCAGGCCGACTCGCACCACGTGCGGCGCCCCGCGGGATCGTCCCAGCGCGCCTGCAGTGCCTGCGGCAGGCGCCGCCAGGCGTCGTCCAGCAACCGTCGCAGCGTGGCCTGGCGTGCGCGCCGCTGCCGCGTGTCGATCGCCGCCTTGCGACGCGCAAGCGCGACCTGATGCTCGCGCCGCGTGTCGGCGACGGCCTGGGCCACGCGTCCGCGGGCCTCCCCGCGCGCGCGTCGCACGATGTCGCGCGACTGCTCGGCGGCGGCGTCGCGCAGCCGTCTCGTCTGCATCTCCTGCTCGCGGGCGAGTCGCCGCAGCAGGGCGATCGTCTGGGCCTCGAGCAGCGTTTCGGCGTTCATGCTTCGATTCCGAGCGCGCTGCGGACCTCGCGTGCGATGTCGGGCGGGCTGCCCGCGCCACGGATGTCCGGCACGACGGCAAACAGCGGCTCCGTGCCGAGCAGCGCGTCCTGCAGCAGCGCGGCCGGCACGAAGTCGACGAGGCAGCCCGAGAACAGCACGCAGTCGTCCTCACCGGCAAGCGCCTGGCGCAATGCGTCCCCGGCGTCGCCCGGTCCGGTCACGAGTGTCTCGACGCCGGCGAGCCGCATGCCGGCGGCCGTGACCTCGTCGCCGATGTAGAGGACGCGTGCCATCGGTTCAGCCGAGGCGGTTGAGGATCAGGATCGAGACGATCAGGCCGTAGATGGCAATGCCTTCGGCGAGACCGACCATCACCAGCACGCGCCCGAACAGGTCCGGCTTTTCGGCGAGCGCCCCGAGGGCCGCCGTGCCGACCTGCGCCACGGCATAGCCGGCGCCGAGTGCCGCGAGACCGGCGGCCAGCGCGGCCGACGCGAAACCCCAGCGCAGCACTTCCGGCGCGACCGTGGCGGGCGTGGCGGCAGACTCGGCGAGCGCGGGCCAGGCCGCGACGAGCGCCAGTGTGGCCACGGCGACGGTCGTGCAGGTCAGCGCTGCGAGGGCGAGGGTCCAGCGCGCGGGAACTTTCATGGCTTGGCTCCAGGCAGGGCGGGCGGTGGCGCGAGCGGCTCGAACGGACGGCCGCGCGCTGAGAGGAAACGGATGAAGAACTCGAACAGCACGAGACGCGTCGTCTGGATGCTCACGACGAGGCCCTCGAGCAGGACGATGGCGGCATTACCGAGGATGAGCACCGGCCAATAGCCGGGACCGGCGATCTCGGCCATGCCCACGACCGCGGCGCAGAGCCCCGCGTGGGCGAGGGCGAACGCGCCCACACGCACGAACGACAGCGTATTGACCGAGAGCTGCAGGATGCGCTCGAGGCACTCGCCGGCCGCGTGCGCCGCCGCGCCGGCGCGCGACTTCGGGTGGTCGAGCGCGGCGCCGACCAGGGCCCATGCGATGCCAGCCGGCAGCGCCCAGAGCGCGTGGCGGTCGAGCGCCGTGCCGACGACGCCGAAGTAGGCGACGACGATGCCGGCATCCGACATCAGCCAGTGACGCAGCGCGCCCTGCCAGGTGCGCTGCAGGGCGTCGAGCAGCAGCCCGATCAGGATCGTCACCACGCCGAAGACGATCGCGACGCCGAGGACCGGCAGCGGCTGTTGCAGCGGATGCAGCCAGAACGCCGGCAGCACGTCCTCGCGCGCGAAGACGCTGCCGAACAGCAGGCCGAACACGATTGCCGCGAGTCCGCCGGGCACGAGCAGCCGCAGCGCGGGCATCCTGCCACCCAGCCACAGTCCCGTAGCGGCGATGATCGCGCCCTGCACGACGTCGCCGAACATGTAGCCGAACATCAGCGGCGCGATGATCGCGACGAGCGCGCTCGGATCGGCTTCACCGGTGGCGGGCAGGCCCATCATGCGCGTCATGGTTTCGAAGGGCCGGGCCCAGCCGGGGTTGCGCAGCACCGAGGGCGGCACCATGCCGGTGGGCATTTCCGGCAGGCGCAGCAGGTAGTGCAGGCCGCGCTCGTCGAGCGCGGCGCGCAGCCGCGTGTCGTTGCGGTCGGCGCACCAGCCGGTGACCCAGGCGAAGTGCTCGGTCACGGGCAGCTCCGGCACGTGCGCGACCAGCCATGCCGTCAGCGCCAGTGCGCCGAGTGCATCCGGCAGCGAGTGTTCCTGGTCGAGCTGCTGCAGGGCCGCGCGGGCCTGGGCGGTGCGCGTCGTCAGCGCCGCGCGCCTGGCATCAATGGCCGTCAGCACCTCGTCCGGGCCGTCGGGCAGGTCGGTCGGCAGCGTGAGGCGGCGGACCTTGCGGGCGGAAGTGATCGAGTCGAGCTCGCGCATGTCCTCCTGCGGCCCCACGGCCAGCAGGAACGCATCGGTCGCCGGATCGGGCGCGAGGAACTGCTGTATCACCGCCGGCGGCACGGCCAGCGTTCCCGTGCCCGGTGGGAGGGAATAGACGCGGCTGGCGAGCACCGGGCCCGCGCGGGCCAGACGACCGAGTCGTGGCAGGGCGTCGGGTGCGCTCCGGCAGAGCCGTGCCAGCGTGTCGAGATCCTCGCCTTCCACGGCCAGCGCCTCGAGTTCCGCGACGACGGGTTCGGCGGCCTGCGCCCAGGCGTGCAGCGCGCGCAGCGCGGCCTGCGGTGCCTCGATGACCGCGTGCCCGGTGTCGATCTGCCGCAGACGCGGTGGCGGCCACCACGGCGCGTAGCGGCGCGCGAGCGTCTCGTACTGGCCGAGGATGCCGCGCAGCTCCTGCAACGGCAGCCGTGTCGACGCCTGGCTTTGCGCCTGCAGCTCGACGGCGCGGGTGCGGGCGAGCGCGTCGAGCGCGGCGCCGAGTTCCTCGCGCGAGGTGAGCAGTTCGAACCAGCACGCGGTGTCGGGGCGCAACATCACGCCGCTGTCTCCAACGCCAGGGCGGCGCGCACGGTCGTGGCGCCGCGCAGTTCGAGCTGGTCGAGTGCCTCGATCCCCAGCCAGGCGATCGCCGCGGTCGGCGACATGGGATGCCTGCGGAACGTACGCAGCAGGCCTCGCGCGAGATCGTGCAGCGGCTCGTCGCTGCCCGCGCCGAACGGGGCGTGGCGTGCGACTTCGGTCGCCGCGCGGACGTGACGCGCCACCTCTTCGAGCCCGGCGACGGCGCGGCCCCTGGCCGGCCACAGGCGCCGCCACTCGGCCAGCCAGGCCGCCGACAGGTCACCCTGTGCGGCCATCGCGTCCTGCAGCGGTTGCATGGGGGACCGGCCGAGGCATCTGGCGCGATCGCCGACGTCGCAGGCGACGATGCGCGCGAGCGCGAGGTCTTCGCGCGTCCAGGCGGGTGTGCGACCGCCGCGCGCCAGCTTCTGCAGCGCGGGCAGGTATGGCAGCCAGCGCATCCAGCGCACGGCCGGGCGCCAGGCCGACGGTTGCCATTGCGCAACTTCGTCGACGGTGGTGCCCCATTCCTGACGCATGCGCCGCTCGATCTCGTGCACGTCCATGCCGGGTGCGAGCCGTGCGACGCGTCGTGCGAACGGCGACGCACGCACCTGCTGCAGGTAGCTCGCCAGGTCGCGGGCAGCGCGGGCACGCTCGAGGTCCGCTGGGGCACGCAGGCCGAGCCTCGCCTGCAACCGCGCCTGCGCATAGGCGAAGTTGCCCTGCCCAGTGCTCATGCGATGCCGTCCGTCGTGAGTCGCTCGGCGATGCGGCCGAGGGCGGCATCGGCGACCGCCTCGAGCGAGGCGACGTCGGCGTCGTCGGCCACGTCCGCGGCATCGAGCTGCTCGAGTCGCCGCGCGATCTGTGACTGCGCGCGCTCGTGCAGGGTGACGATACGCTGCCGCGCGGCCTCGAGGATGTTCCGGCGGACTTCGCGCGCCGCCTCGATCGCCGCCTGTGCGTCCGACTGCGCCTGGACGATTGCTGCCGACGTCTCGCGTTCGGCGTCGAGGACGCGGTTGATCGCGTCGGCTGTGCGTGTGTCTCGCGTCGGTGGTGCCATCGCCGCTTCGGGCGCGGCAGCGCGCGCGACGATATTGCGCGCGGTCTGGTGTTGCCGGCCCGAGCCCAGACATTAGGGCACCGCGGCAGTCGCCGAATCCGCAGAACTGCTTAAGGGGGCTGCGGGTTTCGCAGGCCCTGCGCGGACCCCGAGGAGACCTCAGCCGCCGTGGCTCTGCATCATGAGACCGGTGCCGCCGCGCGAGACGTGCGCGACGACGGCGGTGCGTCGATGCAGCTTGGTCACGCTGCCGAGGCTGATGGCGAACGCGAGCTCGACGGTCTGGCCCTTGCGCAGCCCCATGCCGCCCGTCTCGACGAAGACGCCCGTCGCGCTCAGGTTGCGGGCGCGGCACAGCCGGTGGCGCCTGCCCGGCAGCAGCACGTAGACGGTGGTGCGTGCCCGGTGACGGGTGGTGAGTCTTCTTTCCACGGTCAGCCCTTCTTATGCGTTATACGGCGTCTGTCGGCTGTCGGGAGACAATTATGCACGTCGCGTCGATGGAGTGAAGGGCCGCGACACCGACGAAAAGCTTATGTCGCATGCCATCTCAGGTATGCTCCCGCCGCCCCCGGAATCCCTGCATGCCAGCCCTTGCGACGACACCTGACGTTTGTTCCGGCGCGCCCATCGGCGTATTCGATTCCGGCGTCGGTGGGCTGACGGTGCTGCGGGCGCTGCTCGAACGGCTGCCACAGGAAGACTTCGTCTATCTCGGCGATACGGCGCGACTGCCCTACGGCACCAAGAGCCCGGGTTCGATCCGCCAGTATTCGCTGCAGGCCGCGCGGCTGTTGCGCGAGCGCGGCGTCAAATGTCTCGTCGTCGCCTGCAACACCGCCTCGGCCATCGCGCTCGATGCCCTTGCCGAAGCCTTCGCACCCGTCCCGGTGGTCGGCGTGCTCGAACCCGGTGCGGCCGCCGCCTGCCGGGCGACGCGCCGCGGGCGCATCGCGGTCCTGGCGACGGAAAGCACCGTGCGGGGCGGTGCGTACCAGGCGGCGATCCGGCGGCGCCGGCCGGAGGCCGTCGTGACGGCGTGCGCCTGTCCACTGTTCGTCGCGCTCGCCGAGGAAGGCTGGACGGAGGGTCCCGTCGTGCAGGGCGTGATCCACCGGTACCTCGACGGCGTGTTCGTTGCGGGCGAAGCGTCGTCGCATCCAGACACGCTGCTGCTCGGCTGCACCCACTTTCCGGTGCTCGCGCCCGCGCTGGCGCAGGTGCTCGGCCCGGACGTCACCATCGTCGATTCGGCGGCGACCACGGCGGCAGCGCTCGAGCACGCGCTCACGACCGGTGGCCTGGCCCGCGGGGCGGGTGGCGCCCCGGGTCGCGTCACGCTGCTGGCGACCGACGGCGCGGAGCGCTTCGCACGCGTGGGTGGGACGTTCCTCGGTCACCGGATCGCGCCGGAGGACGTCGAGATCGTCGATCTCGCACCGGCTCCGGCCGCCTGAGGGCCGCCGGTGCGCCGCGTTTGTCCGCTGCGGTGGCTGTCCCCCGGGCGCCGGTGGCGGACTCGATTTGACACGACCGCCCCCTCCTACGAGAATACGCGGCTCTCTCAGCGGAGGGGTACCCAAGCGGCCAACGGGAGCAGACTGTAAATCTGCCGGCTTATGCCTTCGAAGGTTCGAATCCTTCCCCCTCCACCAGCGACAGCCGCTTCGGAGAGGCGTGGGTCTCGCGTCGCGTGGGCACCGGGAACCGGCGGGCGCTGCGGGTGTAGTTCAATGGTAGAACCTCAGCCTTCCAAGCTGTTGACGTGGGTTCGATTCCCATCACCCGCTCCAACCGGAAGCCTGCTGGGGGCGGTTCGGGGAAGCGGCCCACGTAGCTCAGTCGGTAGAGCACGTCCTTGGTAAGGACGAGGTCAGCGGTTCAATCCCGCTCGTGGGCTCCAGTTTCGGAAGTGGCCATTGGTGGCCACTGACCACCGGTCACTAGTCATTCTGTTCAGAGGTATTGGGTCGTGGCTAAGGAAAAATTCGCACGCACGAAGCCGCACGTGAACGTGGGCACGATTGGACACGTTGACCATGGCAAGACGACGCTGACGGCGGCGTTGACGAAGGTGATGGCGGAGACGCACGGCGGCACCTTCATGGCGTACGACCAG
>JAYRRR010000115.1:0-14929 GCA_041910015.1 Steroidobacteraceae bacterium
AACGTCGTGGTCACGATGCTCGTCGCGTTCGCCATCGCCTTGAACGGCGCGGTCTTCCTCGGCTGGGACGTGGCGGCGCCGGCGAAGGCGGCGCGGTTGCTGCACGACCTGCATCCCTGGCGAAGCCTCGCGCTGCTGCATGCCGCGATCGCCGGCGTCTACCTGTTCCTGAGCGGCCTGATCTCGGGCTACTACGACAACAAGGCGCTCTACCACCAGCTTCCCGAGCGCCTGCGCCGCGTGCGCGCGCTGCGCCGCCTGCTGGGCGAACGGCGTCTCGACCGGTTCGCGGCCTACGTCGAACGCAACCTGGGCGCGCTGGCCGGCAATTTCCTCTTTGGCTGCATGCTCGGATGCACGCCGGTCGTGGGCGCGCTCTTCGGCCTGCCGCTCGACATCCGCCACGTCGCGTTCGCCTCGGCGAACTTCGCCTACGGGCTCGTCGGCCTGCAGTTCGGCGTCACGCCCGCCACGCTCGTCGTCACGGCCGCGGGCGTCCTGCTGATCGGGCTCGTGAACCTGACTGTCAGCTTTTCTCTGGCGCTGCGGGTTGCCCTGCGCTCGCGCGGCATCGGTCCGGATCAGACGGACGGGCTGTGGGGCAGGGTGCTGCGACGTTTCCTGGACTCCCCGCGCGACTTCTTCTGGCCACGGACGGCAGACGCGGCTTCCGGCTGAACAAACCTCTTCGGCCGTCGACGCATCTGTGGCACATGGCCTGCCGTCACCGCTCGTCGCACGTCGACCACGCCCCGCCGCATCGTCGGCAGCGGCCGTTGCGACCCCGGCGCACAATCCCGAATTCGCTGGGCCCCGTCCGGATGGCTCGTCGGCACAGAGAGGGTCGGTGGTCATGAATCTGTCGGAGCGCAGCCAGCAGAACCCGGCGGCCGTCGCCGCCGCCGCCGCCATCGTCGTGCTGTTCGGCATCCTCGCCCTGCTGCGGTTGCCGATCCAGCTGCTGCCCGACACGCGCCAGCCACAACTGTTCATCAATGCGGAATGGCGCGAGGCCGCGCCGTCGGAACTCGAGGAGGCGCTCGTCGAGCCGATCGAGGAGGCCATGCGCGGCCTGCCCGGCCTCGTCGAGATGACGTCCGAGTCGAACCGCGGGCGCGGCGGCGTGCAACTGACCTTCGAGGTCGGCACCGACATGACCCGCGTCATGCTCGACGTGGTCTCGCGGCTGAACACGCTGCCGCCGCTGCCGCCGGATGCCGAGGAGCCGCAGGTGTTCGGCGGCGAGAACTTCCAGCAGCAGAACGCCGCGTCGCTGCTGATCCGGCCGCTCGCCGGTCACACGGTGCCCGACATCGCCATCCAGTACCAGCAGCTCATGGAGGAGATCGTCGAACCGCGCCTCGCGCGCGTGCCCGGCGTTTCACGCGTCAACCTCGAGGGCGGCCGCCCGCGCGAGGTCCAGGTCAATTTCGATCCGCACCGGCTGGCTGCACTCGGCCTTTCACCGCAGCGGCTCGCGCAGACCGTCATCGCGGCCCGTGACGTTTCCGCCGGCTTCGCCAACGTCGGCCGTCGGCAATTCACCGTGCGCGTCACGGGCCGCGAGCCCGTCGCAGACCTCGGCAACCTCGTCGTCGGCTGGAGCGACGACCGGCCGCTCTATCTGCGCGATGTCGCCGACATCCGCACCGGGCATGTCGACGCGGGGTGGATCTCCTACCGCAGCGGCGTGCCGGCGTACTACATCACGGCGCAGCGCACCTCGGACTCGAACACCGTCGAGGTCGTCGACGGCATCAAGCAGGCCATCGCCGAACTCAATGCTGGGCCGCTCGCCAGCGAGAAGCTCTATGCGGACCTGTCGTGGGATGCGAGCGTCTATGTGCGCCGGGCGATCGGCTTCGTCGAGGAGAGCCTCGCCATCGGCATCCTGCTCGCGGTCGGCGGGCTCTGGTATTTTCTGCGCGGGCCGCGCGCGCTGCTCGTGATCGGCGCCTCGATCCCGATCTCGCTGTTCTTTGCGGTCATCACCATGCATCTGCTCGGGCGCACGCTCAACGTCGTGTCGCTCGCCGGTCTGGCATTCTCGACCGGCATCGTCATCGACGCGGCACTGATCGTGCAGGGCAACGTGCTGCGTTTCCTGCAGGAAGGCAAGGATGCCTGGCGCGCCACGATCGAGGGTGCGGGCGAAGTGCTGCCCGCGCTGCTCGCCTCGATGCTGACGAGCGTCGCGATCTTCCTGCCGATCCTGTTCATGGAAGGACTCGAGGGTCAGCTCTTCAAGGACCTGGCGATCACGATGTCCGTGTCCCACGCGGCGTCATTGTTCGTCGCGATGACGGTGATCCCGGCGGCCAACCGCTGGGCACTGGCCCACGGCGTCCCTGCCGACCAGCACGCGCACGGGTGGCATGCGATGGCCGAGTTTGCCATGCGCCTGACCGACCGGCCTGCCGCGCGTCTCGGCTGGATCGCGGGCATTACGGGCGCGAGCCTGCTGGGCGCCTGGCTGCTGGCGCCCAAGGTCGACTATCTGCCCGTCGCGCAGACGGACATGATCTGGAACAACATGCGGTTGCCGCCGGGCGGCAACATCGAGACGACACGCGCCGAGCTCGCGCCGGTCGTCATCGAGCGGCTGCGGCCGTTCCTCGAGGGCAAGCGTGAGCCGAAGGTCAAGTACTACAACTTCTCGGCCTTCGGCGGCTTCGGTGGTACCGCCGTCGTCTATCCTGAGGATCCGCGCGACATTCCCGAGATGGTGCGGCTGCTGCGCGAGGAGATCATGGTCGGGTTTCCCGACACGCAGGTGTTCACGCAGCGCGGCTCGCTGCTCAGCGTCGATGGCGACAATTCGCGCGAGATCCGGCTCGACTTCCAGGGCGCGGACCTCGAGGCGCTCATGCATGCGGCGCGGCTCGCGACCGAGGAGATTCCGCGGGCGATCCCCGCGACGTATCCGCAGGCATTCCCCGGGCTCGAGCTCAACCAGCCCGAGCTGCAGCTCGTGCCGGACGAGTGGCGCATCGCCCGTTCCGGGCTCACGCGGACCGAGGTCGCCTCGGCGATCCGCGCGTTCACCGGCGGGCTCTGGGCGGGCGAGTACTTCGACGGCGACGACCGGCTCGACATCATCGTCAAGTCGCGCGAGTGGCATTCGCCCGAGGAACTCGCCGAGCTGCCGGTCGTCACGCCGCAGGCCGGCGTGCAGACCGTCGGCGAGCTCACCGAGCTGCGCCAGACGGTGGGGCCGTCCCAGTTGGTGCGCGTCAACGGCCACCGCACCGTCAGCGTCGAGTTCGAGCCGCCCGAGGACATGACGCTCGACGAGGCGATCGACCTGCTCGAACGCCAGGTCGAACCGAAGCTCCGCGCCGGCATGGCGCCGGAGATCCAGCTCAACTACGCCGGATCGGCCAATGACCTGCACCAGGCCCTGCGGGCGATGGGCCAGAACTTCCTGCTCGCGCTCGTAATCCTGTTCGCGCTCATGGCCGCGCTGTTCCGTTCGCTGCGCGACAGCCTGCTCGTCATGGTGGTCATCCCGGTGTCGGTCGCCGGTGGCATGCTCGCGCTGCGCGTCATCGGCCTGTTCGGCTTCCAGGCGCTCGACCTGCTGACGATGATCGGCTTCATCATCCTGCTCGGCCTCGTCGTCAACGCCGCGATCCTGCTCGTTGACCAGACGCGTGCCCGCGAGCGCAACGGTGTGCCGCGCCGGCGCGCGGTGCAGGAGGCGCTCGAGACGCGAGCCCGCCCGATCGTGCTGTCCACGCTCACCGCGGTGCTCGGCATGGCGCCGCTGATCTTCATGCCGGGTCTGGGCGCCGAGATCTACCGCGGGCTCGCGGCGGTTGTCGCCGGCGGCATGGTCGTCGGCACGGTCTTCACCTGGATCCTGATGCCGAGCCTGCTGCGGCTCGGTGAGCATGCCACCGAAGCTGCGGCGGCGCCGTCGAGCGAAGCACCCGCCGTGGCGTGAACCGGACCCAGACATGAACACGACATCACGAAGCCCCGGCCGCAGCGGCCGCGTCCCCGGAGCGCTGTTCGCGCTCGCGGCCCTCGCGTCGCCCATGCTGGCGCAGGCCCAGCAGGACCGACCGTCGCCGGTGCAGGTCGCGCAGGCCCAGATCCGCGAACTCGCGCCGTCGGTCCGCGCCACCGGCATCGTGCGGTCGCGTGCCGCGGCGGATCTCGCGGCGGCCGTCGCGGGCCGGTTGCAGTGGGTGGCTGAGCTCGGCACGGCGGTCGCCCTGGGCCAGCTCGTGGCGCGGCTGGACACGCGCGAACTCGCACTGGCCCGCGCGGGGCAGGCGGCCCGCGTCAAGCGGGCGCAAGTGAGCCTCACGGCGCTCGATCGCGAGTTCACGCGGCTCAGGGCTTCGGGCAACGCCGTCCCGCGCTTCAACGTCGACCAGGCGGAGTCGAACCGCGATCTTGCGGAAGCCGATTTGCAGGTCGCGCGCGCGGAGCTCGCGCAGACGGACGACCAGCTCGCGAGATCGCGTCTCACGGCGCCCTTCGCCGGCGTCGTGGCCGACCGCGTCCGGCGGGCCGGCGAGGAAGTGGGGCGGGGCGACGTCATCGCGCGCATCGTCGATCCGGACGAGCTCGAGATCCGCCTGTTCGTGCCGCTGCGCCACGTGCGGTCGGTCCAGCCGGGCGCGGAAGTCGACGTCGTCGCGGACCAGCGCGAGTTCACGGCCAGGGTCAGCCGCATCGTGCCGGCGGGCGACCCGCGCTCGCAGTCGTTCGAGGTACTGGTCAAGGCGCCGGCCGTCGACGGCCTGCTGACGGCAGGCAACACCGTGCAGGTGCGCCTGCCGCTCGGCGAGCCGCAACGGCGGCTGTCGGTGCCCAGGGACGCGCTGATCATCCGCGCCGACGGTCTCTACGTCGTGCGCATGAGCGCGGAGCGGCGGGCACAGCGCGTGCCCGTGAAGGCAGGCGTCGCCGACGGCGACTGGATCGCGGTCGATGGCACGCTGCGGGCCGGCGACACCGTGGTCGTCCGCGGCGGCGAGACCCTGCTCGGCGACGAAAAGCTGGACGTGGTGGGCGTCTTCGAGGAGGAAACGCGACGCTTGTCGTTGCAGGAGAAGGCCTCGGGTGCGTGAGGTACGACACAGCGCGGGCGCGGGCGAATATATAATTTCGTCCCCATGGAAGGACTGACCGCGAAAATCGTCCCGGCACTGGCCGTCGTGCTGTGCGCTTCGGCGCCGTTCTTCGCCGGCGCCTCCGTGGCGCAGGGCTTCGGCTCCATCTCGAGCGACACGCCGGCCGCCACATCACCGACGTCGACTGTCGCCGTCGCGGCACCGCCGACGTCGACCACCCCCGTCGCCATCCCGCCAGCGGTCGCAGCGCCGCCAGCCGCCGTCCCGGTCGGATCCCCATCGTCGACGGTGGCCCAGCCGAGTGCCCGTCTTGCCTCGCTCGGCTTCAGCTCCATTTCGGGCGCCCAGCCCGACGTCGCCGCGGTGGCGCCTGGAGCGCCGCCCGCCGCCCGAGCCGGCGCGGGGCCGAACGCGGCGTTCGAGTCGGCGGACCGCGTGATCGTCGACAAGAGCGAGCGTCGGCTGTACCTGCTCCGGCACGGCCGCACGATCGCCGAATACCCGGTCAGGCTCGGCCTGAACCCCTACGGGCACAAGCAGCAGGAAGGCGACTTCCGCACGCCCGAAGGCAAGTACACGCTGACGCGGCGCAACCCGCGCAGTGAGTTCTTCCTCGCCATCCAGGTCTCCTACCCGAACCAGGAGGACATGGCCTGGGCGAAGGAGAACGGCTGGGAACCGGGCGGTCTCATCATGATCCACGGCCAGCCGAACGTGCCGAAGCGGTCGCCGGAGTTCTACGCGAGCCGCGACTGGACCGACGGCTGCATCGCGCTCAGCAATTCGGACATGGTCGACGTGTGGCTGCGCACGTCGGTCGGACTGCCGATCGAGATCAGGCCCTGACCATGCGCCGCATCGAGGTTGCCATCCCGGCCGGGCCGCCGGAAGACGTTGCCGACGCCGTCGACGCCCGAGTCTCGCCGACGGGCAGCCTCGAGAACCTCTCGCAACAGGAAGTCGACCGCCTGCTCGACTCGTCGCGCGGCGGGCTCTATGCGCTCTACCGGCGCTGCTCGCTGGCCGTGCTGAACAGCGGCGGCGAGACGGACGACGCGCGCGCGATCTTCGACCGCCATGCGGACTTCGAGATCGACATCATGCGCCAGGCCTGGGGCGTGAAGCTCGAACTGCACAACGCGCCGGCCTCGGCGTTCGTCGACGGCCGCATGATCCGCGGCATCCAGGAGCACCTCTTCGCCGTGCTGCGCGACATCCTCTATATCCACGGCGAAGTCTACGAGCACGGCAGCGTCGAGCTGCGCGAGTCGCAGGGCATCACCAACGCCGTCTACCGCGTGCTGCGCAATGCCGGCACGCTGATGCCGCGCGTACGCCCGGACATCGTCGTCTGCTGGGGCGGGCATTCGATCAGCCGCGACGAGTACGAATACACCAAGAAGGTGGGTTACGAGTTCGGGCTGCGCGGGCTCAACGTCTGCACCGGCTGCGGGCCCGGCGCCATGAAGGGGCCGATGAAGGGTGCGGCGATCGGCCACTCCAAGCAGCGTATCCACGCGGGCCGCTACATCGGCATGACGGAGCCCGGCATCGTCGCGGCCGAGCCACCGAACGCGATCGTGAACCAGCTCGTGATCCTGCCGGACATCGAGAAGCGGCTCGAGGCGTTCGTGCGGGTCGGGCACGGCATCGTGGTGTTCCCGGGCGGCGTCGGCACGGCCGAGGAAATCCTCTATCTCGTCGGCATCCTGCTCGATCCGGCCAACGAGCCACAGCCGTTCCCGGTCGTGTTCACCGGTCCGCGCGGCAGCGACGACTATTTCCGGCACATCGACGCCTTTCTCGTCGGCACGCTCGGCGAGCGCGTGCGCCAGTGCTACCGGATCATCGTCGACGATCCGGCCGAGGTCGCGCGCGAGATGCACCGCGGCATGGGCGCCGTGCGCGAGTTCCGCCGCCGTGAAAGCGACGCCTACAACTTCAACTGGCTGCTGCGCATCCCGCAGGACCTGCAGGAGCCGTTCGAGCCGAATCACGAGACGATGGCGTCGCTGCAGTTGCGGCGCGACCTGCCGCCTCACCGGCTGGCCGCGGAGTTGCGTCGCGCGTTCTCCGGCATCGTGGCCGGCAACGTCAAGGAGTCGGGGCTGCGGCTGATCGACCAGCATGGGCCGTTCGAGATCCACGGCGACGCCGAGCTGCTGCGGCCGCTCGACGCACTGCTCGCGTCGTTCGTGCGCCAGCGGCGCATGAAGCTCTCCGGGGAATACCGTCCCTGCTATCGCATCGTCGCGTGAGCCTGCGCGCTGCGTCGTGTCGTGTCGCCGACGAGGGAACTGTGACGCAGTGCCGGGCCCCGTCGTCGCGGCGGGCGTACTTTGCGCTGGCCATGGCCGATCGCAGAATTCCGCTGAACGAACGCAAGCCGACCGCGATCGCGGGCGCTCCCGCCCGTGAAGCGACGCCGCGTCCGGCGCCGGCGTCGCGGCCCGAACGACCGACCGGGGCGATAGAGGCGAGCGCACGCCGGCCCGCGTCGAAATTCGGCGCCGCGACCGACGGCTGGGATGCCTACAATTCCTGGCTCGATCGCGTGCGTCAGTCGACGCCGCCGTCGCGCCAGGCTGTCATCGCCAAGTCGCTCTACAGCGTCTCCAGCTACAAGACCTGGGCCGACAAGGCCCGCGGCGCCTTCGAAGTCCCGTTGCCTGCCGGCAACGCGGGCAGCAAGCCGGGCAAGTGACCCGGGCCGCGACGCCCCGATACCGCGGCACCCCGATACCACGACACCATGCATCGCCTGCTGATGTGGCTCGACGACTGCGACGACCTGCTGGTCGTGTTCCGGGTGCAGGCGCCCGCCGTCATCGCCACTGCGCTGCTCGCGACCGCCTGCCTGGTCGTGCTCGGTGCGCTCGTGCTGTTCGGCGCGCCGGAACTCCACGCGGCGCATTGAGTTGCGCCGGCGGCGCTTGCCAGGCCCGCCATCTCCGTCCACGATTCCCGCAGCATGGCGGTGGGAAGAGGCCGATGAGCGACACCCGGGACCGGCGACCGGACCGTGACGACGAATTGCGCGCGCGACTGACGGACGAGCAATTCCGCGTGACCCAGCAGAAGGGCACGGAGCGACCGTTCACCGGCCAATATGTCGATCACGACGAGCAGGGCGTCTACGCATGCGTCGTGTGCGGTGCGGAGCTGTTTGCCTCCGGCACGAAATTCCACTCCGGTTCCGGCTGGCCGTCGTTCTGGCTGCCGCTCGCCGGCGACCGCGTTGCCACGCAGCGCGACACGAGTCACGGCATGCTGCGCACCGAAGTGACCTGTGCCGCGTGCGGTGCACACCTCGGTCACGTGTTCGATGACGGACCCCGCCCCAGCGGCCTGCGTTACTGCGTGAACTCCGCCGCGCTCGATTTCAGAAAAGGGGACTGATGCCCATGCACATGGCCGCGTTTCCCGGTCGACCCTTCGCCAGGCACGTGCTGGCGGCTGCCTTTGCGTTCGGTCTGGCGGCCTGCGCGCGCCCGTCGATGCCGTCCGTCTCCCCGGAGAATCAGATGACGACACTCGAAACACAGGATCTCGTCGTCGGGCAGGGCGCGGAGGCGATGGCCGGCTCGACGGTGACGGTGCACTACACCGGCTGGCTGTACGCTCGCGCCGCCGTCGACCACAAGGGCCAGGAATTCGACAGCTCGCGCAAGGGCGGGGCGCCGTTCAGCTTCGTGCTGGGCCAGGGCCGGGTCATTGCCGGCTGGGACCAGGGCGTTGCCGGGATGCGGGCCGGCGGTCAGCGCCGCCTCGTGATTCCTGCGTCGCTCGCCTACGGCGAGCGCGGCGCAGGCGGTGTGATCCCACCCGGGGCGACGCTCGTGTTCGACGTCGATCTGCTTGCCGTGCATCCGCCGCGCTGAGGTATGGCGCGACGGCGTTGTTACTTCACAGCGGGATTCAGCGCGTAGGTGCCGGTCAGGCGCGCTTCGGCGAGGATGTGCCGGCCGATCGCGTCTCTGACCTGCGGGCCGGTGAATTCGCCGTCGACGGGGCAGCGTGTGAGGTTGGTGGCGTACAGCACGAAGTGGTAGTGATGCAGCCGCTCGTCGTTCCACGGCGGGCATGGGCCATCGTAGCCGAAATACCGGCCATCCATCTCCGCGTCGCCGGCGAACCAGAGCGTGTAGTCGTTCAGCCCCTGGCGCGCACCGGCGGGCCCGCGCGGATCGCGCTTGCCGCGGGCAGTGATGCCGTCGGATGCCGCCCCGGCAGCGATGTCGCTCACGCCGGGTGGAATGTCCACCATGACCCAGTGATGGAAGTCGGTGCGCGGCAGATCTGCCGGCACGACGCGCCCTTCCTGGTTGACGTCGTCGGGCCGTGTCGGCACGTCGCTGTCGACGCACAGCAGCACGAGCGAGCGCGCCGTCGATGGCACGCCCGTCCAGCGCAGGTGCGGGTTGCGGTTGCCGGATGGGCGGACATGCTGCGATGGGTCCGGCGCACAGAAGGCGAATTCGGCCGGAATGCGCTGGCCCTGGGCGAAGCTCGACGACAACAGGTGCACGCGGTGCTCCTCGGTCCGTGGGTCCGGGAGTGATTCTGCCACGGGCTCGCCTCCGGCCGCGATCTGGCACACTCGCCGTTCGTCTGAGCAGGCCGACCTCCCCGGAGCACCGTGACCCGAGCGCCCACCGCTGCAAATCCGTTCAAGCCGCCCACGCCGCAACCGGTGTCGATCGCAGGCCCGGCCGGACGCCTCGAGGCCCGGCTCGAGGATCCGGTGGCGGACGGTGGCCGACACACCGTTGCGGGGGTGGTCTGCCATCCGCACCCGCTGTACGGCGGGACGATGCAGAACAAGGTCGTGCACAGCGCGGCGCGTGCCCTGCAGGAGGCAGGGGCCGCGACCGTCCGGTTCAATTTCCGCGGCGTCGGCCACAGCGAGGGACGCTACGACGCCGGTCGCGGCGAACTCGAGGACGTGCTCGCGGTGATCGAGTGGGCCCGCCGTCGCTTCGCGTGCGACACGCTCTGGCTGGCCGGATTCTCGTTCGGGGCAGCCGTCGCGCTACAGGCGGCGGTCGGCGGTGCGCGCCCGGACAGGCTGGTCACGATCGCGCCGCCCGTCGGCCGCATCATCACCGATCCTGTGGCGCGTCCCGATGGCCCCTGGCTGGTCGTGCAGGGCGATCGCGACGAACTGGTCGACGTCGACCTCGTGCGCCGGTGGGTGGCGGATTACGACCCGCCGCCGCAACTGCTCGTCGTGCCCGGCGCCGAGCACTTCTTTCACGGCAAGCTGCTCGAACTGCGCGCCGGCATTCTCGCGTTCGTGACGGGGGTCTGACCCCACTCAAGAAAAACTTGATGGGGTCCCCATCAAGTTTTTCTTGAGTGGGGTCAGACCCCTCGCGATCAGTTCAGTTGACGAACCCCTTCAGGTTCTTGAGCGGCATCACACGAACCTTCTTGCTGGCCGGCTTGGCCTTGAAAGTCATCTTTTCGCCCGTGAACGGGTTGACGCCTTCGCGCGCCTTCGTGGCGGGCTTTTTCACGACCTTCATCTTGGCGAGGCCCGGGAGCGTGAAGAGGCCGTAGCTCTTCAGGCTCTTCCTGATCACGCCATTCAGCGATTCGAACACAGAGCTCACCTGCTTCTTCGACAGGCCCGTGTCCTTCGAGATCGAGGCGAGGATGTCGGACTTGGTCAGTGCAGAGCTCTTCTTGGCTGCCATCTTGATGTGTCTCCTGGAGGTGGTGCTGCGGGCCGCTGGCCCCGGTTAGTCTCTTGGCGCGCGCAAAAATACCACGAAAAACAGGCTCCGCAATACGCCGGATCCGCCTTTTGCCTGTTTTTTTAGTGCTGCGCGCTCAGTCGGCGAAGAACTCGCGCCTGAACTGCACCGAATAAGGGCCCGCGCCGTCGCGCGGACTCGCGTCGATGTCGAAGACCAGGATCTCGCTGCCACTGATGCCGACCTCGCCGATGAAGTAGATCGACGTGCCTTCCTGCACACGCCGCAACTCGAGGTTCTTGAGCTGGCCGTTCAGGTTGCGCGCCGTGGCAGTCACCTGGCCGTCGACCGGCGTCGTCCTGCCGTCCGGCCCCTTCGCGAGCAGCGAGACGTTCAGCAGGACGCGGTTGCCGCTGCGCTCGATGCCGTACGCGCGCGCGACGGCGGGCGTCAGCTCGTCGGTGCGCAGCGCGTTGTAGTGGATTTCGAATTTCCCGAAATCCCGGTGCGTGTCTTCCGCTGGCCGCGCCGTCTGCGGAGGACTGTCTGCGCCTGGATTGCAGCCCGCGAGCAGCATGCCGCCGCAGACGAGCGCGGCCACGCCGAGCGCGGTCATGCAGGTCCGGTGGTGACGGGTCGGGACGATGTTCGTTGCGGTGTCGTTCATCGACGTTCCCCTCCGGAGCGGCCATGACGTCGGCCAGTCTGGCGGCACTATATGCCTCGCTGCGTCGTCCGCGAAGCCGGTCGTTGCTGCGATGCGCGAGGCCGCTTCAGATGCCAGATGGGCTGGACAGCGCTCGCTGCAGTGCGGCGGGAATCCCGCCGACGTCGTGCAGGCGCAGGCGCTTGTCGCGACCGGTCGTGCCGCTGTCGAGCGTGACGCGCGAGCGCGGCAGCGTGCAGGCGCGGGCGACGAATTCGACGAGTGCCGCGTTGGCGCGACCGTCGACGGGTGGTGCGTTCAGGCGGATCCGCAGCCGCTCGCCCATGACACCGGCGAATTCCGTGCGCGACGCACGTGGCTGCACCCGCACTTCGACGAGCAGGTCCGCTCCGTCGCGACGCAGTATGGCAGTCGTGACGCGCGAGTTCATGACGGCCGCGGTCAGGCGTAGCGCAGCAGGATCAGCAGCGCCTGCAGCGCGATCATCACGAACAGCGCGGAGAGGTCGAGACCGCCGAGCGGCGGGATCAGGCGACGCACCGGCGCGAGCAGCGGTTCGCAGAGCCGCGTGACGATACTGCCGGCCGGGCTGTAACCCGCGCCGGCGAACCAGCTCATCAGGGCGTAGATCAGCACGGCGTAGAAATAGAACTGGATGACGGTGGCCAGCAGGCCGTACAGGCCGGCGAAGAGGACCGTGTCGACGCGCAGCAACGCGCCGGTCACGAACAGCAGCAGGCACGTCTTGACGAACTGCACGATCAGCAGTGCGACCAGCGAGGCGACGTCGAAGCGCCTGGCCGGCGGCAGGAACCGGCGCAGCGGCAGTACGAGCGGGTTCGTGAGCTTCAGCACCGCCTCGCCGATGGGATTGCGGAAGTCCGCCCGGACGAACGGCATCAGCAACCGCAGCAGGAACACGACGACGACCAGCGTGAGCAGCGTCTCGATCAGGAAATGCAGTGCGTTCATCGATGCGAGCCCTGGTTGGCCGGACTCAGTTGCCGGCGGCGGCGCCGTATTCCCGCGCCAGCTCGTTCGAGCGGCGCGCGGCGGCGGCAACGGCTCGCGCCAAAATAGCACGCAGCCCCGCACCCTCCAGTATTTCCATCGCCGCGGCGGTCGTGCCGCCCTTCGACGTGACCTGCGCCCGCAGTTGTGCCGGATCGACGTCCGCCGCCGCTGCCATGCGGCCGGCCCCGTGCGCAGTCTCGAGGCAGAGTGTGCGTGCCGTGACCGGGTCGAGGCCCAGTTCGACGGCGGCGGCCTGCAGCGCCTCGATCAACAGGAAGAAGTAGGCCGGGCCCGTGCCAGACACCGCGGTCACGACGTCCATCTGATCCTCCGCAGGCACCCAGACGGTGCGGCCGCAGGCGGAGAGGACGGCTTCGGCGTCGGCGCGCGACTCGTCGCTCACGTCGTCGCCTGCATACAGCGCGGAGACGCCGGCGTCGATCAGCGCCGGCAGGTTCGGCATGGTTCGCACCAGCGGCACGCCCGGCCCGAGCCACCGACGCAGGTCTGCCAGGCGGATGCCGGCGGCGATGGAGATGACCAGCGGCGTGCGCACCGACACGACCCCGGCGATCGAGCGCGCCGCTTCCGCCATCTGCTGCGGCTTGACGGCGAGCACCACGAGATCGGCCTCACCGAGGGCGTCCACGCCGCTGGACCGGGTCTGGACGCCGAAGCGGCGTTCGAGCCGGGCACGCTGCTCCGCGACCGGCTCGGCGACGACGATCGTCGCCGCCAGCGTACCGCGGGCGATCAGGCCCCCGATCAGGCTCGTCGCCATGTTGCCGCCGCCGACGAAGGCGATTCTCTTCTTCATGTCCTGCTTCCAAAAATGGCGGTGCCGATGCGCACGATGGTGGCGCCCTCGGTCACGGCGGCCTCGAGGTCGTCGCTCATGCCCATCGACAGCGTGTCCAGCCGGTGCCCGTTGGCATTGAGCCGCTCGAGCAGCTCCCGCAGCCGCCGGAACGGCCGGCGCTGGTCCTCGAACGACTGCGCGGGGGGCGGGATGCACATCAGGCCACGCAGACTGAGCCGCGGCATCACCCCGACGACCGTCGCGAGCGCCGCCACGCCCTCGGGCGCGATGCCGCCCTTGCCGGGCTCGTCCCCGAGCCGCACCTGCAGCAGCACCTGCAGCGGTGGCGCGTGATGCGGACGCTGGGCACTCAGCCGCGCGGCGATGCGCTCGCGGTCGACCGTGTGTACCCAGGCGAATCGCTCGGCGACCTCACGCGTCTTGTTGGCCTGCAGCTGCCCGATGAAATGCCAGCGCACACCCGCCAGGTCGGCCAGCTCGTCCACCTTGGCGGCGGCTTCCTGGACGTAGTTCTCGCCGAAGTCCCGCTGCCCGGCCGCGCACGCGGCGCGGACCATCGACGCCGGGTGCTGCTTGCTCACGGCGAGCAGGCAGACCGAGGCCGGGTCCCGTCCGGCGCGGCGTGCGGCGTCTGCGACGCGCTCGCGCACCGCCCCGAGCGCGGCGGGCGAGAACTGCGGAGCGGTTAACATATTGGGGTCGGAGGGGGTGATCTATACTGCGCTCGCCTGCGGTACCCGTTCGCTTCCGGACACGGATTGCAGGCCCAGGGAGTCACGATGGCCGTCGATATTGCCCAGCTATTGGCATTCGCCGTCAAGAACAAAGCCTCCGACCTGCACCTGTCTTCCGGCGTGCCGCCGATGATCCGCGTCGACGGCGACATGAAGCGGATCAACATGCCACCGCTGACGCACAAGGAAGTGCACAGCATGGTGTACGACATCATGAATGACAAGCAACGGAAGGCGTACGAGGAATTCTACGAGACCGACTTTTCGTTCGAGATCCCGAAGCTGGCGCGCTTCCGGGTCAACGCGTTCAACCAGAACCGTGGCGCGGCCGCCGTGTTCCGCAACATCCCGTCGGTGGTGCTGTCGCTCGACGACCTGAACGCGCCCAAGATCTTCAAGGACATCGCGATGCAGCCGCGCGGCCTGGTGCTGGTCACCGGGCCGACGGGCTCGGGCAAGTCGACGACGCTCGCCGCGATGATCAACTACGTCAACGACAACCGGCCGGACCACATCATCACGATCGAGGATCCGATCGAATTCGTGCACGAGTCCAAGCGCTGCCTGATCAATCAGCGCGAGGTCCACCGCGACACCCTGGGCTTCAGCGAGGCCCTGCGCTCGGCGCTGCGCGAGGATCCGGACGTCATCCTGGTCGGCGAAATGCGCGACCTGGAGACCATCCGGCTCGCGCTCACGGGCGCCGAGACCGGTCACCTCGTCTTCGGCACGCTGCACACGAGCTCGGCTGCGAAAACCATCGACCGCGTCGTCGACGTGTTCCCGGCGGCGGAAAAGGAGATGGTGCGGGCGATGCTTTCGGAGTCGCTGCGCGCCGTGATTTCGCAGTCGCTGCTGAAGCGCATCGGCGGCGGGCGCATCGCGGCGCACGAGATCATGATCGGCAC
>JAYRRR010000116.1:0-18558 GCA_041910015.1 Steroidobacteraceae bacterium
ATGGCCGCGCCCGGCACGCCGCCACGACTCGCGCACATGATCGATCGCGGCGCGGCGCTCGGACTCGACGCGCTGGCCTGCGACGTCGCGGCGCTGCTCGTCGAGCGCGATCCACTGCGGACCGTGACCGGGGCGCGTGATCCCGACCTGCGTCATCGCGTCGACGTGCTCGCCGGTGCGTCGCCGCCACCCGGCTGTACCGTCGACGCGCGCGCGCTGCAGTCGGCGCGTCGCACGTCGGACCTGTTGCGAAGACGCCTGCCGCGGATGCGCGCCTCGGCGTCCGTTGCCGCGTCGCCGGCGCTGGCGACCGACACGGCGGTCGGCTTGCTGCTCGCGTTCGCGTATCCAGACCGCATCGGCCGGGCGCGGGGCAGCGAGCCGGGACGGTATCTGCTGCGCCAGGGTCGCGGCGCGGTGTTGCCGGGGCCGTCCGCGCTGGCGCGCAGCGAGTTCATCGTCGCCGCCGACCTCGACGCCGGTGAACGCGAGGCGCAGGTGCATCTCGCCGCACCGCTCGACCGGTCGCTGCTGGAACGGCACTTCGCCGACGCAGTGACGACCGCGGATGAGATCGAGTGGGATCCTCGCAGTGCCTCCGTGGTGGCGCGCCGCACGCGGCAACTCGGCGCGATCGTGCTCGACGAGCGTCCGCTCGGCGCGGCGGCGGGCGAGCGGCTGCGGCACGCGATGCTTGACGGCATCCGCGCGCTGGGCCTCGCGTGCCTGCCGTGGACCGCGGACCTCGCGCAGTGGCGTGCGCGCGTCGCGCTGGTCCGCGACCATGCGGATGGTCCGGACGAGGCGGCGACCTGGCCGGACGTCGCCGACGCCGCGCTGCTCGATGCGCTCGAGAGCTGGCTCGGGCCCTTTCTCGTGGGCGTCACGCGGCGCGAGCAGCTCGGCCGGGTCGACCTGCGCGCCGCGTTGCACGGGATGCTCGACTGGCGCCGCCAGCGTCGTCTGGACGAACTGGCCCCGACCCACCTCGTCGTGCCGAGCGGCTCACGTCTCGCGGTTGACTACACGGGCGCCGCGCCGGCGCTGGCGGTCCGGTTGCAGGAAGTCTTCGGCTGGATGGACACTCCGCGCATCGCGGGTGGCCGCGTGCCCGTCACGCTCGAGTTGCTGTCACCGGCGCGACGGCCGGTGCAGGTGACGCGCGACCTCGCGAGCTTCTGGGCGCGCGGCTACGCCGAAGTCCGCAAGGAGCTCAAGGGCCGGTATCCGAAGCACTACTGGCCCGACGATCCCTACGCGGCCACGGCGACGCGCAAGGTGCGCCCACCGGGCAGATGATGCCAGGACGAAGGATGACGGCCAGCACGAAGGTGATGACGAGACAGCGGCCGCAGGCAGGGCTGTGCGGCGTCGCCGCCTGTCTGCTCGTTGCGGTCTCCGCGTGCGCGCCGTTCCGGCCCGGGCTGCCCGCGGATCCGGTCGCGCGTGAGCAACCGCCGGCGACGGACCAGGGCGTGGAGATCGCGAGCGTGGCACGGGCGCAGATCGGCGTGCCGTACCGCTATGGCGGCGACGAACCGCGCGGCGGTTTCGACTGCAGCGGCCTCGTCGCCTACGTGCACTCGCAGGAGGGTATTGTCGTGCCGCGCACGGCGGCGCAGCAGTACGCGGCCGTGAGCAAGGTCGACGAGGACGAACTGCGGCCCGGCGACCTGGTCTTTTTCCGGACCACACCCGGCCGGCGCGAGGTGACTCACGTCGGCGTGTACACCGGGCAGCGGCGCTTCGTGCACGCACCGCAGACGGGGCGCGACGTCACCGAGACCAGTCTCGACGACCCGTACTACCGCGACACGTTCGTCGGTTCGGGTCGCTTCCACGATCCGCGCGCCGGCGCGGAGGCGCGGCTCAGAAGCCCGCCGTAACGGCCCCGGCCAGGCTCAGGCGGCCGCGTAATGAGCGCGGCATTCCGGTTCGCGGCCGCGCACGACCCGCTTGCCCGACAGGGCGCCGTGGGTTTCGGTCACCACGGTGTGCTGGCCCTCGGAGTTCTCCGAGTCGTAATGGAAGATGCGCACCCAGTCGCGCGTGCGGTTCAACTGGTGCGCCTGCGCCGTGTTCGAGAACAGCGCCGTGAACTGCCAGCCGTCGCACTCGCAATGCAGGACCGGCAGCCACGCCTCGTGCGTCGGGTTGAAGCGGGCCGGCGCGATCCTGGGCAGCGTCCCGACAGTCGCCTGCTCGCGGTATTGCCGGTCGATCGCCAGCAGCAGCCGGACGGGCGGCAGCGGACCCTGCGACACCGAGGCGCCGCGTGCCCTGCCGCGCACGAGCATCGCGCGCAGGTTTGCGCGGATGGTCGCAGCGCGACGTGGCCCGACACCGGGAACGTGCTCGAGCCGGCCGTCGTGCGCCGCGAGTTCGAGTGCCTCGAGCGTGTCGACGTGCAGTTCCTCGTGGATGCGTTCGGCGAGCCGGTGCCCGAGCCCTGGGACGGCGGTGAACAGCGCGACCGGGTCGGCGGTGCCGCGCAGTCGCTCGAGCTGGCTCCAGTGGCCCGTACGCACCATCTCGACGATTGCCATGGCGATGCCGCGCCCGACGTGCGGCAGCCGGTCAAGGCCGTCGACGCCCTCGCGGTCGACGAGATCCACGATCGCCTCGCCGCTCAGGCCGCAGATCGTGTCGGCGGCCTTGCGGTAGGCGGCGACGCGATACGGATTGGCACCTTGCGCCTGCAACAGGTCGGCGGCCTCGCGCAGGCGGTCCGCGCACTGGCCGACGGGCGCGGCGATGACAGCGGCGGCGGCGATCCGCTTCGCCTGTTCCGCTGCCGGTACCGTTGCTCTGTCCATCGTCCCGTTCGTCGCCGATGCGACCGTCCGAGGCGTAATCCTGACCGGCCCGGGCACGTCCGACCATTCGGGTTTTACGAGAGGGGGCCGTTCGGACATGATCCGGACGGGAAGGCGGGATCGGCGAGGCGTGATGGTTCGAGCCACGTTGGGATGGGCGGGTCGTGCGCTGCGCTCGCTGCTTCTCGCCCTGCTGCTCGTCGGTGCCGGCACCTGGCTGCACTATCTCTGGACGGGGCCGGAACCGAAGCCCTGGCACCGGGCGCGGCTCGACGCCGAGTTTGCGGCCGGGGACTACACGTCCGGGCGGATCGTCACGCTCGCGCAGTACCGCGAGCGCGAGCGTCGTCTGCAGGAGCAGGTCCGGGCCGAGGTATACGAGCGTGTCGACGCCGCGGACCGGCTGCCGCTCAACCGCTACAGCGCCGGCAGCCACAGCGATCCGGGCGTCTGGGACGTCGACTGGAACCAGACCTGGGAACTCGTGCCGTCCGGCAAACCCGTTGGCGGTGTCCTCCTGCTGCACGGTCTGACCGACTCGCCGTACAGTCTGCGCAGCATCGGGCAGTTCCTTGCCGCCCGTGGCTACCACGTCGTGGGGTTGCGGCTGCCCGGGCACGGCACGGCACCGGCGGGCCTGCTGCGTGTCGAAGTCGAGGATCTCGAAGCGGCCACGCGACTCGCCGTGCGCGACCTCCGCGCGCGTCTCGGGCCGGACGAGCCCATCGTTCTCGTGGGGTACTCGAACGGCGCGGCGCTCGCGGTCGGCTATGCGCTCGACGCGCGCGACGATGCGTCCTTGCCGCGACCGGCCCGCCTCGTGCTGATCTCGCCCGCGATCGGCGTCACGCGCCTCGCTGCCCTCGGACGCATCCGCACCGGGCTCTCGGACCTGCCGGGTCTCGGTCGCGCTGCCTGGCAGCTCATCGAGCCCGAGGTCGACCCGTTCAAGTACCAGTCGTTTCCGTTTCATGCAGCGGGCGTCACGCAGCGGCTGACGAGCACGCTGTCGCGTCGCATCGCGCGTCTGGCACAGGACGGCCCGGTGCACGGCCTGCCGCCGGTGCTGGCGTTCGTGTCGACCGTCGATGCGACCGTGCACGCCGACGCAGTCGTCGACTCGCTGCTCGCCCGGCTGGCGCCGGCCGGTCACGAACTCGTGCTGTTCGACGTGAACCGGCTGGCCGTCGTGCAGCCGCTGCTCGTCGCGGACCCGGCACCGCTCACGCGACGTCTTGTCGAGCAGCCGCAGCGGCCCTATGCGCTGACGCTGGTGACCAACGCGAGTGCCGGCACGCTGCGCGTCGTCGAGCGGCGCTGGCCAGCGCTCGGCACCGTGCCGGTGGAGCGGCCAGTCGACGCGGCCTGGCCGCGACAGGTGTTTTCGCTGTCGCACGTCGCGTTGCCTTTCCCGCCGGATGATCCGCTGTACGGGTATGCCGCTGGACGCTCGTTGCAGCACGTACAGCTCGGCAACGTCGAGGTGCGTGGCGAGATCGGCGTGCTGAAAGTGCCGGCGTGGATGCTCATGCGCCAGCGCAGCAACCCCTTTCACGACTACCTGCTGGCGCGCGTGCTGCAGGCACTCGGCACGTCGGAGGTGGCGCCGGTCGTTTCCTCCGTGCCGACGTCGACGGCAAGGACGACGGCGGCACGGCCCGCCGCTGCAGCCGCCAGCGTGGCGTTGCCGTGAGGCGCTGGCGTCGCTGGGCATTGCTCGCCGCCCTGCCCCTGCTCGCGCATTGCGCCAGCGCACCGCGCATGGAAGGCGTCGTGCCGACGCACGCCATCCCGCCGACGGCGAGTGCGCCGCTCGACCAGGCCGTGCTGCGGCAGCTCGGCGACGACCCCGCGACCTCGACGCTGCGGCTCATCGAAAGCAACCCCGTGGCGTTCGCCTACCGCGCCGCCACCGCCGTCGCAGCCGCGCGCACGCTCGACGTGCAGTACTACATCTGGCACCAGGACCTCACCGGCCGCCTGCTCACCGGCGAGCTCGTGCGGGCTGCCGAACGTGGCGTGCGCGTGCGCATGCTGATCGACGACCTCGACGCGCGCGGCAAGCACGAGAGCCTCGCCGTGGCCGACCTGCACCCGAACATCGAGGTGCGGCTGTTCAACCCGTTCCACGACCGCTCGGGGCTGCTCGGCCTCGCGAGCGAGTGGATCCTGCGCGCGAGCCGTCTCAACCACCGCATGCACAACAAGGCATGGATCGCCGACAACCGCATCGCCATCATCGGCGGCCGCAACATCGGCGACGAGTACTTCGGCGCCTCGCCGCATTCGAACTTCGCCGATCTCGATGTCGCGCTGACCGGGCCGGTTGTCGCAGACGTCAGCCGGCAGTTCGACGAGTTCTGGAACAGCCGCAACGCCGTGCCCGTGTCCCGCTTCGATTTCCACGAGCCGAAGCAGGCCGAGCTCGATGCGATGATCCGCGAGTCGCTCGAGTACCGCGAGCAGGTGGCGGACACGCCGTACGTGCGGGCGCTGCGCGACGCGCAGCAGCGCACCGCGCTGCTGGCGGCGGCGCCGGCCGCGTTGCGCGTCGCCGACATCCGGCTGCTCGTTGACGACCCGGGCAAGGTCGGCGGCAAGCAGGGGCGCGACGGGTCGCGTGTGCTCGCCGGTCTCACCGACGCGATCACCACGTCCGGACGCGAAGTGCTGATCGTGTCGCCGTACTTCGTGCCGGGCCAGGCAGGCGCGCAGCGGCTCGTCGACCACGTCCGCGGCGGCCTGCGCGTCGCCGTGCTGACGAATTCGCTGGCGGCGACCGATGTGGCCGCCGTGCACACAGGCTACGCGCGCGTGCGCCGCAAGCTGGCGCAGGGCGGCGTCGAGCTCTACGAAATGAAGCGGCACGCGGGCAGCGAGCACGGACGCACGCAGATCAGCGTGACCGGCTCGTCGGGTGCCAGCCTGCACAGCAAGGCGATGATCATCGACGGTCGCTGGGTCTACGTCGGCTCGATGAACCTCGACCCACGCTCGGCGGTGCTGAACACGGAGATGGGCGTGCTGGTGCAGAGCACCGAGCTCGCCGATCAACTGCGCCGGCAGTGGGATCTCATCACCTCGCCCGAGCTGAGCTACCGGGTCGTGCTCGAACCCGACGGGGAGATGGTCTGGTACGATCGCGTCCGCGGCAGGGAGCGACGCTCGCAGCACGAGCCCGATGCCGGCGTGCTGCGGCGCGTCGGCGTCACGTTGTTGCGGCTTCTGCCCATCGATTCGCAGCTCTGATGCCGCCCGCACAGAAAACGGCCACCGGGCCGGGAGCCCGACGATGAACATGCAAGCCACGCCTGCCGTTGCGCCCCCGCCCACGGCCACGCCCAGGCCCCCGCGCCACAGGTTCCGGTCGTGGCTGCTCGGCAGTCTGTTCGGTGCCGTCCTGCTGATCGCGCTCTACACGATGGCCATGCTCTGGTACAGCTACTCGGACGGCGAGCGCGCCGGCGTACTGCAGAAATTCTCCAGTCGCGGCTGGGTCTGCAAGACCTACGAAGGCGAGCTCGCGCTGTACGTCGTCGGCGGAGTGGCGCCGCAGATCTGGCATTTCAGCGTGCGCGACGAGGCTGTCGCCGAGCGCCTGCACGCGGCGGTCGGGCAGCAGATCCGCCTCCGTTATGCGGAGCACCGCGGTCTGCCGACCTCGTGTTTCGGCGAGACCGACTACTTCGCGACGGATTTCGAGGTGATTGCCGCTGCCGCGCCGGTCGCGCCCGGTTCGGCGCTTGCGGTCGAGCCGGCTGCACCGCCTGCCGGCCCGCCGGGCCCGCGGCCCTGACGGCAGGCCGGGGGCTCAGTTCGTCGTGCACCGGCCCGGATCGGCACCGGAACGTGTCTGTAACGCCGTTTCGTCCGGGTGCGGTGCCTCGAAGTCGAGGCAGACGACGCGGCCGTCGACCACGGTCAGGGCGAACTTGGCCGGAATCGGCCCGCCGCGGAAACGTTCGGCCAGCTCGCCCATCCGGTAGCGGTGCCCGGGTTCGTCGCCGATGGCGTCGCTGAGTTCGAGCCCCTGCTCGAGCGCTTCCGGGAAAGCCGTGCGGACGTGCGCCGGGACGTTCCAGCGGTTGCGCGTGCGCACGATTGGCACGGGCCGCTGCAGTCCCTTGCAGCGCACGCACTGCGGATCGCGCGGCAGTTCGAGCGACGTGCCCTGGCCCGTCGACGAATCGAGTGTGGCCCGCCGCGAGACGTAGCGGCCGACGCCGACGGCGATGCGCGGAATGAGGGCGGCCGCGAGGCCGGCGGCGATGCTCGCCGTGGCGATGCTCGCGGCGTCCGCCGCCTGCGGCGGCAGGTCGGCCACCGTCAGCCTGAGCGCTGCGATCGACATCGGCCGGGCCTCGCGCACGGTGCCGCATTCGTGACAGGCGCAGTCGTCGAGCGCGTCGAACGGGTAGGCGGCCACGACCGCGCCCGCGCCTTCCGTCCAGACGAGCATGAGGTTCACATTCGCGATGAGACACTTCTGGTTCATGCGCACGCGGGCGCCCGGGTCGTCGACGGTGCAGATCGCAAAGTCGTAGTGACGCAGTCGCGCGAGCGTCAGCTCGTCCCAGAAGTTGCCCAGGTGCACGACGTGGCGGTCGCGCAGCAGGGCGGCCGCGCGCGCATCTGATTCGTAGACGTCGATGCGGCCTACGCCCATGCGGTCGAGGTTGCGAATGACCTCGGCGCCGATGCGCCCGGCGCCCACGACGGCGACGACCAGCCCCTCCAGGTTGGGGCTGGCGGACACCTCCGCCGGCGGCAGGCTGCATTCCATTCGATGACGACCTCGCGCAGGCGATTATGGTATCCGTTCAACCTTGACCCAGGCTGAATATCCCGTCAAATCGGCACGGGTTCCCCAGGTGCCGAGGCCACCTGTCGCGCCTTCGCGCGTCGCCGAGACGCCGCCCATTTCGATCCACTCGCCGAGCGGCCCGCTGACGGTCGTCTGCAGCGACTGCTTCGCCACCGTGGGCTGGCGCGCCCCTCCCGTGAACTGCTGTTGCGTCGGCGCGATTTCGAGTGTCACGCGGTTGCCGCTCACGCGCGGGGTGGCATAGAACCCCGTCTGTGCGTCGCGGTAGCCGGTCGTCTGGCTGACGACGGGGCCATGCCAGGGTCCGTCACCGACCATGGTCGTCGTCGTCACCGGCCGCGATTCGCCGGTTGCGACGTAGACCTCGCGCCCTTCGAGCGCGCGCACGGTCGAGACGCTGTGGATGTCGTCGCGCGTGCTCGTGCTGCGCACGGTGACCTCGGCGCCGGCCGCGTCCGCTGGCCGACGATTGACGCCGACCTGCACGTCGCCGGACCCGAGCGTGCCCGAGGCGTGCACGCCGCCCGACTGCCGGCTCGAGCCCGTAGCCTGGCCGACGGTGATCAGCAGTTGCAGCGGCGCGCGATCGAGCGTCGCCAGCGCGCGACGGACCTCCGCCACGGTCGCCGCATCGCCCCGCAAGAGCAGCACGTCGCCGGTGCCGGTGAGGGCGGCGCCGGGCGGCAGCAGAGGCTGGAGCAGCGGGACCAGCTCTTCCGCAGGCCGGTGGTGCAGCGGGATCGCCTCGAGTGACTCCGCGCGCGCGGTCGCGCCGGCGAGGCTGGCGACCGCCGCGAGCAGCGGCAGCCAGCCCGGCAGGACCTGGCGGCGAAGCGGATTCATGACAGCACCCCCGAAATCGTGGCGACGAGCGCGTCGATGCCTTGCGGTTCCCGATCGTGCCGGCACACGCAGCGCTGCTCGAGCCCGGGCCCATGGTAACGGAATGGCCCCTGTTCCGGCGCGGCCACGGCGGTGCGTCCGGTCGTCGTCGTCGAACTCACGCGGACTGGGGCCCTGTCCTGGTCGAGGGCGCGAGGAACTTCTCGCAATTCTGGCGGCCCGGATCGTTTGCCGGCAGCTTGCGGCAGATCTCGGCCGTGCGTGCGCGCAGCGTCTCGACGACGCGGGCTGCCTCGCCCTGCCGGCCCCACTCGAGCAGCTTCGAGTCGAGTTGCTCGAGGCGCAGCCGCGTGCGCTGGTAGAACGCGTCCGGTGCACCGTCGAGTTCGCCGAGCACCGCAAGCCCCGCGCGCTCGATGCTGGCGGTGTCCTCCGGCGTCATCTCGAGCAGGCCGACCAGGTAGCTGTAACCCCACTGGAACCGCGTCGCCGGGCCCTGCGCAGCGGCGTAGGCGCGTGCCAGCCACTGCACGGCTTCCTGCTTGCGACCGGCCTTTTCGGCAAGGTTCGCGAGGTCGAGCATGAAATAATACGGTGACTTCGACTTCGCGAGCTCGGCCGTCAGCAGCGCACTGGCGGCGTCGTCCAGCCCGGCCTCCCAGTACAGGTTCGCGGCGGCGTTGATCGCCGCCTGGCGGGCGTAGCTGTCGCTCGTCGTCGCATCGGCATTCGCGACGGCCTGGCGCGCCTGCGCGAGCAGCGGGACCGGCACCGGGGCGCCCGCAGGCGCGTCGAGCCGCGCGAGGATCACGCGGGCGCGCACCAGGGAAAGCTGCTCGGGCGTGGACAACTCGATCACGCTGCGGGGCACGGCCAGCCGGTCCAGCGCGGTGCCCCATGTACGCGTGAGCTCGTGGCGTGCGGACGAACCGTCGTCCGAGAGCAACGGCACGACGTCCTCTGCTCCGTAGAGCAGGTTGTCGACGTTCGTCGTGTGCACGGCAGGATTGGGCAGCAGCGCAAGCAGCGCGCGGCGCGCCTCGGCGCGCGCGAGGCCGTCGAGTGCCGGCGCTTCCTTCGGTGCGGCAGCGGCGGCGTTCAGGTACTCGAAAAACAACCGCGCGCATTCGCCGGGCAGCGTCGGAGGGCAACGCCGCGCCAGCGTGCGGAACGTAGCCACACGCCGTTCCTGCGGCAGCACGCGACCGTCGACGTCGCTGCTCCAGGCGTTGTAGGCGAGCAGACGCCAGTCGTTCGCGGCCAGTTCGTCGCCGCTCGTCGCCCGTGCGATCAACTCGCCGACGGGTCGCGCATCGGCCAGCGCCATGTCGAGGATAGTCGCGTAGCGGGCCACGTCGACGCTGCCGGGCAGGCGCGTGATCTCGGTGCCGTCCGGCCGGAACAGGATCATCGTCGGGTAGCCAACGACGCCAAAGCGCTCGCCCTGCTTCTGCGCGCTCGGGGTGTCGCCGTCGAGGTACACCGGGATGAACAGCCGCGACCGGTCCTGGAATTCCCGGCGATTGAAGATCGTCGACTTGACCTGCGCGCACGGCGGGCACCACTCGGCGCCCCAGTACAGGAAAACGGGCTTGTCGGCGGCCTCTGCCGCCGCAAAGGCGGCATCGACGCTGCCGGCGAACCAGCCGATGCCCGCCGGCAGGTGGCGACCAGTGTCGTCCGCCGTGCCGGTCTCGGCCGATGCCTCGGCCTGTGCCTGCGGTTGCGGCGGGGGAGGCGGCTCGTCGCGGGGCGGGCGGTCGCAGCCTGCGACCAGCAGGGCCAGAGCGACGGGCAGGAAGGCGGAGCGGCTGGACTTCATGATGTCGACGAGACCGGAAGCGCATGCAATCGGACGCTGGGCGCGGAGGATACCCCCGGGCCGGTGGCCGCCGCAAAAGCCGCAGTCGGCGCGAGCGTCACCGGCCAATCGCGGCGAGTTCGTAGACGATGCGCGCGGCTGCACGCGCGGTGCGGCCGTCGTGCGTGTCGTGTGCCGGACTCAGTTCGGCCACATCCGCCAGCACGAGCTTGTCGCGACCGGATCCCCGGCGGCAATGCGCGACCAGTGTCCGCAACAGGCCCGCCGCGCGGTGCAGCGGCACGCCGAGGCCGGAGGGCGCGCTCACGCCCGGTGCCTCCGCTGGCGGCAGCACGTCGAGGCAGAACGTGCAGTAGACCGCTTCGCAAGCGTCGACGAAATCGAGCAGGGCCTGCTCCGTCTGCGGCCGTTCCACATCCACGTCGCTCACGTACCGCACGCCGAGCGTCGCGGCACGCTCGAACAGCGCCGGCGTGTTGGCCGTCTCGGCGATGCCGACACAGAAGTAGTCGAACGGCAGGCCTGCCGCGGCGCGCGTCTCGGCGATCTGCAGAAACGGCGTGCCGGAGCTGCCTCGTCCGGGCTGCTCCGCGCGACGCAGGTCGAAGTGCGCGTCGAAATTGACGATACCGAGCCGGTGGAATCGGGGGTCGTCGCCGAGCGCGCCGGCGAGCCCCAGATACGCGGCCCAGGCGATCTCGTGGCCACCGCCGAGACCGACGACGCGATGGCCGTCGCGCAGGGCCGCGTTGACGCGTGTCGCGTATCCGGCCTGAGCCGCCTCCAGTCCGTCGCCGTCGACTTCGACGTCGCCGGCGTCGTAGAGAGCCGTCTGCTCGCCGCCATGCCAGGCGAGGTTGGCAAGGTATTGCCGCAGGCGCCGTGGCCCCTCGGCCGCGCCCGGTCGCCCGTGGTTGCGACGAACACCGGCGTCGCAGGCGAGCCCGATCAGCGTCACGCCGCGTGGGCTGCCCGCGGCGAACGGCCTGACGACCTGGTGCCAGCGACGGCCCGCGGCGCCGTCGATTGCGTCGACACGGCCCACCCAGTGACTGCGTGGATTCTGCCCGGGCATGCGCTGTCTCGCCTCGTTCATGTGTCGCGCTCCCGCACGATCCCGCCCGCGCGCACCACCATGCTGCATGGATTGAAGCCGATCCAGTAGCCCAGCTCGTCGAGCGTGTCGATTGACCACACGGCGAAGTCGGCGTCGTACCCGGCCGCCAGCGTGCCGCAGCGGTCGGCCCGGCCGAGCGCGCGCGCGGCGTGACAGGTGACGCCGCGCAATACTTCGTCGCCCGTCATGCCGAACAGCCGCCGCGCCATGTTCATCGCGACGAGCAGCGAAGCTCCGGGCGCGGTACCCGGGTTTGCGTCACTCGCCACGGCCATGGGCACGCCGTGCGCGCGGAACTGCCCGATCGGAGGCAGCTTCGGGTCGCCCAGTACGTAATATGCCACGGGCAACAGCACGGCCACGGTGCCGGCCCGGGCCAGCGCCACCGCGTCGTTCTCCGTGGCGTATTCGAGGTGATCGCACGCGAGCGCCCGTTGCCGTGCCGCCAGCTGCGCACCGCCGATGTTCGAGATCTGTTCCGAATGCAGCCGCACCGGCCAGCCGAACTGACCGGCGGCGGCGAACAGCCGTTCACACTGTGCCGCGCTGAACGCGATGCTCTCGCAATAGGCGTCGACCATGTCGACGAGTCTCCGCCGCCTCACCGCCGCATGGAGAGCGCAGCTGTCCGGATCGCTCGCCCGCCCCGGTGAGAGCACATCGGCGTGCGGGCAAACCTCTTCCGCGAACCGCGGCAGCCAGTCGTCGCAGACCGTATCGAGATACGCGTCCGGGCGGCCTGCGAACTCCGGTGGCACCGCGTGTGCTGCGAGCAGCGAGGTGACGACATTCACCGGATGTCTGGCTTCCAGTTCACGCGCGGCGAGCAGCATGCGGCGTTCGGCTTCGTACACGAGCCCGTAGCCCGACTTGATCTCGACCGTGGTCACGCCTTCCTGCAGCAGCGAGCACAGGCGCGGCGCCGATTGCGTCACCAGCACCTCGACCGACGCCGCGCGCGTCGCGCGCACCGTCGCGAGAATGCCGCCGCCTTCGCGCGCGATCTCCGCGTAGCTCGTGCCGGCCGTGCGTCGCGCGAATTCTGCCGCGCGCTGCCCGGCGTAGACCAGGTGCGTGTGGCAATCGATCAGCCCGGGCGTGATCCAGCGCTGCGCCAGGTCCACCGTGCGATCGGGTCGCAGCCCCGCCGGAACGTCGGTTTCGGAACCGACCCACTCGATGCGCCCTTCGCGCGTGAGCAGCGCGCCGCGCTCGAACACGCGGCCCGCGGTGTCACAGGTGGCGATCGAGGCGTTACGCCAGAGCGTGAGCATCGGTGGTCGGCCCTCGGCCCCGAACGCTTACCGCAGGAAGGGCAGATTCAGCCCCTGCTCGCGAGCACAGTCGATCGCGATGTCATAGCCCGCGTCCGCGTGACGCATGACGCCCGTGGCTGGGTCGTTCCACAGCACGCGCTCGATACGCTTCGCGGCCGCCTCCGTGCCGTCGCAGACGACGACCACGCCGGCGTGCTGCGAGTAGCCGATGCCGACACCGCCGCCGTGGTGGATCGACACCCAGGTGGCACCGCTCGCGGTGTTGAGCAGCGCGTTGAGCAGCGGCCAGTCGGCCACAGCGTCGGAGCCGTCGCGCATCGCTTCGGTCTCGCGGTTGGGGCTCGCCACCGAGCCGGAGTCGAGATGGTCGCGGCCGATCACGATCGGCGCCCGCACCTCGCCCTTCGCCACCATGTCGTTGAACGCGAGGCCGAGACGGTGGCGTTGACCGAGGCCGACCCAGCAGATGCGCGCCGGCAGGCCCTGGAACTGGATACGGCCGCGCGCCATGTCGAGCCAGCGGTGCAGGTGCGGATCGTCGGGAATCAACTCCTTGACCCGGGCGTCCGTGCGGTGGATGTCCTCGGGGTCGCCCGACAGCGCGACCCAGCGGAACGGCCCGACGCCGCGGCAGAACAGCGGCCGCACGTAGGCCGGCACGAAGCCCGGGAAGTCGAAAGCGTTCGCCACCCCTTCGTCGAATGCGACCTGCCGGATGTTGTTGCCGTAGTCGAAGACGGGCAGGCCGAGTTCGCGGAACGCGAGCATCGCCTCGACGTGCTTCGCCATGGAGGTCCGCGCGGCCCTGGCGACCGCCGATGGGTCGCTCGCGCGCAGCCGGTCCCATTGCTCGAGTGTCCAGCCCGCGGGCAGATAGCCGTTGACGGGGTCGTGCGCCGAGGTCTGGTCCGTGACCGCATCCGGTCGCACGCCGCGCTGCAGCAGTCCGGGCAGCACTTCGGCCGCATTGCCCAGCAGCCCGACCGAGACGGGCCGTCGCTCGCGCACGGACTGCTCGATGAGCGCGAGCGCCTCCTCGAGCGTGTCGGCACGCACGTCGAGATAACGCGTGTCGAGGCGCTTCTGGATACGCTCGGGCCGGCACTCGACGGCGAGCATCGATGCGCCGGCCATGGTCGCCGCGAGCGGCTGCGCGCCGCCCATGCCGCCGAGCCCGGCTGTCAGGATCCAGCGCCCGGCGAGGTTGCCGCCATAGTGCTGTCGCCCCATCTCGACGAAGGTCTCGTAGGTGCCCTGGACGATGCCCTGGCTGCCGATGTAGATCCAGGAGCCGGCCGTCATCTGCCCGTACATCATCAGGCCCTTGCGGTCGAGCTCGTTGAAATGCTCCCACGTCGACCAGCGGCCGACCAGGTTCGAGTTCGCGATCAGCACGCGCGGTGCGTCGACGTGCGTGCGGAACACGCCGACCGGCTTGCCCGACTGCACGAGCAGCGTCTCGTCCTCGCGCAGCTCGCGCAACGCGGTGACGATGCGGTCGTAGCAGTTCCAGTCGCGCGCAGCGCGGCCGATGCCGCCGTAGACGACGAGGTCCGCGGGCCGCTCGGCCACGTCGGGGTCGAGGTTGTTCATGAGCATGCGCAGCGGCGCTTCGGTGAGCCAGCTGCGGGCGCTCAACGGCGTGCCGCGCGGTGCGCGGATCGGCCCGCGCCCTGCGTCGTCGCGGAGGTGGTCGTTCATCGGCGCGTTATATCATCCCGCCGCCGGTGTCGGCCGTTGCCCGGAGTTCCCGATGATCCGCTGGGTCCTGATCCTGTCGCTGCTGCAGCTCGTCGCGTTCTGGAAGATCCTCGGCCGCATGGGCTACCCGCCGTGGCTCGCGATCATGGCCTCCGTGCCGCTCGTCAACCTGGTGCTGCTCTACTACGTCGCGCTGAACCCGTGGCCGCGCGAAGGGCGCTGGAACGACGGCACGCGTCCTGGCCCGGGTGGCGGGCAGGCCGACGCCAAATTCTGATAACGTTGCGTCCCCGCGAAATCGCCCCCCTGCAGCGCCGAGGAATGACCATGGCCGGCAACGCCCCCGATCCGAAAATGGATGCGAACGACCTGTATCGCGAAGACACGTATTCCGACCGCAAGGTGGGCACCATCCGGGTCATGACGCCGGTGAGATCCGACGGCTCGCCCGACCCGACGCGCCCTTCGCTCTATGTCGGGCAGGCCCAGATCATGACCCCGGCCGGCGTGCTGCCGCTGTCATTCGAGATCGACGCGACGAACCTCGCCGAAGCCTGCGCCGGGTTCCCGGACGGGGCCAAGGTCGCGTTCGAGGAAACCATGAAGGAGCTGCAGGAAATGCGGCGCCAGCAGGCGTCCTCGATCGTGATCCCGGACGCCGGCGCGGCGGCGGCCCTCGGTCAGGGCGGACCGCCGCGCGGCAAGATCCAGTTTCCCTGAACCGGTCCCGGGGGCGGCGCCAGGCGGTTGACCATCCGGAAATCTGTGGCGACGCGCCCGAAAATCCACGGGGAATCCCGGTGCGGCAGCGCTAGCGTGACGGCATCCGCCGTTCGCGGGAGCCAGCCGCCATGCCCGTCCCACTGCGTCCTGTTCGTCTCGTGCCGCGGACGGCCGTTGGCCGTCTGTCGTTGCCCGTCCGGCTGACGCTGCTGGCCGTCGGCGGCGCCCTGGCCGCGGCTGTCGTGTGCCGGCCCGCGCACGGCCAGGTCGATGCGCGGCCCGACCGGGGTTGCGCCGGCGAAGTCTCGCGCATCGAGGCGCCGCGCACGTTCCTCGGCTACCTGTGTCGCGATGCCGACTGTGGCGCGCACAAGGCCGGCTTCGCCTGGGCCGACCGCAACGGCGTCACCGATCCGGTCGACTGCGCAGGCGCTTCGGAGCCGGCCTTCGCCGAAGGTTGCCGGGCGTTCGTCGAGGATGCCGTGACGGCGGAGAGTTCCGGTTTCCAGTGGGCCCGCGACAACGGTATCGGCGACCGCTGCCGCTGCGGCGGCGCCGGGCCGAGGTTCGAGGCCGGCTGCGAGGCGTACGTCATGATCGCGCGGTGAACGGAGCCGGGACGTGCAACGGCTGCGACGAGCCGTTTCCGTCGCGGCGACATGGCGGCTAGAGTCGCGCGGTGACCCTCGAAGACCTGCGCCGCAACCGCAACCTCCTGTTCTGGGCGCTGCACACGCTCGGCTGGAGCGCCTACCTCATCACGCAGTACCTCGGCGCGCTGCTCTATGAGAAGCCGACGGCGTACATCAAGGTCGTGCTCGCGGCGGCAGCCGGCGGGTTCGTGCTCTCCGCGCCGTTGCGCTACGTCTACCGCTGGCTGTGGACGCGGCGCCCGGCGGTCATCGTCCCCGCGGTGCTGCTCTCGTCGTGGGTCACGGGCCTCGGTTGGCGCGTGGTCATCAACTCGTCCTACATCCACTGGGTCGAGGCCGACTCGATGGCCGGCGAGCCGTGGTACGGCATCTTCGTCGGGACGCTCAGTTCGACCTACCTGCTGCTCTGCTGGTCGATTCTCTACTTCGGCATCAAGTACTACGAGACGTTGCAGGAGCAGCGCGAATCCATGCTGCGCGCGTCGGCGCTCGCGCAGGAGGCGCAGGTCAAGATGCTGCGCTACCAGCTCAATCCGCATTTCCTGTTCAACACGCTGAACGCGATTTCGACGCTGATCCTCGACGGTCAGGGAAAGGTTGCCAACCAGGCCGTCGGGCGGCTGTCGGATTTCCTGCGCTACACGCTCGACCAGGATCCGATGAAAAAGGTCACGTTGCGGCACGAACTCGACGCGCTGAACCTCTACCTCGGCATCGAGAAGTTGCGTTTCGGCGACCGGCTGCGGCTCGAGTTCGACGTCGACGAACAGGTGACGGCCGCGCAGGTGCCCTCGCTGATTCTGCAGCCGCTGGTCGAGAACGCGCTCAAGTATGCGGTCGCGCCGCGCGAGGAGGGCGGGCGGCTGCGGATCGAGGCGCACGAGATCGACGGCCACCTGCGTCTCGTCGTGCAGGACGACGGTCCGGGCCTGCCGGTCGGCGTCGAACTCGGGGCGGGCCGCGGCGTCGGCTTCCGCAACACGCGCGAACGCCTCGCCGTGCTCTACGGCGACCGGCAGCAGATCGCGGTACGATTCTCGCGCCCCGGACTGCGCATCGAGGTTTCCCTGCCCCTGGAACTCGCCACCCAACCCGCATGACCATCCGCACCATCATCGTCGACGACGAGCCGCTCGCGCGCCGCGGCCTCGAGCTGCGCCTGCAGGACGCGGCGGACATCCAGATCGTGCGCCAGTGCGCCAACGGCCGCGAAGCGATCGCCTCGATCGCCGGGGATGCGCCCGACCTGATGTTCCTCGACATCCAGATGCCAGGGCTCTCGGGGCTCGACGTGGTGGCGCAGGTACCGCAGGAAAACATGCCCATGATCGTGTTCGTGACCGCGTTCGACCGCTATGCGATCGATGCGTTCGAGGCGCATGCGCTCGACTACCTGCTCAAGCCGGTCGACGACGCGCGGCTCGCATCTGCGCTCGACCGCGTGCGTGCGCAGTGGCAGCAGAAGCAGGCGGCGGCGCAGCGCGAGCAGCTGCTGGCGCTGCTCGCGGACCTCACGGGCAAGGGCGAGATTTCGCCGGATGCGCTGCTGCCGATGCCCGGTGCCGCCGCGCCGGCGGCGCCGCGCCGCCATGCCTCGATGCTGCCGATCCGCTCGGGCCGCGAGACGCTGCGGCTCGACGTCGCAACGATCGACTGGATCGATGCGGCCGGCGACTACATGTGCCTGCACGCCGCCGGGCAGACGCACGTGCTGCGCGCGACGATGAAGGAACTCGAGGCGATGCTCGATCCGCTGGTATTCCAGCGGGTGCACCGTTCGACGATCGTCAACCTGGCGCGCGTGCGCTCGCTGCGCCCGCACCTGAACGGCGAGTGCTTCCTGAAGCTGCAATCGGGGCAGGAGATCAAGCTGAGCCGCAGCTTCCGCGACAAGGTCGAACTGCTGCTCGACCGCTCGGGCATCGCCCCGCAGGAGCATCGCGTCTAGCCAGGCCGTGTCTGGAGTCCCGCAAGCCGCACCCCGTGCGCGTGGGCCGTCCGGTCGCCGCACGCCGCACGCCACCTTCGGCTAGACTGCGCGCATGCCGACGGCTTCGCTCGTCCGCCCGGTCTGCCCTCATCGCAGCGCGATCCTGCTGGTCGTGCTCGTCATGTTCTGCGTCGCGCAGGCCATGGCGGTCGCGCACGCCGCGCGCCACTGGGGCAGCGACGCTCCCGGACTGCCCGGCGACCACAGCCAGCTCTGCACCGACTGCGCGTCGCTGCTGCCGCTGACGGCGGTGGCGGGCGGCGTCGGGGCGGTCGTGACACTGATCGGGCCGGTGGCCCGCGAGTTGCTGCCGGCGGTGCCGATCCGTGCGGTGACTGCGCCAGTCGCGCGGCGGTTCCGTTCCCGCGCACCTCCACGCTGAATCCTCGAAGGCGGCCACGCGGCCGCCGGCTCGACGCACCGTGACGTCGCGCTCGACGCGGGCGTCGCTCCATGGCTCGAACGAGGATTCCATCGATGAACATCCGCTTCCGGCCCTGGCTGGCCGGCGCCCTGTGTGTCGTGGCCCTGACACCTCCGGGCGTCGGGGCGCAGACCCGCGACGACGAACTCGACGCGCTGCGCGCGGAAGTCGCGGCGCTCAGGCAGCAGTACGAAACCCGCGTGCACGACCTCGAGCTGCGCATCGAGCAGCTCGAGGCCACGCAGTCCGCGTCGGCCTTGCCGTCCGACAGCGCTGCCGCGGCGGCCGGCGCGGCGACCGAGGCCGTCGTCGCGGCCGTGCCTGCCGACGCAGCCGTGCCCGCCGATGCGGGAGGCGGCGCCGCTCC
>JAYRRR010000117.1:0-27636 GCA_041910015.1 Steroidobacteraceae bacterium
GAGGTGATCGACGCGTTCGCGGATCGCCTCGGACAATGCCACGTCGGTGCCGGCGACGCGGCTGGCCGCGGGCGAGGCGACCGCCGCCGGCGTCGCTGGCGCGGGCTGGGCCGCGACGGTCGTGACGCCCGAGAGGCTCAGCCAGCCCGCGGCCGTCATCACCCATGCGACGGCCACCGGCCGCCAGCCGACAATGCGAGAGAGCATGTGTTCGTTCTCCGACGGCCCGGGATGGTGCCGTTGTGCTGCCGTGAGCCGCGCGTCCGGTCAGGCGACGCGCACGAGTTTCGCCGTCAGGTCGTAGTCGTCCGCGCCCGTGACCTGCACCTGCGCCCAGTCACCGCTCTTCAGGCCCTTGCCGGGCCGTGCGATGCGCACGACACCGTCGATCTCGGGTGCGTCGGCGGTGGAGCGTGCCACGGCCCCGGCCTCGTCGACGTGATCGACGAGTACGCGCAAGCGCTGGCCGACCCTGGCCGCCAGTTTCTCCGCGCTGATGGCCGCCGCGACTTCCATGAAGCGGTCGTGCCGTTGCTGCTTGACTTCTTCCGGCACCGGATCGGGCAAGGCGTTCGCGGCCGCGCCCGCGACCGGCGAGTACTTGAAGCAGCCGACGCGGTCGAGGCGCGCCTCGCGCAGCCAGTCGAGCAGCAACTCGAAGTCTGCCTCGGTCTCGCCGGGGAAGCCGACGATGAACGTGCTGCGCAGCGTGAGGTCGGGGCAGGTCTCGCGCCAGCGGCGGATGCGCCCGAGCGCGTTCTCGGCGTGCGCCGGCCGCTTCATGCGCCTGAGCACGCGCGGGCTGCCGTGCTGGAACGGGATGTCGAGGTAGGGCAGCACCTTGCCCTCGGCCATCAGCGGGATCACCTCGTCGACGTGCGGGTACGGGTAGACGTAGTGCAGACGGATCCAGGCGTCGCCGAGCGAGCCCAGGGCGCGCACGAGATCGACGAAGCGGGCCTTCACCGGCCGTCCGCCCCAGAAGCCGGTCGCGTACTTCAGGTCGGCCCCGTAGGCGCTCGTGTCCTGCGAGATGACCAGCAGTTCCTTCACGCCGGCTTTCACGAGGCGCTCGGCCTCGAGCATCACCTCGCCGATCGGGCGGCTCGCGAGGTCACCGCGCAGCGAGGGGATGATGCAGAACGTGCAGCGGTGATTGCAGCCTTCCGAGATCTTGAGGTACGCGTAGTGCCGCGGCGTCAGGCGGATGCCCTGCGGCGGCACGAGGTCCACGAACGGGTCGTGCAGCGGCGGCAGGTGCTCGTGCACGGCGTTGACGACGTCCTCATAGGCGTGCGCGCCGGTCACCTTGAGCACGCTCGGATGACGCCCGGTGATCGTCTCCGGCCTCGCCCCGAGGCAGCCTGTCACGATGACCTTGCCGTTGCGCGCGAGGGCCTCGCCGATCGCCTCGAGCGACTCGTGCACCGCCTCGTCAATGAACCCGCAGGTGTTCACGACGACGAGGTGGGCATCCTCGTAGGTGCCGACGACGTCGTAGCCTTCGGCGCGCAGGCGCGTGAGGATGCGTTCGGAGTCGACCAGCGCCTTCGGGCAGCCGAGCGAGACGAAGCCGACGCGGGGGGGCGAAACCGGGGACATTCACCTGTTTCCGGACGGGCGGGGGTGCTGGTGGCGCCATGACGTGGCGGAAGCAGGTGAGCGTCCCCGCTTGCCGCCCGTTCGCTAGAACGCGCAGCCGCCTCCGCCGCAGCCACCGCCGAAGCCCGCGCCGTTGCCGCCGCACGGGCCCGAGTCGCACGGCCGCTCGTGCTTGCTGCCGAGCGAATGCACCATGCCGCTCGCGCCCATGAGCTTCTCGACCCTGGCGCGGCTCGACGTGCCGTCGAGAGCGATGCCGGCCTTGCGGCACAGTTCGCCCCAGGTGGCGACCTTCTCGGCGATCTTGTGGCTGACTTCGACGACGCGGCCGTTGGCCGGGCAGTGGTAATCGTAGGTGGGCATCGCGCGCTCTGCAGGCCCTGCTGGGACTTCGGGGCGCGAATTCTAGCGCACAGGCGCACAGGGGTCAGACCCCAGTCAATAAAAACTGAACGATGTCTATTCAGATTATCTTGACTGGGGTCTGACCCCTAGGTACGCGATTCGCCGGCGAGGCGCGCCGCCGCCTCGGCGGACACGCTGCGCAGGTGCAGGTCCTGCTGCGGGTACGGGATCTCGATGCCCTCGCGCCGCAGCGCCTCGTCCACGCGCGCATTGAGCTCGGTGCGGATCGACACCCAGTCGCCGAACTGGTTGGTCCAGGCGCGGATACTGAATTCCAGCGCACTCGCGCCGAAGCGCACGAACAGCACCGCCGGCGGCGGGTCGGTGGCGACGCCCGGCGTGCCGCGCGCCACCTCCTCGAGCAGCGCCAGCACCCGGCGTGGGTCGCTGCCGTAGGCCACGCCCAGATCGACGTCGATGCGACGGTCCATGTCGCTCAGAGTCCAGTTGATGAGCTTCTCGGACAGCAACGTTCCGTTCGGCACGACCACGTCGGCGCCTTCGAACGTCGTCAGCGTCGTGGCACGCATGCCGATGTCGCGGACCTTGCCCGAAGTGCCCGTCACCTCGACGACGTCGCCCGGCTGGATCGGGCGCTCGAACATCAGGATCAGGCCCGACACGAAGTTCTTCACGACGTCCTGCAGGCCGAGGCCGATGCCGACGCCCAGGGCGCCGAAGACGAGCGCGAACTGGGTGGTCTCCACACCGGCCGCCGCCAGCGCGAACATCAGGCCGACGACCACGAGGCCGTAGTAGCTCAGCGTCGCGATGCTGTTGTCGACCCCACGCGGCAACTGCATCTTGGGCAGCACCTCCTCGCGCAGCACCACGCGCACGGTGCGGGCTGCCCAGAACGCCACCCACACCGCGGCCACGAACAGCAGGATGCTGCCGAGGGTGACCGACAGCCGTCCGGCCTCGAGCGGATGGTTCAGCACGGCCTCGATTCCGGCGAGTACGGGCCGCGCGATGCGGAACTCGTTGGCCGTCGCGATCACCCAGATGACGAACGCCGTCAGCGTGAGCAGTTTGCCGATGGAGGCCAGCAGTGGTCCCGCGTGCTGGGTGATGACGCGCAGACGCGTGGCCGAGCGTCGGGCGAGCATCAAGCGCAGCGTCGAGGCGAGCACGTGCGTGCCGGCGTAGAGCGCGAGGCCGAGATAGGCGCTGTCGAGCACCGCGCCCGTCAGCATTTCCGCGAGCGTCACGTTGCCAATGACGTTCGCGCCCGCCGCGACCAGCAGCGCCAGCACGGCGAGCCAGCCGGCCATGCGGACCGCACCGCGGAGGCGGCGTGCGGCCGGCGCCGCGGGATCGCCGTGCCGGCTCAGCAGCAGCCAGACGAGCGCCGCGGCTGTCGTGACCGCGATGCCGAGATCGTACAGGCGATAGACGAGCGGATTGCCGACGAGCAGGAAACCCAGGCGATAGGCCACGAAGAGCGCCGTCGCGAGGTAGGGCCAGCGGCCCAGCAGCTCGTGCACGGTCGGCGGCAGCAGTCGCAGCACCGGCACCAGCGCCAGCAGCAATGCGAGCTGGCTCACCACGATGGGTGCGTCGGGGTAGAAGAGCGGCATGCCGACGAACACCAGCACGAACCACGCCGAGATCGGGCGGTGCAGTACGCGCGCTGCCGCCTGGGTGCCGGGCTCGGCCGGGACCACGTTGCGATTGCGGAACCAGAGCCACAAGAGCAGCGCCAGCACACCCGCCATCCAGGCACGGTGCGCGACGATGCGCGCGTGGTTCGCGGCCTGCCATTCCGCGAGGAAGCCGGATTCGAGCTGCAGCCCGGTGCTGGCGGAGACGATCTGGCGTTCGGCGGCGCCCGTGTCCTGCCAGGCCCGCCACACCGGCGGCGCATCGATCCGCGCGAGGCGGCGGTCGTAGTTGACGATCGCCGCCTCGACCGTCTTGCGGCCGTCGTCGATGCTGGCCTGGACGGTGTTGGCGCGACGCCCGAGCTCGATCTGCCGTTCGAGCGGGCCCGACAGCGCCTGCTCGGCGAGCCGGATCTGCGTGAGGATGCCGGTGACGCGGTTCGCCAGCGCGTCCGGCAGACCGCCGGCGGCAAACGACTGCTGCGTGGCCTCCCACACGGCACGTCGCGCGGCCAGCGCAGCCGCGTCGTCGGAGAACGGCGCCGTGACGCGCTCGAGTTCGCCGCGCCATTTCGCCAGCTCGTGGCTGAAGAACTCCCAGTGACGCCCGATGCTCTCGAGGCGCACGACCGACAGTTGCTGCAGCTCGGTCTTGCTGTAGGAGCGGGACAGCGATTCGATGCCGTCGCGGAGCGCGTCGAGCTGCGGGCCGAGCTTCGCGCCCGCGTCTTTCTGGCGGGCACGGCGCGTCACGTCCTGCGCGAACCGCTCGTCCATGTCCGCCTGTGACGGGATGTCGGCCGCCGCCACGGCTTCGACCGTCGCCGGCGCATTCGCCTCGGCCGATGCATTGGCCGGGGCGAGCGCGGACAGCGGATTGGCGCCGTGCGCGCGAGGTGCGAGCGTGCCGAGGCTCGCCAGGGCGGCGAGCGCGACCACGTGCAGCAGGCGGGCGGGACGGGGCGGTGGCGCGCGCTCGAGCATCATCGTGATTCGTTCCGATGGTCTGCGGGACGCGGCATTGTCGCATCCGGGCGCGGTCCCGTCCCGTGGGGAGCCGCGCGGCCTGCGAGCGCGGGGCGACGGCCGCGACGCAGAACCCGCGGCGGCGCGGAACCCGCGGCGGTGGGTCTGGCAGAATGGCCGCCCCGTCCGAGCGAGCGCCGCAAGACCTGCCATGCACGAAATGATGTCGTCCCTGCTGCAGTGGTATCTCGGTGCGCTCGACCAGGGCGGGTACCTGCTGATCGCGCTGCTCATGGCGATGGAAAGCTCGATCATCCCGCTGCCGAGCGAGGTCGTGATCCCGCCTGCGGCCTACCTCGCGCATTCGCAGGGCCGCTTTTCGCTCACCGGCATCGTCGTCGCGGGCACGGTGGGCTCGTGGGTCGGGGCGGCCGTGATGTACTGGGGCTCGCGGCTGCTGGGGCGGCCGCTGCTCATGCGTTACGGCAAGTACGTGGCGATCACGCCGGCCAAGATCGAGCACGCCGAGGCGTGGTCGTCGCACTACGGCATGGTGGGCGTGTTCATCTCGCGCCTGCTGCCGGTGATCCGGCACCTGATCGGCATTCCCGCCGGCATCTGCCGCATGCACTTCGGCTGGTATTCGCTCGCCACGGTCGTCGGCTCGGCGCTCTGGTGCACGGTGCTCGTCTGGCTGGGCGTGACGGCCGGCCAGGACGAGGAACTCATGCGCGGCAGCCTGCACCGCATCACGCTGTGGGGCGGCGGCGTGCTCGTGTTCCTCGGTGCGCTGTACTACTTCTTCGTCCACCGGCACATGCGTCGCTAGCGAGCACGCTCCGGTCCAACCCCGCATCGCGCCATGAACGACTCGAGCACCGGTCCGCCTGCCGCAGGCCGGGCGGTCGCGGCATTCACGTCGCCCGCCCGGCGGCTCGACGTGCACGGCCGCGCGCACGTCGATTACCGCGCGGTCGCCTCGCTCGCGTTGCCGCTGATGCTGAACAGCAGCCTGCAGGCCGTCATCAGCCTGACCGACACCTGGTTCGTCGGCCACATCTCGACGACGGCGATGGCCGGCATGGGGGCGGTGTACTGGGTCGTGCTGCTGTTCGTCATGCTGATCGGCGGCATCGGGCTCGCCGTGCAGACTTTCGTGGCGCAGGCGAAAGGCGGCGGTCGCCGCGCCCGAGCGAGTCACGCGACGTGGGTCGCGCTCTGGGCGAGTCTGCTCACCGTGCCGCTGTTCGCGCTGCTGGCGTGGGCCGGCGCCTGGATCTACGCCCCCTTCGGCCTCACGGCGGAGGTCGCGGCGCAGGCGCTCGCGTTCTGGGAGCCGCGCATGCTCGGCGCGCCGCTGGGCGTCGCGCTCTGGGCCGTGCTCGGGTTCTTCAACGGCATCTCGCGCCCCGGCGTCGCCGTGATGACCACGCTGCTGGTGGCCATCGTCAATGCGCTGCTCAACCAGCTGTTCATTTTCGAACTCGGTTACGGCATCGGCGGCTCGGCGTGGGCCACGAACCTCAGCATGGCGTGTGGCGTCGCGTTTGCGCTCGCCGTCTTCCTCTCGCCGGCGCTGCGGGCGCAGTACCGGACACACCTCACCTGGCGTCCCGACCGGCGCAGCCTGCTGCGCCAGTACCGCCTCGGCCTGCCGATGGGCGCGATGTACGCATCGGACCTGTTCGGCATGGCGCTGTTCCAGCTCATGCAGGTGCGTCTGAGTGCGGTCGAAGGCGCGGCAACGCAGATCATCATGATGCTGACGTCGATGGTCTACATGCCTGGCATCGGTATCGCGCTGGCCGGCACGACGCTCGTCGGGCAGTCGATCGGTGCGGGCGACCGCGACTGGGCGGGCCGGCTCGGCAACGCGATCACCTGGCTGACCATGGGCTTCATGGGCACGCTCGGCGTGCTGGTCGCGCTGGCCGGGCCGTGGCTGCTGCCCACGTTCCTCGACGCCGGCGACCCGTCGCGGCCGGCGGTCGTCGAACTCGGCGTCCTGCTGCTGTGGATCGCCGCCGGGTACCAGGTGTTCGACGGCCTCAACATGGGCAGCGGCTTCGCATTGCGGGGCGCGGGCGACGTGCGGGTGCCGGCGGTGCTGTTCTTCGCGCTCTCGTGGGGCGTGTTTGTGCCGCTGGCGCATGCGCTCTCGTTCGCGCCGGGCCAGGGCTGGGTCGACGTGCTGCCGCAGTTCGGCTTCGGCGCCGTGGGCGGCTGGTCCGCGCTGTTGATCTACGTCGTGCTGCTCGGCAGCGCCCTGCACCTGCGCTGGCGCTCGGCGTCCTGGCGCAAGGTACGGATTTGACTGCGTTTGCCGCCGGCCGGGGTCCCGGTCGGGCAGAATCGCGGCGACGGACTCCAGAGGGGAAGCGGCCGATGCGCTGGCTGATGCGTTCCAAGATCCACAATGCGACCGTGACCGAGGCGAACCTCGCCTACGTCGGTTCGATCACGATCGACGAGGACCTGATCGACCTCGTCGGGCTCTGGCCCAACGAAAAGGTGCTGGTCGTCTCGAACACGTCCGGCGCGAGGCTCGAGACCTACGTGATCCGGGGGCCGCGCGGCAGCGGCTGCCTGTGCATGAACGGCGCGGCGGCGCACCTGATCGGCGCCGGCGAGCAGGTGATCGTCATGGGTTTCGAGCTGTGCGCGACACCGATCGAGCCCAGGGTCGTCCTCGTCGACGAGCACAACCGGTTCGTGCGCTGGCTCGGCGAGGCCCACGGCGAGACCGTGCGCTGATTCGGGTCCGTTTCGCCGGATTCGCAGACCACGGCGTGCCGGACGACAGGTTCGTACCCGGTACCCATTTCCCCAGGGTGTCGGACGCCGCTGATAGCAAGACGCAGCGGGCAGGTGCAGTCTGTCCGCCCCAACCCAGGGAGTGCTCGCCATGGCGGCCTACAACGTCGTCCGGTTCCGCGTGAAGCCCGGTCGCGACAACGAGTTCCTCGAGGCGCACCGGCATCTCGACCGTGCCTTTCCCGGTCTGCGGGGCGGCGGGCTGTTCAAGACCGGAGACCACGCGTACTGCCTGGTCGGCGAATGGGCCGACATGAGCAGCATCGCCGCGGCGCGGCCGTCGATGATCGCGAACCTCGACCGGTTTCGCGACACGCTCGAGGACCTCGGCGACGGCCTCGGCGTCACAGACCCCGTGTCGGGCGAAGTGCTCGTCGAACTGCGCCGCTGACACCGCGTGGGGTCTGACCCCAGTCAAGAAAAAGTTGACTGGGGTCTGACCCCTACGCCGCCTTCGGCACGGGTCCGTCGATCGCGCGCGCGATCGCTTCCTCGACGCGCTCGAGCCAGACGAACTCGAGTTGGTCGCGCACGCTCTGCGGGATGTCGTCGAGATCGCGCTTGTTGCGGGCCGGCAGCATGACCGTACGGATGCCGGCACGATGCGCGGCCACGGTCTTTTCCTTGATGCCGCCCACCGGCAGCACGAGCCCGCGCAGGCTGATCTCGCCGGTCATCGCGACGTCGTTGCGTACCGTCTTGCCCGTCAGCAGCGACACGAGCGCGGTGTAGAGCGCCACGCCGGCGCTCGGGCCGTCCTTCGGAATGGCGCCCGCGGGCACGTGGACGTGCACGTCGGACTTCTCGAAGCGCGTGGCGTCGACGCCGAGCGACTCGGCCTGCGACTTGAGCAGGCTCATGGCCGCCTGCGCGCTCTCCTTCATGACGTCGCCGAGCTGGCCGGTGAGGATCAGCTTGCCGCTGCCCGGCACGCGCGTCGCCTCGATGAACAGGATGTCGCCGCCGACCGGCGTCCAGGCGAGGCCCGTCGCCACGCCCGGCACGCTGACGCGCATCGCGACCTCGTTCTCGAACTTCGGCGCGCCGAGGATCTCGCGCACCTCGTCCACGCCGATCTGCACCGACGTCGCCTCGCCCTCGGCGACACGCACGGCCACGTTGCGCAGCACCGCGCCCACCTCGCGCTCGAGGTTGCGGCAGCCCGCCTCGCGTGTGTACTCGCGCGCGATCGCGTGCAGCGCCGCGTCGTCGATCGCGGCCTGCTCCGGCTTGAGCCCGTTGGCCTCGAGCTGCCGCCGCACGAGATAACGCCGTGCGATCTCGACCTTCTCCTCCTCGGTGTAGCCCGTCAGCTCGATGATCTCCATGCGGTCGCGCAGCGGGCCGGGGATCGTGTCGAGCTGGTTCGCCGTGGCGATGAACAGCACCTTGGAGAGATCGAACGGCACGCCGACGTAGTTGTCGCGGAAGGTCGAGTTCTGCTCGGGGTCGAGCACTTCGAGCAGCGCCGAGGCCGGATCGCCCTGGATGCCGTGACCGAGCTTGTCGATTTCGTCGAGCATCAGCACGGGGTTGCGCGTGCCGGCCTTGCGGATCGCCTGGATGACGTTGCCCGGCAGCGCGCCGATGTAGGTGCGCCGGTGGCCGCGGATCTCCGCCTCGTCGTGCGTGCCGCCGAGACTCGTGCGCTGGAACCTGAGCCCGATCGCGCGCGCGATCGACTGGCCCAGTGAGGTCTTGCCGACGCCGGGCGGGCCGACGAAGCAGAGGATCGGGCTGCGGCCTGCCGGGTTCAGCTTGCGCACCGCGAGGTATTCGAGGATGCGCTTCTTGATCTTCTCGAGGCCGTAATGGTCGGCGTCGAGGATGCCGCGCGCCCGCTCGATGTCGATCGCCTCGGCGTCGAGTTTCGACCAGGGCAGCGCGATCAGCGTGTCGAGGTAGGTGCGCGACATGGAATACTCGCCGCTTGCCTCGTTCATGCGCTCGAGCCGCTTCAGCTCCTTCTTCGCGTGCTCCTCGACGTCCGGAGGCATGCCGGCCTGGGCGATCGCCTCGGCGAGCTCCGCGACCTCCTCGCCTTCGGTCTCCTCGCCGAGCTCCTTCTGGATCTGCTTCAACTGCTCGCGCAGCACGTATTCGCGCTGGCGGTCGTCGATGGCCTCCTTGGTCTGCTCCTCGATCTGGCGTGACAGCTTCAGCACCTCGACGCGCCGCGTCAGGTGGGCCGAGACCTTTTCGAGCCGCGCGCGGATTTCGGTCGTCTCGAGGATCTCCTGCTTCTCGGCGGGCTTGACGTCGAGGAAGCTCGCGATCGTGTCGGCGAGCGTCGCGGGCGACTCGATCGCCTGGATCGAGTTGGCGAGTTCCGCGGGCGCCTGTGGCAGCAGCGTGATCGCCTCGACCGCTTTCTGCTTGAGGTACAGCGCGCGCGCCTCGACCTCCGGATGCGCGCCGCCGCTGTCATTGAGCCATTCGACGCGCGCGACGAGGTACGGGAACCCCCCGACCTCGTCCAGCACGCGGAAGCGCTTTTCGCCCTGCGCGACCAGATGATGCGTGCCGTCCGGCGCGGTGATGTAGCGGACGATCGAGGCTGCGGTGCCGATGTGATGCAGTCCGTCGAAGCCCGGGTCTTCGGTTTCGGGGTTCTTCTGCAGCAGGAAGCCGACCTTGCCCTCGGTGCGCACGGCCTCCTGCGCGCCCGCGACGGTCTTCTCGCGCTTGATCGCGACCGGCAGGATCACGCCCGGGAACAGCACCAGGTTGCGCACGGGCAGCACGATCAGCATGTCCTCCGGCAGGCTGGGCGCCGGGGCAGGCTTCACGCTGGCGGCCGGGGTGGCCGGCTGGACGTTCTTCGCAGCGGCGTCTTCGTTCATCGCAGATACCTTTCCTGGTGGAAGCTCAACGACGGGCCAGCAACAGTTGCAGGCAGCCGTCGGCGTGGGTGCGGCCGATCAACTCCCAGTGCCCCGGCCCGAGGGCGAGCCGGCGCTCGAACCGGCCATACGGAATCTCCAGTCGTTGCAGCGCGGCGCCCTGCGGCGGCTGGGGCAGGCTGCGCACGCCGCGGATGACCAGCTCGCCGGGGGCGAGGACCAGTTCCATGCGGTCGGGCGGCACCCCCGGCAGCGCCACCTCGACGAAGACCTCGTGCTCGCCGGCAAAGACGTCCACCGGCGGCTCCCAGCGTGGCTGCGCACGCCCGGCGTCCCGGGCTGCGAGCCGGAAGAACTGACGCTGCAGCCGCTCGGCCTGCTCGAGCAGGTCGACGGCCTCCGTCCACATCCATGTCTCACGTCGTCTGGTCATGTGCCCACGTCCGCTCGTTGTCCGATCGGTCGATCACGTTCCCCGGAGGTGGGGACGGATGCGCCGGGATGCAACGGGTGCGGGAGCAACCGGTGCCGCTGTGGCGGCAGCGGCAACCGCAACCCGTAGCTGCGGCACCCGGGTCTGTTCATCAATCCACGATAGATGGAATGACGCGCAACACCATTCACTTCGATGAGTCCATCAATGACTGCTTGACAATGTCTCCGGCACGCACCGAACGCGCTGCAGCGGCGCGCCGTACACTCGCACCCCTTCCGGCCCACGGACCCCGACGCTTGACGCCGCCCCGCACCGCCCAACCGACCCGCCCGTTCGATGCGGGCTTCTACCGCCGCTTTTATCTGGATCAGCGCACGCGGGTCGTCACGCCGGCCGAGATGGCGCGGCGCGCCGATCTGGTGGCCGCGTTCGTCCGTCACGGCGAACTGCCGGTCCGTCGCATTCTGGACGTCGGCTGCGGGCTCGGGTTGATGCGCGACCCGCTCCAGCGTCACTTCCCGAAGGCCCGCTACGTCGGTCTCGAGGTCAGCGACTACCTTTGCCGCAAATACGGCTGGGTGCAGGGGTCCGCGGCCACGTTCGCGGCCGACCGGCCGTTCGACCTCGTCGTCTGCTACGACGTGCTGCAGTACCTGCCGGCGCGGCCGGCCGCCGCCGCGATCCGCAACCTCGCCCGGCTCTGCGCGGGCGTGCTGCACTTCGGCGCGCTGACGCTGGAGGACTGGGAACTCTATTGCGACCAGCGCCGCACCGACCGCGACGTGCACGTGCGGCCGGCGACGTGGTACCGGCGCCGGCTGGCGCGCAGCTTCATCAATGCCGGCTCGGGCATGTTCGTGCGCCGGGGCGCGCCGCTGCACCTTTGGGAGCTCGACCAGGTCGAAGTGCTGCGTTCGCGGAAATAGGTGAATGCCCCTCCATTTCCGGTCCGCTACAATGCGCCCCCTGCGCACCGCCCCGGGTTTTCCATGCCGCCGCTCCCGACGTTCCGACCGCTGCTGCTCGCCGGCCTCGCGCTCGCGGCGACCGGCTGCGGCACCACGAACCCGTGCCGGCTCGACAACGCCGAGTACGTCGCGGCCCGCGAGCGGCCGCGGCTGCAGATGCCGGAGGGCGTGGCGGGCAGCGAACGTCTGGCGTCGGGCGTGCTGGTCATCCCGCCGGCGGCGCCCGATCCGGACAAGCTCGACCCCGCGCCGCGCTGCCTCGACGAGCCGCCGCCGTATTTCCGCCGCGTGAGCGCCCCGGCGCCCAGGAACGGCCCGCCCGGGAAGCCGGCGCAGTGACGTCCGCACCCGCGGCGCACTGACCGTCGACGAGCCGCGGACGTCCTCGTACCGCCCTTCCGGAGCCCGACCTTGAGAAGCACGGCCCTGCTCAGTGGCATTGCGTTGCAGCCCGGGACGCTGCGCGCCGTGCTGCTCGACCGGCTCACGCGCTCGCTCGGCAAGGATCCGGAAACCGCCACGCAGCGCGACATCTACGACGCCCTGTCGCTGGCCGTGCGCGAGGAGCTCGCGGCGCGCTGGCTCGCCACGCAGCGCCGCGTCTCGCAGGCGGGCGTCAAGCGCGTCTGCTACCTGTCGGTCGAGTACCTGCTCGGCCGCAACCTGGTCAACGGGCTCGCGAGTCTCGAAGGCGACATGGTGCGCGAGGCGCGCGAGGCGCTCGCCGAGCTGGGCTACGACCTCGAGCGCGTCGCGCAGGAGGAGATCGACCCGGGCCTCGGCAACGGCGGCCTCGGCCGGCTCGCCGCCTGCTTCCTCGACTCGCTGGCCACGCTGCAGTTTCCCGCCGTCGGTTACGGCATCCGCTACGACTACGGCATCTTCACGCAGGTCATCGACGAGGACGGCCGCCAGCGCGAGATCGCGAGCACCTGGATGCGCGAGCGCAGCCCGTGGGAGATCGCGCGCGACGACGCGCGTTACGTCATCCGCTTCGGCGGCCGCTGCGTGGCCTCGCAGGACGCCGCCGGCCGCACGCGCTACCGCTGGGTCGACACGCAGAAGGTCTGGGCCGTCGGTTTCGACCAGCTCATCGCGGGCAACCGCAGTCCGACCGTCAACCACCTGCGCCTGTGGGCGGGCCGGGCGATCGCGCCGTTCAACGTCGAGCTGTTCAACGCCGGCCGTCACGCCGAGGCCTCGGTCGAGCAGGTCGAGGCGAAGAACTTCTCGCGCATCCTCTACCCGGACGACACGACGCCGCAGGGCAAGGAGCTGCGCTTCAAGCAGCAGTACTTCTTCGTGAGCGCGAGCCTGCAGGACATGCTCGCGCAGCACGTGGCCGAGGGCCGCAGCTTCGACGCGCTGCCCGACGCGCTCGCGATCCAGTTGAACGACACGCACCCGGCGCTCGCGATTCCCGAACTGATGCGGCTGCTGATCGACGAGCACGAAGTGGAGTGGGACCGTGCGTGGGCCATCACGCGCCGCGTGTTCTCCTACACCAACCACACGCTGCTGCCCGAGGCGCTCGAGGTCTGGCCGGTCGCGTACTTCGAGCGCATCCTGCCGCGGCACCTGCAGATCATCTACCTGATCAACCGCGCGCTGCTCGACGGCGTGTCGGCGAAGTATCCCGGCGACAACGAGCGCCGCCGGCGCATGTCGCTGATCGACGAGGGCAACGGCCGCCTGGTCCGCATGGCCAACGTCGCCGTGGTCGCGAGCCACACCGTCAACGGCGTGGCGAAGCTGCACTCGGAGCTGATGAAGAAGACGATCTTCACCGACTTCGCCGGCTTCTATCCGGACCGCTTCACCAACGTCACCAACGGCATCGCCGTGCGGCGCTGGCTAAAGCAGGCCAACCCGGGCCTGTCGGCGCTGCTGACGCACCACCTCGGCAACGTCTGGGAGAACGACCTCGAAGAGCTCGAGCGGCTGCGCGGGGCCGTGGACGAGGCGGAGTTCCGCCGCGAGTTCCGCGACATCAAGCTGCAGAACAAGCGCCGGTTCGCGACCGAGGTGCAGAAGCGCGTCGGCATCGACGTGGACGTGCACTCGCTGTTCGACGTCCAGGTCAAGCGCATCCACGAATACAAGCGCCAGCTGCTGAACCTGCTGTACGTCGTCACGCGCTATCACCGGCTGCGCGAGAACCCCGCGGCCTTCGAGGTGCCGCGCACGGTGTTCTTCGCCGGCAAGGCCGCGCCGGGCTACGTGATGGCGAAGGGCGTCATCAAGCTCATCAACAACGTCGCGCAGGTCGTCAACGACGACCGCAGCCTGCGGGGCAAGCTCAAGGTCGTCTTCCTGCCGGACTACGACGTCACGCTCGCGCAGCGCATCATGCCGGCGGCCGACCTGTCCGAGCAGATCTCGACGGCGGGTCTCGAGGCCTCGGGCACGGGCAACATGAAGCTCGCGCTGAACGGTGCGCTCACGATCGGCACGCTCGACGGCGCCAACATCGAGATCCGCGAGCAGGTCGGGCCCGAGAACATCTTCATCTTCGGGCTGCAGGCGCACGAGGTCGTGGAGCACCGCGCGCGCGGCTACTCGCCGTACGACTACGTGCGTGCCAACCCCGACCTGGCGCGTACGCTCGAGCTGATCGACTCGGGTCACTTCACGCCGGCGAACGTGTTCGACGGCAAGCCGATCGTCGAGCGGCTGTTGAGCGAGGGCGAGCCGTATTTCGTGCTCGCGGACTTCGCCGACTACGTGCGCGCGCAGGAGGAGGTCGACGCGCTGTACCTGCAGCCCGACGAGTGGAGCCGCCGGGCCGCGCTCAACACCGTCAACATGGGCACGTTCTCGAGCGACCGCAGCATCCGCGAGTACGCGGAACGCATCTGGCGCATCAAGCCCGTGCTCTGACGGCTCCCGGCAGGCGGCGAAGTCGCCGGGGCAGGGCGCGCGCGGCGCGGTGAACCGACTCCGAATGATGACGTTGGAGGCCGTTATTCAATGACTTGCATGATCTCCCCGGAACCCGTTTCGCCGCGGCGCAGCGTCGCGGCCGCGGCGCCGCCGCCGCGGGCAGTCACGATGCGGTCGACGAGCGAAGCAGGCTAGACTCGGCGCGTGGTGGCGACTCTGCGAACGGCTGACATCGAAGCGCTGGTGAACGCGCGTCACCCGGCGCCGCGTTCGCTGCTCGGTTATCACGAGTTTCCGCGTGGCGACGGCGACGACCCGCTGTGCGTGGTCCGCGTGCTCGAGCCCGACGCCGTGGCCGTCGAGGTGGTCCGGGACGACGAGCCGGGTGTCGCGCTGCAGGCGGTGCATCCGGCGGGCTTCTTCGAAGGCCGCGTGCCCTATCGCCGCCCCGCGCAGCCGTACCGGCTGCACGTCAGGTACCGCGATGGCCACGAGGCACACAAGCACGACGCCTACTGGTTTGCCCCGCAGCTCACCGAATTCGACTTCCATCTGTTCGGCGAGGGCAACCACTACTCGATCTACTACAAGCTCGGCGCGCACCCCGCCGAGCTCGACGGGCTGCCGGGTACGCGCTTCGCCGTGTGGGCGCCGAACGCCGGGCGCGTCAGCGTCGTCGGCCCGTTCAATCTCTGGGACGGCCGCAGGCACGCCATGCAGGTGCGCGGCAGTTCGGGCATCTGGGAGCTGTTCGTGCCGGGCGTCGGGCCGGGCACGCTGTACAAGTACGAGATCCGCACGCGGGCCGGCACGACGCTGCTCAAGGCCGATCCGTACGGGTTCGCGATGGAGCGGCGGCCCGGCAACGCGTCCATCGTCGTCTCGCTCGACGGTTACGAGTGGCACGACGATGCCTGGCTCGAGGCGCGCCGCCACGCCGACCACACGCGCCGCCCGATCAACGTCTACGAGCTGCACCCCGGGAGCTGGCGGCGCGACTACGGGCGCGATCCGCCGTTCCTGAGCTGGCACGAGCTCGCCGACGAGCTGATTCCCTACGTGCTCCGCCAGGGCTACACCCACATCGAGCTGATGGCCGTGGCGGAGCATCCGTTCGACGGCTCGTGGGGTTATCAGGTCGTCGGCTACTACGCGCCGAGCGCGCGCTTCGGCACGCCGCGCGACTTCATGCACTTCGTCGACCGCTGTCACCAGGCCGGGCTCGGCGTGATCATGGACTGGGTGCCGGCGCACTTCCCGCGCGACGACCACGGCCTCGCTTCGTTCGACGGCACGGCGCTCTACGAGCACGCCGACCCGCGTCTCGGCGAGCACGCCGACTGGGGCACCAAGATCTTCAACTACGGCCGGCACGAGGTGCGCAACTTCCTCGTCGCCAACGCGCTGTACTGGCTCGACCGCTATCACATCGACGGCCTGCGCGTGGACGCGGTCGCCTCGATGCTCTATCTCGACTACAGCCGCAAGCCGGGCGAATGGGTGCCGAACCGCTACGGCGGCCGCGAGAATCTCGATGCGATCGGCTTCCTGCGGCAGCTGAATGTCGCCGTGGGGCGCGACTTCCCCGGCGTGATGACCTTCGCCGAGGAATCCACGGCGTTCCCGGGCGTCACGCAGCCGGTCCACCTCGGCGGGCTCGGCTTCCACTTCAAGTGGAACATGGGCTGGATGAACGACACGCTGCGCTACGTCGAGCACGAACCCGTGCACCGCCGCTGGCACCAGTCGCTGGTGACCTTCTCGTTCGTGTACGCCTGGTCCGAAAAGTTCGTGCTGCCGGTCTCGCACGACGAGGTCGTGCACGGCAAGCGCTCGCTGCTCGACAAGATGCCGGGCGACGAATGGCAGAAGCGCGCCAACTACCGCTGGTTCCGCGCCTACATGACCGCACACCCCGGCAAGAAGCTGCTGTTCATGGGCAGCGAGTTCGGCCAGTGGCGCGAGTGGCGCGACGAGCACTCGCTCGACTGGCACCTGCTCGAGCAGGAGCCGCACCGGGCGCTGCTCGCCCTCGACCACGACCTCAACTGCATCTACCGCGACTATGCGCAGCTCCACGGCAGCGACGCCGATCCGGCCGGTTTCGCGTGGATCGACCTGCACGACGCCGAGCGCAGCACCTTCGCGTTCCTGCGCCGCTGTCCGCCGCTGCCGGACCGCGCGCCGGTCCTGTGCGTGTTCAACTGCACGCCCGTGCCGCGTGACGACTACTGGCTGGGCGTGCCCGCGCCGGGGACGTACCGCAAGATCCTCGACACCGACGCGTCGCGCTACGGCGGCTCCGACTACAACCGTCAGGCGTGCGTGGTGGCCCAGTCCGCGCCCGCGCAGGGCCAGCCGTGCCACGTGCGGCTGAACCTGCCGCCGCTGGCGGCCCTGTTCCTCGAACTCGTCCGCTGACGGGCCGCGATCCCGGACCCGACGACGGCATGGCGTTCGACAGCACATCGATCACGCCGCATCTCGAACCCGGCTCGCCGCAGCCGCTCGGTGCCAACTGGACCGGCCGGGGCACCAATTTCGCGGTCTACTCGGCGCACGCCGAGGCCGTGGAACTCTGCCTGTTCGACGCCGCCGGTCGCGAGGAGATTGCGCGGGTCGCGCTGCCCTCGCGCAAGGGCGCGATCTGGTACGGGTTCCTGCCGGCGCGCTTTGGCGGGCCCGGGCTCCAGTACGGTTACCGGGTGCACGGGCCCTACGATCCCGCGAACGGGCACCGCTTCAACCCCGCCAAACTGCTGCTCGACCCCTGTGCGCAGTCGCTGCGCGGCGACTTTCGCTGGCACCCGGCGCTGCACGGCGCCGTGCGCGGTCGCGACGACCAGCCGTCGACCGACGACAGTGCGCCGTTCGTACCGCGTTCCGAGGTCGTCGACGCGAGCTTCGACTGGGGCAAGGTGCGCTCGCCCAACGTGCCCTGGCGCGACACCATGATCTACGAGCTGCACGTGAAGGGCTTCACGCAGCGGCACCCGGCGGTGCCGGAGCCGCTGCGTGGCAAGTACCTCGGTCTGGCGCAGCCCGAGGTCATCGACTGGATCAAGCGGCTCGGCGTGACGACGGTCGAGTTGTTGCCGGTGCAGGCGTTCATCAGCGAGCAGTTTCTGGTCGACCGCAACCTGTCGAACTACTGGGGCTACAACTCGCTCGCGTGGTTCGCGCCGGAGCCGCGCTACGCTGTCGAGGACGCGGTCGGCGAGTTCCGCCAGATGGTGAAGGCGCTGCATGCGGCCGGGCTCGAGGTGATCCTCGACGTCGTGTTCAACCACACGGCGGAGGGCAACGAGAACGGACCGACGCTGAACCTGCGCGGCTTCGACAACGCCGTCTATTACCGGCTGCTCGCCAACCGCGCGCACTACGTGAACCACTCGGGCTGCGGCAACACGATCAACTTCGACGAGCCCGCGGTCGGCGCGATGATCATCGACTGCCTGCGTTACTGGGCCACCGAGATGCGCGTCGACGGGTTCCGTTTCGACCTCGCGCCGATCCTCGGACGCCGCGCGGGCGGTTTCGACCGCAATGCGCCCCTGTTCGCGGCCATGCGCGCGGACCCGACGCTCGCCTACCTGAAGATGATCGCCGAGCCCTGGGACGTCGGGCCGGGTGGCTATCAGCTCGGCCACTTTCCCGCCGGCTGGTCGGAGTGGAACGATCGCTACCGTGACGCGGTGCGCGCGTTCTGGCGCGGCGACCGGCCCGTGGTCGGCACCTTCGTCGAGCGCTTCGCCGGATCGAGCGACCTGTTCCGCGGCGGCGGCCGCAAGCCGACCGCGAGCGTCAACTACGTCGCGGCGCACGACGGCTTCACGCTGCACGACACGGTTTCCTATGCGCACAAGCACAACGAGGCCAACCACGAGGGCAACCGCGACGGCCACGCGCACAACCTGAGCGCGAACTACGGTGTGGAAGGCCCGACCGACGACCCGGACATCGGCGCGTTGCGCCTGCGCCAGATGCGCAACCTGCTCGCGACGGTGTTCCTGTCGCAGGGCGTGCCGATGCTGCTCGCCGGCGACGAGTTCGGCCGCACCCAGCAGGGCAACAACAACGGCTATTGCCAGGACAACGAGCTGAGCTGGGTGGACTGGAGCCTCGCCGGCAGGAATGCGCCACTGGTCGAGTTCGTGCGCCGGCTGATCGACCTGCGGCGGTCGCGGCTCTGGCTCAGGCGTGACACGTTTCTCAAGGGCACGCGGCGTGGCAAGGACGCGAAAGACGTCACCTGGCTGCATCCGTCGGGCCGCGAGATGACGGAGACGGACTGGAACGACTCGAACCTGCGGGCCATCGCCGTGGTGATGAACGGTGCGCCGCCGCGCAGTGCGGGCACGGGTGACCTGCTGATCGTCTTCAATGCGGACGACGCGGACATCGAGTTGCAGGTACCGGCGACGTCGCAGGTCGTGGCGTGGACGGTGCTCTTCGACACGGGCGTCGCCGATCCCGCCGCCGTGCCGCGCCGCACCGTGACACCGGGGGAATCGATCCGCGTCGAACAGCGATCCGTCGTGCTCATGGAAGCCGCGTCCGCTTGAGTCGCACTTTCCGCGGTTGCGGCGCCCTGCACGCTCAGGCATCGTCGGCGCGCATTCCGGCGGACGGACACCCATGCTCGATGCCCTGATCGACCTGGTCGCGCGGCAACGCGGGATCGGCGATAGCTATCACGACTACCGCGGCAACCTCGTGACCATCGGGCGCGAGTCGAAGCGAGCGATTCTCGGCGCGATGGGCTGTCCCGCGGACGATGCCGTGGCACTCGCGGCCATGCTCGCCGACGACGAGCGTCGACGCTGGCAGGGCGTGCTGCCACCCGTCGTCGTGCTGCACCCCGGGCGGCTTGCGGCCGAACTCGCCGTCACGCGGGACGGGCTCGACCGGACGCTGCACTGGTGCGTGGTCTGCGCCGACGGCACCGGACGCCGCGGCGAAGTCCGCGTGGGCGATCTGCCAGAGCTGGAGCACGCCGAGGTCGACGGTCGCGCCTGCACGCGTCGCATCCTCACGCTGCCCCCGGACCTGCCGCACGGCCACCACTCCCTGCACGTGTCGTTCGGCCCCGGCGACGGGTACGAAGCCGCGCTGATCGTCGCCCCCACTGCCTGTTTCGAGCCGCCGGCCCTGCGTGACGGCCGGCGGCTGTGGGGCGTCGCGGTGCAGTTGTACACGCTGCGCTCGAGCCGCAACTGGGGCATCGGCGATTTCGCCGACCTCGACGACGTCGTGCGTGCGATTGCGCCGTCCGGCGCCGCCTTCGTCGGGCTCAATCCGCTGCACGCGCTGTTTCCGTCGAACCCCTGGCATTGCAGCCCGTACAGCGCGTCGTCGCGGCACTTCTTCAACGTGCTCTACATCGCCGTCGAGCAGTTGCCCGAGTTCGCCGAGTGCGCCGAGGCCCGTGCGGCCGTGCAGGCCGATGCCTTCCAGGCAGAGCTGCGGCGGCTGCGCGCGACCACGCACGTCGACTACCCCGGCGTCGCGCGTGCGAAGTTCGGCATCCTCGACCGGCTGTACGCACACTTCGAACGCAGGCACGTCGCGGCGCGGACGGAGCACGCGCGTCGCTTCGAGGCGTTCCGGGCCGCACGCGGCGAAACGCTGCGGCTGCACGCGCTCCACGACGCGATCGACGAACACCTGCGCGCACAGGACGGGCAGGTCTGGGGCTGGCCCGTCTGGCCCGAGGATCTGCGGCGGCCGGACGCGCCGGGCGTGACGGCGTTCGAGACGGCGCACCGCTCACGCGTCGACTTCTACGCCTGGCTGCAGTGGGTGGCCGACGAACAGCTCTGCGCGGTGCAGCGCACGGCGCGCGAGCTGCGCATGCCGATCGGGCTCTACGGTGACTACGCGGTCGGCGTCAATTCGAGCGGCGCGGAGACCTGGGCTGATCAGGCGCTCTACCGCCAGGGCGCCGGCGTCGGCGCGCCGCCGGACGCGCTGGCGCTCAAGGGCCAGGACTGGGGCATTCCGCCGCAGGATCCGCACGTGCTGCGCGCGGAACGCTACGAGCCGTTCCGCAAGCTGCTGGCCGCGAGCATGCGCCGCTTCGGCGCGCTGCGTCTCGACCACGTCATGGCGCTGTATCGCCAGTGGTGGGTGCCGCGCGCGACCGAGTCGACGCAGGGCGGCTACGTCCACTATCCCGTCGACGACCTGATGTCCGTGCTCGCGCTCGAAAGCGGGCTGCACCGCTGTCTCGTCGTCGGTGAGGACCTGGGGACCGTCCCGCCCGGGATGTCGCATGCCATGGGCGAGCGCGCCGTGTATTCGTACCGCGTGCTGCTGTTCGAGAAGCACGGCGACGGCCGGTTCCGCGAGCCGGCGGAATATCCGCGCCGCGCCATCGCCACCGTGACGACGCACGACCTGCCGACGCTGCTCGGCTACTGGTCGGGCAGCGACATCGATCTGCGCGAGCGTCTCGGTCTCTATCCGTCCGCCGAAGTCTGCGCACGCGTGCGTCAGGAACGGCAATACGACCGCGAGTCGCTGCTCTGGTCGCTCGAGTGCCAGGGTCTGAAGCCCGCCGGCTGCCATGCCGCGGCGCCTTTCGATGCGGCGCTTGCGCACGCGGTGCAGGGCTATCTCGCACGCAGCGCCGCGGCGCTCGTCGTGCTGCAGGCGGAAGACCTCGCGGGCATGGCCGAGCCGGTGAACGTGCCGGGCACGAGCGACGAATATCCCAACTGGCAGCGCAAGATGAGCGCCGACCTGCGCGAAGTCTTCGCCCGTGCCGAGGTCCGCCGGCTGTTCGCCGACGTCCACGCCGCGCGTGGCGGCTGATCAGGCGCAGGCGCAGGCGCAGGCGAGACCGTCGCATGGCCCCCGGGACGGCGGTGCGAGCCGTGTCAGGAACGCGCTTTCGTCGGGGGTCGAGGCGCGGCCGAGCGCCTGGTTGCGGTGCGGGTAGCGACCGAAGCGGTCGATGATCGCCTTGTGCCGCAGCTCGTGCGCGTGGTTGCGTGGCGCGCCGAATTCGCGGAACAGCGCCTCGGCGACCACGTGGATCCGGCTCGATTCGCTGTGCATGTAGGGCATCAGCAGGAAGGCACGCTGGGTCGGCGTCAGCGACGTCAATGCCCCGCGGGCCACCGCCTCCTGCGCCAGCACGAGCGCCATCGGGTCCTGTGCGAACGCCCGTGGGGTGTCGCGATGGACACAGCGCGAGAACCGGTCGAGCACGATGATCTCGGCGAGCCGACCCTCCGCCGTCGTGCGCCAGGGATACAGCTCGCCGTCGGCCGCCCGACGCACCAGCCGATCGAAGCGCCGCCGGATGGCGTCATCGACCTCGCGCTTCGCGGCACACCATTGGCTGGGTTCGAGTTCCTCGAACCAGAACGACAAAACCTCTGCGCGCACGCGGACCTCCCGTCCCGGGGTGGTCATGCCGTCGCGCCCCCACGACGCAGACTACCGTCACGGGTGACGGCCCGGATCCCTCCAACCTTGAGCCCCCCATGGTGAAAAGAGTCTCAAATTGGCCGTCGCCCGCGGTGCGGATGATGCGCGAACCGGGGCCCGGTGGGCCAGTCCCCCTCTTTCAGCGCAGGCTCGCGCGCTGGTCCTCGGCCAGTCGCCAGACGCCGGCCACGTCGGGGCAGGCGACCGTGCGGCCTTCCGACAAGCCGAACGAGCCGTGCGCGATCAGGCGGAAACGCCGGCAGCCGTCCCCCGTCGGCTCGTCGTCGAGGGGTGTGAGCTGGTAGGTCACGCGCGTGTTCGGGTTGGTCCACTGCACGCGGCTGCCGGTCTCGGCCAGCTCCAGCGCGTGGCCGACGCAGGAGCGGTCGGTCTTGTCCAGACGGCGGCCGATCTCGGCGCCGATCACGGCACCGACCACGGCACCGGCGACGATGGCCACGTCGCGATGACCGGACTCCCGGGTGAGCTCGCCGGCAATGACTCCGCCTGCGACGCCGCCGATGGCGCCACCCATCAGCTGACCGACGCGGCTGCGGTCGCAGGAGCCGGAACGGACGCCGAAATCGCTGTCCCAGGCGTTGCCGGAATAGCCCGTGTAGCCGGAGCGCGCCGGTTCGGAGGCCCTGCGCCAGCCGTGAGCGGGGGCCCAGTCGGGCGGGGCGGCCAGGACCAGACAAGGGACCGCCAGGCAGAGGGTGAGCACGGACTTGCGCCACGGCCTGCTGATCGGTGCCTCCATCGCAACCTCCTCGACGACGAGCCGAACGATCCCGATTGGACACAGGCACGCTAACCCCCGGTCCGGAGATCGTCGCGGCGTCCGCCCGGATGGGTGACCCGGGTCACGCCCTGCGCACGAACTTGTGTCACGCGGACGAGGGCGATTGATTCCCGCGCCGCGCATCGTCCAACCGCGGCGGACGAGCTGTCCGCCAACGGCGCTGGCGGAGGCGGGATGGTGGAAGCGTTCGGCAGGGCGGTGCGCCGGTTCGCGCCATGGTGGACTGTCGCCGCGGTCTACCTCGTGCTCGGTGCCGCGACGCGCCTGGTGCTCTGGGCGAGGTTCGGGCCCGACGCCGACGTCGCGCTGGACCGGCTGCCCTGGGTCGTGGTCGCGGGCTTCGTCAACGATGCCGTCGAGAGCCTCTATCTCTTCGCGCCGCTCGCGCTCTACGTGCTGCTCGTTCCGGACCGCTGGTTCCGCTCGCGTGCGAACCGGGCGCTGCTGCACGTGGGCACGGCCGCCATCGTTGCCGCGCTGCTGTACCTGGCCGCGGCGGAGTACTTCTTCTTCGAGGAATTCGACGCACGCTTCAACATCGTCGCGTACGACTACCTCGCGTACCCGACCGAGGTCCTCACCGACATCCGCGATGCCTATCCGGTCACGCAGGTGCTCGGCATCGCCGTCGCGCTGGGTACACTCGCGGCGTGGTGGCTGCGCCGCAGGCTCCAGACCGGCACGGTCTGCCGTGCAGGCTTCGGCGACCGGCTCGTGTTCTTCCTGCCTTACGCCGTGGTGTTGACGTTCGCCGTCGCACTGTACCCGACCGATGCGCTGTCGCTGTCGACCAACCGCGTCGAGAACGAACTGGTGCAGAACGGCGGCAGCAGCTTCTTCCGCGCGGCCCGCACGAGCGAGATCGACTACCACGACTGGTACGCCACGCGTCCCCCGCGCGACAACCTGCGCGCGCTGCAGCGCCAGTTCGCCGTCGACGGCGCGCCGTTCACGCACCTCGCGGAAGGCCTGCTCGACCGGCGGCACGCGGCGCGACGCGACGGGCTGGGCCGGCTCAACGTCGTGGTCGTCGCGAGCGAATCGTTCGGCGCCGAGTTCAGCCGGCTGCACGGGTCGAAGCTGGATCTCACGCCCAATTTCGACGCCTTCGCACGCCGCGGGCTCTGGTTCGCGAACACCTACGCCTCCGGCACACGCACCGTGCGCGGCCTCGAGGCGATCACGGCCTCGTTTCCGCCGATTCCCACGGTGTCGATCCTGCGGCGGCCCGGCAGTCGCGGCATCGCGACCTGGGGCAGCGTGATGCGCGGGCTCGGCTACCGCACGAGCTTCCTCTACGGCGGCTACGGCCGCTTCGACGACATGAATGCGTTCTTCGCCGGCAACGGCTACGAGGTGCTCGACCGCGCCCGCATCGAGCATCCGCGTTTCGCGAACGTCTGGGGCGCGAGCGACGAGGACCTGTTCGACCTCGCGCTGCGTCACTTCGACGGGCAGTACGCCACGGGCCAGCCGTTCTTCTCGATCGTGATGACGACCTCGAATCACAAGCCGTTCACGTTCCGTCCGGGCCTCGAGGCGCTCGGCATTCCGCCGGCAGGCGGCGGTCGCCAGGCCGGCGTGCGGTACGCCGACTATGCGCTCGGCCGCTTCCTGCGCGAGGCCGCCCGGCAGCCGTGGTTCGACGATACGCTGTTCGTCGTCGTCGCCGACCACGGCGCGCGCGTCTACGGCAAGGCCGAGATCCCGTTGCGGACCTACGAGATCCCCCTGCTCGTCTATGCGCCGAAGCATCTCGCGCCGCGACGCATCGACACGCTGATGACGCAGATCGACATCGCGCCGACCGTGCTCGGCCTGCTCGGCCTGCCCTACGAGGCGCCGTTCTTCGGCGTCGACGCGCTGCACGAGCCGCCGGATCGCGAACGCGTCGCGCTGTTCAGCCACAATCACGACGTCGCGATCCTGCGCGGCGACCGTCTCGCCGTGCTCGGTCTCGGGCGCAAGAGCGCGACGCTGCGCTACGAGCGTGCCAGCGGTGCGTTCACTGCCGTCGCCGACGACGACCTGCTGCCGCTGGGAATCGCGTACTTCCAGACGGCGGCCGAGCTCTTCCAGTCACACCGCTATCGGTGAGCGGTGCCGCGGCGCCCGACGGTCAGTGCCTTTTCGACGCTGGCCGCGCTCGGGGTGGCCGTGACGGCGTTCGCGGCAGGCCCGTGTGCTGCGTCCTGAAGGGCCGCGCCGCCGGCGTCGAGGCCGCTGCGGGCCTGCGCTTCCCTTCGTGTGCCTGGCCGGTGCCGATGGGCTGATAGGTCGGGACGAGCTGGTGCCGGCCGTTGCCGATCAGGTCGCTGCGGCCCATGCGACGCAGCGCTTCGCGCAGGATCGGCCAGTTGTTCGGGTCGTGATAGCGCAGGAACGCCTTGTGCAGCCGCCGCTGCCGCGTGCCCTTCGGGACGACGACCGCCTCGGAACCGCGCGTGACCTTGTGCAGCGGGTTCTTGCCCGAGTGATACATGGCCGTCGCGGTCGCCATCGGCGAGGGCAGGAACGCCTGCACCTGGTCGGCGCGAAAGCCGTTGCGCTTGAGCCAGAGCGCGAGCTCCAGCATGTCCTCGTCGCGCGTGCCGGGGTGCGCGGCAATGAAGTAGGGGATCAGGTACTGCTCCTTGCCGGCTTCCTTCGAGTATTTCTCGAACAGCTCCCTGAAGCGGTCGTAGGCGCCGATGCCCGGCTTCATCATTTTCGACAGCGGGCCCTCGGCGATCGCCTCGGGCGCGATCTTGAGATAGCCGCCGACATGGTGCTGGACGAGCTCCCTGACGTACTCGGGCGACTCGACGGCGAGGTCGTAGCGCACCCCCGAGCCGATCAGGATCTTCTTGATGCCGGGCAGCGCGCGGGCGCGGCGATAGAGCCGGACCAGCGGCCCGTGGTCGGTGCCCAGGTTCCGGCAGATGCCGGGGTAGACGCACGACGGCTTGCGACACGCGGCCTGGATCTCGCGCGACTTGCACGCGAGACGATACATGTTGGCCGTCGGGCCGCCGAGATCGGAAATCACGCCCGTGAAGCCGGGCACCGTGTCGCGGATGGTCTCGATCTCATGGAGGACCGAGTCCTCGCTGCGACTCTGGATCACGCGGCCCTCGTGCTCGGTGATCGAGCAGAACGTGCAGCCGCCGAAACAGCCGCGCTGGATCGCGATCGAAAAGCGGATCATCTCGTACGCGGGAATCTTCGCGTCGCCGTAGGCCGGATGCGGCACGCGCCGGTACGGCAGCTCGTACACGGCGTCCATTTCCCGTGTCGTCAGCGGCAGCGGCGGCGGATTGAGCCAGAGGTCCGCGTCGCCATGGCGTTGCACGAGCGCTTGCGCGTTGCCGGGGTTGGCTTCCGAGTGCAGGATGCGCGAGGCGTGCGCGTACAGCGCCGGGTCGGCTGCGACCTGCTCGTACGAGGGCAGGCGGATCACGCTGTGCTCGCGGTCGATGGTGTGCTGAGGCCGGCGGTGGAAGCGCAGCGGTGCCTCGCCTCCGCGCTGCGTTGCGACCTGCGCCGCGACGCCTGCGGCCTGCACTGCGTGCGCGTCGGGCGGATCGATCGTCGTCGAGTCGATCTCCGTCCAGCCTTCGGGCAGCGTCCTGCGCACCAGCGCCGTGCCGCGCAGGTCCTGGATCGTCTCGACTTTCTCGCCGCGCGCGAGCCGGTGCGCGATCTCCACGATCTGCCTCTCGGCATTGCCGAAGACGAGCAGATCCGCCTTCGCGTCGAGCAGCACCGAGCGACGCACCTTCTCCGACCAGTAGTCGAAGTGGGCGATGCGACGCAGCGAGGCCTCGATGCCACCCACGACGATCGGCACGTCGCGGCAGGCTTCGCGACAGCGTTGCGAATAGACGATTACACAGCGGTCGGGCCGCGCACCGCCCGCGCCGTGTGGCGTGTAGGCGTCGTCGCTGCGGATGCGCCGATCCGAGGTGTAGCGGTTCACCATCGAATCCATGTTGCCGCCGGTGATGCCGAAGAACAGGTTCGGCCTGCCCAGCTTCATGAAGTCGCGCGTCGAGTGCCAGTCGGGCTGGGCGATGATGCCGACACGAAAGCCCTGCGCCTCGAGCACGCGGCCGACGATCGCCATGCCGAAGCTCGGGTGATCGACGTAGGCGTCGCCCGTGACGAGAATGACGTCGCAGGAGTCCCAGCCGAGCTGGTCCATTTCCGCCCGCGACATCGGCAGGAACGGCGCCGGGCCGAAGCGGTGGGCCCAGTGCTTGCGGTAAGAGAACAGCTCGCGCATGGTCGGTGGGGTCAGGCCCCAGTCAAGAATTTCTTAACTGGGGTCTGACCCCAGTCAAGCAGGCCTTGACGATCCGGTGCGTCAGAACGGCAGCGGCAGGCGTGGTTCACTCGTGCTCAGGTGGTCGAGGAACAGGAAGCCGCTCACGAGCACGGCATTCAGTGCCCAGGCGACCGTGAGGAACCGTGCGATTTCGCCGAGCGGCGCACGGCGCGTGTTTCCAGCGCTGACCCAGACGCTGCGCGTGATGAGCGCCGTGTAGAGGACGAACGCGGCGAACAGCAGGCCGATGAGCGGCGTGGACAGCTTGTCGTAGAGATACAGGATTGCCACGAACAGGACGTGGCTCGCGAGCACGCCGTAGATCCAGAACACCCGCCAGAGTGGCTGGTCGCTGCGCGCGTCGGGTGAAAGCGAAAGCACGGTCATCGTCTGGCCCTCCCGGTGACGCGGCGCCTCCTGTGCCGCAGCCGCAGCATAGGCGCGATGGGCCGTTTCGGCCACTGCGGTGCCGGGGTCAGACCCCAGTCAAGTATTTCTTGTCTGGGGTCTGACCCCCGCGCGGTCACGCGAGCGGGTGATACACCATCTGCACGTCCTCGTCCAGCTCGA
>JAYRRR010000118.1:0-7651 GCA_041910015.1 Steroidobacteraceae bacterium
AGCCGACGCCGACGACGCCGTTCGGCGAGCCTTCGGCGACACCGCCTGCCGCGCCGCCACCCGAGTCCCCGCCCGGGACGAACCCGTGAACACAGCCGCCACGGACGAAGCCATCCTCGCGGCCGCCGGGCGCGTCTCCGACCCGCTGCGGCCCCTGCCGTTCGCATTCGCCAAGCGGCACGGCGTGCTGGTCCGCGGCATCTCGGACACGGAGGCCGACGTGGTCGCGCGCGAAGGCGCGTCGCCGCTGGCGCTCGCCGAAGTGCGCCGCCACCTGCGGCGTCCGCTCAGGCTCGAACGCGTCGCGGCCGAGCGCTTCGACACGCTGCTGCGCGAGGCCTACGAGGCCGGGTCCGGCACCACCATGGACGCCATGGGCGGGCTCGAGGAGGAAACGGATCTCGCCGACCTCGCGCAGGACATCCCCGAGCCGTCGGACCTGCTCGAGAGCGAGGACGAAGCGCCGGTCATACGGCTGATCAACGCGCTGCTCACGCAGGCCGTGAAGGAGAACGCCTCGGACATCCACGTCGAGCCGTTCGAGAACCGGCTGGTGATCCGCTTCCGCGTCGACGGCGTGCTGCGCGAGGTGCTGCAGACCAAGCGCGCCGTGGCACCGCTGATCGTGTCGCGCATCAAGGTGATGTCGCGGCTCGACATCGCCGAGAAACGCCTGCCGCAGGACGGCCGCATCTCGCTGCGCATCGCCGGCCGCGCCGTCGACGTCCGCGTCTCGACCATTCCCGCGGGCCACGGCGAGCGCGTCGTGCTGCGCCTGCTCGACAAGCAGGCCGGCCGTCTCGACCTCAATTCGCTCGGCATGGACCCGGGCACGCAGCAGCAGATCGACGAGCTGATCCACAAGCCGAACGGCATCCTGCTCGTCACCGGCCCGACCGGCTCGGGCAAGACGACGACGCTGTACGCGGCGCTCGACCGCATCAACGACCGCACGCGCAACATCATGACGGTCGAGGACCCGATCGAGTACTACATCGACGGCATCGGCCAGACGCAGGTCAACACGCGCGTCGAGATGACCTTCGCGCGCGGCCTGCGCGCCATCCTGCGTCAGGACCCCGACGTCGTCATGGTCGGCGAGATCCGCGACCTCGAGACGGCGCAGATCGCCGTGCAGTCGTCGCTGACCGGTCACCTCGTGATGTCGACGCTGCACACAAACACGGCCGTCGGCGCGGTGACCCGGCTGCGCGACATGGGCATCGAACCGTTCCTGCTCGCCTCCTCCGTGGTCGGCGTGCTGGCGCAGCGCCTCGTGCGCGTGCTGAACCCGGCCACGCGCGAAGCCTACACGGCCGGCGAGTACGAGCGCCGGCTGCTCAACCTGCCGGACGACGCGCCCTCGCCCACGCTGTACCGCCCGAACCCCCGGGACCCGAGCGGCGGCTACCGGGGCCGCACCGGCATCTACGAACTCGTCATCGTCGACGAGCACATGCGTGCGATGATCCACGACGGCGCCTCGGAACTCGATCTCGAACGCCACGCCCGCACGCGCACTCCGGGCATCCGCGACGACGGCCGCGCCAAGGTCCTCGCCGGCGTGACGACGATCGAGGAAGTCCTCAAGGTCACCCGCGAGGACTAGCCAGCCCCCATGCCTGCCTTCGAATACGTCGCCGTCGACGCGGCCGGCCGCGAGCGCAAGGGCGTCCTCGAGGGCGACACGGCGCGCCACGTCCGCCAGTTGCTGCGCGACCAGCAGCTGCTGCCGGTGGCCGTCGACGAGGTCGTCGGCGAGCAGCGACAGGCGGCGGCGACCGGGGCCCGACGCCGGCTTTCGCTGAGCCTGCAGCGCGGGCTCGGCGCCGCCGACGTCGCGCTCATCACACGTCAGCTCGCCACGCTCGTGAAGTCGGCGCTGCCGCTGGAGGAGGCGCTGCTCGCGGTCTCGCAGCAGACCGACAAGCCCAAGGTCCGCAACATCATGCTCGGCGTGCGCTCGAAGGTCATGGAGGGCCACACGCTCGCCGACAGCCTCGCCGGGTTCCCGAACAGCTTCCCGGAACTCTACCGGGCCACCGTCGCGGCCGCCGAGCAGGCGGGGCATCTCGATGCCGTGCTCGAGCGTCTCGCCGACTACACCGAAAACCGCCAGGCCCTGCGCAGCCGCACGCTCGGCGCGCTGCTCTACCCGGTGCTGCTGTTCGTCGTCTGCATCGCCATCGTCTTCTTCCTGCTCGTGTCCGTCGTGCCGAAGGTCGTCGAGGTGTTCCGCAGCAGCGACGCCGAGCTGCCACTGCTCACCCAGATCCTGATCGGCGGCAGCGACTTCATGCGCGCCTGGGGCTGGCTGGTGATCCTCGTGACCGGCGCCGCGACCTGGGGTTTCCGACGCTGGCTGCGGGTCGAATCGAACCGGCGTCGCTGGCACGACCTGCTGCTGCGCCTGCCGCTGGCCGGCAAGATCGTGCGCGGCTCGAACACCGCACGTTTCGCACGCACATTGTCGACGCTGACCGCGAGCACCGTGCCGGTGCTCGACGCACTGCGCATCTCCGGCGAAGTCGTCACGAACCTGCCGATGAAATTCGCCGTCGCCGATGCGGCCATTCGCGTGCGCGAAGGCGCGCCGATCGGCCGTTCGCTCGGGCAGAGCCGGCTGTTCCCGCCGATGATGATCCACCTGATCTCGAGCGGCGAGACCAGCGGCGAGCTCGACACGATGCTCGAGCGCGCGGCGCAGCACCAGGAGCGCGAGCTCGATGCCGTGCTGCAGGCCCTCGTCGGCCTGCTCTCGCCGCTCATGATCCTGTTCATGGGCGGCCTGGTGCTGCTGATCGTGCTCGCGATGCTGATGCCGATCTTCGAACTCAACCAGCTCGTCCGCTGACCGACGTCAGGCCGCGGCTCGTGCCCGCAGGGCCGCAGGCGACTCAGGACCCTTCCGGCGTCGCGAGGCGCCGGCGCAGCTTCTCGAGCACGGCCTCCTCCCAGCCGAAATCGTCGGCTTCGGGCGGCGTCTCCGGCAGGCCCTCGACGCGACGCGCGACGCGCTGCAGGGCGATCGTCTCCCAGCTCGCGTCGACGTTCCGATCGGTCTTTCGTCTTTCCACGTCGGTCATGTCGAAGACTCCGCGCGCATCGTCCTGCCCTTGATCGCACGTTACGCCGCCTGGCGCGACGCCGAATGTGAGCGCCGTCACGAAAGAACCGGCGCCGGGACCGCTACGAAGCGTCGCCCTCCTCCGACACGTGTCCCCGCCCCTTGACGAGCCGCATCAGGTCACGGCGCTCGCGCTTGTCGGGGCGTCCCTGCGACACGGGCCCCGACAGGCGATTCAGCTCGCGCACGTGGGCACGGGCCGCCTCGCTTTCGGGCGTCTCGCGGTAATGCTGACGGGCCTCGGTCGCCGGACCGCGACGCACGGGCAGCGCCAGCACGTCGACCTCGAAGCGCTCCTGCGCGCGGGTGACCAGCAGACGATCGCCCACGCGCACCAGCCGCGAGGGCTTGACGCGCTCGCCATTGACCTGCACGTGCCCGCCTTCGACGGCGGTCTGGGCCACGCCGCGGGTCTTGTAGAACCGCGCGCACCAAAGCCACTTGTCGACGCGCAGCCCGCCGGCGGGCGCGACGCGGCCCGGACCACCGTCGTCCGTGTCCGCCCCGGGTTGCCGAGGCCCGCCGTCGCGCCCGTGCCGTGCCACGCCCGCATCATAGGCCGCTATATAATCGGCGTCTCGTTTGCGCAGGTGCGTGCGCCCATGGACCGCAGCTTTCTCGACCGACTCGCGGCGCAGACCGGCGAACTGAAGGCCGCCGGGCTGTACAAGCTCGAGCGCGTGCTCGATTCGCCGCAGCAGCCCGTCGTGACGCTCGCCGGCGGCGGCGAGCTGATCAATCTCTGCGCGAACAACTACCTCGCGCTCGCCAACCACCCCGCCATCCGCGAGGCGGCCCACGCAGCGATCGACCGCCACGGCTACGGCATGGCGTCCGTGCGCTTCATCTGCGGCACGCAGGGCGTGCACAAGGAACTCGAGGCGCGGCTTAGCGCCTTCCTCGGCATGGACGACGCGATCCTCTATTCGTCCTGCTTCGACGCGAACGGCGGCCTGTTCGAGACGCTGCTCGACGAGCGGGACGCGGTGATCAGCGACGCGCTGAATCACGCGAGCATCATCGACGGCATCCGGCTCTGCAGGGCGCAGCGCCTGCGCTACGCCAACGACGACCTCGACGAGCTCGAGTCGCGCCTGAAGGAGGCCGCCGGTGCGCGCGTGAAGCTGATCGCGACCGACGGCGTGTTCTCGATGGACGGCGTCATCGCCCGCCTGCGCGATATCTGCGACATCGCCGACCGGCACGGCGCGCTGGTCATGGTCGACGACTCGCATGCGACCGGCTTCGTCGGCCACGGCGGCAAGGGCACGCCGGAATACCGCGAGGTCATGGGACGCGTCGACATCCTGACCGGCACACTCGGCAAGGCACTCGGCGGCGCCGCCGGCGGCTACACCTCGGCACGCCGGGAGATCGTCACGTGGCTGCGGCAGCGGTCGCGGCCCTACCTGTTCTCCAACAGCCTGCCGCCGGTGATCGCGGCGACGACGCTGCGGGCGCTCGACCTGGTCGAGTCGGGCGACGACCTGCGCGAGCGGCTGCGCGAGAACACGGCGCACTTCCGCGCCCGCATGAGCGCGGCGGGGTTCACGCTCGTGCCGGGCGAACACCCGATCGTGCCGGTGATGCTCGGCGATGCCGCGCTGGCCGGGAAGTTCGCGGAGCGGCTGCTCGATCGCGGCGTCTACGTCGTCGGCTTCTCGTTTCCCGTCGTGCCGATGGGCAAGGCCCGCATCCGCACGCAGATGAGCGCAGGCCACGATCGCGCGCAGCTCGACCGTGCGATCGACGCGTTCGTCGCCGTCGGCCGCGAAACGGGCGTCCTGCCGCAGCAACCATCGCCACACCCGCAACCGCACGCGAGACGTTCGTCATGAAGGCCCTGGTCAAGTCGCAGCGCGCACCCGGAATCTGGATGGACGACGTGCCCGAGCCCCGTGTCGGGCCGAACGACGTGCTGATCCGGATCCGCAAGACGGCGATCTGCGGCACCGACATCCACATCTACAACTGGGACCAGTGGGCGCAGAAGACGATTCCCGTGCCGATGCACGTCGGCCACGAATACGTCGGCCAGATCGTCGAACTCGGCAGCGAGGTGCAGGGGTTCCAGATCGGCGATCGCGTCTCGGGCGAAGGCCACATCACCTGCGGCTACTGCCGCAATTGCCGCGCGGGACGCCGTCACCTGTGCCGCAACACCGTCGGCGTCGGCGTGAACCGCCCCGGCTGCTTCGCGGAATACCTGGTGATCCCGGCGTTCAACGCCTTCAAGCTGCCGGACTCGATCACGGACGACGTGGCCTCGATCCTCGACCCGTTCGGCAATGCGACGCACACGGCGCTGTCGTTCAGCCTGGTCGGCGAGGACGTGCTGATCACCGGCGCGGGCCCCATCGGCATCATGGCGGCCGCGATCGCGCGTCACGTCGGCGCGCGCCACGTCGTGATCACCGACGTCAATGACTACCGGCTCGGGCTGGCCCGCCGGATGGGCGCGACGCGCGCAATCAACGTCGCGCACGAGTCGCTCGACCAGGCGATGGCGGACCTCGGCATGGTCGAAGGCTTCGACGTGGGGCTCGAGATGTCGGGGAATCCCGGTGCGTTTCGCGACCTGCTGCGTACCATGCATCACGGCGGCAGCGTCGCGCTGCTCGGCATTCCGCCCGACAACACGGCGATCGACTGGAACCAGGTGATCTTCAAGGGGCTCGTGCTCAAGGGCATCTACGGCCGCGAGATGTTCGAGACCTGGTACAAAATGGCGGCGATGCTGCAGAGCGGACTCGACGTCACGCCGATCATCACGCACCGGTTGCCGGTCGCCGAGTTCCGCGAAGGGTTCGAGATCATGCGCAGCGGCCAGTCCGGCAAGGTGATCCTCGACTGGGCGGCGTGATCGCACACCGCTCCGTTCGGCGCCTGGCGCACCATCCGCAGATACCGAGGGCTCGCGTCGGCCCGCCGTCGTCGCGGGTGTCGCGCGGGCGACACACGACCGGACCCGCTACAATTTCCTGTTGACCCCTCCGGCAGACAACAGGAAGCGATCATGCCCCTCGTCTCGATGCGCCAGCTGCTCGACCACGCGGCCGAGAACGGCTACGGCCTGCCCGCGTTCAATGTCAACAACCTCGAACAGGTCCGCGCCATCATGGAGGCCGCCGACGAAACCGGCAGCCCGGTGATCATGCAGGGCTCGGCGGGCGCGCGTAAGTACGCCGGCGAGGCGTTCCTGCGCCATCTGATCCAGGCGGCCGTCGAGGCCTGGCCGCACGTTCCCGTGGTCATGCACCAGGACCACGGCCAGTCGCCGGGCGTCTGCATGGCTGCGATCCGGTCCGGGTTCTCGAGCGTCATGATGGACGGCTCGCTGCTCGAGGACGGCAAGACGCCGTCATCGTACGAGTACAACGTCGACACCTCGCGCAAGGTCGTCGACTTCGCGCATTCGATCGGTGTCACGGTCGAGGCGGAACTCGGCGTGCTCGGCTCGCTCGAGACCATGAAGGGCGACAAGGAGGATGGCCACGGCGCCGAAGGCACCATGACGCGCGAGCAGTTGCTCACCGACCCCGCGCAGGCCGCCGATTTCGTCAAGCAGACACAGTGCGACGCGCTTGCCATCGCCATCGGCACCTCCCACGGCGCCTACAAGTTCTCGCGCAAACCGACGGGCGACATCCTCGCCATCGACCGCATCAAGGAGATCCACGCCCGCATCCCGAACACGCATCTCGTGATGCACGGCTCCTCGAGCGTGCCGCAGGAATGGCTCGAGATCATCCGCAAGTACGGCGGCAACATGAAGGAAACCTACGGCGTGCCGGTCGAGGAGATCGTCGAAGGCATTCGCCACGGCGTGCGCAAGGTCAACATCGACACCGACATCCGGCTGGCCATGACGGGGGCGATCCGCAGGCACCTGTTCGAGAAGTCGGCCGAGTTCGACCCGCGCAAGTATCTCGCGGACGCGCAGGCGGCCGCGAAGTCGATCTGCAAGGCCCGTTACGAGGCTTTCGGATGCGCCGGGCAGGCGCCGAGGATCAGGCCGCTGCCGCTCGAGAAGATGGCCGAGCGGTATCGCAAGGGCGAGCTGAACCAGATCGTCAACTGAAGACCACTGAACGGTGACGGGACTTCCCATGGACCTCTTCGCCCCGCTGTCCCTCACGCGCGGCCCGAAGCTCGGGAACCGATTCGTGCTGGCGCCCCTGACCAATCTGCAGAGCCACTCCGATGGGCAGTTGTCCGACGACGACCTGTACTGGCTGTCGTTGCGCGCGCAGGGAGGGTTCGCGCTCACGATGACCTGCGCCACGCACGTACAGGCCTGTGGCCAGGGGTTTCCGGGGCAGCTCGGGATCTGGTCCGACGTGCACGTCGCCGGGCTGACGCGGCTGGCGTCGGCGCTGCGGGCGGCCGGCAGCAAGGAAGAGATCAGCGCCCTGCTCGACCGGCTCGAGCACTGAGCCGGTCGACCCCCGTCTGACCAGGAGTCCACTGTGCTTCCTGAACCCATGACCGACCTCTTTCGGGAAACCCCTGAGCTTCGCGCCA
>JAYRRR010000119.1:0-46844 GCA_041910015.1 Steroidobacteraceae bacterium
CACGCAAGTCGCGGAAGATGCGCTCGCGTTCCACGGCGTCGACAAGCACCGTAAAGGGTGATTCCTTGCGCAGGTCGTCGGAAGCCTGAGACGGCTCTGTGAGAACCCGCAGGAGCAAGGGCAACGGGCCGTCCAGCAGTGCGGCCCATCGATCGTGATATGTGCGGCCATGTGGGTTTACCTGCCGTAGCCGTTCGAGCCGAGCCCGCGCCACATTCCGCAGATCGGGATCCTGGCCCAGTCGTTGTGCCACGTGCTGGTGCAGGCGGCGGCTGCGCAATGCCGGCAGGTCGACGCCATCTGCGGCGTGGTACCGGGTGGCGCGCGCACGCCCGTCAACCGCAACCCGGCCTTCAGCGCGTAGCCCGTCCAGAACACGCCACAGCGTGGATTGACTCATGTTCGTTCCCAGGCGACGACGGATCTCAAGCGCACTGAGTCCTTGACGAGCAGTGAGCAGAAGATGCAGGACGCGGTCCCGGGGTAGCATGGGATGGTTGAATAGATATTGAATAGATATTGAATCAGGCTACCGTGTGAACAAAGGAGGTGCAATTGCCCATTTCCCGTTCGGTATGTGTCACTGGTACGCATAATGTATATTATGTTTACTTCTCACCGCTACGACGCTTGGCGATCTGGCACAACTGTCGCTGAGGTGCATTTTCGGTAAGCCCCTGCTGCAATTTCGGTAACGCCTGCCAGAAGGCTCACTGACCAAGGGTCGCGTTGCGACTAGGCGTCATTACGACGCCGGTTCAGACCACGTGCGTCCGCACCGCACTGTCCAGTCGCCGGTGCACGTAGGAAATCGTCGAAAGTATGTCCAGGGCGTCCTGTTCGCTGATCGTCCAAGAAATCCGTGGGGAATGTGCTGCTGGATTTCGAAACGCGCCGAACAGCCCCTTTACAAGCCAGGCGAAACCCTTCTGTTCACTTCGTTCGGACTCTTCACTACAGGCGTTTACCGCGAGCCGAGGATGACCTGCGGCACCCAGCATTAGGGCCTTATCAGCAAGCTCACTGCCATCTTCGGTCAGGCCGGTCAGCCCGCGCAGCCGGTCCGCGACACTCTTCGTTGCCTCCAGCACCGCGTGGAAGTAGTTGTCCTCGAGCAGCTCAGCCCGGCAGAATTTCAGAACCTCAGGATGCACCTTACGATCCTGCAACGCGCGACGTAGGAGAGACGCCCGGCCCTCCGCTTCCGATAGAGTCCTAGCGGCGTCACGTCGTTCGACGTTGCCGTCGTCACGCACGGAAATTCCCACGAAAGCGAGTGCCTCATTCAGCGCGGCACGCCTCGTTTCAAACACCTCGCGATTGTTCAGATATCTGGCGGGGGCCATTGCGTCGGCTATAAACGCGACGACGTTGTTTGCACATCGATCACGCGTCTGCTGCACCAGCAACGCCTGGTGCAGCCTCTGCCACTTGGTGATGGGACCCGGCCCGTCGCGCGTCGTAAGCGGGCGACTCCGGATCCCACCAGGCCTCTGTCGATTCCTCGTTCATGCGCTCCCCCACCTGGTACCCGCCATCGGCAAGTGCTTGCAGGAACTCGTCCTCGATCTTGGTGTTCACGTAGCGCCGATCGAGGCTGTAGTACACCTTGGTCGGACACTCGACCACGAGCTTGAACCGGCTCTTCGAGAGCGTCGCCTTCTTCTTTGGCACGTCAACTACCTCCCTGTCACGCATCCTGCCACCCGCACCCGACGGGATACGTCGCCGTCCCTCACAAACTCCGGTTCCAGCGTTCCCGGCCTCGCGCTCAGCGCACGCTTCGCCGGTACGCAAGATCGAGCAGCACCGGATCCCGCGCTTCCTCGGTGCACAGTCGATCCGGCCGGGGAGTGATACCCACCCGCCCCAGATCCAGCCGGTCGGCATCCCAACACGTCTGGACCGTGATGTCAGCCTCCGTCAGACCGTCGCTGTGATAGCGAACCGCATACGTGAGCAGCTCGAGTCCCGACCGGTCTAGTCTGAGCAATTGCCGATCCAGGGTCATCGTGAAGTCTGCTGCCCGCATGCCATGCTCGCGATCACGCCCATCGTGATGCCGCTGACAGTCGTGCAGGAACGCAAAGAGTTCCACAATGTCGGCACGGGCGCCGTTCACCGCCGCAATGTTGAGGCCGTTCCAGCGCACCCTTGCCCAGTGAGGGACGCCGTGAATACCCTGCCAGTCGAGTTGGAACTGCTCACGAACGAGCCGGAGCACTTCCCGACGACGGTCCTTGTTCATGGTCGCGCCAGCGTGCGTACCTTCCAGTTCCACCACTTGAGCAACTCTGCCTTCGGCTTCTCCGTCCGCGCCGCATAGACTGCGCATCGTAACGTGTAGAGCACACACGGGTCACCCGCCGTCACTTGATTGACTTACACCGACTCGAACTCGATGAGCGCCGGCATCCGGTCGAGCAGCAGGCTCGAATCCACGCACCAGTCACGAGCGACCAGTCGAAACGGTATCGGCTCCACGGGATCTCCCTGCAACGCATCGGACGTGTACGAGCGGGTCGGCAACTCGCAGCGCGAGCGCCTGCTGGCGGCCGCCGCGGCGGATTCGTGACGAAGATCCTGCCGAAGATGCCGCTGTTCCACCGTCGCGGCTTCCACCCGGGCAAGCACAACACCCGCGCGCTCGAAGCCGAGTGGCGCGAGAAGTTGTTCGGCGACGACGGCTAGCTGCACGCCGAGTTCAAGAACCGCGCCGCCCTCGCCCCGTAGGGGCCCCCTCAGGGGCGACACTCTCGCCCTTGCTCGCCACGCCCGCCCCGCTGAATCGTTGCGCTATGCTCCGGCAACCGCCACGTCATTCATCCCGGGGCCGACTGCATGACGCCTGTCGACTGGTGGCGCCTCGCCGCACCTGAGTTGCTCGCCGCGTTGTCGGCGCGCGAGCGCGGGCTGAGCGGTGCCGAGGTCGCGGAACGACAAGCCGTCCACGGCCCCAACCGCCTGCAGGATCGCGACCAGGCGTCGCCCCTGCGGCTGTTCCTGGACCAGTTGCGCAGCCCGCTGGTGCTGATCCTGCTGTTCGCGGCCTCCGTGTCGGCGATCGTCCGCGAGTGGACTGACGCGGCGATCATCATCGTCGTGGTGCTCGGCAGCGCCATCCTCGGTTTCGTGCAGGAATACCGCGCCAGCAGCGCGATTGCGAAATTGCGCTCACACGTGACGCTGCGCGCGCGGGTGCTGCGCGACGGCGTTGAACAACAGGTGCCCGCCGAAAGCCTGGTGCCCGGCGATATGGTCCTGCTCACCGCCGGCAGCCTGGTGCCGGCCGACGGCCTGGTGCTGGAAGCCGACGATTTCTTCGTCAACCAGGCGGTGCTCACCGGTGAAACTTTCCCGATGGAAAAAATTCCGGCGCCAGTGGCGGCCGATGCCGGGATTGCCGCGCGCACCAACACCGTGTTCATGGGCACCAGCGTGCGCAGCGGATCGGCGCGGGTGCTGCTGGTGGAAACCGGCCGCCGCACGGTGTTCGGCCAGGTCGCCGACAGGCTGAGCCTGCGGCCGCCGGAAACGGAATTCGAGCGCGGGATCCAGCGCTTCGGCTACCTGCTGACGCAGGTGATGGTGGCGATGGTGCTGGTCGTGCTCGCCGCCAACATCCTGCTCGACAAGCCGCCGGTGGACTCGCTGCTGTTCGCGCTGGCGCTCGCGGTGGGGCTCGCACCGGAATTGCTGCCGGCGATCATCAGCATCACGCTGGCGCACGGCGCCCTGCAGATGGCGAAGCGCGGCGTGATCGTCCGCCGGCTGAACGCGATCGAGAATTTCGGCGGCATGGACGTGCTGTGCACCGACAAGACCGGCACCCTCACCGAGGGCGTGGTGCGTCTCGATGGCGCGCTCGACATCGACGGCAAGCCATCGGCCGCAGTGCTGCGCCTGGCCGCGATCAACGCCCGCTTGCAGACGGCGATGAACAACCCGCTGGACGACGCGATCGGCGCGGCGGCGGATGCCGTGAAGATCGACAGCGGCGCGGTGCGGAAGATCGACGAGATTCCCTACGATTTCGTGCGCAAGCGGCTGAGCGTGGTGGTGACCGACGGCGGCGACGCGCGCCTGCTGATCACCAAGGGGGCGCTGCGCAACGTGCTGGACCTGTGCAGCCAGCAGTGGCGTGGCGACGCCGTCGAGCCGCTGGATGCGGCCGCACGCGCGCGGATCGACGCGCAGTTCGATGCCTGGAGTGCGCAGGGCTTCCGGGTGCTGGGCGTGGCGCAACGCCCGGTCGATGCCGGTTCCGACCGCTATGCGCGTGATATCGAGCAGGAGCTGGTGTTCGTGGGCTTCCTGTTGTTCTTCGATCCGCCGAAGGCCGGGGTCGCGCAGGTGATTACCGACCTGGCGGCACGCGGCGTCGCCATCAAGGTGATCACCGGCGACAACCTGCAGGTGGCGCTGCACGTCGCCGAGGCGGTCGGGCTGAAGATCGAGGGCGCGCTCACCGGCCGTGAACTGGACCAGTTGCGCGACGAGGCACTGTGGAACGTCGCCGCCCGCACCACGCTGTTCGCCGAGGTGGATCCGAACCAGAAGGAGCGGGTCATCCTGGCGCTGCAGAAGTCCGGCCACGTGGTCGGTTACCTGGGCGACGGCATCAACGACGCGCCGGCGCTGCACGCGGCCGACGTCGGCATCTCGGTCGATACCGCGGTCGACGTCGCGAAGGATGCCGCCGATTTCGTGTTGCTGAAGCAGGACCTCGATGTGTTGCGCGAGGGCATCGACGGCGGCCGCACTACCTTCGCCAACACGCTCAAGTACATCCTCACCACCATCAGCGCCAACTTCGGAAACATGTTCAGCATGGCGGCGGCGTCGATCTTCCTGCCGTTCCTGCCGCTGCTGGCGCCGCAGATCCTGCTCAACAATTTCCTGTCCGATATCCCGGCGGCGGCGATCGCCAGCGACAACGTCGACCCGGACTGGGTGCGCAAACCGCGGCGCTGGAACCTGCGGTTCATCCGCAACTACATGGTGTCGTTCGGGCTGGTGAGTTCGCTGTTCGATTTCCTGGCGTTCGCGATCCTGCTGCTGGTGTTCCATACCGGGCCCGACGAATTCCGGACCGGCTGGTTCATCGAGTCGCTGCTGACCGAGCTGGTGATCGCGCTGGTGATCCGCACCCGGCACCGGTTCTGGCGCAGCCGGCCGGGAAATTTCCTGCTGTGGAGCACGATCGGAGTAATCGCGCTGGCGCTGGTGCTGCCGTATTTGCCGGCGTCGTCGATGTTCGGCTTCGTGCCGCTGCCGGCGCCGTTGCTGGCGGCGATCGTCGGCTTGACGGTGCTGTACGTGATCGCGACGGAGTACGCGAAGTCGGTGTCTTACCGGCATCACGATCATTGAGGGGGCGAAAAGCATCGGGGCTGGCGGATAGGACGTCCAGGCGGCCGATGTTGGCATTTGCAGCGTGAACACCCTCTGGCCCTCGCGCGACCCCGGGTACCCCTGCAGCACGAGCGTCTGGTCGAAGATCACGCCGCTGGCGCGGTCCACCGGGTGCGAGCAGCGCCGCTGCGCGTCCATATTCTTCTTCGCCCGCGTGACGAAGAAGCTGCCGGCCTGGTGCAGGCGATACAGCCGAGCGAAGTCGATGTAGCCGCGATCCATCACGTAGAAGGCTCCGGCTTCCGGGACCAGCTGATCGAGGATGTTGACGTCGTGGAGCTTCCCGTCGCTGATGTGAATGAACGAGGGAATGTTGCCGCGCAGATCGAGCAGCGTGTGCATCTTGACCGCGGCCCTGGTGGTTCGAAACGGTGCCCAGGGAAACAACGACAGCGACAGGTCGATGGTGGTCGAATCGAGCGCGTATGCGGTATTGCTCATATCCACCGCAAACGGCTCGTCCGCATAGAGTTTGCGGGCAATCCCGATCAGACGCTGAGCGAAGTCGGCACAGATCCGCCAGTCGCGCGTCGCGTTGGCGTTCGCGAGCGTGTTGCGCGCGACCTGGCCGCGAATCCCCATGTGATAGAGCTTCTCGGCTTGCGAGCGCAGGCACGCTTCGATGTCCCGCAGGCTCTTGCGAAAGGCCAGCTGCGCGAACGCCATGCACAGGTACTGGTCCCGGCAACGGAAACTCTTCACCTTGTGGTGGCCGCCGTACCGGGCCACGCAGCGCTCGAACACCATCAGCGGGAGATGTTCCATCAGTTGAGCGAACAGCAGCTTTCCCGTATGCATCGTCCGAAACTCAGGGGTCTATCCCGGGGGCGACGATGGCATCCTCCGCACGTGAAATCGTTAACATCGCTGAAAGCGCGCTTTGCGTTGCCACATCAGGTGGTTAGACGTGAGCCGCTGAACAATGTTGGGACAGCCCCGTTGTCACATCAGAAAACACCACGGTTGCACGACGGCGTTAGAGTGATCTCAAGTGCTGGGCGGCGACGCAGCCCGGCAGCGCCAGGGTCAACACGATCACGTTGCGCCGATGTTGCACACGGGTCCGACCGAAGCCGCGGAACGAACTCAGCAAGAGGACCAACCATGACGAGCGATCGCGAAAGTACACAGCTGCCTGAAGCGTCCTTTGATCGCCTGAACGACCAGACGCCGCCTGCCGGCATCGACCGGCGTGCATTCCTGATGCGCAGTGCGCTGGTGAGCGCCATGGCTGTCCTGACGGGACAGGCAGTGACGCCGGTGGCGCGCGCGGCGGCGGCCGCATCGGCCACTCCGCCGCCTATGACAGGGATGTCACCCGACCTCGACGTCGTCAAGCGCGCGAAGGGCCCCGTGATGACGACGCTGGACGAGTTCTACAAGGTCGGGCCGGGCCCGTCGAGTTCGCACACGATCGGCCCGATGCGCATCACGTACGACTTCTACCAGCGCTGCACGAAGCTGCCGGCCGAGCAACTCGCCAGGGCCACCGCCCTGAAGGTGCATCTGTACGGAAGCCTGAGCGCGACCGGCAAGGGCCACGGCACCGAGCGCGCCGCGCTCGCCGGCATCGTCGGCAAGGAGCCCGCGACGGTCGAGCCCGCGTTCCTCGACAGCCTCGCGTCGAACCCGAACCAGGTGTTCCCGGTCAAGCTCGGCGCGAAGACGTTCGACGTCTCGCTCAAGGACGTCATCTACGACTCGCCCAAGGGTGAATTCCCGCATCCCAACACAATGACGTGCAAGCTGCTCGCCGGCGACCAGGTGCTGCTTGGGCAGGAGTATTACTCGGTGGGCGGCGGCTTCATCGAGTGGAAGGGGTACCAGCCGCCGAAGAAGGGCCAGCCGAAGTACCCCTACTCGACCATGAAGGAACTGATCGCGCAGTGCGAGAGGACCAAACTGCCGATCTCCAAGGTCGTGCTCGCGAACGAGGTGGCGGTCTCGGGGAAGAGCGAGGCCGAGGTGCTCGCCTTCGTCGACAAGATACACAACGCGATGGTCAACATCGTCAAGGCCGGGCTCGCGGCACCGGTCGGCACTTTGCCCGGCCCGATCAAGCTCAAGACCAAGGCGGGCGACGTCTACAAGCGCGCCATGGAAGACAAGTTCGAGCGCGAGCGCGGCATCGGCGTCGTCGCCGCGTACGCGCTGGCAGGGTCCGAGGAGAATGCACGCGGCCACCTCGTCGTGACCGCACCCACCGGCGGGTCCGCAGGGGTCATTCCTGCCGTGGCCTACGTCCTCGGTGAAGGCGGACGCGCATTGCCCAAGGACAAGCTGCAGAACGGCTTCCTGGCTGCCGCCTGCATCGGCTACCTGTGCAAGCACCATGCGACGCTGTCCGGCGCCGAAGGCGGCTGCCAGGCCGAGATCGGCGTCGCCTCCGCCATGGGCGCCGCGTTCGTCGCCGAGGCCATGGGCTACCCGCCGCAGGTGGTGGCCAATGCCGCGGAGTCGTCGTTGCAGCACCACCTCGGGTTGACTTGCGACCCGGTGGCCGGGTTCGTGCAGGTGCCCTGCATCGAGCGCTGCTGCTTCGGCGCCGTGAAGGCATGGACCGGCTTCATGATCGCGAGCAACGAGATCCCGGCCAATCGTCGCGTCGACTTCGACACGACGGTTGCGGCGATGGCGTTGACCGCAAAGGAAATGAACTCCAAGTACAAGGAGACGTCGGAGGGTGGCCTCGCGGTGGCGGTGGTCCTCTGCTGAGGCACGGCCGGGGGCCGTCGAGAAGGAAGGCGGTGCGATGAGCAAGAGTTCACTGGCGCGGACCGGACTGGTCGCGTGGCTGATCACGGCGGTGTACTACTTCTACCAGTACACGCTGCGGTCGGCGCCGGCCGTGATGATCCCGCAACTCTCCGAGGCGTTCGGGCTCACCGCCATGGGCGTCGCGTCGATGGTCGGGCTGTTCTACTACGGCTATTCGCCGTTCAGCCTCGTCGCCGGTGTCGCGCTCGACCGCTGGGGGCCGCGCAACGTGGTTCCGTTCGGCGCAGCGGCCGTCGGCATCGGTGCCCTGCTGTTCGCGACGGGCGACAGCACCGTCGCGAGTTGCGGGCGTCTGCTGCAGGGCGCCGGCGGCGTGTTCGCGCTGGTCGGCGCCGTCTACATCGCGACGCAGAACTTCCCGGCCTCCCGCGCCGCGACGCTGATCGGCGCCACGCAGATGTTCGGCATGGCGGGAGGCTCGGCGGGGCAGTTCATGGTCGGGCCCGCCATCGGGGCGGGCCTGCCCTGGGACCGCTTCTGGCTCGGCATGGGAGTTGGCGGACTCGTGATCGGCCTGCTGCTCTGGCTGCTGCTGCCGCGGCAACAGGCCAGGAGCACGAGCAGTGGCTGGTTGCGCGAAGCCGGCAGGTCGCTCGCGACCGTGTTCCGCAATCCGCAGTCGATCCTGTGCGGGATCATCGCGGGGCTGCTGTTCATCCCGACCACGATCTTCGACATGGTGTGGGGCGTGCGCTACCTGCAGGAAGCGCACGACCTCGTATACGGCGAGGCTGTGCTGCGATCGGCCACGGTTCCGTTCGGCTGGATCATCGGCTGTCCGCTGCTCGGGGCGCTTTCAGACCGCATCGGACGACGCAAGCCGGTGATCCTCAGCGGCGCGCTGGTGCTGCTCGCCTGCTTCGCATGGATCCTGTTCGGCCCGACCGACGTGTTTCCGCCGTACGTGCTCGGTCTCGTCGCCGGCCTCGCGTCGGGCGCAGCCATGCTGCCCTACAGCGTCATCAAGGAAGCGAATCCGCCACAGATGAGCGGCACGGCCACCGGCGTGATCAACTTCATCAACTTCACGTTCAGTGCGTTGCTGACCCCGGTCTTCAGCCGGTTGCTCACGCGCGCGGCGGGCGATGCCCCGAGCATCGAACTCGGGCACTTCCAGTCCGCGTTCATGCCGCTGCTCGCCGGCATCGCGCTGGCGATCGTGCTGACCTTGCTGCTGCGCGAAACCGGGCCCGCCGTGCGGGCGGCCAGTGCCGCCACGCGCACCTGAGGAGACGACATGACGCAGGACACCGGCACGGGCAAGTACGAACAATTGCTGGTGCGCTGCGGCCAGATGCAGCCGGTCACGACCGCGGTCGTGCACCCGTGCGAGGCCAGCGCGCTGCGTGGCGCCGTCGAGGCGCAGGAACATGGGCTGATCGAGCCCATCTACGTGGGGCCGGCCGCTCGGATTCGCGAAGTGGCGGCGGAAGCCGGCGTCGACGTCGGCGCGGCACAGGTCGTCGACGCGCCGCACAGCCACGGCTCGGCCGCCAGGGCCGTCGAACTCGTGCGGCTCGGGCAGGCGGAACTCCTGATGAAGGGCAGCCTGCATACCGACGAACTGCTCGCGGCGGTCGTCGCCCGCGAATCGGGCCTGCGAACCGGCCGGCGCATCAGCCACGCCTTCGTCATGGACGTGCCGACCTACCACAAGGTGCTGATCGTGACGGACGCCGCGATCAACATCGCGCCCACGCTGGAGGACAAGGTTGACATCTGCCAGAACGCAATCGACCTCGCCCGGTCGCTGGGCGTCGAGCAGCCCAAGGTCGCGATCCTCGCCGCGGTCGAGACGGTGAACTCGAAAATGCCGGCGACGCTCGACGCCGCGGCACTGTGCAAGATGGCCGAGCGTGGACAGATCCGTGGCGCGCTGCTGGACGGGCCACTGGCCTTCGACAACGCGATCAGCCTGGACGCCGCGCGGACCAAGGGCATCGACTCGAAGGTCGCCGGCGACCCCGACATCCTGCTCACGCCCGATCTGGAGGCAGGCAACATCCTCGCGAAGTTGCTGACCTACCTGTCCAAGGCCGACAGCGCAGGCCTCGTGCTCGGCGCGCGCGTGCCGATCATTCTCACGAGCCGCGCGGACAGCGTCCGCGCGCGGATCGCGAGCTGCGCGGTCGCGATGCTCGCGACGTATGCACGCCGCGGTGTGCCAGCGCAGCGGGCCGCTTGAACCCGGCACGAGAGACGCCGCGATGGATGACTTCGCCTTGGTCGTCAACGCAGGATCGTCGAGCGTCAAGTTTGCCGTCTGCCAACGCGCGACTCGCGGTTCGTCATGGGAGTTCGCGGCCCGCGGCCAGATCGAAGGCATCGGGACGTCGGCGCCGCGAATGTCTGCGAAGGACGTCCCGGGGACCGTACTACCGACGCCGCCCCTCGCCGCGGCAGCCGCGAGGGACGGCAACGCCGCACTGGACCAGCTCGGCGCCTGGCTGCGCGGCACTTTCGGGAAGGCACGGATCCTGGGCGTCGGGCACCGCGTGGTGCACGGCGGGCCGGGGCAGGTCGTGCCCGCGCTCGTGACCCCCGCGTTGATCGAGGAGTTGCGGACGCTGGTTCCGCTCGCGCCGCTGCACCAGCCGTACAACCTGGCTGCCATCGAGGCCATTGCCACGCAGATGCCCGAGGTGCCGCAGGTCGCGTGTTTCGACACGTCGTTCCATCGCAGCCAGCCACCCGTCGCCCAGCTCGTGCCGCTGCCTGCGGAGGTGCGTTCCCGCGGCGTCCAGCGTTATGGCTTTCACGGCCTGTCGTACGAGTTCATCGCGTCGACGCTGCCGGAGACCGCGCCTGGCATCGCAGCGGGCCGCGTCGTCGTCGCGCACCTCGGCAGCGGTGCCAGCCTGTGCGCGATGCGTGCCGGCCGCAGCGTCGACAGCACGCTCGGCTTCACCGCGCTCGACGGACTGTGCATGGGCACCCGCCCGGGTGCGCTCGACCCAGGCGTCGTGCTGTACCTGTTCCAGGGCCTGGGGCTGGACGCGAAGCAGGTCGAGACGATGCTCTACAAGCAATCCGGCCTGCTGGGGATCTCCGGGATCGGCAACGACATGCGCGACCTGCTCGCGAGCGACGAGCCGTCCGCGCGTCTCGCGGTGGACTACTTCGTCCATCGCGCGGCGAAGGAGCTCGGCGCGATGACCGCAGCGCTCGGCGGCCTCGATGGCCTCGTCTTCACGGCGGGCATCGGCGAGAACTCGCCGGAGATCCGCCGTCGCATCTGTGACGCTTCGCGCTGGCTCGGAATTTCCCTCGACGAGGCGGCGAACGCCGCGCCTCGCGGCGCGGTGCGCATCTCCGGCGCGGACAGCCGCGTGGAGACGTGGGTCATTCCCACGAACGAGGAACTGATGATCGCCCGGCACACGGGGCGCCTGCTCGGGCTCGAAGCAGCGCGCGTCTGAACCGCGACGACAGGAGTGGACCCATGGCAGCCGTCGAACCGCTCGAATCCCTGGCCGGCACCGCACAGGACCCGTGGCGCGGATTCCGCCCCGGACTGTGGCAGAAGGACGTCAACGTCCGGTACTTCATCCAGCGCAACTACACGCCGTACGAGGGCGACGAGAGCTTCCTTGCGCCGGTCACGGCACGCACCAGGCGCGTCTGGGAAAAACTCCAGGCGCTGTTCGTCGAGGAGCGCAGGAAAGGGGTGCTCGACATCTCCCAGGTGCCGGGCACGATCACCTCGCACGCGCCCGGGTACATCGACAAGGACGACGAGATCATCGTCGGGCTGCAGACCGATGCCCCGCTGAAGCGAGCGATCATGCCGAACGGTGGTTTGCGCATGGTGCTGAACGCCCTCAAGGCATACGGTTACGAGCCCGACCCCGTCATCGTCGAGACGTTCTCGAAGTACCGCAAGACGCACAACGAGGGCGTGTTCGACGCCTACACCGCCGAAGTGCGCAAATGCCGCAACTCGCACATCCTGACCGGGTTGCCCGATGCCTACGGGCGCGGCCGCATCATCGGCGACTATCGGCGCGTGCCTTTGTACGGCGTCTCGCGGTTGATCGAGAAGAAGAAGTCCGAGAGGAGCGCCCTGGACCTCGAACCCTCGAGCGAGTCCATCATCCGGGACCGTGAGGAACTCTCCGAGCAGCTGCGCGCACTCCAGGAGCTGCAGCAGATGGCGTCGAGCTACGGCTTCGATGTCTCCCGGCCGGCGGCGAACGCCCGCGAAGCCATGCAGTGGCTGTACTTCGGCTACTTGGCGAGCGTCAAGGAGCAGAACGGCGCGGCCATGTCGCTCGGGCGCGTCTCGACCTTCCTGGACGTCTACTTCGAGCGCGACCTGTCCGCCGGCACGCTCACCGAGCAGCAGGCGCAGGAACTGATCGACGAATTCGTGATCAAGCTGCGCATCGTGCGCTTCCTGCGCACCCCCGAATACGACGAACTCTTTGCCGGCGACCCGACCTGGGTCACCGAGTCCATCGGCGGCATGGGCGACGACGGCCGCACGCTCGTGACGAAGACGAGCTTCCGGTTCCTGCAGACCCTCTACAACCTGGGGCCTGCTCCGGAGCCGAATCTCACGATCTGGTACTCGCCCCGGATGCCGGATGGCTTCAGGCGATTCGCGGCGAAGGTCGCGATCGACACGAGTTCGCTGCAGTTCGAGAACGACGAGACCATGCGGGGCGCGTGGGGCGACGACGGCGCGATCGCATGCTGCGTCTCGCCGATGCTCGTCGGCAAGCAGATGCAGTTCTTCGGCGCCCGGGCGAACCTCGCCAAGTGCCTGCTGTACGCGATCAACGGCGGTCGCGACGAGGTGAGCGGCGAGCAGGTGGCGCCGCCGTTCGCGCCGGTCCAGGGCGAGGTGCTGGATTTCGACGACGTGGTCGAGCGCTTCGAGCGGATGATGGACTGGCTCGCCGGCGTCTACGTGAGTGCGATGAACGTCATCCACTACATGCACGACAAGTACGCGTACGAGCGGATCGAAATGGCCCTGCACGACTACGCGCCCGTGCGCACCATGGCGTTCGGCATCGCGGGGCTCTCGGTGATTGCCGACAGCCTCTCCGCAATCCGCCACGCCACAGTCAGGCCCGTGCGCGAAGGGACCGGGCTCGTCGTGGACTACCAGACCGAGGGCGAGTTCCCGCTCTACGGCAACAATGACAACCGGGTTGACCAGATGGCGGTCTGGGTCGTCAGCACGTTCATGAACAAGCTGCGCAAACACCCGACCTATCGCAATGCGCTGCACACCCAGTCGGTCCTGACGATCACGTCGAACGTCGTCTACGGCAAGAACACGGGCAACACGCCGGACGGACGCCGCAAGGGCGAGCCCTTCGCGCCCGGCGCGAACCCGATGCACGGCCGGGACAGCCACGGCATCCATGCCGCGGCCGCGTCGGTCGCGAAGATCCCGTACCGCGACGCGGCGGACGGCATTTCGCTGACGTCGACACTGGTGCCTGAAGGGCTCGGTCGCGTGCCGGGCGACCGTGTCACCAACCTGACTGCGATGCTGGACGCGTTCTTCGGCGTGACCGGCTACCACATGAACATCAACGTGCTCGATCGCGAGACGCTGCTCGACGCGATGGATCATCCGGAGAAGTATCCGAACCTGACGATTCGCGTGTCCGGCTACGCCGTGAACTTCGTGCGCCTCACGCGCGAGCAGCAGATGGACGTCATCAACCGGACGTTCCACGGGGGCTGACATGACGCAACCTGTCGCATCGACGGCGACGCCCGGCACGGGGCTCGAAGCGAAGAGCCCGTTCGAGATGCGTGTCAACCTCGGCGCGGACGTGCCGGAGACGGACGTGCGCTCCGCACTGGCCGACGGCCACATGGGGTTCCTGCATTCCTTCACGACGGGCTCGACGGTCGACGGCCCCGGCGTCCGCGTCGTCGCGTGGACGACTGGATGCATGTGGCGGTGCCTCTATTGTCACAACCCCGACACCTGGACCATGCGGAACGGCATTCCCGTCAGTGTCGCGAATGCGCTCGAGCAGCTCGGCAAGTACCGGCACGGCCTGAAGGTCATGGCGGGCGGTCTCACGGTGAGCGGCGGCGAGCCGCTGATGCAGCGGCGGTTCGTCATGAAGCTCGTCGCGGGCGCCAGGGCTATGGGCATCCACACCGCGATCGAGACGAACGGCTACCTGGGGTCGGAGCTCGCCGACGAGGACCTCGGGCAACTCGATCTGGTGCTGTTGGGCATCAAGGCCTGGGGCGTGGACGCGCACCGCGCGCTGACGGGTCGCGAGCCGGCACCGACGTTGCAGTTCGCAGAGCGCCTGGCCGCGGCGAGGAAGCCCGTGTGGATCCGCTTCGTGCTCGTTCCGGGACTCACGGACGACGTGGACGACCTGCGCAACACGGCGAAGTTCCTGGCTGGCCTCGGCAACGTGCAGCGTGTCGAGGTGCTCCCATTTCACCAGATGGGCCGGTTCAAGTGGCACGAACTCGGCATGCGTTACAAGCTCGAGGACACGCAACCGCCCACGGCCGAGGCTCACGCGGCGGCGTGCGCGGTCTTGCAGGCCGAGGGACTGGCGGCGTTCTAGCGTCCTCGCTCTCAGTACCGCGGCGCCGCCGAACGAGCGGATACGGTGCTCAGAAGACCTCTTCGATTTTTCCCGGGCGCCAGTTCTTGTCGAACCACGACTCCAGCGGCCCGTACAGGCGCAGCATCGCGAACCAGCCCTTGCCGGGCCAGGTCTGCACCCCGTTTGGCCTCCTTGCCGGGCAGTGACTTCGGACCGAACCAGATGTCGACGGAGGTATCCGGATTGACGACCAGGCCTGCGCGCTGCGAACCGATGCTGGGGAACGGCTGGTCCGTCTGCAGATAGGAACACGTCTGCGGGTCGTACACGGTCAACGACCAGAAGTCCCGCGGATAGGACCTACAAGCGGCCTCTGTTGGCAGCAGAACCGGTCGAGGCGAGTCGCCATCGCGCGGCTGATGGCAGGTCGCCGGCCACGATCCGGGCCGAGCCACTGGCGGCCGCCGTCGTTCGGCCCGTGAATCTTCGCGTTTGATCGTGAAATGCCGGTGGTGTCGGCCGCCGGTCCATACGCGCCCGTCCTGGCACCGGGCCGGGCACCGCCGGGCGCTTCAGATCCGCCGCGGGCGCCCCGGGGAACGTGCGACGTAGCGTGCCAGGTGCTCGAGTTTGTCAGGTTGCGAGGCGGTCGCAGCGATGCCGGCGTGCAGGGAGAAGCCGGAGCTCTCGGCGACCCGCAGCCGCGGCGCGGCAGGCGCGGACGGCAGCGTTTGCAGCGTGAACACCTTCTGGCCCCCGCGCGGGACCGCCCAAGAGCAGACCTTGGGAAGATCAGTCGGCGCTAAACTTCGCCAATGAACGTATTGCTGGTCGAAGACGATCGGGACCTTGCGTCGAACGTGGGTGAATTCCTGGAGGCATTGGGTCATCAGGTGGACTATGCGTCCGATGGCCTGCAGGCACGGGCCCTCTGCTCCGAGAATCGCTACGAAGCGATCATTCTCGATGTGGGGCTTCCCGGTGCAAGCGGGCTGGATGTCTGTCGATGGTTGCGGACAGAAGCCCGACTGGCAACACCGGTCATCATGTTGACGGCCCGGGATCTCGAAACCGATGTTCTCGCAGGATTTGCAGCCGGGGCGGACGACTACCTGAAGAAACCTTTCTCCCTCAGGGAGTTGGCGGCAAGGCTTGCGGCACTCATGCGGCGCGGTCGTGTTGCTGGCGATGAACTCACAGTCGCGGACCTCCGACTCGACGTGGCGACCCACACCGTGCACCGCGCGGGCGTGAGGCGACCCGTCACGCCGTCTGGAATGCGACTCCTGGATCTTCTGATGCGATCCAGTCCCGCGGTCGTCACTCGCGAACAACTTATCGATCTGCTCTGGGGCGATGCTCCACCCAGGTCAGACTCGGCCCTGCGGGCTCACCTGCATCTGCTGCGTCAGGTGGTTGATGCACCGGGCTTGCCCCAACTGCTGCATACCGTACACGGCGTAGGCTACCGCCTGGCAGTTGAAACCGATGCCGGCTGAGCACTCACTGCGCGCCCGATTCCTCTGGGCGCTGGCGGCTGTCATCGTCGTCATGTCGCTGGCCTTTTCAGTTGCTCTGGGTCAGTTCGTCCAGGTGCTTGAGCAGGAGCTGCTGCGGCGGGTGGTGCAGATCGAATTGCAGGAGATGACGGGCACAGAAATCCCTGCAAGTGATCCGATCACCGAGAGCGGGGGCGGATTGCGCCGTTGGGTTGCGCCAGTTGACCAGCAGGCGAGGCTGCCAGAACCGCTGCAACATATGCGCGAAGGCGTTCGCGAAATTGAATGGGATGAAGCTACCGAGGTCTTCGCCGGAAAGAAGATCGTTGGTGCGCAAGTGTTCGCGGTGGTGGCGGACATTCGTGGGGTCGAACGTCTCGAAGCTCAGCTGATTTTTCTCGGAGCCGCCGTTCTGGTGTTGACCGTACTCGCGGCTGGATGGGTCGCCATGAAGCTCACGCGGACGGCGTTACGACCTATCACGGACCTGGTCGACCTCCTCGGCAAGCTCGATCCTGCCAAGCCGCATCCACTGTGCGATGCGAACGTGCGAACGAGAGAAGTCCGCTTGATCGCCAAGTCGATGGAAGGTTACCAGGCGCGAATTGCGTCGCTGCTGGAGCGCGAGAAATCGCTCACCGACGACATCAGCCACCAGCTTCGAACGCCTACGTCCGTGGTCGCAACCGCGGCTGAGCTCCTGCTCGACGATCCCGGGATTGCCGGCTTGAACCGGGAGCGTGTCTTCCGTGTGTCGCGGGCCGCCCGCCGCATGGAGGACATCGTCGCAGCCATCCTGTTTCTGGGACGTGGCAACGCCACCGTCCCTGCGATAAGCGTCGACCTGCGAATGGTTGTGAGCGACGCCGTGGACGTTTACCGGCCCGTCGCACAGGCCAAGGGGCTCGAGTTGCATGCCGAGATTGCCGACGAGCAGTGGTTGGCGGCACCGACAGGACTGCCGACGATCATCGTGCATAACCTGCTCGAGAACGCCATCCGGTTCACGGCCCGCGGGAGCGTGCGCATAGTGCTCGAGCCGGGGCAGTTGGTGGTCGAAGACACCGGTATCGGGCTGGCGGGTGTGGACAAGGAAAGCATCTTCGAGCGCGGTTACCGCGGCGATACCAGCCATGGGTCGGGGCTCGGGCTCGACCTCATTCGGCGCATCTGCGATCGATTGGGATGGCAGGTCTCGGCGCACGATCGGCCAGGCGGAGGCACGCAGTTCGTTGTCCTCTGGCCGTCCGCCGCACCCTGAACCCGGACACTAACGAAAAACTAACGCATCCCTCACGGGATCGTACGGCTCGTCGGCGCAAATTGCGCGCCACCGGTTGATTCAACCAGCTCGCTCCAAACCGGGGCGGGCAGTCAACCCGGTCTGGGCGACTGGCATCTTTTTGCACGATTGCCGATTGGTCTTCACGAGACCGCGCGTCTGACATTGAGTCGGGCGAGTCACCCGGGTTGCGTCGTGTATCACCGGGGTACCCATGTCTGCAGTACTCAACAGGTCCGTGCGTCGCTTTGCGCCCTGGCTTTCGCTCGTGGCGGTCTACCTGGTGCTCGGGTTTGCCAGCCGACTGGTGCTCTGGGGGAAATTCGGGCTCGACGCCGACCTGTCGGCGGCAAATCTGCCATTCCTGTTGCTCGCCGGCCTGGTCAACGACTTCGTCGAGAGTCTTTACCTTCTTGCGCCGCTCGCGCTGTACATCCTGCTGCTGCCGGACAACTTGTTCCGCACGCGGTGGAACCGCGTTGTGCTCCATGTCGGTACGCTGATCGGCATCGTCGGCTTGCTGTACCTGGCGGCGACCGAGTACTTCTTCTTCGAGGAGTTCGACGCACGTTTCAACCTCGTCGCCTTCGACTACCTCGCCTTCCCGGGCGAGGTGTTCATCGACATCTGGGAAGCGTACCCGGTGGTCAAGGTGCTGCTGGCCGCAATTTCGCTCGGTGCAATCATCACCCGCGCCCTGCGCCCGTGGCTCGATGCCAACCGCATGACGGCGGTTCGGCTTCGTGAGCGGCTTGTGCTGTTCGTGCCGTACGCGGCGTTGTTGCTCCTCGCGATCGCATACTACCCGACGGATGCGCTTTCATTGTCGGCAAACCGGGTCGAGAACGAGCTGCTGCAGAACGGCCACAGCAGCTTCTTTCGTGCGGCACGGACCAGCGACATCGACTACGAGTCGTACTACCTGAGCCGCCCCCCGGCGGAGAACCGCGCACTGCTCCATGCCCAACTCGCGGGTGACGACGTGCAGTTCACGCAACTCGCGGCCGGCCGTCTCAATCGCAGTCACGTGGCCCGGCCGGATGGGTTGGGACGATTGAACGTTGTCGTGGTATCGAGCGAGTCCTTCGGCGCCGAGTTCAGCCGTCTGCACGGCTCGGACAAGGACTGGACTCCGAACTTCGACTCCTACGCGAAGCAGGGGCTCTGGTTCGCGAACACGTATGCGTCCGGCACCCGCACCGTGCGCGGCCTCGAGGCGATCACCGCTTCGTTCCCGCCCATCCCGACCGTCTCAATCCTGCGCCGGCCCGGCAACACCGGCATCGCGACCTGGGGCAGCGTCATGCAGGGCCTCGGGTACCACACCAGCTTCATTTACGGTGGCTACGGCTATTTCGACAACATGAATGCCTTCTACGAGGGCAACGGCTTTCAGGTCATCGACCGCGCCGATATTCCGCACGTCCGGTTCGAGAACATCTGGGGCGTCAGTGACGAAGACCTGTTCGACCGTGCGATCGAGCACTTCGGGCAGGAATTTGCGACGGGCCAGCCGTTCTTCTCGATCGTCATGACCACCTCCAATCACAAGCCCTACACGTTTCGGCCGGGTCTCGAGCACCAGGGTATCAAGGCCGAGGGCGGCGGCCGCCAGGCGGGCGTCCGCTACGCCGACTATGCGCTTGGGTATTTTCTGCGCGAGGCCGCCAAGCAGCCGTGGTTCGACAACACGATCTTCGTCGTCGTTGCGGATCACGGTGCACGCGTCTACGGCAAGGCGGCCATCCCCCTCGAAACCTACGAAATCCCGTTGATGGTCTACGCGCCCAAGCACATCGCCCCGCGGCAGGTCGATACGCTCATGACACAGATCGACATCGCTCCGACGGTGCTGGGGCTGCTCGGTCTTCCCTATGAGGCACCGTTCTTCGGCGTTGACGCACTGAACCGGCCGGCAGGGCAGCCGCGCGTCGCGTTGTTCAGTCACAACCACGATGTCGCGATCCTGCGTGACGATGACCTTGTCGTCATGAGCCTCGGCAAGACCAGCCAGGCCTATCGCTATGACCGAGCGCTGAACACGTTCACCGCGAAGCCGGACGACACCAACCTGCTGCCACTGGGCATTGCGTACTTTCAGACCGCGGCGGAGCTCTTCAAGGCCCACGGCTACAAGTGAACTCGAGCGCAGCGCCGGAGCAATTGCAGAACATGTCCAACCTGGCAGAAAGGACCGCGGTGAAGGTGCCGGAGATCACGCTGGTTTTCTGGCTGATCAAGATCGCGGCGACGACGCTCGGCGAAACCGCCGGCGATGCGGTTTCGATGTCGATGAACCTGGGCTATCTGGCGGCCACCGGCGTGTTCGCCACCATCATGGTGGTGGCCGTAAACGCGCAGGTCCGCGCACCACGATTCAGTCCGTTCCACTACTGGGCCACAATCATCGCGACGACGACGCTCGGCACGACCCTTGCCGATTTCGCTGATCGCTCCCTCGGTATCGGGTATCTCGGCGGCAGCGTGTTGCTTCTTTCGATGTTGCTCGGCTCACTCGCTCTCTGGCACAGGGTGCTCGGGACGGTGTCCGTCGACTCGGTGAGTTCGCCCAAGGCAGAGGTCTTCTACTGGATGACGATCATGTTCTCGCAGACGCTGGGAACGGCGCTGGGTGATTGGACCGCCGACAGCGCGGGCCTGGGTTACGTCGGCGGGATGGTCATCTTCACGGCACTGATCGCACTTGTCGCGGCCGCTTACCGCTGGACGGCCATCTCGCGAACTGCCCTGTTCTGGGCGGCTTTCGTGCTGACGCGCCCGCTGGGGGCCGTCGTCGGCGACCTTCTGGACAAACCGCTCGCAGCGGGTGGGCTCAACTTGAGTCGCTTCGGGGCTTCGGCAGTCTTGATGGCGTTCATCATTGGCCTGGTGATCCTCATTCCGCAGCGCGCCGCGCCCGTGCGCCATTAGCCAAGGCGGTCCCACATGTCCACGACCTGTAACCGGCGGCTGCGGAACACCCTGGTGTCCCTCGCACTCGTCGGTGCGTCCGGCGCTGCGTCTGGATACGGCTGCGAGGCACCCGGATCGTCGCAGGAGCTGCCCACGATTGCGGAGCTCGAGCAGCGCGGGGTGAAGGTGGGGGACATCGACGTCCAGGTCGAGGACATCTTTGATCCCACGAAGCCCGGGGAGGACGTGACCGTCTACCGTTGGGCCAACAACCTGCACATGCTCACACGCGATGAGGCCGTCCGTTCCCAGCTATTGTTCAAGGAGTCCGAGCCACTTTCCCAGCAGAAGGTTGCCGAGACGGAGCGCTTGCTGCGCGGCCGACGCTACCTGTACGACGCCTGGATCGAGCCAACCTGCTACTACGCCACCGAACAGACGGTTGACCTGCGCGTGCGAGTGCGCGACGTGTGGAGCCTGACGCCCGGCTTCAACTTCAACCGCAAGGGCGGCACGAACAAGGTGGGTCTCAAAGTCGAAGACCAGGATTTTCTCGGGCGTGGCGAACTGGTGTCGCTGTCGTGGGGACGCAATGTCGATCGCGATACGCTGCTTGCTGTCTACGAGGATCCACAGATCCTCGGAACCTGGTGGCGAGGACGTGTCGCGTACGCGGACAACAGTGACGGCAGCGTTGCCGAGCTTGCGGCTGGGCAACCGTTTTATTCGCTCGACACGCGCTGGAGTGCGGGGTTTAGCCTGCTCGCGGGCGACCGCCTCAACTCGCGCTATCAGCAGGGCGAGGTCCTCGACGCTTTCACCGAGAACACCGACCGCTTCGAGTTCTACGGTGGGCGTTCGCGCGGACTGCAGGACGGCTGGGCCCGGCGCTGGCTGGCGGGTGTGCGCTACGACGACAGCCGCTTCAGCGAGGCACGCGACGAACAACTCGTCGCGCCACTGCCGCAGGATCGCAAGCTGGTCTACCCGTGGGTGGGCATGGAGTGGATCGAGGACGATTTCGTCACGGCGCACAACCAGGACCAGCTTGCGCGCACCGAGGATCTCCAGTTCGGTCGGTCGCTGCGGACGGAACTGGGGCTTGCGTTGCCGGTCTGGGGCTCAGACCGTTCCGCCGCCATCGTCAGGGCTCATGGCAATGCCGGCAAGCGCCTCGGCGATGCACAGTCGGTATTCTTTACTGCCGACCTGAGTGGTCGTGTGCAAGAGAATGGTTTGAGCGACACACTGCTGCAGGGTGAAGCCCGCTATTACTTCCGTCAGACGCCACGCGCACTGTTCTTTGCCAGTGCACGCGGTGCGGTCGCGGAGCAACCGGACTTCGATCACCAGTTGCTGCTGGGTGGCGACAATGGCCTGCGCGGCTATCCTTTGCGCTATCAGTCCGGAACCGCCAGCGCGCTCATCACCGTCGAAGAGCGCTTCTACACCGACTGGTACCCGTTTCGTCTCTTCCACGTGGGTGCGGCGGCATTCGCCGATGCGGGACGCACATGGGGTCAGGACGTCGCGGGTCAGGAGCCGCTTGGGCTGCTATATGACGTCGGGGTCGGTCTGCGAATCGGCAACGCCCGAAGCGGACTCGGCAATGTCCTGCACTTCGATCTCGCTGTGCCCCTGTCGCGTCAGCCCGGGATCGACTCCATGCAGCTGCTCGTCGAAACACGCCACAGTTTCTAGCAAGACGTCTGGTTGCTGACCGATTGCTGCGCACCAGCCGCTGGAGAGAACATCAACTCATGGGTCTTTGATGCCCTCCTCTCAGCCATCGCCGCCGGCGCCACTGCAATCCTGGCCAAGATCGGAATCCAGGGTGTACCGCCAAATCTCGCGACCGCCGTCCGTACGGTCGTGGTGATGACTTTCGCCTGGGGCATCGTACCTGCACGCGGTGAAGCCGTTGGCCTGCGTGATATGAAGGGACGCACCCGCGTGCTTCTCGTTTTGTCAGAGGACCTTCTCATCGGCATCGGCCGGCTCACCCTCCGCCGGCTGCGAAGCGTCGTCGCACGCCACGAGCAGCCCGCCAGCGGTCCCTGTCAGCCAGAACCGGCCGTTCCATCACAGGACCCGCTCTCCCTGCCTCAGGTTGCGCGCTTCCTCATCGCCGTCGATGATCGCAAAGGCGATCCGATCCGCAATCGGCTCGCACAGGTCTCCTCTGACCGGCTCACCCTTCCCCCTACCCTCGCACCGTCGTCGAGAACAGCTGGATCACGATCACCCCGGCAATGATCAGTCCGACACCGACGAGTGCGGCAGCATCGAGCCGCTGTCGAAACAGCGCCCAACCAAGCACCGAAATCAACACGATGCCGACGCCCGACCAGATCGCATAGGCAACACCGACCGGAATGGAACGCAACGCGAGCGACAGGAAATAGAACGACACGCCGTAGCCGGCCACGACCACGAGGCTCGGCAGCCACACCGTGAACCCGTTCGACGCCTTGAGCGCTGTCGTGCCGATCACGTCCGCAAGGATCGCAACGGCGAGAAACAGAAACGGCATGCCGAGCCCTCCGATCGATCTCAACGCCACATCCGTGTCGGCCAGCATGGCTCAACGACAATGGTCTGGCGATTGCGCAAGGGAATGCGGCAGTCACGTCTGCACCGGCAGCGACTCGGCCTCGTGCGTGCCCCGTGACGCGCGCAGCACGTCGATGATGGCGGTTCCGTACCTGGCGAGCCTGGCCGAACCCACGCCGTTCACGGTGCCGAGCACTGCCAGGTCGTCCGGCAACCGCACTGCGATCTCCCGCAGGCTGGAGTCGTGCAGCACCGTATAGGCCGGCACGCCATGCTCCTTCGCCACGCCGCGCCGCCACTCGCGCAGCGCCTGAAATACCGCTTCCTGCGCCGGGGAACTGGTCTGCGCCGCCTCGCCGGAGTGCGGCTCGGGCCCGACCTTGCTGCCGCGGTTGCGCCGGCCGCGCGTCCTGCCGGTGGCCGCGCCCGCCGCGAACTCGCGTCGCAGCGTGAGCCGCCGTGCGCCCGTGAGCACCTCGCGGCTTGTTGGCATGAGCCGCAGCACGTTGAAGTGCTCGTGATCCACCGTCACGAGGCGCAGCGTGACGAGCTGGCGCAGCACGGCGCGCCATTGCGCCTCGCTCAGGTCGGCGCCGATGCCAAAGGTGGTCACGTGCTCGTGCCGACGCTGCAGCACCTTCTCCGTGCGCTTGCCCATCAGCACGTCGATGATCTGCTGCGCGCCGAAGGCGAAGCCGCTGTGCTTTTCGCAGCGGTAGATGCACGAGAGCAGCTTCTGCGCCGCCTCGGTACCGTCGAACTGGTCGGGCGGTGCGAGGCAGTTGTCGCAGTTGCCGCAAGGGCCGCTGGCCTCGCCGAAATAATCGAGCAGGTACTGCCGCCGGCAGCGCACGGTCTCGCACAGGCCGAGCATGGCATCGAGCTTTGCCGCGGAGATCCGCTTGTAGGCCTCCTCTGCCTCGGACAGCTCGATGAGCCGGCGCTGCTGCACTACGTCGGCGAGGCCGTAGACCATCCAGGCCTCGGCGGGCAGCCCGTCGCGCCCAGCGCGGCCGGTCTCCTGGTAGTAGCCCTCCACGCTCTTCGGCAGATCCAGGTGCGCGACGAAACGCACGTCGGGCTTGTCGATGCCCATGCCGAAGGCAATGGTGGCCACCATCACCACGCCGTCTTCCTCGATGAACCGGTCCTGCCGCTCCTCGCGCTCGGCGGCGGTGAAGCCGGCGTGATAGGCGAGCGCGTCGATGCCGTTGTCGACCAGCATCTGCGCCGTCTCCTCCACAGACCTGCGCGTGAGACAGTAGACGATCCCGCTCTCGCCGCAATGCTGGTCGCGGATGAAACGCAGCAGCTGGCGGCGCGGATTGTCCTTGCCGGCGATGGCGTAGCGGATGTTCGGGCGGTCGAAGCTCTGCACGAACTGGCGCGCGTTCTGCAGCTGCAGGCGCGTGATGATCTCGCGCCGCGTGGCGGCGTCGGCCGTGGCCGTGAGCGCGATGCGCGGTACGCCGGGGTAACGTTCAGCGAGCACCGCGAGCTGCAGGTATTCGGCGCGGAAGTCGTGCCCCCACTGCGAGACGCAATGCGCCTCGTCGATGGCGAACAGCGCGAGCTGCATGGCATCGAGCAGCCCGAGGCCGCGCTCGGTGACGAGACGTTCGGGTGCCATGTAGAGCAGGTCGAGCTCCCTCGCCTTCGCGCGGCGCTCGATGGCCTGCGCCTCGCGCCACTCCAGCGTCGAGTTGAGGAAGGCGGCGCGCACACCCGCCTCCTGCAGCGCCGCCACCTGATCCTGCATCAGCGCGATCAGCGGCGAAACCACCACGCCCACACCCTCGCGCAGCAGCGCGGGCACCTGATAGCACAGCGACTTGCCGCCGCCCGTGGGCATGAGCACCAACGCATCGCCGCCATCGGCGAGGTGCGCGACGATGTCGGCCTGCGGACCGCGAAAGGCGGCGTAGCCGAAGACGTCGTGGAGAATCTGGAGCGCGCGAGCGGGGGAAACGGACATGAGGATCTGCGGCGGGGAACGGTGGATTATCGCATTGCGGTGCCGTCCCGGCCCGCCGAATTCCTCGGCCAAAGCCTTAGAGTCCGAACGCGCGCAGGACGACGTCCGTCACGCCCTCCAGCCCGCGTCCAGTGAGGCCGGAGCGTTTGCCGTAGTACGGCATTTCCTCGTACACGTACACGCCCGGCCCGCCCTCGAAGCCATCGTCGAACAGCCCGTTCACGCCGAGCAGGTAGGCGCCGAAGGTCGGCGAGCGTCGCGGCACGTAGTCGAGACTGGCGCTGAACCCGATCGTGGCGGCCTGATCGACGCTGCGTCCCTGGCCAGCCACCTCCTGCCGCACGCCGCGACAGCCTGACACGATCAGCCGGCCCGGCCCGTGGAAGACGAGAAAGCGGAACTGGAGCGTGATCCACGCGCCGAGCCCGAACCGCCAGCGCGAGCGTAGGCGGACCGGGCGTTCGAAGTGCTGCACGATGCCCACGAGATGCCGGGGCTGCAGCACGAACTGGCCGCCGACCGGCAGGTCGATGACGCCGACCTCGGCGAACGGGTCCTTCCGGCTCGACACCGCGTAGCTGTGCCCCGCGCCCCGGATGCGCGTGAGCGCCACCATGCCGGAGGCGAAGCTCATGAGCGGATAACCCGCATCGAGCAGCCAGCGTGTACGCTTGTCGCCAGGTTGCGCGAGGCTCTGCAGGAATTCGGGGTGGACGAGCAGCTCCTCGCCTGCGCCGAGGCGCAGGTCGAGCGTGACCGACGACATCTTCGACGCCTCGGCGGGCGAGCGAGACAACAGGACCGGTTGCGCGTCCGGTGCGATGCGAATCGGCGGGCGTCGCGCCGCGAGCGGGGCCATGACGTAATACCAGAACGCCTTCAGCAAGACCGGCATCGCCGACAGCAGCACGACGATCCAGAACGCGGTCCACGCCAGCTTGCGGCCGCGGTCCATCGTCTCCGCGAGGCCGCGTTCCACCGCATCCACCGAACGGCGCCGGGCCGCGATGACCGAGTCGAGCGCCTGCATCGCCTGCCCGTCGACTTCCGACAGCGGCCGCGCAACCGTCGCCCTCGCCTGCCGCACCTGCTCGCGCGCACGCTCGGCGTCGGTCAGCGTCTTGCGCGACGCGATCACGCCAACGGCAGCCCGCTGCAGGTCGCGCTGCAGGACGAGAAAACGCTGCCGATCCTCGTCCTGCAGCCCGAGCACTTCGAAGGGAATGTGGGCCGCCAGCGGGTGGCCCCGCGCAAAGGACTGCGACGCACGCCGGGCCTGCCAGTACGTGGCGCTGTTCGCGGCGTGCCGGGCCCGGGCCTGCGCCAGCGCGGCCTCGGCTTCGGGTGGGGTCATTCTCAGGTTGGCGACCCCGCGCAACACGCGCAGGACTTCGCTGCGGGTCCAGCGCAGCACCTGCAACGCCGCCTCGTTGCGCGCGTGCCCGACCAGCACCTCCGGCTGGCTCGCGGCCAACGCCAGGTCGAGGCCGTCGAGCCGTCTGTCCTCACGGCGGGCGATCTCGCGGTCCAGTTGCCCGAGCCAGCGTCCGAGTTCGTCCGGTGTCAGTTCGTGCGCCTGTCCGAGGCGCGCATTCAGCTCCGTGCGCAGTGCATCTGCCTCCGTCCACGCTTCGAAGCGACGACGCTCGAGTTCGGCAACGAGCCTCGCGTCGGGCAGCGAGGCCGCGATGCGCGAGCGCAGCAGCGAGGCCGGATCGGTGGAAATCTCTGCCGCGACGAGCACGCCGAGCGCCAGCAGGAACAGCACGGCGCGGCCCGCGAGCCAGCCCGCCGCCATGCGGCCCGCACGCATCATGGGGCCGGCCTTGCGGCGGCGAACTGCCACATCAGCTCGCTCAGGCCGACCAAAGCACTTTCACTATGGCTTGCAAGTATTTGATACATAAATACTAATACAATGTGAATCGCGACCCGGGACCGGCGTACCCCGGCCGTTGTCGCGAACCCGTACAATCGAGACGGATTGGCCCGAACACAACCTGCAGCGAGGCGACGATTCATGACGAACACCCGGCAGCAGACGGAAAAGCTGCGTAGTCAGCCCGGCTTCATCGCGGCACTCGACCAGAGCGGCGGCAGCACGCCGAAGGCGCTCAAGCTCTACGGCGTCGCCGAGGGCTCCTGGGCGAACGATGCCGAGATGATGGATCTCATGCACGCGATGCGCAGCCGCATCATCACGAGCCGTGTCTTCGACGGCAACCGCATCCTCGCGGCGATCCTGTTCGAGGCGACGATGGACCGCGACGTCGATGGCCGTCCGACGGCGGATTATCTCTGGAACGTCAAGCAGGTCGTGCCGATCCTCAAGGTCGACAAGGGGCTCGAGGCCGAGGCCGACGGCGTCCAGGTGATGAAGCCCATGCCCGGGCTCGACGCCCTGCTCGACCGCGCGAAGGCCAAAGGTATTTTCGGCACCAAGATGCGTTCGGTGATCAAACAGGCGAATGCGACGGGCATCCGCAGGATCGTCGACCAGCAGTTCGAGGTGGCCACGCAGATCCTCGCCAAGGGGCTGGTGCCGATCATCGAGCCGGAGGTCGACATCCACTGCCCCGACAAGGCGGGTGCGGAAGACCTGCTGAAGGCAGCGATCCTCGAGAAGCTGAACGCCCTGCCCGCCGATCAGCGCGTGATGCTCAAACTCACGATTCCGAGCAAGGACAACCTCTACGCCGACCTCATCGCGCACCCCCGCGTGCTGCGCGTCGTCGCGCTTTCGGGCGGGTATTCCCGCGCCGAGGCAAACGAACGCCTCGCGCGGCAGAGAGGCATGGTCGCGAGTTTCTCGCGGGCACTCACCGAAGGGCTCACGGCGCAGCAGTCATCCACGCAATTCGACGCCGCGCTCGACCAGTCGATCGAGAGCATCTACCAGGCTTCGAAGACCTGACCGGTCATGGCAGTGCGACCATTCTGGCGTCGACCGGCGGTGCGGATCGGCCTCGCAGTGCTGACGGCGCTGGTCGCGCTGCTGCTGTTTGCCCGCTCACCGGACGAGGTCGCGACGCCGGTGGCTGCGGACGGTGAGGACATGCGCGCGGTCGTCTATCGCGAATACGGTACCGCCGAAGTCCTCGAGGTCGACCGGGTGCCCCGGCCCGTACCCGGCGCTGGCCAGGTCCTCATCGCGGTGGTTGCCGCCGCCGCCAATCCTCTCGACTGGCACTACATGCGCGGCACGCCGTACGTGATGCGCCTCGACACGGGTCTGCTCACGCCCGACGCGCCGCGCCTCGGCGCCGACGTGGCGGGACGAGTCACGGCCGTCGGCCCGGGCACGCGCTTCAGGCCCGGTGACGAGGTGTTCGGCGTGGCCGACGGAGCGTTCGCCGAATACGCCCTTGCGGCGGACGACAACCTCTGGCGCAAGCCGGCCAACGTCACGTTCCGGCAGGCCGCCGGTGTCGGCGTGGCGGCGGTGACGGCGCTGCAGGGACTGCGCGACAAGGGCCGCGTCCGACCCGGCGACCGCGTGCTCATCGTCGGCGCCTCCGGCGGCGTCGGCACATTTGCCGTACAGATTGCCAAGGCCATGGGTGCCGACGTCACCGGCGTATGCAGCGGCCGCAACGTCGCACTCGTGAAGTCGCTCGGGGCCGATCGCGTCATCGACTACACGAAGGTTGACTACACAGACGCCCCGGCACGTTTCGACGTCGTCCTGGATCTCGTGGGCGAACGGCCGTTGCTGCAACTCCGCGGTGTGCTGAAGCCCGACGGCCGGCTGGTCATGATCGGCGGCGGCGGGCCGGACAACGGCAAGTGGCTCGGCCCGGTCGCCCGCATGGTGGCCGGAGGCGTCCTGTCGGTGTTCGTGAGCCAGGACATCCAGCCCTTCATGGCCACCATCGAGCAGGCCGACCTCGAGCAGCTTGCCGGTCTCATGGCGGCCGGCAAACTCGTGCCCGTCGTCGACCGGATCTATCCGTCGTTGTCCCACGTGCGCGAAGCCATCGAGTACCTCGAGCAGGGGCGTTCGCGCGGCAAGGTCATCGTCGAGGTCGCCGCCGGCGAGGGTGCCTGATCGTCCGCGTCCGAAATCCGGCGACGACTCCGCGCGGGGACGTCGTCAGGCGAATCGAGGCTTCATGCCAGCCCGGCGAGCAGCGCGGCGACGGCGACGATGACCGCCAGTGGCACAGCCCACCCCGCGACCTGCAGGATGACGATCAGACGCCGGAACGTTCGACGCTCGTTGAGTCGCGGGTACGGCCGGCCCGACGGCACGGGTACGTCCAGGAAGCGACACAGCGGCTCCCAGCCCTGCCCTGGCTCGTGCACGAGCAGTCGTCCCGCCGGCACGGTGCGGCGGACTTCCTCGACGTGCGCGGCGTAGACCCCGATGGCGCGCGCACGTTCGGGGAAACGGCCCTCGAAGCGACCGCTCCAGATGATCTTGTCGTGCATGCGACGCACGGCGCCGGGAAACCACCACGGCAGTGCCGAGTCGATCTCCCACAGTGTCTCGCGAACGCTGTCATACCACGGCTCCGCCGGACGGGTCGTGAGAATGACCCTCGCGTCCGGAAAAGCCTCGAGCAGTTCGCGATAGAACTCGCACGCCGGCCAGTCGATCGCGGCCCCGTAGCCGCGAAAGAAGCGGCGGAAGTCGGCGTTGCGGCGCGCGTGGGCCCGCAGCCAGAAGCGGCTGTGCCCCAGCCGCGTCATCGCCGTCTGCATGTGGTAGCACGGGCCAAAGCCCAGAATCTCCAGGGCGCGCTTCAGCGAGGTCGTTCCGGTGCGTCCGAATCCCGCGCCGATGACGGCAAGCGACGGCCCGTGCTTCGCGACTCCGCTCGATCTCACGACGGTGGCGCCTGGTTCAAGAGGCGGCGACTCGGGCGGCGCGCCGTGCCTCGACCAGCGCCGCGAGCAGGATCAGCGTGCCGCCGCCGATCTCCTGTCCGGTCATGCTCTCGCCGCCGATCGCCACGGCCGAAACCACCGCGACGACGAGTTCGAGCAGGATGATGATCGACGCGCGGCCGGCCTCGAGGTGCGTCACGCCGTACTGCGTTGCGAGCGTGGCGACCAGCAGCCAGCCGAGGCCATAACCGGCCGCACCGAGCCACGCGCCGGACGACGCTGCTGGCCACGGACGGACATCGGCCACGAGCAGCGCCGCGGCCATGACCGCCGCGCCGAGCAGCATGGCCACGGTCTTGCTGCCCACGGGAATGGCCTGCTTCGCGCGGAACAAGAGGTTGTTGCCCGCGAATGCGATGCCGCAGGAAATCGCCATGAGATCCGGCCACGTCAGGCCGCCCGTCCAGCGCACGCGCGGTCCACCGAGCATCAGCCACGCGCCCGCGAGCGCCATGCCGACGCCGGCCAGTCGCGCGGCATCGAGTCGCTCACCGAGCCAGAGCCAGCCGCCGAGCACGCCCCACGCGGGCAGCAGGTAGAACAGCACCATCACGCGGACGATGTCGCCATGCAGCGTCGCGACTGCGAACGACAGGTTGGAGTACCCGCCCAGCAACGCGATCAGGCCGAGGCCGCCGAGGTCGGTGCGCCAGGCGGCGTGCTCGCCGATCAGTGTCGGCAACAGCACGACGCCCGCGGCGCAGGAGGCCACGAGGACGAGCGCCAGGCCGCTGATGCCGCTCGCGCCGAGCGACTTGATGGGAATCCATGCCAGCCCCCACGTGCAGGACGAGGCGGCCAGCACCGCCAGCGGCAGCGATCGCGAACTCATCCGCGCCGCCTCATCCGAGGCGGGCGCCCCGCTCCCGCAGCAGTTCGCGCAGCACCGAGCGGTGGCAACGAGATTCGTCCTCGCAGTAGCAGCCGACCGAGAAATCGGCGTGGTGCGACAGGGCCGCAAGCGTATCGAGCAGGGCTCGATGTTCGGGCGCCTTCATCTCCGCGCGGTAGTGGCGCACGAACCGGCGCCACGCGCGCAGATCGTCCTGCTGCAGGGCGGCCTGCGCCTGCTTGACCAGCGCGTCGCTCGGGGCGAGGTTCGGCAGCCAGACGTCGTAGAAATTGCGGCGGGCGAACTCCGACTTCGGCACGCCGCGCGGTGGCCGCCGCACGGTACCGATGCGCAGGCCCTCCCCGGGCCGGCGCTCGCTGCCGAGTCGCACGATGTGCACGGACATGCATCGCCCTCCCCATCTGCCGCGTGGCCGGCGTGCCGACAGCTTAGCCCAGCGTGTCGAGCCTGCGCCCGGCCACGTAGGGATCGAGCCGCGCCAGCACGAAATGGGCGGCCCAGGAGCGCAGGGGATGCCACCATTTGCGCGATCGGGTCCACTCCTCGCGGGTCAGCGCCTGCGAATGACGAAGGTCGCCGGTGAACTCCTCGCGCAGCGCGGCGGCCAGCGTCGCGTCCGGCAGCCGCAACAGAAGCTCGAAGTTGATGCGCAGGCTGCGCACGTCGAGATTGGCCGAGCCCAGGTAGACGACGTCGTCGGCCACGACCGCCTTGGCGTGCACGATCTGCGGCTCGTATTCGTAGATCGCCGCGCGGGCACGCAGGAACCGCCCGAAGTACCGCTCGCTGGCCCAGCGCGCGATCGGCACGTCCGTACGCCGGCCCGTCAGCAGACGCACCTCACCCGTACGGGCGGTCTGACGCAACGCGCGCCCCAGTCGGCGCGACGGCAGGAAATAGGCGACCCAGGCCGAGCAGTGACGCGCCGCGCGGATGTCGCGGATCAGCCGGCGTCGCAACTCGTGCGTGGGCCAGCCGGCGCCCGCGAACAGGACCTGTGGCGCGTCCACCGTCGTCTCTGACGGGCGCCGGACTCGAGCGTTCCAGAACGCGCGGACGGCCCTGCGCCCGAAGGGGGCGAGCGTCCACATGCGATCAAAACTCCCGGCCAGGTCCGTCACGATCGGGCCGTGGATCTCGAGGGCGAGATCGCGCCAGCCCTGCCCGACCCCGTCGCCGTCGTATTCCGCACCGACGTTGAGGCCACCGACGACCGCCGCGGCATCGCAACGCAGCAGCTTGCGGTGGTTGCGAAAGCTCGGACGCAGCAGGCGCCGCGGATTGAAACGGCGCACCGCGCCACCGGCGTCCTCGATCGGCGCGAAATAGTCGTCCGGCAGCGCCGCCGAGCCGAATGCATCCACGAGCACGCGCACCCGCACGCCACGGATGGCCGCTGCGGTCAGCGCAAGCCGGAACCGGTCGCCGACGACGTCGGCGCGATAGATGTACGTCTCGAGGTCGACCGAGTGCCGCGCGCCGTCGATCAGGGCGAGCATGCGGGCATAGGCGCTCGAGCCGTTGCGCAGCAGTGCGTGGCGCGGACTGGCCGGCGTGGCGTGATCGATCGACATCGATGCGAGCCTGCCGGCTCATCGCGGCCGGCGCAACTCCTGTCCATAGGCATTCGCTGCAGGCGCCTGCGCTCCCACGCAGTGCGCGGGCCATTTCTGCGTATTCTGCCGACCCGGCGGCAAGGGTATTTCTGGAATATTGTTGCCTCCCGCTTTCAACAGGACCCGCCATGGAATCGCCGACGACGACACGCCGCAAGTGGATCTACGCTTTCGCCGAGGGCAACGGCCGCGACCGGATGTTGCTCGGGGGCAAGGGCGCCAATCTCTGCGAAATGACGCGGATCGGGCTGAACGTCCCGCCCGGCTTCGTCATTTCCACCGAGGCCTGTCTCGCCTTCCTCGACGATCCACAGCGCCAGTTGCCGGAAGGCGTCATGGGCGAGGTGCGCACGCACATGGCGGACCTCGAGCGTCGCACGGGGAAGATCTTCGGCGGCGCGCAGGATCCGCTGCTGGTGTCGGTGCGCTCGGGTTCGGCAATGTCGATGCCGGGCATGATGGACACGATCCTCAACCTGGGGCTCAACGCGACGACGCTCGCGGCGCTGATCCGCCACACGGGCAACGAACGCTTCGGCTACGACGCCTTCCGCCGCTTCGTCCAGCTCTTCGGCAAGGTCGCGCTGGGCGTGCCGGATGCACTGTTCGACGAGCAGTTCGAGGCGGTCAAGGACCGTGCGGGCGTCAAGATCGACGTCGGCCTCGGGCCCGACGAGCTGCGCGAGATCGGCGACCGCTTCCTCGACGTGGTGCACCGCCACACCGGGCGGCCGTTTCCGACCGACCCGTACGAGCAGCTCGAGATCGCCATCAAGGCGGTGTTCAATTCGTGGATGGGCAAGCGCGCGATCGACTACCGGCGCGAGTTCCACATCACGCCCGCGATGGCGAACGGCACGGCCGTCAACGTCGTCACCATGGTGTTCGGCAACATGGGCAACGACAGTGCCACCGGCGTGGGCTTCACGCGCAACCCCGCGACAGGCGAGAACCAGCTCTACGGCGAGTACCTCGTCAACGCGCAGGGCGAGGACGTCGTCGCCGGCATCCGCACGCCGCGTCCCCTGCAGGAGATGGAACGCGAGATGCCGGAGATGCACCGGCAGCTCGCCGACCTGCGCAACCGTCTCGAGCGCCACTACCGCGAGGTGCAGGACTTCGAGTTCACGATCGAGCGCGGCACGCTCTACTGCCTGCAGACCCGCAACGGCAAGATGAATGCGGCGTCGATGGTGCGCACGTCGGTCGACATGGTCGAGGAAGGCCTGCTGACGCGCGAGCAGGCAATCCTGCGTGTGAACCCGGCGCATCTCGAACAGATGTTGTTCCCGCGACTGGATCCGAAGCACAGGGGGCAGCCGATCGCGACCGGCCTGCCGGCCTCCCCGGGCGCCGCAAGCGGCCAGGCCGTGTTCGACGCCGACCGCGCGGAAGCGCTCGGCCGCCAGGGCGTCAAGGTCGTGCTGGTGCGCGAAGAGACCAAGCCGGAGGACATCCACGGCTTCTTTGCCTCGCAAGGCATCCTCACGAGCCGTGGCGGCAAGACCTCGCACGCGGCCGTGGTGGCCCGCGGCATGGGCAAGCCGTGCGTCGCCGGCGCCGAAGGCATTCATGTCGACGTGCAGATGCGCGTGGCGTTCATCGGCGAGCAGGTGATCAAGGAAGGCGATCTGATCACGATCGACGGCAGCAACGGCCACGTGTTCCGTGGCGAGGTGCCGACGGTCGAAGCCGACTTCTCACCTGCCCTGGTCAGGCTGCTCGAATGGGCGGATCAACGTGCTCGTCTGCACGTGCGTGCCAATGCCGACACGCCCGAGGATGCGGCCCGGGCTGTGCGCTACGGCGCACGGGGCATCGGACTGTGCCGCACCGAGCGCATGTTCAACGCGTCGGACCGGCTGCCGATCGTCATCGACATGATCGTCGCGGAGTCGCCCGAGGCGCGCCGCGCCGCGATCGACCGGCTGCTGCCGATCCAGCGCGCCGACTTCGCCGGCATCTTCCGCGCGATGTCGCCGCACCCGGTGACGATCCGGCTGCTCGATCCGCCGATCCACGAATTCCTGCCGACCGAGCGCCAGCTCGAAGACGACATGGCGCGGCTGCAGGACCTGCGCCGGGCGGCGCGTGGGCTCGAAGTGCTGGTCGAATCGGCCCGTTCGCTGGGCGACCGGCGTGCCGCGACGACGGCGCCGGCCTTTCCCGACGCCGCCGCGATCGACGCGATCATGACGCGCAAGGAGGCGATCCTGCGCAAGGCTCAGGCACTGCGCGAAGTGAACCCGATGCTCGGCCACCGTGGCGTGCGGCTGGGGCTCACCTACCCGGAGATCTACACCATGCAGGTGCGGGCCGTGCTCGAAGCGGCGGCGGACTGCGTGCGCGCCGGCGTCGAAGTGCATCCGGAGATCATGGTCCCGCAGGTCTGCACGGCGCAGGAGCTGCGCGCCGTCCGCGAGTACCTGGCGGCCGTCCAGGCCCAGGTCGAGACGACCTACGGCGTCGAGGTGCCCTGCCGGTTCGGCACCATGATCGAAGTCGTACGCGCCTGCATGCGCGCGGAGAACCTCGCCGAGGTCGCGGAGTTCTTCTCGTTCGGCACCAACGACCTGACGCAGGCGACGTTCTCGTTCTCGCGCGAGGACGCCGAGAACAAGTTCCTGCCGATGTACAACGAGCGGGGCATCCTGCAGGACAATCCGTTCGAGGTGCTCGACGTCAAGGGCGTTGGACGCCTGATGGCGCTGGCCGTCGAGTGGGGTCGCGCCAGCCGGCCGGGGCTCAAGGTCGGCATCTGCGGCGAACACGGCGGCCATCCGCAGTCGATCGCCTTCTGCGACTCGATCGGGCTCGACTACGTGTCGTGCTCCTCGCCGCGCGTGCCGATCGCACGTCTGGCGGCGGCACACGCCAGCATCGGGAGTGCGGCCAGGACCGACGCCAGCGCCTGAGCTATCTTGCCGGGTCTGCCGCGAGCACGGCCGCCACGTGACGGCCGTTCTCGCCGTCCCAGTAGTTGACGAACGGCTTCTCGGCGTCGTGCACCAGGAAGCGTGCCTCGGGCGCCTGACTGGCGGCGGCGCGCACGCCGGTCTTGGCGGAGTCGGGATACCCCACGACCTCGGGTACCTGCAGGGTGGAGATGGCGAGGTAGACCAGGTCCTCGTCACCGGTGTTGACGAACTGGTGTGCCACGTCGGCACCACCCGGCGGGTTGACGACGTAGTCGTTGGCGCGCACGGGGTGCGTGCGATCGCCGACGCGCAGCAGCCCGCGCCCGCTCAGCACGAAGAAATGCTCCTCGTTCGCATAGTGGTGATGGAACGGGAATGCGGCCTTGTGCGGCGGCACGCGGGTGACGTTCGCCCCGATCCAACGTGCGCCGAGCGGCGCCGCGAGCTGCGACATCGAGTAGGCGAAGTGATTGCCGTGGCTCCCGGAATGCACCGGCGCGTCGGCGACGTTCAGCACGGGCTTGGCGGTCATGAAGGCGTCCTCCTGCTCTGCAATGAGTTCCTTCCCCGGAATCAGGGCCGATTGCGGCCCAGGCGGTCGTGGCTCGAAACCCACTCGCCGGCGAGGACCGCCGAGCCGAGCGAGACGTCGCCGGCGAGCACGACGGCGCCCACGATTTCTGCGAGCCGGTCCGCCTTGCCCTGCCCGTAACAGCCGAGCATCTCGAGGCATTCGCGCTGCGTCGCGAGCCCCGTGCCACCGCCGTAGCTCGCCACGATCAGCGAGGGCAGCGTCACCGACCAGTAGTAGTCGCCGTCATCGAGCAGTTGCGCGTAGGTGACGCCCGCGTGGGATTCGGCGACGTTGGCGACGTCCTGCCCGGTGGCGATGAACAGCGCCGCGATGCCGTTCGCCGCATGCGGCCCGTTGTAGGCCGCGCCCGCCATGAACGAGCCCGCGGTGCTCACCTGTCGCGCGCGAAACAGTGTCTTCGTGTCGACGCGCATCAGGCGCCGGATGACCTCGTTGCGGATCGTCACCTCGGCGATCACGCGCCTGCCGCGCGTGCGCAGGGTGTTGATCGTGGAGTGCTTCTTGTCCGTGTCGATCGAACCCGACAGGATGTAGCGCGGCCGCAGCGGGTGCTGCGCGTGGATCCACTCGCACGCCGCCCACGTCGCCTTGCCGGTCATGTTCTGGCCGGCTGCGTCGCCGGTCGTGTAGTTGAACCGCGTGTAGAGCAGGTTCGCCACGGCATACTGCTCGATGTCGAGCAGCTTGCCGATGCGGGTGGTGCCCTCGGCGGCGGCCTTGACGTCGGCGAAGTGTTCGTCCAGCCAGCGGCCGAATTCGCGCGCCTCGCGCGCGTCCCCGAACTGGAACACCGGCGCGCGCTGCATCGCGTGCTTGACGACCGTGACCTTGACGCCGCCACATTCCGAAAGCACCCGCATGCCGCGGCTGTAGCTCGCCACGAGCGTGCCCTCGGTGGTCGCGAGCGGAATGTAGAAGTCGCCCTGGGCGTGTTCGCCGACGATGCGCAGCGGCCCGGCGAGACCGATCGGCACCTGCGCGGCACCCACGAAGTTCTCGACGTTGCCGGCGACCGAGGCCGGCTCGAGCGAGTACCGGCCGACGTGTGCCAGGTTCGCACCCGTGCGTTCGACGACGAATTGCCGCCGCCGCTCGGCCGTCGCCGCCGTGTAATCGTCGTCCACCGTGCGCGGGATCGGGATGCGGTCGGTCACTGGACACTCACTGGTTGCCATCGGGACTGGACTGCGGCAATGCGAAATCACCGCTCGACGAAAAGCGCTGCGTGTCGAACAGACCCCTGCCGTTCAGCTTGCCGCTCAGCGAGTAGCTGACCCGCTCGACCGGCTGGCCATCGAGCATGCCGACGACCTGGCGGACCATGCGCAGTACCGACACCGTCACAGGCACGGCGACGACGGCCTCGCCGAAACGCGGCACGGTACCCGTCTCGTCGCTGACTCCGGTCGCGAAGGAGCGGTCCATGACGTCGAGATTGAGCGCCACACCGTCGTAGTCGACTGGCGTGTCGTTGGGATTCTGGATGCGCAGCCTTACGAGCAGCCGCAGCTCCAGGCCTTCGCCGGGCAGCGACTCGATGCCCGCCACGCTGACGCTCAGCGGATCGCGACTCGGCAACGAGGCGCAGGCGACCAGCAGCGCCGCGAACCCACACGCAACCAATGCGCGCAACGGATGGCCGAGCTTCGTCATGCCGGACCTGCCTCGTGCGGCGGACATCCCCCGTTCGACGATGCTAGCGGCAAAGCCCGGCACCCGCCACGTCAAATCCTGACCAGCGTCCGGAAGCCGCCCCAGAGCATGCGCTTGCCGTCGAACGGCGCCTTCTTCCGGTCCTTTGCCATGAATTGGAGGCGAGGGTCGGTCATGACCTTGGCATTGATGCGATCCCGGTCACGGTGCGACTTGCAGGTGATCCAGGAGAACACGACCACCTCGCCACGCCTGAGCTTCACGCTCTGCGGAAACGACGTCAGCCTGCCGGCTTCACGTCGTCGGCGGACGCCCTCGCAGTAATCGATTGCGCCGTGCTCGCGTCAGACCTTGCCGGCGAGGCGGGCGAGTTTGCGGTAGTCGGCGAGCCGGATCTTCGGCACCGGCAACACGAATCCACCGACGTGCGGTCTCATGAGCGCCTCCGTGTCCGCTGCTGGCGTGCCGGCACAGCGCGGGTCTTCCCTGGCCGGCTCGTCGCAGCCCAGGAGCCGCGGTGGCCCGGCGCTCAGTCGGTCAACAGCGCGCGGCGCAAGTCCGACAGCACGCCCGGTCCGAGAGCCAGCTCTTCCGCCAGGTAACGCTCGACGCTGCCGTGACGCGCTTCGATCGACGCGAACGTGGCAGCCAGGTAGCTCGTGTGCGCGTCGAGCACGGCGCGGCGCGCCACCGGCGGCAGCGCCCGGATCGCCGAAGCGTCCGTCGCGGGACCCGTGTCCTCGTCCGTGCGCATCGAGCAGAACAGCGCCTCCAGATCGACGGCGTCGTTCGTGTACACGTAATCGGCGACGATCGATTCGCGCGGCACGCCGAGTGCCGACAGCACCAGCGCCACCGCGACGCCGGTACGGTCCTTGCCCGCAGCACAGTGCACGAGCGTGGCACCCTCCCCGGCGTGCAGGATGGCGGCAAACGCGCCGGCGAGACGCGGCTGCAGCCTGAACGGCAGGTGTTCGTACATCTGGATCATCGCCGCACGCGCGGTCTCGACGGTCGGCGACTCCGCAAAGCTCCGGTCGCGGATCGGCGAAATCTCCGTCGCGGTTTCCCACTCGAACGCCCGGCACTGCGCGCCGAGCGACGGGTTCGGGTGCAGACGGCGCTCCTCGGTGCGTCGCAGATCGCACACGGCGCGCACACCGAGTTCGTGCAGCGCGGCCACCGCCGCGGGTGTCAGCCGGCTGAGCGCACCGGAGCGGAACAGACGGCCGGAACGGACAAGCCGCCCGTCGCTCGTGGCATAGCCCCCGAAATCGCGCAGGTTGCAGCTGCCGGGAAGGTCGAGTACGCGTGGCGCAGGCATCTCGTCATGATCCCACGGCAGACCGGACGCTTTCCACCGGGCAAATCGCTTAGAATGGCGCGCAGCTCAAACCGGCGCACCGTGGGTCGCGCGCGAAGCGCGGCGGTCGCCACCAACGGAGAGGACAGCCCATGAAGAAACTGCTGATTGCCTGTCTCGCGGGTCTCGCGACGCTGCTGGCCGTTCCCGCCCAGGCGCAGAAGACGGTGGGCAACATGGTCGACGACGGCACCATCACGGCGTCGATCAAGGCTGGCCTGCTTGACAACAAGGCCACCAGTTCCATGCAGATCAACGTCGAAAGCTACAAGGGCACGGTGCAACTGAGTGGCTTCGTCGGCAGTCAGGCGGAAAAGGATGCCGCGGGCAAGGTTGCCGGGGGCGTGAATGGCGTGACGAAGGTCATCAACAGTCTGGCCATCGCGCCAAAGACATCGATGGGTACCAAACTCGACGACACCATGGTCACGAGCAAGGTCAAGGCGGCACTCATGGACGCAGCCGACGTCAAGAGCATGCAGATCAACGTCGAGACCCGCGACGGCGTGACGCAGCTCGCGGGCTTCGTCACATCCGAAGGCATGAAGCAGCGCGCGGGCAAGGTGGCTGCCGGCGTCTCCGGCGTGAAGCGGGTCGACAACGTCCTGGTCGTCAAGCCGAAGAACTGAACGCGCGGCGAAGGCTAGGCCTGCCAGCAGGCGAGCATGTGCACGCGCCCGGTGCGAACGTCGCACAGGGCGCGTCGCGCAACGCCCTCCTCACTCCACTGCTTGATGCTGACCCGCCCGGGCAACTGCACCGGCGTGAGGAACTGCGTTTCGAGCCGCGCCTCGGCATCCGGCGTGATCGCCGGTGCTGCCGCGAGGCTGCGCGCCAGTGACCACATGCCGTGCAGGATCGCGCCGCGCAATCCGAACAGGCGCGCGGTCCGGTCGTGCAGGTGGATCGGATTGAAGTCGCCTGAAACCCGTGCGTAACGCCACGCCGTCGCCAGGCCCACCTCGAACTCGGCGAGCACGTCGCTGCCCTTTGGCGCCCGGGGAGGCCTCGGCGGCCTCGCGCCACTGCGCTGCGCCCCGTCCGGCCAGCGCGCCATGAGCACGCAGGTCTCGCGCCACTGCACCACGCCGGCCCGGCTCACTTCCGTGTCCAGGTCGAAGACCAGGCCGGCATCGGTCTTGCGGAAATTGCGCGCCGCCACGACCAGGTCGACATTCTTGCCGGGGAGCAGTTCGCCTGGCGCGGCGATGACGTTGCTCACGTGGATCAGTCCGAGCGGTCGCAGCGGAAAGCTGTCGAGGGCCATGATGCGCAGATGCAGCGGTGTCGCGAGCACGTGCGGGTACGTCACCGGAACGCGGCCGTTGCGCACGTCGGCGGCATCGAAACCGCACACGGTCGCGTAACTCTCGATCTGCGCCGCGTCGAGGCGCACGCGGTCGACGCGGATGGCGCAGTCGGGCGGCTCGGCGACCGTCAGCAGGTCCGGCCGACGCGTGAGGACGAGACGCGGAAAGCTCGCCAGCCCGGACGGCAGTTGTGCGAGTCGCAGGTGGATCTTGCGGTTCGACACCTCAGGGCTGGACCCGGGAGATCAGCACCTCCACGTCGCCGCTGCCGTCCTTCTGCTCGACGACGCTGCCCAGCAGGTCCCCGCTGGAAACGGTCGGCGTGCCCGACAGGGCCAGGCGCGCGACGATCTCGACCGCAGCGACGGAGGACAGGTCGCGACCCTCGATCATCGAGTTCGCGTCGCTGAGCACGACGCTGGCCGGAAGCGCGTCGCTGCTCAGGCGCACGGCGGCGAGCGGCGGGCCGGGGATGCCGGGTTCGCGCGCCGACACGAAGAGCGGCATGCCGGGCTTCACTTTCGTCGCGAGCGCCGGGTCGAGCTTCACGGTCACGCGCACGGTGCGGCCCTTCGGCGCTTCCGCGGCAGCCCCACCGCCCGCCGCGACACCTCCCTGCGTGCCACCCATCGCGGCCACCGGCGCGCCGGTCGCGCCAGGCACTTCGGCGCCGATCTCGCGCAACTGGTTCGCGACAACCTCGCGGATCTCCGGCGGCAGGTCCTGTGCGACGAGCGCGTTCCAGCTCCTCTTCGCCGTCTCCGTGTCGCCCGCGCGCGCGGCCATGACGCCACGGTACCACAGCGCCTTCTGGTTGGCCGGGTCGAGGGCGAGCGTCGCGTCGATGATCGTCCTCGCACGATCCTGGCGGGCCGGGTCGTCCGTCAGGACCATCGCCTCGGCGAGATCCATTTCGAGGCCGACGTCCCTGTCCGCGGTGAGCGCCAGCGCCTTCTCGTACGCACCGACGGCTTTCGCATAGTCGCCCGAGACGAGGTAGGTGCGGCCGAGCATGCGCCAGCCCGGCTGGTCGTTCGGCTCCCGGGCCAGTCGCGCTTCGAGCGCGGCCGTGGCCTGCTCCATCGTGCCGGCGTCGCCGTCTGCGCCGCCGTGCCCCGCCGGCACGGACTGCGCGAGACGCGGGTCTTCCCAGGGAAAGCTGTGGATCTTCGCGTACAACGCGATCGACGCGAGCACCAGCGCCACCGACAGCGCGAAGGCGAGCGGCGCGGCTTTCGGCGTCACCGGCTCGTCCTGGGCGCCGGCCTGCAGCGGGCGCACCAGCGGCCAGACGACCAGGAAGATCGCCACGAGCGCCATGACGACGCAGAGGACGACGAAGACGGGAAACAGGGCGGCAACGGACGTCACGACTGATCGGCCTCCGGGCCATCCGCGTCCGCCAGGGCGGCCTGCCGGCGGACATAACGGATGCCGATGAAACTGCCAACGAGCAGGAGCAGCACGGGCGCTGCCCAGAGCAGGAAATTCGTCGCGGTCAGGCGCGGACGGTAAAGCACGAAGTCGCCGTAGCGCGCGAGCATGAACTCGCGGATCTCGTCGTCCGTCCTGCCCGCCGCGATCATCTCGCGCACTTCGCGGCGCAGATCCTGCGCCAGCGTCGCGTTGGAGTCCGCGATGGTCTGGTTCTGGCAGACGAGGCAGCGCAGCTCGCGATTGATGTGCTCGTAGCGAGCCTGCAGCGCGGGATCGTCAAAGGCCTTCTCGGTGTCGATGGCGAGCGCGTGACCCGCGAACGCGAGCAGCAGCGCAGTGAGCGTGGCGCGTGCCAGACGAGCGATGGAGCACATCATGGGTTCAGCCCTGCTTGCCTGGTGCGGCGGCCTGCGCGGCCTGGATCCGCGGCAGGAACTCCTGGGTCCAGACCTCCATGGTCATCGGCGCGATGTGCTTGAACAGCACCTTGCCGTCCGGCCCGATCAGGAACGTCTCCGGGGCCCCGTAGACGCCCCAGTCGATCGCGACGCGCCCTTCCCTGTCCTCGGCCACGGCCGCGTACGGGTTGCCGAGCGCGCGCAGCCATTCCTGCGCCGCCGCATTGTCGTCCTTCCAGTTGAGCCCGATCATCGGCACGGCCTGCGTGCGCGCGATGGCGAGCAGCGTGGCGTGCTCCTGTCGACAGCCGCCGCACCAGGTGCCCCAGACGTTGAGTACCCACGGGCGGCCGAGCAGTTCCTTCGAATTCACGGGGTACGCCGCATCGTGGAGACTGGGCAGCGAGAACTCGGGCGCCGGCTTGCCGATCAGCGGTGACGGGACGTAGCCGGGGTCGCGCTGCAGGCCGACGAACAGGAACCCGCCGAGCAACGCGGCGAGCACCAGCGGGAGGCCGAACTTGACGAAGTTGTTCATGATCGTGCGAACGCCGGGAATTCAGGTGGCCCTGGCCGTGCCGTCGGCGCCGACCCGCTCGGCGGCCTCCGACCGGCGACTGCGGTAGCGCCGGTCGGTGATCGCGACCAGGCCGCCGATCGCCATCACGAGCGCGCCGAACCAGATGAACCGCACCATCGGCTTGTACTGCAGCCGCATGCTCCACTTGCCCGCGCCGAGGTTCTCGCCCATGGCGACGAACAGGTCGCGGTTCCAGTCGACCTCGATGCCCGCCTCGGTCATCGGCATCGTGCGGACCCGATAGACACGCTTCTGCGGCGCGAGCTCGGCGATGAGCTCGTCGCCCCTCGTGATGCGGAAGTGCGCCTGGGTGGCGTCGTAGTTCGGCCCCGTCACCTGCGTGGTGCTGTCGAAGTGGAAAGTGTAGCCCTGCATCTCGACGGATTCGCCGGGCTGCAGCGCGAAGTCCTTCTCGATGCGGTAGCTCTGGGTGATCGTCACGCCGATCGCGAACAGGCCCACACCGATGTGCGCGATGGTCATGCCCAGCACGCCCCGCGACAGCGAGTGCTGATGACGCAGACGCTCGAACGGCTCGTAGAGCGACGAGAGGATGACCCAGAGGCCGAGCGCGAGGCCGACCGAGGCCAGCGGATGGAAACCGCCGTAGCCCAGCACCGGGATCAGCACGCCGAGCACGACCGAGACGCCCAGCATGACCAGCAGCGGCGTCTGCTTGTCTTCGAGCCTGCCGTGCTTCCACAGCGCGTGCATGCCGACCGCGAGCAGCGCGAGCAGCGGCAGCGCCGGGATCATGAAGGCGATGTCGAAGTACGGCGGGCCGACCGAGATCTTGCCGAGGTTCAGCGCGTCGAGGAACAGCGGATACAGCGTGCCGATCAGGATCAGCAGCGCGGCGACCAGCAGCAACACGTTGTTGAACAGCAGGAACGACTCGCGCGACGTCATTCCGAAGCCGCCCCTGGTGCGCAGCATCGGGCCGCGCCAGGCGAACAGCGCGAGCGAGCCGCCGACGCAGAGGCCCAGGAACGCGAGGATGAACAGGCCGCGGCTCGGGTCGCTCGCGAACGCGTGCACGGAGACCAGCACGCCTGAGCGGACGAGGAACGTGCCGAGCAGGCTCAGGCTGAATGCGACGATCGACAGCAGCAGTGTCCAGCTCTTGAACAGGCCGCGCTTCTCGGTGACAGCCAGCGAGTGGATCAGTGCCGTGCCGACCAGCCATGGCATGAACGAGGCGTTCTCGACCGGGTCCCAGAACCACCAGCCGCCCCAGCCCAGCTCGTAGTAGGCCCACCAGCTGCCGAGCGCGATGCCGCAGGTGAGCATGATCCACGCCACGGTCGTCCATGGCCGCGTCCAGCGTGCCCACTTCTCGTCGAGCCGTCCCTCGAGCAGTGCCGCGACAGCGAACGCGAAGGCGACGGAAAAGCCCACGTAGCCCAGGTACAGCATCGGCGGGTGCACCGCGAGCGCGAAGTCCTGCAGCAGCGGATTGAGGTCCTGCCCATCCTGCGCGGCCGGGATCAGGCGGTCGAACGGATTCGACGTGAACAGGATGAACGCCTGGAAGCCGATGCTGACGAAGCCGAGCACACCGAGCACGCGCGCGGAGAAGGTCGGCGGCAGGTTGCGGCTGAAGAACGCAACGGCCATTGACCAGCTCGACAGTGCCAGCGCCCAGAGCAGCAGTGAGCCTTCGTGCGCGCCCCAGACGGCCGTGAATCGGTAGAAGGCCGGCAGCGCCGAGTTCGAGTTGCTGGCGACGTACAGGACCGAGAAGTCGTTGACGTAGAACGCCCAGGCGAGCGCCGCAAACGCCAGCGCGACGAAGACCCACTGGCCCGCGGCCGCCGGACGCACGGCGGCCATCCACCGGCGGTTGCCCGCGACCGGGCCGGCGAGGCCGAAGAACGCCTGCGCTGCCGACAACAGCAGCGCCAGGACCAGTGCGAACAAGCCGAGTTCAACGACCATGCAGCGCGTGCTCCGAGTCGGTCTTCAATCGTTCAGGGCGTGCAGGCTCAGGTGCCTGGCGCTGCCGGCGCAGATGCCGCGTTGTTCTGCGGCATGTTGTTCAGCGCGTCCATGTGCGGCTTGAGGCTTTCCTGGACCTCCGGCGGCATGTAGTTCTCGTCGTGCTTGGCCAGCACTTCCTCGGCGACGAAGCGACCGTCGTCGAACTTGCCGCGGGCGATCGTGCCCTGCCCTTCGCGGAACAGGTCCGGCAGAATGCCCGTGTAGGTCACCGGCACTTCCTTGTTGAAGTCGGTGATGCTGAAGGACACGTCGAGACTGCCGGGTTCGCGCTTGATGCTGTTCTGCTGGACCATGCCGCCGACGCGGATGGTCTTGCCGCTGGGGGCCTCGCCCGCGGCGACCTGCGTCGGGCTGTAGTAGTACAGCAAGTTCTGGTTGAACGCCTTCAGGGCGAACGTCGTGGCGATGCCGACACCGACGAGAATCGCCGCCACCGTCACCATGCGCTTCTGTCGGGGAGTCATGTGCCTCTCTCCTGGGCCATCGCGTTGCGTCGGCGGGCGGAGGTCTGCGCTTCTGCTTCGCTGCGGCGGGCCGCCCACCAGTTCCAGACGAGCACGAACGCCGTCAGGCCGTAGGCGGGCCACACGTATTCCGCGTAGCCTCCCATGTGAACAAATGCCTGTAAGTGCATGATTTTAAGAGACTTCCTCGAGCCATTTCGCGTTGCGTTCGCGGCGCAGGATCTCGCCGCGCAGGCGCCGCGAGATGGCCCAGCCGAAATAGAGCTGAAAGCCGATGATCATGATGAACAGCGGATACAGCATGTCGAGGGCCACCGACGGCTTGTCCAGCTTGGTCACGCTTGCAGGCTGGTGCAGCGTGGTCCACCACTCCACCGAATAATGGATGATCGGCACGTTGATGACGCCAACCAGAGCCAGGACGGCACTGGCCCGGTCGGCGCGTTGCGGGTCGTCGAACGACGCACGCAGTGCCATGTAGCCCAGGTACAGGAACAGCAGCAGCAGCTCCGAGGTGAGCCGCGCGTCCCAGACCCACCAGGTGCCCCACATGGGCTTGCCCCAGATCGAGCCGGTCGCGAGCGCCAGGAACGTGAACGAAGCGCCGATCGGCGCGCAGGCGGCAGCGGCCGCATGGGCGAGCTTGATGCGCCAGATCAGGCCGATGCCGGCCGCCACGGCCATGACCACGTACGTGAACATGGACATCCAGGCGCTCGGGGCGTGGACGTACAGGATGCGGAAGCCGTCGCCCTGCTGATAGTCCGCCGGCGCCCTGTAGAGCCCCCACCAGGCCGCCAACAGGATCGACGCCAGCGCCGCCCAGCCGAACCACGGCGCCAGCCGCCCGAGGATGCGGTACGCATGGGGCGGCGAAGCCAGCTTATGGAACCAGGTCCACGTCATGTTGTCCCTCTTGACCCTGCAGCGTTCATTGCGTTCAGTCCTTGCGGCAAATACTTGTCAGTTCTCGACGCTGATCCGTATGGCCGCGGACATCGCGATGGGCCCGAGGCTCAACGCCATGAAGAAGATGGCCGCCAGGAGTTGCAGCGGGCCGGCCGGCGAATCACCGTCCATCTGCATGGCGACCGCACGGGCACCGAAGATCAGCAGCGGCATCGCGAGCGGCAGCACCAGCAGCGACAACAGCACGCTGCCGCGACGCACACCGACGGTCAGCGCGGCGCCGATGCCGCCCAGCACGCTCAGCGTGCCGGTGCCGAGCAGCAGCGAGAGCATCAGCACGCCCCAGGCGCTGACCGGCAGGCCGAGCCCGGTGCCCACGATCGGCGACATGATCACCAGCGGCAGACCCGTCAGCACCCAATGTGCCACGACCTTGGCCAGCAGCAGCCAGCCGAGCGGCTGACCCGAGAGCACCCATTGCTCCATGGTGCCGTCCTCGACGTCGGCACGGAACAATGCCTCCAGCGCCAGCAGCGAGGAGAGCAGCGCCGCCACCCAGACGACGCCACCGCCGATCTGGCGCAGCTCCGACAGATCGGGCGTCGTCGCGAGCGGGAACATCGTCGTCACGACGACGTAGAAGATCAGCGGCTGCGCGACCTCGTCCCAACGGCGCCAGGCAAGCGTCAGGTCGCGCACAAAGACGAGCTTCGCGGCCGCGGAGGTCGGCGCACGCTTCACGGTTCCAGCTCCAGTCGCCGCAGGCACGGTGCGTCGTCGAGCAGCCGCTGGTGCGCCGCCGCGATCGCGATGCCGCCCTGCCGGACGTGCTCGACGATCAGGTCCTCGACGAGCTGGATGCCGGCGACGTCGAGGTTGGTGACCGGCTCGTCGAGAATC
>JAYRRR010000120.1:0-24488 GCA_041910015.1 Steroidobacteraceae bacterium
CGATGACGACCCGTGCGCCGGCCGCGACGAACCGCGCCGCGACAGCCTCGCCGATGCCCGAAGTGCCGCCCGTGATGACAGCGGTCCTGCCCTGCAACGAGAACATGCATTCCCCCCTGGTCAGTGCGTGTGATATTCGACCGTCACGCCATAGGTGCGTGGCTCGCCGACGACCCACTGGTCCCAGCCGAAGGAAGCCAGGTCGAAGGCCGCGACGAGATAGTCCTCGTCCGCGAGGTTGCGCACCCAGGCGGTCACGGTGGCCTGCTCGCCCTGTGACGTCCAGGAGACGTGGGCGTTGGCGATCGTGTAGGCACCCTGGCTCAGGATCGGATCGTTGTTGACGGAAAAGTACTGCTTGCTCTGGTATTTCGCATCCGTCCCGACCGCCCACGACCCGACGGCGCTGGGGATCGTGTACAGGAGCAGGGCGTTGACGTTGGTCTCCGGCGCGCTCGGCAGCGTGCCGCCACTCAGGTCCTGACCGAGCGGCGTCTCGAACTCGTCGAACTCGGAGTGCGTGTAGCCCGCCCCGACCTGCACCTGCAGCCTGTCGAGCGGTTTCCAGACGGCCTCGAGTTCGACGCCATAGAGCGTCGAAGCGGCCGCATTCGACAACTGCTGCACGGGCACGCCGCTGTCGCCGGAAGCGAGCACGAACACCTGCTGGTCGGTGAAGTCGTAATAGAACGCGCTCAGGTTCAGACGCAACTGGTCGAACAACTCGGACTTCAGGCCGACTTCGTAGCTCATCAGCGTCTCGGGGTCGACGAGCGCCGCCTCCGCCTGGTCGGACATCGCGCCGCCGTTGTAGTTACCGCTGTTGAATCCGCGCGAGATCGTGGCATAACCGAGCACGTCGTCGCTGAACGACCAGGCGAGCGACGCGCGTCCGGAAACGTCGTCCCAGGACTTCTTTTCGTGGAAATCGACGGTCTGCGCGATCGCCCGATCGGTGATCTGCCGGTCGGTAAAGAACGTCATGCTGCCGACATCGGTCACGTCCGCGAGCCAGGCGCCGTAGTCGACGTCCTTGGTCTCGTGCGTGTAACGCAGGCCGAGCGTCAGCTTCAGACTGTCGGTCGCCGCGAAATCGACGTTTCCAAAGAGCGCGTAGCTGTCCGTTGCCATCGTGGAGATCTGGCCGAGGCCTTCGGGCACGGCGGTGAGCCCCGACAGCGCGCCCGGGCCGAAGCCCGGGATCGGGAAGCCGACACTGGTGTCGTTCTGCTCGTGAAAATAGTAGACGCCCGCGATCCAGCTCAGCTCGCCCGCCGGCGAGGTCAGGCGGATCTCCTGGCTCGTCTGCTGCGGCTCGCCGTGGTAGTTGCCCGTCATGATGTAGTTCGGGCTGGCGTCGGGGTCCTCGTGCACGCGCGACTCGTTCTGCTCCCAGGCCGTGACCGAGGTCAGCGTGAAGGCGGGCAGCTGCCAGTCGACCGTGAGGTTCGCGCCGAACGACTCGACATCCGTGTACTGGTCGCGGACTTCCCACTGACCCTTGTGGAAGTCTTTCGAGTCCGCATAGCCGAAGAAGTCCGTGCAGCCGGTGCCGAGGCCCGGGTTCGCGCAGGGCCCGAAGGTCGCCGGGTCGACCAGCCCGACCTGCTTGTACGGCGGCAACTGGCCCGAGTCGCGGCTGCCATGCACGCGAATCAGCAGGTCGACGTCCTCGCTCGCCTGCCACAGCCATTGCGCGCGCCAGCCCAGCGCGTCGATCTCGCCGTCGTCCGAACCGAGCAACGTGTTGCGCTGGAAGCCGTCGCGTGTCTGCTGCAGCACGCTGATCCGGGCAGCACTCGAGCGACCGGTCGCGAAGCCGACGGCCAGTTCCGGATCGAGCTGGCCGTAGCTGCCGGCCGTCAGGCTCGCGTCCAGCGTGAAGCCGCCGCCCACGTTCGGGCGCGTCGTGATCAGGCGCACCAGGCCCGCAGTCGTGTTCTGGCCGAACAGCGTCCCCTGCGGTCCGCGCGCGATCTCGACGCTCGCCACGTCGAAGATCTGCGCACCGTGCACCGCGGGCGACGACAGGTAGACGTCGTCGAGGTAAATGCCGACCTTGGAGTTCGCGTTCGGGTTGAACTGCGTCGAGCCGATGCCGCGGATGAAGAAGCTCGGCGAGGTGTGTCCGTACGAGCCCTGCTGCGTGAGGTTCGGTGCCAGGCCGACGAGATCCCGCGTCTCCGTGACGCCCGCCACGTCGAGCGCTGCGCCGCTCAGCGCCGTGATCGAGATGGGCACCGACTGTATCGACTCCTCGCGTCGGGTCGCCGTGACGGTGATCGTCTCGAGCGTCGCCTCGCCGGCTGCCGGCGTGGTCTGCGCAGTGACCGTGTTCGTGATCGCGACAACCGCCAGTGAAACGGCACGGCTGACGGATGGACGGGCCAGGTCGATCATGAAGCCCCCTTGTGGCGAATCGGCGGCGCTAGTGACTGAGTTCGGTGAGGATGTAGCGCGCCACGGCGAGACGCACGTCGTCGGGCAGGTAGTCCTGCGACGGCATCTCGGGGTAATCGGGGCGCTTGTGCGTCGGCTTGGCGATGAAATCCGCGAGCTTCTGCGTGTCTTTGCCGTAGAGCGCCTTGATCACGACCATGGGCGGCCCGATCAGTTTCGAGTTGTAGGTGTGACAGCCGGTGCACACGGCCAGGTAGGTGAGCCGGCCCTTCTGGTCGGCCGTGTAGGGCGCCGCCACGACCGGCTTTGCCGTCTGCAGCGTGGCGATCGCGGCCGAGGTCGCGCCACCGGCGCAATCGGCGAAATTGCGCGTGCCGAGCGTCGTGACCGCGGCGCGCTCCGCGATGCAGTTGTCGCGGCCCTTGCCGGTGGCGAGCACGTCCACGCCGCGCTCGACGCCGGCAACGTCGAGCAGGTCCTTGAGCGTGCCCTGGGGCTTGCGGCCGTTGTCGATGAAGATGTTGCGCAGCACCTGAGTGCCATCCGGGAATGGGTCCATGCGGTCGTCTGGCGTCGTCACGAGGAAGTTCGTTTCCGACACCATGACGCCGATGCCGTCGTTGTCGCGGACGAGGTTGCCTTCGACGGTCGTGTGGTCCGTGCCCAGCACCAGGATGCCCAGCCCCGGCGGCGCGCCCGCGGTGATGGCCCCCGGCGGTGCGGTGTTGGGCCGGTTGTTGCGCGCGACGATGTTGTTGCGAATGATCAGCCGGTCGGACGACTTGACCGGCAGCGCGGGCAGCATCGTCGTCGCGATGCCGATGACGTTGTCGTGGACGTAGTTGTTCTCGATCAGGATGTCGTCCGAGTTCTCGCTCTCGATGCCGATGATGCTCTCGTAGGTCTCGTTGTGGACCACGTCGACGTTCTTCGACATGCCGACATAGATCGCCGCGTCCTCGGAGCCGAACGCGAGGTTGTGCGTCACGATCCCGTTCTGGCCGAACTGCGGGAAGATCGCGTAGAAGCAGGGCCCTTCGATGACGTTGTAGGCGATGCGGTAGTTGTTGGCGCCCTGCGTCATGATGCCGTTGCCCTTGTAACGCTTGACCCAGAGACGCTCGACCGACACGCCGTGGCCTGAGACGAGCACACCGTCGTTGAGGCGGTTTTCGCCATCCAGCACGGGCCACAGCCCGCCACGGACCAGGCCGCGCAATTCGATGCGGTCCTTGTCGATAAAGACGGTTTCCTTGTAGAGACCGGGCTCGACCTCGATGCGGTCGCCAGGCACCGCGCGCTTGACGGCCGCCTGGATGGACTCACCGGCCTTGACGACATGCGTCGTGGCCATCGTCTCGGCGCAGATCAGCAGCGCACCGCAGGTGACGACGAGCGCGCGCACGCCGGCCGTCCGGTTCTTGTTCGGGCGCATGATCAGTACTCCTTGCCGGTGATCGGATCGACGCCGCCGTGCATGTTGGCCGCGGTCGGCTTGCGCGCCAGCAACTGCGGCTGCGCCTTCAGCAGGGCATCGCGCTTGTCGGTCAGCTGCTGCGACAGCCCGGCATCCTTCAGGCGCAGTGCGAGGTCACGGGCGTTCTTCAGTTCGTCCACCATCGTCTGCAGATCCGCCGGATCCGCTTCGATGGGCAGGATCTCGGTCAACCGCGTCTTCGCCTGCGCGGGATTGCGCTCCTGGGCGAAGACATAGGCGGAGTAACGCAGCATCGGCACGTTCTTCGGTGTCTGGGCATGCGCCTGCTCGAGCAGCTTCGCCGCCTGGACACCGTCGCCACCGGCAAACTCGGGCAGATCGTAATTGACGCGGGCCAGCAGCCAGAGTGCGTTGCCGCCGAGTGCCATCGGATTGCGGGCCACGGCCTGTTCCAGCAAAGCCTTGGCAGCGCGCGACTCGGTCATGACCGTCTTCGCATCGGCGACCTTGGTCGGCCAGGTGAGCTTGTAGAGTGCGCGTGCCGACCACAGGTCGGGATCGTCGACAGGCACCGCGGCGAGCCGCTGATCGATCGCGTTGCCGTTCCCGATCGCGTGCTGGATGCGCGCCGCCCATTCGGGGACGCGGATGCCATAGAGGTCGAAGTCCCAGAGCAGGTTGACGTGCGAGATGTAGCCGATGCTGGCGAGCAGCGCCTGCACCTGCAAGGCGACGTCGGCAGGCGCCGCTTCGGCGGCCGCGGACATGAGGTCGGCCGCGCAACCGAGGCTGTTCTTGTCCCAGGTGGCCGTCGCGAGTGCCGTCACGCGAGCATCGAACTGCTCCGGCGGCGGCATCGGGCAGTCGTAGACGGCGTCGGCCGCGGAATCCTCGACACGCGAGGGGCCGGCGGCGACCGCCGCATCGATGCCCGTGAGCGCCAGCAACGGCACCAGCAATGCGCCGCCGACGGACGCTCGTACGAGCCGCTTCGGGAATTTCATGGCGTGGTCTCGTTCATGGTTTGAGCCGCGGTACGACCGGCAGCCCCGACGGCACGGCGTCCGGAACGCGGGGCGCGAGCGAGGAGTCGGTGAGGGTGTCGAGGAAGGCGAGCAGGTCCGCGACATCCTGCGGCGAGAGCTCGGCCTTCTGCATGTGCACGTGCCAGTGGATCTGCACGTCGGCGCGCGGCGGAACGGCGTGGCCGCGCTGCGCGTTGTAGAAGTCGACGACGTCGGGCAGTTGCGCGAACTGGCCCGCCTGGAAGTACGGCGCAGTGAGCGTGACGTTGCGCAGCGTCGGCACCTTGAAGGCGCCGTTCAGCACCGGATCGACCGGTGCCAGCGCACCGGCACCGAGATCGTAAGGCCGCCCCGGAACCGGCGGCGCACCGACGACGGCGAGATCGTCGCTCGCGAACAGCGGCGGCACGTGGCACTGCGAGCAGCGCCCGACGAAGCCGCGGAACACGTTCCAGCCGCGGGCTTCGGCTTCGCTGAGCGCGTGGTCGTCGCCATGGGCGTAGCGGTCGAAGCGACTGTTGAGCGAGATGAGCGAGGATTCGAACGCCGCCAGCGCCGTGGTGACTTCCTGCACGGTGATCGGCTGACCCGGACTTCTCTCGAAGGCACGCGCGAACAGACGGCGGTACTCGGCGTTGGTGCGGAGGCTGCGTTCGACCTGCTCGGGCGTGCTCGCCATTTCGTCGGCCGCGAACAACGGCCCGGCGGCCTGGGCTTCCAGAGAATCGGCGCGACCGTCCCAGAACAGCCGGCCGAGGAAGCCGACGTTCCAGAGCGTCGGCGAATTGCGCGTGAGCGTGGTCCCACCCTGACGTGCCGGACCGACCCCGACACCGCCGGCGCCCATGCCCGTGGCACGACCATCGGCGTAGCCGAGGTCGGGATGGTGGCAATGTGCACAGGACGTGCGCGCGTCGCCCGACAGCACCGGGTCGAAAAAGAGCAGGCGGCCAAGATCGATCTGCTGCGGCGTGAAGCTGCCGTGCAGCCTGGGCAGAGGCACGCGCAACCCGCCCTGCCCGGGGGCCGCGGTGTACATCTGATAGAGGCTGACGAGCTGGCAGCGGCCGTCGGCACGCTGCTCGAAGCTCGGTGGGCAGTCCTCCGCGAGCTCGAACCTCGCGGCGTGCGCGCTGCTCGCCGACAGCGCGAGCGCCGCGATCGCAGCTAACGCGAGGAAACGCATGCCTCCGCCCGGGCAGCGGTGCAGGTCGTGGCCGCACGGACACCGACGCCAGAGCTGGCGTTCGCACGGGCGACCGGCCCGGGCAACGACACGGCGAATGTGATGACGTCGCGCACGGCCTGGTCGCTCGCGACCGCCGCGGTGGCGGTACGCATGGCTGCCCCACGATCGTTTCCCGGCTCGGTGCCACGACGCCCCGAAGCAAAGCTGGCGAACTGGCGCAGCAGATACCAGTCCGACATTCCGGCCAGACGTGGTGCGTCGAGCGAGGTGCCGCCTTCGCCGCTGGCACCGTGGCAGGCCGCGCAGGTGGCGTAGGCCGCCGCCCCGGCTTCGGCGTGGCCACCGATGGTCTGCGCCGTTTCCACCTCGGGCATGGCGCCGATGTAGGCGGACAGACGGCCAATCACCGTGTCGTCGAGCAGGGATGCGATTTGCACCATCTGCGCGCCGTAGACATCGCCTTCGCTCGCGCCGCGACGGCGGTCACGATAGTCCGCGAGCTGGCGACCGAGGTACGGCGCAGCGAGCCCCGCGAGCCGCGGTGCGCCGAGCTCCGCATTGCCTTGTGCGTAGACGCCGTGGCAACCCTGACAGATGTCGAATTCCATCGGCCGCGGCGGCACGGCCGCGCGCGCTGCCACGAAGGCGACCGGCCCGAGCAAGAGCACGACCGCGGCGGCGCAGGCGCCGGCGCGCCCCACGTGACCGAACTTCAAGTGCCCCTCCTGCGCGGCGCTCGTACGCCGTCTCTGGACCGAGTATGCCGCAACGAGTCCGGTTTGCAAGCGCAAACTCGCCAATTGGCGGGTTTGGATGATGCTGTGACGCAGCAAGGTCAGCTGCGTCTGGCGACGCACGGCCGTTGCTAGAATCGCCATCGCGACATGAGATCCATCAAGGCAAGGAAATCGACCGCGCGTTCGACGCAGCGTCGTGGCGACGCGAGACGCGAGCGCCTGCTGCGCGCGGCCCATGCGCTGCTGCAGACGCAGGACTTCCGCAGGCTGACGTTCGTGTCGATCTGCAAACGTGCCGGCATTCCGCACGGGTCGGCACGGCATTTCTATCCGGATCTGGACGCGCTGCTGCAGGGCCTGCTCATGGATCTCGGACGACGTCACGATGATCTGCTCGCCGCGCCGCTGCGCGGCCGCGCGACGCAGTCGTGGCGTGCGCTGGTGCATCGCCTGATCGAGCGCTCGGCGCAGTTCCACCGGCGCAATCCGGTTTTCGCCAAGCTGACCATCGGTGGCTACATGCCGCCGGAGCTGAAGCGACTCGACCGCGACGCGGATTACGATCGCGCGCGGTTCCTGTTGCGTCGGCTCGACGAGTTCTTCGTGCTGCCGCGCCTCCCGGACAACGAGCGGATGGCGTACTACGCCGCCGAGGTGGTCGATACCGCGTTCATGCTCTCGATGCGCGAGAGCAACAAGGTGACGCCGTGGTGGGTCAGGCGCGCCAGGGATGCCGCAACCAGCGTGCTGGCGCAGCATTTCGGGGAACTCGAGCCACGGCGGCGGCCGGGGTGACGCCCGCTCCGTTACTTCCGGACCTTGCTCGCGGTCAGCCGCTCGACCGCCTCCCAATGATTCTCGTGCGTCCACGTCGCGAGGAACCACTGCTTCTCGAGCGCACGCCGCTGCTCCAGCGGAGCACCTCGCCGCTCGGCGAGCGCCATGGCCTTGAACGCGCGGATGACCTCCGGCGTCAGGCGCAGAACCGGCCCGAGGAATCGCTCGACGCTGGCTGACAGCGTTTCGGCGTCGTCGGCGACTGCGTCGACCAGCCCGGCCGCCTGTGCGGCGCGGGCATCCAGCGCCGTGGCCCGCAGCGCATGCAGCAGGCCCCTGGACGGGCCCAGCACGCGCATCAGGTCGGCGCCACCGCCAAAGCCGGTCGTGATGTTGAGGGTCGGCTGGATGTAGCCGAGGGTCGCGTGCGCGGCCGCGATGCGGAAGTCGCAGGCCAGCGCGAGTTCGGCGCCGCCGCCGAGCGCCACGCCGTTCAAGGCCGCAATGACGGGCACGGGACAGTCGCGAATCCGGTCGAGTGCCGCTGTCGCCAGCCCGAAGACCGCGACCACCTGCGCCTCGCTGCGCACGAGCTGCAGTTCCTTGAGGTCGCCGCCCGACGCGAAGGCCTGGTGGCCCGCACCGGTGAGCACCGCGGCCTTCAGGTCCGTGGGCAGCGCCGTCGGGTCGAACGCCCGGGCGAGTTCGCGCAGCACCGCGAGGCTCAATGCGTTGCGCGCGCGCGGGCGGTCGATGCAGACCGTGAGCACGTGGTCGGCGCAATCGACTCGCAGGAATTCGAAGGGATGGGTCATGGGTGTCGGCCGCGCATCGACGGCCGGCAATCCCCCGCCATCTGCGCGAGCATACCGCGCTGCGCGGCAAGCCGGGAGCGGCCTTGCGGCGGCCGTCGCGGTTGGCGTCGGCGCGGCTGCGACGGTTCCGTCCCTGGAACCGCCCGCCAACGGTTTGCACGGCACGCTACTCGCGCCGCGGACCCTCACGCATCCTCCATACAGGGGCAAGCTGCGACGCGGCCCTGCGCCGACGCCCTCACAGCGTCCGCGACGCCAGCGACAGCAGGAGCAGCAGCTCGGCCTGGCTGTGCACGGCGCACTTGCTGAAGATGCGCTTCAGGACCGACCGTGCCGTGTTGAGGGTGATGCCGCAGGCCACGGCCGAATCCGCGAGCGACCGCCCATCGAACATCGCGCTGGTGAGCCGTGCCTCGGCGGCCGTCAGGCCATAGAGGCCGGTGAGCAGCGGCATCGGCAGCGCCCGCCGCTTGCCGGCCGGCGCGAGAATGAACACGCAGAACTCGACGTCGCTGCGACCCGACCCCGTCGCGAGCGGACTCACCAGTACGCCACAGGGCGTCCGGGCGCGCACGCCATCGACCCGCAGCACCAGGCCTTCGCTGCCGCTCGCGGCCCCGTGCGCAAGATACGCCTCGAACGCTGCGTTCGCGTCGGCCGCGTCGAAGCGCAGCCGGCCACCACTCACCTGCAGCCCGCACGCTGTCGTCGCCGCCAGCGTCCGGGCACTGCGATTGGCGAAGTGGACCCGGCCGCTGCGATCGACCAGGAGCACGCCGTGACTCAGCTTGTCGAGCGTCGCGAACGCGGCCGCGGCCAGTTGCATCGCGCGCCCCACCGCCGACCCGTCACTGAGCCGTCGCTCGCCCTTGCGACAGTCCGGGGCGGGCAGCGGACAGCGACGCTCCCTGGCTCCCGGCGCCAGCGGGGGCACGTCCAGCCTTGCGCTGGTCCCGGAATCCGCCATCGGCGTGTCGTCCATCGGCCCCTCCCTCCGGGCCACCCGCGCCACCGCGTCGCCCTGCCCGGAAAGCCTGGCCGAATGCCGGCGGACGCGTTTGCGCAGGAACGACAGGAACTGTCGCCCGTGCGACAACTCAGTCCACGGTCGCCTCGGGTGCCTGCGCAGCCCCGAACCGGGAGCGCGCCTCGCCCGGGGGATAACCAAACCGGGCCTTGAAGGAGCGGGTGAAGTGCGCGTGGGACCCGAACCCGACGGCCAGGGCCGTGTCGCTCGGCCGCTCGCCGGCGCGAAGGCGACCCAGCGCTTGCTCCAGGCGCACGTTACGCAGGTACTCGCCAGGACTCATGTCGAGCAGGGCCCGCAGCTTGCGTTGCAGGTGCCGCTCGCCGATGCCCAGTCGCTGCTCCAGCCGCGTCACGTCCAGGTCCTGGTTGGCGTGCTCGGCAACGACGGCCACCCGCAACCGCTCGAGGAATGCCCGGTCACGGTGGCCCAGGTCCGCCGCCGAGGCGTCCGGGAGCCACAGTTCGCGCGCGTATCGCTGGCGGAGGATTGCCCGGATTTCCAGCAGGTTGGCGATCCGCTGCAGCAGAGTGCCGTCGTCGAAGGGTTTCGTCAGGTAGTCGTCGGCGCCCTCCTCGAACCCCTGCCGCCGGTGCTGTTGTGCCCCCAGTGCGGTCAGCAGCACGACCGGGATGTGACTGGTCCGTTCGTCGCCTTTCAGGGCACGGCAGACTGCGAAACCATCCTGTCCGGGCAACATGACGTCGCAGACGACCAGGTCAACCTGCTCCGCCGTGGCGACGCCCAGGCCCTGGCTGCCATCCGCGGCAACGAAGCACCGGTAGCGGGTCGCCAGCAACCGGTGCAGGTATTCGCGCAGGTCGGGGTTGTCCTCGATGACCAGTACGGTCGCCAGGCCCGCGGGCTCGCCGGCGGCCGGAGCAACGGGCAAGGCGGACTCGCCGCCGGCGCGACTCGCCGGCGCGAGCGGTCCGGTGATGAGCGGGAGGCGCATGGTGTAGCGCTGTCCCCCGGCCGGGTCGGCCTCCTCGTCGATCGAGCCGCCATGCGCAGCGATGAGTTGCCGCGCGAGCGTGAGCCAGTTCGCCGCCTCGCTCGAGTCCAGACCCGCGTCGGACACGGCGCCGGCGTGTGCAGCGGACACGGGTTCGCGAGCCGTGGGCCCCGCCGTGGCGCAGGTCTCCGCAACCGTGACCTGCGCGGTGTCTTCGCAGACCTCGAGCGACACCTCGATCAGGCTGCCCGGCCGCGCACGCTCGATGGCGTGCCTGACGAGGTCACCCATGATGGCCGCGAAGGCCTCCGGCGTCGTCTGCACCGTGGCAGCGTCGACAGGCCCGACCCGCAGCGCAATGCCGCGCTCCGTCGCGCGCGATTCGAATGAGGCAACGACCCGTCGCAACACGGGCGCCGCACTCACTGGGCTCGGCGCGTGACGGAACTCATGTCCGAGACGCGCGACATCGAGCAACTGCTCGACGAGGCGCAGCAACCGGTTGGCATGGCCTTCGATCGCCTCGACGCTCACCGCGCGGAGTCCGTTTCGCGTCTGCTGTCGCGCCTGTCGCGTCGCACCCAGTATCACGGCGAGCGGAGTCCGGAATTCGTGCGCCACGCGGGCGAGCAGTGTGTCCCTGGACTCGATGAGGTCATTGAGTTGCCGCGCCTGCAGCTCGACGAGCCGTCGCTGTTCGACGAGCATCCGGATGCGCGCCGCGACCGCGGCCTCGAGCTCCGACATCCGCGCCCGCAAGGCCCGCGTCCTCACGCGCACCACGGCGTACGTGAGCAACCCCAACGTGGCCGCGTACGCCGCGATCGCCCATGGGCTGCGCCACCAGGGCACCGGCAGAGCCACCGGGGCGCCGATGACGTAGATGCGCCGCGCCCGTCCCGCCGTGACGAGCAGGTCCCCCGCCGGGGTTCGCGTCATGTGGATCGGCTCGAACAGCCTGGCGGCCAGCGCCGGTACGTTCTCGCCGCCGTGCCCCGATCGACCGCTGCCCGCCAGGGTGGTGACGAGGCCGCTGGTCGCATCGATGCGCCGGATGCGGTGGTTGAGGCGATCCGCCACCAGGATCGCGCCGTCCTCGACCAGCAGCGACTGCGGGTAGCGGAACACGGCCGCGCGGCGGTCACCGCCATCACCGTCGAAGCCGGGAACCCCGGCCGATCCGGCGTACGTGTCGATGCTGCCGGTACGCACATCGACGACACGAATCACGTGATTGTCGCGGTCGGCAATGTACAGGTTCCCGGACCGGTCCCAGGCGATGTCGGTCGGCCGGTTCAGGCGGGCCGAACGCGCCGGACCGCCGTCGCCGGAGTACCCCGCCATGCCGGGCGTTCCGGCCACACGCCGCGCGGTCGCTCCGTGCGCATCCATGCGATACACGACGTGCAGCGCCCAGTCGGCGACGTACACGTTGTCGGCCGCATCGACCCGCACGGCAGCCGGCATCGACAGGGCCAGCGCCCTGGCGGGAACACCGTCTTCCATGGCGGCACCACCGCCTGCGAATCGCGCGATGCGTCCGGTCCGGGCATCGACCCGGTCCACCCGACCGGCACCCTCGTAGCCGATGTAGATGTTCCCCCTGGAGTCGACCGCGAGTCCCGACGGTGTCCGCGACAGTCGCGCCTCCCGCGCCGGCACATCCTCTGCCTCGCGTTGCCCGCCGCCCGCCACGGTCTCGATGATTCCTGACCGCAGGTCGATCCGTCGCACCCTGCCACCGAGGTCGCGACCCATGTCGAGATACAGCAGGACGTCGGGCGCCGCCCAGGCCAGCGCCACCGGTACCAGGAGCGCGGCCTGGCGGCGGTCGCCGCCGTCACCCTCGAGCCCGGCCCGGCCGTTGCCGGCAAACGTGGAGACCACGGCCTCGTCGGCCCACGCGCTTCCGCTGAGCCCGAGCAGCGCGAGCAACACGCGCACCCACACCCTCATGCCCGGTTCCTGGCGCGGGCGCGCGTCTCGCCCGGGCTGTAGCCGAAGCGTGCCTTGAAGCAGGCCGCGAAATGCGCCGGGCTCGCAAAGCCGCTGGCGAACGCCGCATCGCCGACGCGCTCGCCCTGCAGCAGCCGTTCATGAGCGCGCAACAGCCGGTAGTCGCGCAGGAACTCGCCGGGCGTCAGCCCGGTCAGGGCCTTCAGCTTGCGCTGCAGCTGGCGCTCGCTGATGGCGAGTTCGGCGGCCAGCGTCGTCGAGTCGAGCGCTGCCTCGCCATGACGTCGCGCGACGACGCGGCCGAGCTTGCCGAGGAATGCGCCGTCGCGCGCGTTCATTTCCTTGGGCACGACGCGATCGAAGCGCAGGTCGCGTGCGTAGCGTCGCTGGAGCATGCGACGCAGTTCGGCCAGGTTGCGCAGCCGCAGCAGCAGTTCTGCCTCGTCGAAGGGCTTGCCGAGGTACTCGTCGGCCAGCCCGGCATAGCCCATGAGCCGATTCTGCTGATCGCCCAGGGCCGTCAGCAGCACGACCGGAATGTGACTCGTGCGTTCGTCGTGCTTGAGCGCACGGCACACTGCAAACCCGTCCTGGCCCGGCAGTACGACATCGCAGACGACCAGGTCCGGCACGTGCTCACGGGCGAGGCTCACGGCGGCGTGCCCGTCGTCGCAGGACAGCGTCTGGTAGTGTGGTGCCAGCACCTCCAGCAGGTATCGGCGCATGTCCGGGTGATCCTCGGCCACCAGGATCGTGACCGCCGCCGTCGCGGGCGCGACGGGCCCGGCAACGGCGACCGCCGGCGCGTCCGGCTGCGACAGGAATTCCCGCTCCGCGGACACCAGCGTGCCGCGCGAGAAACGATCGGCACGGGCATCGGTCGCTGTCGCCAGCGGCAGAAACACGCGAAACGTCGACCCGACGCCGGGTGTGCTGTCGAGCTCGACGCGTCCGCCGTGCGCCTGCGCCTGCTCCTTCACCAGGGCCAGGCCGAGTCCCGAACCCGGGATCCGTTCGCCTTCGTCGTGCGCGCGCTCGAACGGCAGAAAGACCCGTGCCTGTGCGTCCGGGGCGATGCCCCGTCCCGTGTCGTCGACGACGAGCATGCCCATCTCGCCCACCCGCGTGAGCGACACCTGCACCGTGCCACCGGACGGCGTGTACTTGATCGCGTTCGACAGCAGGTTCACTGCGATCAGTTCGAACGCCTCCGGGTTCGTACGCAGGCTGAGGTCGGCCAGAGTGCCGATGCCGAGCGTGATCCCGCGTGCCGTCGCCGCGGGCTCCAGGTTCGTGACGACGTCGACCAGGGCACCCCGGGCGGGCAACGCGCCGACCGCTGAAGGGGCCAGGTCGGCAGCGGGGCGCGTCAGGTGCCGCATCTGCTCGACCAGGCGCAACAGGCGTCGTGTATTGCGACGGACGACCCCGGTGCAGCGGTCCTCGTCGCCGCTGGCCGCCGACGCGACGTGCAGCATCTGCTCGAGCGGTGAGTGGAACTCGCCCGACAATCCGGTCAGCAGTCGACTCTTGGCGGCCGCCAGCTTCGCCAGCCAGTCCGCCTGCGTCTGCGCTGCGGCGCGTTGGGCGTCCAGCTCGCGGGTCCGCCTCGCAATCTCGCGCTCGAGCGCGACCGACCGCCTGCGCAGGTGCCGTGCCCGCCCGTCGGCAACCGCCAGCATCAGGGCGCCGAGCGCCAGCACGACGGCCAGCCAGCTCCACGGCGACATCCACCATGGTCGCGGGGCGATGAACGGCTCGCCGATCCTCAGGATCCGTTGTGCCCGCGGCGACGACACGTAGATTGCCCCGTCCGGGTCGAGCGCGACGGAGTACGGGTACGGCAAGACAGCCCCGGGCACCGCGACGTTCTCGGCGGCGTAGGTCTTCCCACCCGTCCCGGCGACCGTGCGAACGATGCCGCTGCGGAGATCGACTGCGCGCACCCGGTGGTTGAAGACATCCGCGACGAGCAACGTCCCGTCGTCGCTGAGCTGCAATTCCTGCGGCCAGTGGAACCGGATTCCGGTCGCACGTCCGTCCCCGGCAAAACCCGCCTCGCCGGGTGTGCCTGTCAGCGTGCGGATCGCGCCCGTCGCCGCGTCGATCGTCCGTATCACGTGGTTGTCGGCGTCCGCGACATAGAGCGTGCCCGAGGCATCGACGGCCACGTCGCCGGGAGCGTTCAGCCGCGCCGCGCGCGCACTGCCACCATCACCGGAGAAGCCCTTCGCGCCGCGCAGCCCGGCGACGGTCGCGAGCTCACCGCTGCGCGGATCGAGACGCAAGACCACGTGCAGGGCCGCATCGGCGATGTACAGCAGGCCGCTCGCGTCGATCGCCAGGCCGGCAGGCTCGCCGAGCGCCATCGACGTCGCGACGCCCGTCGCCGCCTGCGACGGCCCGCCGCCAGCCACGACGCGGGCCGCGCCGGTGTCGAGTTCGACGCGCCACACTTCGCCTGTCATGGCTCCGACATAGAGACCACGCTGCCCGTCGAGCGCCAGTCCCTGCGGGGACGGCACGAGCGCGACCGTGGTTACGGCCCCCGAGCGCCGGTCCACGCGGCCGACGCGCCCGTTCTCGTAGTCGGAAAAATACAGATGGCCGGCCGCATCGCACGCGAGCCCGTACGGTTCCGCAATCGCTGCCCGATAGCGAAGCTCGCCTTCTTTCGAGATCCCCGCTTCGCCCGTCCCGACGTAGGTCGAAACGACTGCTGCGGTGTCGGCGCCGCCGGCGACGATCCCCTGCGACAACAGCAACAGCAGGATCGCGGCCGTCCTGCTCCGGCGCGCCACGACCCGATGCCCGGGGCCGGCGGTGGCGCTGGAGATGGCCGGCCGGCCCAAGTTAGCGTGGCACTGGCCCATATTCGAATCACGAGACGTGGCGCTGGCCTGCCGCGGCGCGATGTCCGCCCAGAGCAAAGGTCTGGCGGTGACGAAATCTGGGGCCCAAGTTCAACCACTTCCGCAAGTGGGAAATCACCTGATCCTACACACACCTCTGGCGGACCGCCCGATCAGTCTTCGATGCCGGTTCCACGGGGAACCTGCTCAACCTGCGGTGCCTGTTGACAGAACAGCATTGAGTTTGTCGACCAAGTCGCCGTCGGGTGCTGTGCCTTGCCCACCGGACGTGCACGTGAGCGGTACGCATGATTTGACGTCAACGGGCCCCACGGGAACAGATGAACGATGCCGTACTGGCTGTCGGTGCGCACGCTCAGGGCCGCGGGCTTCGCCGGCTTCTTGCGGCTTGCGTTCCCGATCTCCTGCCTCATCTTCCAGTCCGCGTTTGAGGTCAGGCCGCGGCTCTCCTGGCCGCGCCGTTGATCGCGAATCCGCCGTCCCCGAACGCGGCTGGAATCGAGGCGCTGTCGCCCGATGACCCAACTCGGGCTCGGCAGTTGCCCGTGCAGTTCAGCGGCCGGCCGCTCGTGCAGCGCTGCGCGGCCTTGCCGCGGGTCGCCAGCGCTTGGCTGATCGCGCACTGGCTCTGCGCGAACCAGCCCGTCAAGGCATGGGATGGAACACGATCACAAGACGCGACGCCGCGCCCCTGGCGGTTCGGTATATGGTATCGTGTATGGCATGGAGAAGACCACTGTCTATGTGCCACCGGAGGTCAAGCGTGCACTCGGCCGATTGGCCAGCGTGCGCGGCACCAGCGAAGCCGAGCTGATCCGCGAGGCCTTGCGCAAGATCGTTGCCGAGGCGCCCGCGCCGCGGCCGCGGCTGCCGCTGGTCGAGAGCGGCAAACCGAGGCTCGCCGAGCGCTTGGATGAAGCTCTCGAGGGCTTCGGCAGCCCGTGATCCTGCTCGACACGAGCGGCCTGTTGGCGGCGCTGGACGCCAGCCAGCGCCAGCATGTGCCATGCCGTGCGGCCCTGGAGGCGGCCAAGGGGCCGTTGCTGCTGTCCCCCTTTGTTCTGGCCGAACTGGACTACCTCTTGATGCGCCATGTCGGCGCGCACGCGCAAGCAGCGCTGCTGAACGAGGTGGCGCGGGGCGCGTATCGGTTGGAGAGTTTCACGGCCGATGATGTTGAGCGAGCCGGTGAAATCATGCGCCGCTACGGCGATCTTCAGATCGGGCTCGCCGATGCCTCGATCGTCGTGCTTGCCGAACGGCACGGGACCACTGAAGTCCTGACCCTGGACCTGCGTCACTTTCAAGCACTTCGCGTCGGCGGCCGCAGGCGGTTCCGCATCTTCCCCGTCGAAACCTGACCCGAGGCGCCGCGAGGGAGGTCGTGGCTCCTCCTTGCTGACTGTCGTGGACGACAGTTCCTGGCCGGCTTTACGCACTGGCCAGTGTCCGTTTTCTACCGAAATCCTTGGCGTGCGCCAAATGCGTCGTCAGGTCATACCCATGGCGTCCGGGATCACGGAGCGTGAGATGGCCCGGAAATCCAGCGAACGCCTGCCGAGACGGTATAGGGACGAGCCTCTTGGTCGAGCAGGCCACTGGCCGACCTGAAATCGCCCTCTTGGGGCCGGAAACGCCTGAAATTGCAGGCTTTCGTGCCGATCACGGCGGCGCACTGTTCTGTACAGTGAGTTTCGCCGCGGCGTTCCGCGCAACCATGTGTTCTTGTGCGAAATCATCGGCCGATTTCAGTGCCAAGTACCGAGAATCGTGCCCTTTCAAATGAGACCCTACACACGCCGGCTCAAACGTCCAGGTTCGCCACCAGCAGCGCATTGCGCTCGATGAACTCGCGCCGCGGCTCGACCTCGTCGCCCATCAGCGTGGAGAACAGTTCGTTGGCCCCGTGCGCATCCTCGATGCGCACCTGCACGAGCCGGCGCGTGGCGGGGTTGATGGTCGTGTCCCAGAGCTGGCCGGGGTTCATCTCGCCCAGACCCTTGTAGCGCTGGATCGACTGCCCGCGACGCGCCTCGTCGAGCAGCCAGAGGATCGCCTCGCGGAACGTCGCGACCTCGAGCTTGTTGTCGCCGCGGCGGATCACGGCACCGGCGCCGAACAGCCCGACGAGCGTCCGGGCGAGCTCCGCGATGCGGCGGTATTCGCTGGAATTGAAGAACTCGCGGTGCAGGTGCTTTTCCGTGGCGATGCCGTGCTCGACGCGCGTGACGACGAGGTGCGGCGGCGTGCCCGGCTGCAGCGTCACGGTGTAGTGCCGGCCCGCGACCGGCGTCGCGTTGAGCATGCGCTCGAGCTCGGCGCCCCACGCGGTCAGCTTGGCCGCATCTTCGCGGTCGGCCGGTGCGATCTCCGGCAGGTGCAGCATCTGCTCCATGACGTGCACGTCGTAGCGGCGCGGCGAGCGGCGCACGACGTCCTGGAAGTCGAGGTACTTGCGCGCCAGCGTCTCGAGTGCGTGCGGCGCCATCGGCTCGACATCGGCGCGAACCTGCAACTCGGCGCCCTCGAGCGCCGAACGGAGCAGGATCTGGTTCAGCTCGACGTCGTCCTTCACGTAGGTCTCGGTCTTGCCTTTCTTCACCTTGTAGAGCGGCGGCTGCGCGATGTAGACGTGGCCGCGCTCGATGAGATCGGGGATCTGCCGGTAAAAGAACGTAAGCAAAAGCGTACGTATGTGCGCGCCATCGACGTCGGCATCGCACATCAGGATGACACGGTGATAGCGCAGCTTCGCCAGGTCGAGCTCGTCCTTGCCGATGCCGCAGCCGAGCGCGGTGATCAGCGTGCCCACCTCCGCCGACGACAGCATCTTGTCGAAACGCGCGCGCTCGACGTTGAGGATCTTGCCCTTGAGCGGCAGGATCGCCTGCGTGCGCCGGTCGCGGCCCTGCTTCGCCGAGCCGCCGGCCGAGTCGCCCTCGACGATGAACAGCTCGGACTGCGCCGGGTCCTTTTCCTGGCAGTCGGCGAGCTTGCCCGGCAGGCCCGCGATGTCGAGCGCGCCCTTGCGCCGCGTCAGCTCGCGCGCCTTGCGTGCCGCTTCGCGTGCACGCGCCGCGTCGATGATCTTGTTGACGATCGATTTTGCCTGCGTCGGGTTTTCGAGCAGGAACTCGCCGAGCTTTTCACTGGCCAGCGATTCGACGACGCCCTTCACTTCCGAGGACACCAGCTTGTCCTTGGTCTGCGAGGAAAACTTCGGATCCGGCAGCTTCACCGACAGCACCGCCGTGAGGCCTTCGCGCGCGTCATCGCCGGTCGTCGGCACCTTGTCCTTCTTGCTCGCCAGCTCGCGCTCGATGTAGTCGTTGAGCGTGCGGGTGAGCGCGCCGCGAAAGCCGGCGAGGTGCGTGCCGCCGTCCTTCTGCGGAATGTTGTTGGTGAAGCAGTACACCGTCTCGGCGTACGAGTCGTTCCATTGCAGCGCAATCTCCACACCGATGCCATCACGGTCGGCGCGAAACCAGAATATGGATTCGTGAATTGAACTTTTACTGCGATTCAGGTAGCGGACGAACTCGCGGATGCCGCCTTCGTGGTGAAAGCCTTCGCGGCGGTCGTCGCGCTCGTCGATCAGCTCGATGCGGACCCCGGAGTTCAGGAACGACAGCTCACGCAGTCGCTTCTGCAGAATCTCGTACTCGAACTCGATGTTCGAGAAAATCTGGTCGCTCGGCTTGAAGCGGATCGTCGTGCCGCGCTGCTCGCTCGTACCGACCATGGCCAGGGGTGCCATGGGATCACCGAGCCGGTATTCCTGCTCGTAGCGCTTGCCGTCGCGGTGGATGGTCAGGTGCAGGGTTTCGGACAACGCGTTGACGACCGATACGCCGACGCCGTGCAGACCACCGGAGACCTTGTAGGAGGAGTCGTCGAACTTCCCGCCGGCGTGCAGAACCGTGAGGATGACCTCGGCAGCTGAGCGCCCCTCCTCCGGATGGATATCCACAGGAATTCCACGGCCGTTGTCCTCGACGGTGACCGACTGGTCGGCGTGGATCGTGACGACGATGTCGGTGCAATGGCCTGCCAGGGCCTCGTCGATCGAGTTGTCCAACACCTCGAAAACCATGTGGTGGAGACCGGTGCCGTCGTCCGTGTCGCCAATGTACATGCCAGGGCGCTTGCGGACGGCATCAAGGCCTTTCAAGACTTTGATTTTGCTGGAGTCGTAGACGTCCGCAGAGCTCATGGGAAACCCGGCTTGAGGGAACGCGGAATTATAGCAGACGGGTGATTTTGCCGTGTTCCACGTGGAACCTGCGGGGGTCCGGTAGGCAGGTGAAGGCCTGGTTGGATGGGTCGAGCGCGGTCACGAACAACTGGCCCGGCAGCTCCACCAGGACCGCAATGAGGCGTTCCAGGTTCGCTTCGTCGAGCTCTGCGGCCGGGTCATCCACAAGCAGTGCCGCCGTCCGACTGCCGAGTTCGGCGTCGCACCTGAGCTGCCCGAGAAGCATCGCGGCCGCCGTCAGCTTCTGCTGACCGCGCGAGACACGATGACGTGCCAATTCGCCCCCGACCCGGATCGCGAGATCGGCGCGGTGGGGCCCTGCCTGGGTGCTGGCTCGCTCTCGATCGCGCGGCCAGGCGTGATCGAGAGCGTCGGCGAGATCCGCCCCCGCCGCCCAGCCGTCTGACAGCGACAGCTCCACGGGAGCTCCCAGCAGGCGCTCGCCCATCGCCCCCACGGAAGTTCGCAGACTCTCGAAGTATCGCCGACGCGATGCGGCCAACGTCCGCCCCGCCTCCAGGAGCTCCGGGTCCCAGGCGCGGACCACCGGCTCCGGGGCGGCTGCCCGCAGCGCGGCATTGCGTTGTTTCAAGGCTCGCTGGTATCGGCGCCAGCCGTCCACGAACGAAGGTTCCACGTGGAACACACCCCAGTCGAGGTAACGTCGGCGCTCCTGCGGGCCGTCTTCGACCAGCCGGTGAACCTCCGGGTCAATGGCCTGCACCGGCAACACCGTTGCAAGCTCCGCCAGACTCGAGACCCGCTGCCCGCCGACCCTCGCTTCGAAGCTGTCCCGTCCATAACGGACACCCACCGGGCGCAACCCGCCGTGGGCAGCCTCGAGCCGGCCGCTCAGCTGCAGGCCGGATGTGCCCCGGCGAATGAGGGTCTCATTCCGGGACGTTCGAAACGACCGCCCGCGACCGAGAAAGAACACGGCTTCGAGCAGACTGGTCTTTCCCGAGGCATTGGCTCCGCTGATCAGATTACAACGGCCGTCCCATTCGAGGTCGGCCGACGCGATGCAACGGAAGTCACGTATCTCGAGGCGGCGCAGGCTCAAGAGGCCGCCTTGGAGCGACGACCACCGGGTGATGGGCGATGTTCCACGTGGAACGTCACAGACGGGCAGTCATTGGACCCAAAATCAACCGCCCGGGCGGAGCGGTGGCTTGCGGCGCTTGCCAAAGGCTGCCCGGCTCCCATGTCCAAACCGATCCAATGGGCGGCAGACCTCGATCGATCTTCCGAGGTGGCCGATCTTACAGCCGCATCGGCATGACCACGTACCGGGCCGACCCATCCTGCGCCGCGCGAATCAGGCAACTGCTGTTGCCGTCGGTCAGCCCGACGTGCACCTCGGCACTGTCGACTGCCGCGAGCGCCTGGAGCAGATAGTCGACATTGAAGCCAATCTCGATCTCCTCGCCCTCGTAGGCGACTTCGACCTCTTCCTCGGCCTCTTCCTGCTCTGGATTGTGCGCCTGGATGACCAGCGCATTCGGCTTCAGCGCAAAACGGATGCCGCGATACTTTTCGTTGGCGAGGATCTTGGCTCGTTGCAGCGCACTGCTCAGGTCGTCACGAATCGAGGCGATGACGCGCGGCGGACTATTAGGGATCACGCGCCCATATTCCGGGAAACGACCGTCGATCAGCTTGGAAGTGAAGCGAATTTCGCCGATCTGAACCCGAAGGTGATTTGAGCCAATCGACACGGCGAGCTCCGTTGGCTCGTTGGCCAGGATGCGCTGCAATTCGAGCACGCCCTTGCGTGGCACGATAACCTGGTGGCCCGGTTTGCCGCCCCCGGGCAGCTCGATCTCGCACAATGCCAGACGATGGCCGTCAGTTGCCACAGCTTTGAGCGTTTTCGCCGACGTTTCCAACAAAAGACCATTGAGATAGTAGCGCACGTCCTGCTGCGCCATCGAAAAATGCGTCTTGTCGAGCAGCCGCTTGAAGTCCTGCTGCTGCACCTGGAGCGTCTGCTCGGCGTTGATTTCCTCGACCGTCGGAAACTCGGCGGCCGGCAGCGTCGACAACGTGAACCGGCTTTTCCTAGCCTGCACCTTCATGCGCTCGCCGTCGAGCGTCAACGTGATGTCGGTGCCTTCGGGCAACGCCCGGCAGATGTCGAGGAGCTTGCGGCCCGGCAACGTGATCTCGCCGGCGCGCTGCACGTCGACCTCCGACGTCGCGACGAGTTCGACCTCGAGGTCTGTTGCCGTGATCGAGAGCTTGCCGCCTTTGGCGGACAGCAGCACGTTCGCCAGGATGGGCATCGTCTGCTTGCGCTCCACGACACCGATCACGGCCTGCAACGGGCCCAGAATCGCTTCGCGCTTCGCGATGATCTTCATTTCCTAATCTCGGAGATCTTTATATGAGAATTCTGTTGTTATGACTTTTAGCACAGCCTCCGGCTGTGCAAAACCTCGATTTCCCCAGTGCCGGCGCGCCTTTGGCACACCGGTCAACGGGCCCGCAAAGGTCTTGGCCAGCTGTCCGGAGCCTGTGGACGAAATGTGGGTGAAGTCGTCCACACCGTCATCCACAGCTTGCTCGCCTCATCCCGCAAGCGTTCTCAACAGGTTCGAATAGTCTTCGTTGAGCCGCTGTTGCGAGCCGCGCAGCTCCTTCACGACGCGGCACGCGTGCAGCACCGTGGTGTGGTCGCGGCCACCGAACGCGTCGCCGATCTCCGGCAGGCTGTGATTGGTCAGCTCCTTCGCGAGTGCCATCGCCATTTGCCGCGGCCGCGTGATCGACCGGCTGCGTCGCCGCGAGAGCAGGTCGGACAGGCGGATCTTGTAGTACTCGGCGACAGTCTTCTGGATGTTCTCGATGGTGACCAGACGCTCCTGCAGCGCGAGCAGGTCCTTGAGTGCTTCCTTCGCGAAATCCAGCGTGATCGGGCGACCGGTGAACTGCGAATTGGCGATCACGCGCCGCAGCGCGCCTTCGAGCTCACGCACGTTCGAGCGGATGCGCTTGGCGACGAAGAACGCGACCTCTTCCGGCAGCTCGACGCTGCCCTGCGAGGCCTTGCTCATGAGGATCGCGACGCAGGTTTCCAGCTCCGGCGGCTCGATGGCAACGGTGAGACCCCAGCCGAAGCGCGACTTCAGGCGCTCCTCGAGACCTTCGACTTCCTTGGGATAGCGGTCGCAGGTCAGGATCACCTGCTGCTGCCCTTCCAGCAGCGTGTTGAACGTGTGGAAGAACTCTTCCTGCGAGCGTTCCTTGCCGGCGAAGAACTGGATGTCGTCGATCAGCAGTGCATCGAGCGTGCGGTAGGCCCGCTTGAACTCGTCGATCGTGTTGTGCTGCAGAGCGCGCACCATGTCGCTGACGAAGCGTTCCGAGTGCACGTAGGCGATGCGGGCGTCCCTGTTCTTCGCGCGGATCTGGTTGCCGATGGCGTGCATCAGGTGCGTCTTGCCGAGGCCGACGCCGCCGTAGATGAACAGCGGGTTGTAGGCGCGTCCCGGGTTTTCCGCGACCTGCATCGCCGCCGCGCGGGCCAACTGGTTGCTCTTGCCCTCGACGAAATTCGAGAACGTGAAGTCGGGGTTCAGGCGGCCGCCGAACTGCGGCAGCGGATCGATGGTGCGACGCGTGGCGGCGGACGTGCCGTCGAGCACGGCCGGAGCGGACGCCAGCGCCGCCGCCGCCGGTCGGGCGTGATGGGCGCGAGCCGGGGTAGGCACCGCGATGCCGTCCATGAGCCCCGGCGGGGCCGTCGCGCGTCGCGAGCCGATTTCGACGACGACCTGCGGCACCGGGGCGGGCACGAGTTCCTCGATCAGCTCGCCAATGCGTCCCGCCGCGTTCTGGTTCACCCAGTCGACGACGTAGCGATTGGGTGCGAGCAGGCGCAGGCGGCTGCCGTCCTCGACCGCCTGCAGCGGCAGGATCCAGGTGCTGAACGCCTGTTCGGGGAGTTCGGCCTCCAGCCGGCGGAGGCACTGTTGCCAGAGCGAAATCGCCACGACCGACGGACCTGCAGCAGGGGACGGGTGAGCTGAACGGACGGGAAGGGGCCGGGAGTGTATACCGCCCCCTCGCCTGTGGATATCTCGGCTTGCGGTTGACTGGACCCGGTGCGGTGCGTATCCTTTCGCGCCCTTTGAGACCAGTGCATGTCGTCGTTTCTGCGCCCCGCAGGGCCAGATCACGGCACGCCGGAGCCGCACGATGAAGCGCACTTATCAGCCGAGCAACCTGCACCGCAAGCGCGTCCATGGTTTTCGCGCCCGCATGGCCACGAAGGGCGGTCGCCTCGTGCTGAGCCGTCGCCGCGCCAAGGGCCGCAAGCGCCTCGCGGTCTGATCGCCGTTCCCACGAGTCCCACCGATCGTCCGTTGCACGGTTCGCGGCGCTTCCCGCGCGCGAGCCGCCTGACCGCCAAGCCGCAGTTCGATGCCACGCACCGCCAGGGCCGGCGCGCGTCCGACGCGCTGTTCCTGGTGATCACGCGTCCCAACGAGCTCGGTTACGCGCGACTCGGGCTCGCCGTCGGCGTGCGAGCCGCGGGCAACGCCGTGCAGCGCAATCGACTGAAGCGGCTCGTGCGCGAATCGTTCCGTCACCGCCAGCAGGACCTGCCGCCCGTGGACGTCGTGGTCAATGCGCGGGCCGCCGCCGGGCAGGCGGCCAACGGCGAGATCCGCGCCAGCCTCACACAGCACTGGGATAGGATCGTGCAACGATGCGCGCGCTCCTGATCGGACTCATCCAGATCTACCGGTGGTGCCTGAGCCCGCTGCTCGGGCCGAACTGCCGCTTTCACCCGACCTGTTCCTGCTACGCGCAGGAAGCGATCCGGCGCCACGGCGCCGTCCGCGGCTCGTGGCTCGCGGCGCGGCGCATCGGCCGCTGCCATCCATGGAATCCCGGCGGTTACGATCCGGTGCCCGAGGCGGATGCACGCGGTCCGTCGGCGTCCGCCACTCACCCCTGAAGACTGCTCACGTCATGGACAACCCGCGCATCTACCTGTGGATCGGCCTCGCGCTGCTCGTCTGGATGAACATCA
>JAYRRR010000121.1:0-8878 GCA_041910015.1 Steroidobacteraceae bacterium
CGACGGCTCGGCCGCCACCGCACGCGCGGGCTGAGCCACCGGCGCAGCCTCTTCCGTGCCCGCGGCGGCTTGCGCGGGTTCGGCGGCCGGCCGCTCCGGGCCTCCCGCCGCCGATGCAGCCTCGACGATCGCGACGACGTCGCCCTGCGACACGCGCGAGCCGCGCTGCAGCCTGACCTCACGCACGACGCCCGCCGCGACGGCGGGCACGTCCATGGTCGCCTTCTCCGTTTCGAGCGTAATCAGCGGCGCGTCGACCTCGATGGCGTCGCCCGGCATGACCAGCACGTCGATCACCTCGACGTCCCTGTAAGCGCCGATGTCCGGCACCCGCATTTCGATGAGACCGTTCGCCATTTCGCTCACCTCGCGCTCAGACCGTCACCGGGCTGGGCTTTTCGGGATCGATGCCGAACTTCTCGATCGCGCTGCGCGCCGTGCCGCGGTCGAGCTGGTCTTCGTCCGCGAGCGCCTTGAGCGTGGCGATCACGACGTAGCGGTGGTCCACCTCGAAGAAGTGCCGCAGGGCGGCCCGTGAATCGCTGCGCCCGAAGCCGTCGGTGCCCAGAACGTGGTATGTGCCGGGCACCCACTGGCGGATCTGGTCGGGCACGAGCCGCATGTAGTCGGTGGCCGCGACGAACGGCCCCTGCTGCTTCGACAAGACCTCGCGCACGTAGGGTACGCGCGGCAACAGGTCCGGATGGAGCATGTTCCAGCGTTCGATGTCGAGCGCCTCGCGCCGCAGCTCCGAGAAGCTCGGCGCGCTGAACACGTCGGCCGCGACGCCGTATTCCTGCTCGAGCATCTCGGCCGCCTTCAGCACCTCGCGCAGGATCGTGCCCGAGCCCAGCAGATTCGCACGCACCTTGCCCTTGCCACCCTGTCGCAGCGGATAGAGGCCCTTGAGGATGCCTTCACGCACGCCGTCCGGCATCGCCGGCTGCACGTAGTTCTCGTTCATCACCGTGACGTAGTAGAAGACCGGCTCCTGCTCCGCAAACATGCGACGCAACCCGTCCTGCACAATCACGGCAAGCTCATAGGCGAACGTCGGATCGTACGCGACGCAGTTCGGGATCGTCGTCGCGACCAGCTGGCTGTGGCCGTCCTGGTGCTGCAGGCCCTCGCCCGCCAGCGTCGTGCGACCGGCCGTGCCGCCGACCAGAAAGCCACGCGTGCGCATGTCGCCGGCCGCCCAGGCAAAATCGCCGACGCGCTGGAACCCGAACATCGAGTAGTAGATATAGAAAGGCACCATGTAGACGCCGTGGTTCGCGTAGGCCGTGCCCGCCGCGATCCAGCTGCACATGGCGCCGCCCTCGTTGATGCCTTCCTCGAGGATCTGGCCTTGCTTGTCCTCGCGGTAGTAGAGCAGCTGGTCGGCGTCCTGCGGCGTGTAGAGCTGCCCCATCGACGAATAGATGCCGATCTGGCGGAACATGCCCTCCATGCCAAAGGTGCGCGCCTCGTCGGGCACGATCGGCACGACGTGCCGGCCGATGCCCTTGTCCTTGATCAGAATGCCGAGCAGGCGGACCAGCGCCATGGTCGTCGAGATCTCGCGCTCGCCCGACGCCTCGAGCAGCGCAGCGAACGCCTCGAGCGGCGGCACCTCGAGTGGCCTGGCGGTGACGCGCCGCTGCGGCAGGTGGCCACCGAGTACGCGACGGCGTTCCCGCAGGTATTGGAGCTCCTCGCTGTCCGGCGCCGGACGGCAGTACGGCACCTGCGCGATGTCCTGGTCGGAGACCGGGATGTTGAAGCGGTCGCGGAAATCACGCAGCGCCGCGTCGTTGAGCTTCTTCTGCTGGTGAGTGATGTTCTGGCCTTCACCAGCGGCGCCCATGCCGAAGCCCTTGACCGTCTTGGCGAGGATCACCGTCGGCTGACCCCGGTGCTCGATCGCCGCGCGGTACGCGTTGTAGACCTTGCGCGCGTCGTGACCGCCGCGGTTGAGGCGCCAGATCTCCTCGTCCGACATGTTGGCCACCATTTCCTTCAGTTCGGCGTACTTGCCGAAGAAGTGCTCGCGCGTGTAGGCGCCGCCCTTGGCCTTGAAGTTCTGGTACTCGCCGTCGACGCATTCCATCATCAGGCGCCGCAGCAGGCCGCTGGTGTCCTTGTGCAGCAGCGGGTCCCAGCGCGAGCCCCACAGCACCTTGATGACGTTCCAGCCCGCGCCCAGAAACGCCGCCTCGAGTTCCTGGATGATCTTGCCGTTGCCGCGCACGGGGCCGTCGAGACGCTGCAGGTTGCAGTTGATCACGAACACGAGGTTGTCGAGCTTCTCGCGCACGGGCATGGTGATCGCGCCGAGCGATTCGGGCTCGTCCATCTCGCCGTCGCCGAGGAACGCCCAGACCTTGCGGTCGCTCGGCGGCACGATGCCGCGGTGCTCGAGGTAGCGCGTGAAGCGCGCCTGGTAGATCGCCATCATGGGCCCGAGGCCCATCGACACCGTGGGGAACTGCCAGAAGTCCGGCATCAGCCAGGGGTGCGGATACGAGGACAGCCCGCCGCCGCCGACCTCCTCGCGGAAGCGGCGCAGGTGCTCCTCGGTGAGCCGCCCTTCGAGGTAAGCGCGCGCATAGATGCCCGGCGCCGAGTGACCCTGGATGAACACCATGTCGCCCGGGTGCACGTCACTCGTCGCGCGCCAGAAGTGATTGAAACCCACCTCGTAGAGAGTCGCGGCCGACGCATAGCTCGCGATGTGCCCGCCGTACTCGGAACTCTGGCGGTTGGCCTGCACGACCATCGCCATCGCATTCCAGCGCAGGTACGCCTCGATGCGCCGTTCGAGCGCGCGATCCCCGGGATACGGCTGCTCCTGGCCGACCGAGATGGTGTTGACGTACGCGGTGTTCGGCTTGAACGGCAGGTACGCGCCGGAGCGACGCGTGAAGTCGATGACGCGCTCGAGCAGGTACTGCGCGCGCTCCGGGCCGTGCGTCCTGAGGACCGAATCGATGGACTCGAGCCACTCCCGCGTTTCGGTCGGGTCGGCATCATCGTTCCTGGAAGCTTCGAACATCGTCGCGGATCTCCAGCCCGGGCGGGCGCCGCACACCGGCTTCGTCGCCACATGATTTGCCGTGGTCCCCCTGCTAGCATGCGGCGCGCCCGGTGCGCCCGGCCGCGGGGAGCGGCGTGGACAAGTCCGCAATGATCCGGTCGGGGTCCGGCAGGGTCAAGGCAACCTGCAGGCAACCGATCGGGAACAACGATGCAGACACTTCCGCCCGCCTCGTCAGTGCGCGTCATCACTCGCCGCTTTGCGCTGTCGGAGGATGGCCTGGCCAGTACCGACGCCGCGGCGTTCGTCCTGCCTCGCACACCGGGCGGCGCCGCCCGGGTGGCTGCGCTGCCGCACGGCGCACTCTGGAAAGCCCTGCTCGCGGGCGAGCGGCGGGCCGGCAACGAGTGGCCCGTGCTGGTGACGCGGCTGCCGAACAGGCGCCACACGCTGGCGGTCGTCGGGTTCGTCAAGCCGGCGGCCACGGGCTTCGAGCGACTCGATCTGGCCGGCAAGCTGGCAAGGGAACTGATCCGGCCCGGAGTCGCGCAACTGCAGTTGCACGGCGTCGCGTTCCGTGAAGATGCGGAGCGCGATGACGCGCTGGAGGCCGTGCTGAGCGCGGTGCTCGCGCATGCGGCGCCGATGCCGGAGCGGAAGTCGAAGCCGACCGCGCCGGCGAGCCTCACGCGCGTGCGCGTCGCAACCGACGGGCCCGGCGCGTTCGAGCGCAGCGTGGCGATCGCCGAGGGCAACCACCTCGCCCGCTGGCTCGCGCAACTGCCGCCCAACGTGCTCGATACGGTCGGATATCGCACGGCGCTGCAGCAGCTCGCGCAGCGCGAAGGCTGGTCGTTCCGCTTTCACGGCGTCGCCGGACTCGAGAAGCTCGGTGCAGGCGCGTTCCTCGCCGTCGCGCGCGCGAATCCGCACCGCGGCGCCGGCATCGTGCGGCTGACCTACCGGCCACGTGGCTCGCGCCGGACCGGACCCGCCGTGGCCCTCGTCGGCAAGGGCATCTGCTTCGACACCGGCGGCATCAACCTGAAGCCGCACAAGAGCATGCTCATGATGCACGGCGACATGCAGGGCAGCGCGGTCGCCGTCGGCACCCTGCTCGCGCTCACGCGCTTGCAGGCACCCTTTCCGGTGGACTGCTGGCTCGCGATCACCGAGAACCAGATCGGACCGACGGCCTACCGGCCGCAGGAAGTCGTGCGGGCAGCGAACGGCGTCACGATCCAGGTGATCCACAGCGACGCCGAGGGCCGCATGGCGCTCGCCGACACGCTGGCCCTCGCCTCGCGCGAGAAGCCACGCCTGCTGCTCGACTTCGCGACGCTGACGGGCGCGTGCGTCGTCGCCATCACCGACCGCTATGCGGGCGCGTTCACCAACCGCGCGGACCTGCACGACTGGCTGCAGCGCGTCGGCCGCGACAGCGGCGAGCGCGTATGGTGCTTCCCGATGGACGAGGATTTCGACGTCGAGCTCGAGAGCAAGGTCGCCGACGTCCAGCAGTGCACGCCCGACAGCAAGGGCGACCACATCCTGGCGGCACGATTCCTCAGCCGTTTCGTCGAGCCGGACGTGCCCTGGGTGCATTTCGACCTGGCCGCCTCGGAGCACAAGGACGGCCTGGCGCACGTGCCCACCGAATTCACGGGCTTCGGGGTACGCTATGCGGTCCATCTGCTCGGCGACGCGGCCGGGCTCCATGAGCGACTGCAGGGCCCGACTTGAACACGACCGACACGCTGACGCTGCGACGCCCCGATGACTGGCACATCCACTTCCGCGACGGCGTCCACCTGGCGGCCGTGCTCCCCTTCACGGCCCGGCAGTTCGGTCGCGCGCTCGCCATGCCGAACCTGAAGCCGCCGATGACGACGACCGCGGCGCTGGTCGCGTATCGCGAACGTCTGCTCGCCGCCGTGCCGGCGGGGCTCGCGTTCGAGCCGATGATGACGCTGTACCTGACGGACCAGACGACGCCCGAGGAAATCCGGCGTGCCCGCGACAGCGGCTTCGTGGTCGGCGCCAAGCTGTACCCGGCGGGCGCGACGACCCACTCGGACGCCGGCGTCACCTCGATCGACGCGGTGTGGCCGGTGCTGGAGGCGCTGGCGGAGCACGGCCTCGTGCTGCAGGTGCACGGCGAAATGACCGGGCCCGAAGTCGACGTCTTCGATCGCGAGCAGGCCTTCATCGACCGCGTGCTGAGCCGCGTCGTCGCGCGCGTGCCGGGCCTCAGGGTCGTCTTCGAGCACATCACGACGCGCGGCGCCGTGGATTTCGTGCGCGGCGCGCGTGCCGGCGTGGCCGCGACGATCACGCCCCAGCACCTGCTGCTGAACCGCAACGCGCTCTTCGAGGGCGGCCTGCGCCCGCACCATTACTGCCTGCCGGTGCTCAAGCGCGAGCACGACCGCGAGTCGCTCGTGGCGGCCGCGACGGGCGACGACCCGCGTTTCTTCCTGGGCACGGACAGCGCGCCGCACGCGCGGCACGCCAAGGAGGCGTCGTGCGGCTGTGCCGGCGTCTTTTCGGCGCATGCGGCGATCGAACTCTATGCCGAGGCCTTCGACCGCTCCGGACGCCTCGATCGCCTCGAAGCGTTCGCCTCGGAGCGCGGCGCGGACTTCTACGGGCGCGCGCGCAACGCCGGGACGATCACCTTGCGACGCGAGCCGTGGACCGTACCCGACAGCTACGCGTACGGCGCCGACGCCGACCGGCTGGTGCCCTTTCGCGCCGGCGACACGATCGCCTGGCGTCTCGTGGACGCGCGCTGATGGACGAGTTCGTGTTCGTCGAGCCGCGTATCGCGGACCGCTTCCGCGGCTTCCTGCCCGTGGTCATCGACGTCGAGACCGGCGGGTTCAATCACCAGACGGACGCGCTGCTCGAAATCGCCGCGGTCATGATCGAGATGACCGCCATGGGCGAACTGCGGCCCGGCACCACCTGGCGCTACCACGTCCAGCCGTTCCACGGATCCCGGCTCGACCCCGCGTCGCTCGCCGTGACGGGCATCGATCCGCACCACCCGCTGCGCCCCGCGATACCGGAAAAGGAAGCGCTGGCGCAGTTGTTCCGCGAGGTGCGACGCGAAGTGCGCGAGCGTCAGTGCACGCGCGCGGTGCTGGTCGGGCACAACGCCGCCTTCGACCTCAATTTCCTCAACGCCGCGGTAGCGCGCACCGACATCAAGCGCAACCCGTTCCACCCGTTCTCGAGCTTCGACACGGCGACGCTCGGCGGCGTCGCGTTCGGCCAGACCGTGCTCTCACGCGCGATCGTCGCGGCGGGGTTCGATTGGGATCCGGATGCGGCGCATTCGGCCATCTACGACGCGGAGAAGACCGCAGCGCTGTTCTGCAACATCTGCAACCGCTTCCGCGGCCTCTACGAGGAGGCACGGGAGCGCGCGCCGCTGCCGGCGCAGCGCGAAGCGGCTCCTCCGCCGGAAGCCGACGGAGGAGCCTGACGCGGCCGGCCGGCGCGACGCCGCACCGGACCGGATCAGGCCCTGGCCTGGCTGGCCGCCCCGGCGTCGGTGAGAACCTGCTGCAGCTCGCCCTTCTGGTACATCTCGTTGATGATGTCCGAGCCGCCGACCAGCTCGCCATTGACATAGAGCTGCGGGTAGGTGGGCCAGTTCGAATACCGCTTGAGGGCCTCGCGGACCTCGGGATCCTCGAAGATGTTCACGTACGCGAACGACGCGCCGCACGCCTCGAGCGTGCGCACCGCCGACGCGGAAAACCCGCACTGCGGGAAGTCGGGCGTGCCCTTCATGTAGAGCATGACCGGGTTCGACTGGAGCTGTTCCTTGATGCGTTGAATGACGTCCGACACGTTGCTTACCTCTCGGCCCCGTGCGGAGCCCTGCGTAGAACCGGATTATGACGCCGCCGCTCGCGGTCTCGCGACCTTTCGACAGCGGACGCGCGCCACGACCTGCCGTTGCTCCACGGCCGCCATGCGGCCCCAGCGCGCGATCTCCCCGAGCGTGCGTCGGCACCCGAGACAGGTGCGCGTGACTTCGTCGACGACGCAGACCTGCAGGCACGGTGAGGTGCGACGGGACTCGGTCATGCTGCCGTGGATGACGCTCGCCTGCCGTTGAATTATGGGGGTCGGTCCCCTATCCTGCCAACCGACGCAAGGGCGGGAACGATCATAACTCCCTGCCGCCAATAAGATTTTTCACCTCGGGAGGAGTCGCGACCATGAACCCACTGCTCACCGTCCGTGGCGCCATCACGACCGGCTTCGTGCTGGCCCTCGTGCTGGCGATACTGATCGCGCCGACCGCGTTCCACGAACTCGGGCTGGCGCGCTGGCTGCACATACTCTCGGGCATCACCTGGATCGGCCTGCTCTACTACTTCAACGTCGTCCAGGTCCCGGCGCTCGCGGAGGCAGCGGCGGACAAGGGCGGGCCGGGCGGCGCCGGCATCAGCAAGTACGTGGCCCCGCGCGCGCTGCTGTGGTTCCGGTGGGGTGCCGTAGCGACCTGGTTCACGGGCTTCTGGTACCTGGCCCGCAATCACGCGCTCGGCGCGTTCGCGCTGGGCCTCGGCGGCGAGACCGTCGACGTCTACCAGCAGGTCATCGGCGTCGGGGCCTGGCTCGGCACGATCATGCTGTTCAACGTCTGGGTGCTGATCTGGCCGAACCAGAAGAAGCTGCTCGGGCTCACGCCGGCCAGCGACGAGGAGAAGGCCAGCGCCCGCAAGGTCGCGCTGCTCGCATCGCGTGCGAATTTCGTGCTGTCGGTGCCGATGCTGATGTGCATGGCCTCCGCCGGGCACGGAGCGAACCTCGGCCTGCCGCTCTGACATGGCGCCACCGCCCGGTGCGCCGCACCGCACGCGATCGCACGACCCGCACGCCGCGCTCCTCGTGCCAGGCGACCTCGCGCAGTGCGTCGCCGTGGCGCTCGCGGAGGACGTCGGAAGCGGCGACCTCACGGCGGCGCTGGTGCCGGCGCAGCGCCGCGGCCGCGCGACGGTGATCACGCGTGAGAGCGCCGTCATCGCCGGTCGACCCTACGTCGACGAGGTGTTCCGGCAGGTCGACGCGCGGGTCGTCGTCGAATGGGGTGTGGCCGACGGCGACGCCGTCCGACCGGAGCAGATTCTCTACCGCCTGACCGGTCCCGCCCGCTCGCTGCTGACGGGCGAGCGCACGGCGCTGAACTTCCTGCAACTGCTCTCGGCCACCGCGACCGCCACCCGTCGCTACGTGGACGCACTCGCCGGGCTGTCGTGCCGCGTGCTCGACACGCGCAAGACCCTGCCCGGCCTGCGCAACGCGCAGAAGTACGCGGTGCGCTGCGGCGGCGGCGTGAATCACCGCCACGGGCTCTACGACGGCATCCTGGTCAAGGAAAACCACATCGTCGCCGCGGGCTCGATTGGCGCGGCGGTGGCGGCCGCGAAGACCGCCGCGACGGGCGTACTGATCGAGGTCGAGGTCGAGACGCTCGACGAGCTGCGGCAGGCGCTCGACGCCGGCGCCGACATGGCCCTGCTCGACGAGTTTTCGCTCGAGCAGCTGCGCGCGGCCGTCGAGCTGAACCGCGCCCACGCAAATGGTCCGATCGAGCTCGAAGCCTCGGGCAGCGTCACGCTGGAGACGGTCCGGCAGATCGGGCAGACGGGCGTCGACTTCGTCTCGGTCGGCTCGCTGACCAAGCACGTCAGGGCGGTCGACCTGTCGATGCGCTTCGAGTACGCGGATTGAGCGGCGATCCGGCGGGTTCCGCCGCTGGCGATCGACCCCCGGGTCGCGACCGGTCCGGGTGTCCGTCCGGGCGACTTATCGGCTTTCCAAGGAGCCCGGACGGAC
>JAYRRR010000122.1:0-2134 GCA_041910015.1 Steroidobacteraceae bacterium
GCCCGTCGCCCACGACCTGGCGACGCTGCCGAACGGCGTGCTGCTCGGGCTGGTACGCGACGCGGCGGTCGCCGCTGTCAACGGCGGCAGCCTGTTGCTACAGTCGCTCGCCCAGGGCGTGCCGGGCGTGGCGACGCCCATCGCGGGCGATCAGGCCGGACGCGTCCGCCGTTGCGCGAGGCTGGGCTGCGTGCGCGAGGCGGTACTCGATCCCGGGTCGATCACGGGCGCCGTGCGCGGGCTGCTCGCGGACCCGTCGGCACGTGCGACGATGCAGGCAAACGTGATGCGGCTCGGGTTGCGCAATGGCTCGGAGATCGCGATGGAAGCCGTCGAGCGCCTGCTGCAGCGACCGGACGCGTACAAGACGAGGTGGCGATGACGGGTCCTCAGCAGGGGCAGGAGCGCCTGCGCATCTTCCACGTCATACTCTCGCGCGGGTTCGCGGGCTCGGAGCGGGCTGCGGCCGAGGCATGCAACGCGCTCGCGCGTGGCCACGACGTCGCCATCGCGATTCGCCGCGACCATCGCAATGCATCGGGCGCGAGCATCCGTGACTATCTGTCGCATGCCGTCACGGTGGTGGAACTCCCCGCCCTTTGGGGCACCCGCCAGGCGCTGCGCGCAGCGATCGCCCGCTGGCGGCCGGACGTCGTGCACACGCACCTGCGCCGGGGCACGCGCTACGTCGCGCAGTTGCGGACAGGCCGGCCGCAACTGGCCACGCTGCACATCGACCTGAACGGACCGCACTACATGGCGGCCGACGCGCTCTGCTGCATCTCGCCGTGGCAGGCCGGACGGCTCGCCGAGGCGGGCTATCGCGGTCAGGTGTTCCAGATTCCCAACTCGCTCGTGCCGCATCCGCGCGTCGACCACGCGCGTCGCACCGAACTGCGTCGCGCCGCCGGCGCCGGGGAGACGGACTTCCTGGTCGGCGGCGTCGGCCGGCTCTCGCGCGGCAAGGGCTTCGACGTGCTGATCGAGGCGTTCCGGCAGGCCGCACTGCCGCAGGCGCGGCTCGTCATCGTCGGCGACGGCCGGCAGCGGTCGCGGCTCGCGCGGCTGGCGGCCGGCCTGCCCGTCGTGTTCACGGGCTTCCGCGACGATGCCAAGGACTGGTTCCAGGCGTTCGACCTGTTTGTGAGCGCCTCGCGCCGCGAGCCGTTCGGCCGCGTCATCATCGAGGCACTCGATGCCGGCACGCCGGTCGTCGCGACCGACGCCGACGGCCCGCATGACATCGCGCAGCGCTATCCCGTCGAAATCACGGCCGCGGCGGACGTCGACGAACTCGTGCAGGCGCTGCGCCGCGCCCACGGCCGGCCGCGGACGCGGCTCGAGGTCGACCTCGGAGAGTTCCACGTCGATCGCGTGACCGCCGCGCTGCTCGAGGCGTATGGCCGGATGCTGGAGGGCTTTCAGCGCGCGAAGATCGGCGCGAGCACGGGCTCGAGCAGCGACGAGCCGTGGGCCGTCAGGTGGTGGCCGTCGAAATAGAGCGGCCGACCGTCGTGGACGATCGCGCACTCGCGCGGCCCGCAGAGCACGTCCCGTGGATGCAGCACGACGACACCGGGCAGCGCGTCGAACCGGCGCAGCGTCGCCGCGGCGAACGCCTGGCGTCGCTCGAATTCCGCCACCGTCGGCGCGCCCGGTGCCGGGCGTCCGAACCGCCGCGCGCGCGCCAGCACCGATGGCACGTCCCAGCCGACCTCGGGAATCGAGTCGACGATCCAGATGCGCCGGCCCAGGGCCCGCAGCCGCGTCACCGTGCGTCGCAGCGCTCGCTCGAACACCGCGCGGTTCCCCGCCTGGTCCGTTGCCTCGCCGAGTGGGTCGCCGAGCAGGAAGTCGCCGCCCGGCTCCGGTCCGTAGCGCGTGCCTTCCGCCGCGAGACCCCAGCGGCCGATCAGCACGACGTCGGTGAGGCCGGGCGTGCGTGCGATCAGCTCGAGCGTCGCGTCGTTGAACTCGCGGCAGGCGTCGCCGTCGTCGCGGTCGCTGCGACTCGCACCGAGCAGCGGCGCGCAGCCCGTGCGCACGGCGAGCAGCCCCGCTGTCCCCGCGCGACCGGCGACGGTCCCGACGGCATCCGCGAGCACGCGCGCGTGCGAGTCGCCCCAGACGACGA
>JAYRRR010000123.1:0-18409 GCA_041910015.1 Steroidobacteraceae bacterium
CCCGCCTTCGCGGCTGCCGTGTGACTCCCCGCGCCGGCCACGGCTTTCGCCACCGCGGCCGCCGTGCCGTGGACCCGAACCCGGGCCGCCGTGGCGGCGCCGCTCGTGCCGCGGCACGGTGATTTCGGCGAGCAGTTCCTGCGCGACGGGCGCCACCGGGATCTTGCGGCCGATGTAGTCCTCGATGTCCGGCAGCGAGACGACGTAGTCCTCGCAGCCGAGGCTGATCGCGTCGCCCTCGGCGCCAGCGCGCGCGGTGCGACCGATGCGGTGCACGTAGTCGGCGGGGTCCTGCGGCAGGTCGTAGTTGAAGACGTGGCTCACGTCGGGGATGTGCAGGCCGCGCGAGGCGACGTCGGTGCCGATCAGGATGGCGAGCTCGCCGCTCAGGAAGTCGCGGATCATGCGCAGGCGCTTGCTCTGCGGCACGTCACCCGAGATCGCCTCGGCGTCGAGGCCATTGGCGCGCAGCAGCGCCTCGAGCTCGTCGGCGCCGCGCCGCGTGTTGACGAAGATCATCGTGCGGTGCGGATCCATCTGCCGCAGCAGACCCACGAGCAGCCGCGGCTTCTCGTCCATCGACGGGTAGTAGATGAGCTGGCGCACGCGGTCGACGGTCATCTTGTCGGGCTCGATGCGCACGAGCTCCGGGTCGTTCATGTGCTCGAAGGCGAGCTCGAGCACGCGCTGCGCGAGCGTCGCGGAAAAGAGCAGGTTCAGCCGCTCGGCTGGTGGCGGCAGGCGCCGCATGATGTAGCGGATGTCGGCGATGAAGCCGAGGTCGAACATGCGGTCAGCTTCGTCGAGCACGACGACCTGGATGGACCGCAGGTCGAACACGCGCTGCTTGTAGAAGTCGATCAGCCGGCCGGGCGTGCCGATCAGCACGTCCACGCCCTGCTCGAGGATGCGCCGCTGCTTGTCGTAGTCGACGCCGCCGAAGGCCAGCCCGAGCGTGAGCCCGGTGTACTGGCCGAGAATCTCGGCGTCCTTGTGGATCTGCACCGCCAGTTCGCGCGTCGGCGCGATGATCAGCGCGCGCGGGTGGTTGACCTGACGGTCCGGCGGCGATTCGGTGCGCAGCAGCCTGGAGTACAGCGCGACGAGGAACGCCGCGGTCTTGCCGGTGCCGGTCTGCGCCTGGCCGGCGATGTCGAAGCCAGCGAGCGCGCGCGGCAGGGTCTGGGCCTGGATCGGGGTGCAGCGCTCGAAGCCGGCGTCGGCGATGCCGCGCGCGAGGGACTCGGGCAAGTGCAGTTGGGTGAAGGAAATGTCGCTGAGGTGTGTGTCTGACATCGGTCGCGGAATGGCCGGGCGGCCTTGCAAATTGCGAAAAGACGGGTTCAAATATCCGCAATCGCGGACCAATCCGCCCCCGCCAGATGAGTACGCCGGTCGACCGGGCCTGATTCCCGGTCCCACCTGCCAGGCGATCCGGCGCCAGCAACGGAATCCCTGCGAACCCCATTCACCGCCCAGCAATCCAGATAGTTTGCACTACGCGGAACCCGCCGTCATCCCGATCCCCGGGGGACGCCCACCCTTCCTTCGAGCGAAACACCCACCCGTGTCCAACCCCATCCATACGCCAGCGGAGGTAATCTCTGGTGAGCCAGCAGATCGTCCACGTCTCCGACTCGAGCTTCGAGCAGGACGTGCTGAAGTCGAACGTTCCCGTCCTTCTGGACTTCTGGGCTGAGTGGTGCGGACCATGCAAGATGATCGCACCGATGCTGGATCAGATAGCGGCGGAGTACGCGGGGAGGGTCCGCGTCGCGAAGATGAACGTCGACGAGAGCCCGAAGACGCCCGCCCAGTTCAACGTCCGCAGCATCCCGACACTGATCCTGTTCAAGAACGGCAAGGCCGAAGGCCAGAAGATCGGCGCGGTCCGCAAGGCCGACGTCGCGGCTTTCCTGGACAGCAGACTGTGAGGGGATACCTGGGCAACCAGGGCCGCAACCGCCCGGGCAAGCGCGGCCGGGGCGGCGGCGCCGACGGCAATCGCGGCCCGCGCCAGGACGAGCTGCCGCCGGACGACTTCCTCGACGGCGACGACCTCGACATCATCAGCCCGGCCGAGCTCGAAGCCAGCCGGCGCTCGATGAACCTGAGCGAGCTCAAGCACAAGCCGATCCCGGCACTGCTGCAGCTCGCGCAGCAGATGGGTCTCGAGAACCTGGCCCGCTCGCGCAAGCAGGACATCATCTTCTCGATCCTGAAGGCGCATGCGCGCAACGGCGAGGACATCTACGGCGACGGCGTGCTCGAGATCCTGCAGGACGGTTTCGGCTTCCTGCGCTCGCCCGAGGGCTCGTACCTCGCCGGCCCCGACGACATCTACATCAGTCCGTCGCAGATCCGCCGCTTCAACCTGCGCACCGGCGACACGATTTCGGGCCTGATCCGCCCGCCCAAGGATGGCGAGCGCTACTTCGCGCTGCTCAAGGTCGGCGAGATCAACTTCGACTCGCCCGACAACGCGCGCAGCAAGGTACTGTTCGAGAACCTCACGCCGCTGCACCCCACCAGGCGCTTCAAGCTCGAACGCGGCACGGGCAGCACCGAGGATCTCACCGCACGCATGATCGACCTGATCGCGCCGCTCGGCAAAGGCCAGCGCGGGCTCATCGTCTCGCCGCCCAAGGCCGGCAAGACGATGCTGCTGCAGAACATCGCCAACTCGATCACCGGCAACCACCCCGAGGTGTACCTGATCGTGCTGCTCATCGACGAGCGGCCCGAGGAGGTCACCGAGATGACGCGCACCGTGCGCGGCGAGGTCGTGTCGTCGACGTTCGACGAGCCGGCGAGCCGCCACGTGCAGGTCGCCGAGATGGTGATCGAGAAGGCCAAACGCCTGGTCGAGCACAAGAAGGACGTCGTGATTCTGCTCGACTCGATCACGCGCCTCGCTCGCGCCTACAACACCGTCGTGCCGAGCTCCGGCAAGGTGCTCACGGGTGGTGTCGATGCGAACGCGCTGCAGCGGCCGAAGCGATTCTTCGGCGCCGCGCGCAACATCGAGGAAGGCGGCTCGCTGACGATCCTCGCCACGGCGCTGATCGACACCGGCTCGCGCATGGACGACGTGATCTACGAGGAGTTCAAGGGCACCGGCAACAGCGAAATCCACCTCGATCGCCGCATCGCCGAAAAGCGCGTCTACCCTGCATTCAACATCAACCGCTCTGGCACGCGCCGCGAGGAGCTCATCACCTCGCCGGAGGAGCTGCAGAAGATCTGGATCCTGCGCAAGCTCCTGCACCCGATGGACGAACTCGCGGCCGCCGAGTTCCTGATCGACAAGATGCGCGACACCAAGACCAACGGCGAGTTCTTCGAGGCGATGAAACGCTGACGACCGGGACTGCGGACCACCGCCTGCGCGGCATCCTGGCGATGCTGGCCGCCGTGGCCAGCTTCGCGGCGATGGACGCGCTGATGAAGCTGCTCGTCGCCCGTTACCTGCCGCTGCAGGTCGCCTCGATGCGCGGTTTCGCGGCACTGCCGTTCGTGCTCGCGCCGATCGCGTTCCGGGGCCGCTGGTCGCGCGTTCGCCCCGTCAATGTCGGTCTGCACCTGTTGCGCGGCGTGCTCGCCGTGGCGATGCTGTTCTCGTTCGTCAGCGCGGTACGCGATTCCTCGCTCGCCGCGACCTATGCGATCTTCATGTGTGCACCGCTGCTGGTGGCTGCGATCTCGGCGCCGCTGCTCGGCGAAAGGGTCGCCGGTGCGCAGTGGGCCGCGATCGGCGCCGGACTCGCCGGCGTTCTGCTGATGCTGAAGCCCGGACCCGGTCAGCTCGGCTTCGCCGGCGCGCTCTGGGCCATCCTGGCGATGATCACGTACACGATCTCCGTGGCGACGCTGAGGCTTCTCGCGCGCACGGACAGCAACGCAAGCATGGTGCTCTGGTTCACGGCGATGCTCGCCGTGGGCGCTGGCGCGCTCGCCCTGCCCGAGTGGCGCGCGATCGAATGGCGCGATGCGCCGCTGATCGCGGGCGTGGGCGTGGCCGGCGCGACCGGTCAGTACCTGATCACGGTCGCGTTCCGGAATGCGCCGGCGGCCACCGTGGCGCCGTTCGAGTACACGGCGCTGCTGTGGGGCGTGTCGCTCGACATCGCGATCTGGAGCGTGTGGCCGAGCGCCGTCACCCTGCTCGGCGGCGCGGTCGTGATCGGCGCCGGGCTGGCGGTGATCGCGCGGGAACGGCGCGTGGCGGCAGGCTGATCAGCGGTCGCACGGTCTGGGTCCGGAGCCGCTCAGATCCGGTCGAGGTGACTGAAGCCCCACTTTTCGGCGTCTTCGCGCGCGACGATCTTGTCGTTGCCGCTGCGCCGGGACAGGTCGACGATCTGCACCGGCGTATAGGCATTGGTCCGTGTCGAATAGAAGACCTTGACCTTGGGCGTCAGCAGCGACCGCTCATTCTGCTCGACGACCACTGCCAGCCGCCCGCTTTCGAGACGCACCAGCGATCCGCCCGGATAGATGCCGACCGCCTTCACGAACGCCTGGAACACGCGCTCGTTGAAATGGCCCTGGCTCCACTCGGCCATCTTGCGGATCGACTCGGCGGGGTTCCAGCCACGCTTGTACGGCCGGTCGGACGTGATCGCGTCATAGACGTCGCAGACGGCGCCCATCGACGCGAACAGGCTGATCTGCGGGCCCGCCAGACCGTGCGGGTAGCCGCTGCCGTTGGCCTTTTCGTGGTGGTGCAGGCAGGTGTCGACGATCCGCTCGCTGGCCTGGCGCGTGTTGACGAGGTACCGCTCGCCCGCCTGCGGGTGGCCGCACATGATTTCCCACTCCTCGTCGGTCAGCCGGCCGGCCTTGTTCAGGATGGCGTCGGGGATGCCCGCCTTGCCGACGTCGTGCAGCAGTCCCGCGAGCCCGGCCTCGCGCAACGACGCCTCGTCGAGCCCGAGCTGGCGTCCGAGCGACAGCATCAGCGCACAGACGGCCACCGAGTGCATGTAGGTGTATTCGTCGACGTTCTTCAGCCGTACCAGGCTGATCAGCGCCTCCGGGTGCCGCGAGACCGACTGCCAGATCTCGTCGACGACGCCGTCCGCGTGCGTGGCGTCGATGGCGCGCCCCATGCGCACGTCCGAGAACATCTCGACCACGGCCTCGCGCGAGCGGGCACAGACCTGCTGCGCGCGCTGCAGCTCCTCGTCGAAGCTGACCGGCTCGACCCGCGTCACGGCTGCGGCGGCCCGCATCAGCACCGCTTCGGATTCCGCGCGCACCTCGGCCTCGTCGAGGCCGCCGGTGACGTCGAGACCCTTGTCCGTGTCGATCCAGATGTCGCTGACGACGCTGGTGCGCAGCCGCTCGAGGTCCCTGGTGGAGGTCAGCAGGAAGCGCGTGCGCCAGAACGGGTGTTCCATCCAGGAGCCACCGAGTTCCTGGATGAACATGCCGAGACAGGCCTGCGAGACGGGGATCTTCTTGAGCATGGGGGCCGCGCGTTCCTGGGTCCGCGACGATGTTGCCGCGCCCCGGGGCGCGCATTCCCCGCGCGAGTCGACATTTTCGGGAGGTTGGGCCCCCGACGGTGACTTCAGGCGCCGGTGGCGGCTTCGCGCTCGATGGCCCGATGCCCGATGTCCTTGCGGTACTGCTGGCCCTCCCAGCGGATCGCGCCGACGAGCCGGTAGGCCTGCTGCTGCGCGAGTCGCACCGAGCTGCCGAGCCCGACGGCGCAGAGCACTCGCCCCCCATTCGTGACGATGCGACCGTTCGCATCGAGCGCGGTGCCGGCGTGGAACACCTTGCCCGGCAATGTCGCGGCCGCCTCGAGGCCGTGGATCAGGTCGCCCTTGCGCACGGCATCCGGATAGCCGGCGGCGGCGAGCACGACGCCGACGGCGGCGCGCGGGTCCCAGTCGACATCGACGCCCGCGAGCCGGCCGTCGAGCGCGGCTTCGCAGAGCCCGGTGAGGTCGGAACGCATGCGGCTCAGGATCGGTTGCGTCTCGGGATCGCCGAAGCGGCAGTTGAACTCGAGCACGTTCGGCGTGCCGTCGGCGGTGATCATGACGCCGGCGTAGAGGAAGCCCACGTACGGCGTGCCCTCGCGCGCGAGCGCCGCCACCGTCGGCCGCATGACCTCGCGCATGATGCGCTCGTGGATCTCCGGCGTGACGACCGGGGCGGGCGAGTAGGCACCCATGCCACCCGTGTTCGGGCCCTCGTCGCCGTCGCGCAGGCGCTTGTGGTCCTGCGAGGTCGCGAGCGGCAGCACGTCGGTGCCGTCGACCAGCGCGATGAAGCTCGCTTCCTCGCCTTCAAGGAAGGCCTCGACGACGACGGTTTCGCCGGCCTCGCCGAAGCGGCCGGCGAACATGCCCTCGGCGGTTGTGACGGCCTCGTCCTGGGTCGCGCAGATCACGACGCCCTTGCCGGCGGCGAGCCCGTCCGCCTTGACGACCAGCGGTGCACGCTGCGCGCGGATCCATGCCGGATCGAAGCTGCGGCGCGTGAACGTGGCGTACGCTGCAGTCGGGATGCCGTGGCGCTGCAGGAAGTCCTTCGCGAACGCCTTCGAGCCTTCGAGCCGCGCGGCGAGCCGGCTCGGCCAGAAGCAGCGCTGCCCCGCGGCCGCGAACGCGTCGCAGACGCCGAGCACGAGCGGACCCTCCGGGCCGACGATCGTGAGGTCGACCTGCTCGCGCCGGGCGAAGGCCAGCAGCCCCGGTACGTCCTCCGCGGCCAGGTCGACGTTCGTGGTCCTGGGTTCGAGTTGCGTGCCGGCATTGCCCGGCGCGACGTACACCCGCGTGACGCGTGGCGACTGCGCGACCTTCCACGCCAGCGCGTGCTCGCGACCGCCGGAACCGATGATCAGGACCTTCATGAGACGGGCCGTGCCGACGCCGCGGTCAGTGCCGGAAGTGCCGCATGCCCGTGAACACCATCGCGATGCCGTGCTCGTCGGCCGCCGCGACGACCTCGGCGTCGCGCCGGGAGCCGCCGGGCTGGATCACGGCCCTGATGCCGTGCTCGGCGGCGGCGTCGAGGCCGTCGCGGAACGGGAGGAACGCGTCGGATGCCATCACGGAGCCTGACGGGTCGAGGCCCTCGTCGCGTGCCTTCATCGCGGCGATGCGCGTGCTGTAGACGCGGCTCATCTGCCCGGCGCCGATGCCGACCGTCATCGCGTCCCTGACGAAGATGATCGCGTTCGACTTGACGTATTTGCAGACCTTCCACGCGAACATCAGATCGTCGAGCTCCTGCGGCGTCGGCGCGCGCCGCGTGACGACTTCGACGTCCGCCGGCGCGACCATGCCGAGGTCGCGCGTCTGCAGCAGCAGCCCGCCGTTGACGCTGCGCAGCTCGACGCGGCTGTTGCTGGGCGCGAGCGGCCCAGTGACGAGCAGCCGCACGTTCTCCTTCCTGGCGCAGACCTCGCGCGCCTCCGCGTCGGCCGCGGGCGCGACGATCACCTCGACGAACTGCCGCTCCACGATCGTCGCGGTCGTGGCGGCGTCGAGCGGGCGGTTGAACGCAATGATGCCGCCGAAAGCCGACGTCGGGTCGGTGCGGTAGGCGCGGTCATAGGCTTCGCGGATGGTCGCGGCGACCGCGACGCCGCAGGGATTGGCGTGCTTGACGATCACGCAGGCCGGCGTCTCGAACTGGCGCACGCACTCGAGGGCGGTGTCGGCGTCCGCGATGTTGTTGAAGCTGAGCTCCTTGCCCTGCAACTGCGACGCCGAGCCGACGCTGGCACCCTGCGCGTCGCTCGCCACGTAGAACGCCGCCTGCTGATGCGGGTTCTCGCCGTAGCGCAGGTCCATGCGCTTGCGGAACTGCAGCGGCAGCAGGTCGGGGAAGTCGGTTGCGGCGCCCGGCCCGCCGTTGGAGCGCGATGCCTGTGCGAGATAAGAGGCGACCATCGCGTCGTACTGCGCCGTGTGCGCGAATGCCTTGGTGGCCAGACGCAGACGTGTCGAGGCGCCGACGCCGCCGCGGTCCATCTCGGCGAGCACGGCACCGTAGTCGAGCGGATCGACGACGATCGCCACCCGTTCGTGGTTCTTCGCCGAGGCGCGCACCATCGCCGGGCCACCGATGTCGATGTTCTCGACGGCGTCGTCGAACGTGCAGCCGGGCCGCGCGATCGTGGCGGCGAACGGGTAAAGGTTGACAACGACGAGGTCGATCGGCTCGATGCCGTGCTCCTTCATGACCGCTTCGTCGGTGCCGCGGCGGCCGAGCAGACCGCCGTGGATCTTCGGGTGCAGCGTCTTGACCCGCCCGTCCATGATCTCGGGAAAGCCGGTGACGCTCGAGACATCGACGGCCTCGACGCCCTCGGCCCGCAGCAGCCGCGCCGTGCCGCCCGTGGAGACGATAGCCACGCCGCGTCGGGCGAGCTCCTTGGCGAAATCGACGAGACCTTCCTTGTTCGAGACGCTGAGCAGCGCGCGACGAATGGGGTGATTCAAGGGTCAGCCTTCAATGCCGTAGACGCGCAGCTTCTTGCGCAGGGTGCCGCGGTTGATGCCGAGGATGTCAGCGGCGCGGCTCTGGTTGCCGGCCGAATAGTCGAGCACCGCGCGGAACAGCGGCTCCTCGACCTCACGCATGACCAGGTCGTAGAGGTGACCCGGCGCATGCCCGTTCAGGCTCGCGAAGTAGTCATCGAGCGCCTGTTCCGTGAGCGAGCGCAGCGGCACGCTGCGACTGCCGTTCGTGGCGGGCCGCGGCTCGCGCCGGACCCGTGTCGTTTTCCTGTTCCGCGACGCCATTGCGCTGGCCGCCTCTGGTCGTGTGTCGGTTTGCGCCCGGCATTGCCCCGGCCACTGCGGCCGGGACGCGCTCCAGCGCGTCGAAATAGTCCCGCACCAGCGCGAGTTGCTCCACCGGCGTGACGATCCGCATGACGGATTGCCGAAACGCCTGCGCGTGCGGGCGCCCCGAGCAATACCAGCCGACGTGCTTGCGCGCGATCCTGACGCCGGCTTCGGCGCCGTAAAATTCGTAAAGATCGCGCAGGTGCCCGAGCATGATATCACGCACTGCCGCAAGCGGAGGCGCGGCTGGCGCGATTCCCGCCAGCAGCGCTTCGATCTCGCGGAAGATCCACGGCCGGCCCTGCGCGGCGCGGCCGATCATCACGCCGTCCGCGCCGGTGCGACGCAGCACGTCGAGCGCCTTGACCGGTGTGTCGATGTCGCCGTTCGCGAACACCGGGATGCGCACCGCCTGCTTCACGGCCGCGATCGTCTCGTACTCGGCGTCGCCGGTGAACCGGCAGGCACGCGTGCGCCCGTGCACCGCGAGCGCGCGGATGCCCGCGTCCTCGGCGATCCGCGCGATGGCGACCGCGTTGCGCTGGTCGGGCGCCCAGCCGGTGCGGATCTTCAGCGTGACCGGCACGTCGACCGCATGCGTCGTCGCAGTGAGGATCGCCGCTACGTTGGATTCGTCGCGCAGCAGCGCCGAGCCGGCGGCCTTGTTGCACACCTTCCGCGCCGGGCAACCCATGTTGACGTCGACGATCTGCGCGCCGGCGTCGACGCTGCGGCGTGCGGCCGCCGCCATCGTCGTCGCGTCGCCGCCGGCGATCTGCACCACGCGCGGCTCGGGCTCGTCGGTGTGGTCGCGTCGCCGGCGCGATTCTCCGGTGTCCCACAGGTGCGGGTCGGCGGAGATCATCTCGCCCGCCGCGAGTGCTGCCCCGAGACGCCGGCACAGCCGCCGGAACGGCAGGTCCGTCACGCCCGCCATCGGTGCGAGCAGCACCCGGCCGTCGAGGCGGTATGGGCCGATGCGGACCGGGTCGCGGACGGGCACTGGCCCGTCGGCAGCGGCGAGCGGGCCGTTCACCGGGGCGTCGCGCCGGATGCCGGCGCCTGCGAGCAGCGCACGGTCTGGTTGTCGTCGCGCAGGCAGACGTCGAGCCGATAGCCGTCGGGCGTGGCGTCGACGACGACGACGAGCTCGGCCTCCGCCGTCGCGCCGGGCCCGAGCAGCCGTGTGGCCTGCGCGGAGTTCTCGAGGTACTCGCCAGGCTCGAAGTCGCGTCGCGCGACGGTACCACCGAAGCGGTCGTCGAGTTCGAGCCGCAACAGCGGCAACGGCTGCGCGAAATCGGCGCCGTTGCGCAGGCTCGCGCGAATCGTCAGCGAGCCCGGCTGCGCACGCGCGACTTCGTTCGTGCCCCACTGGCGCAGTTCGAACGCCGCGAGGTCCCAGTTCGGCGCGAGCGGACGGCCCAGTGACGAATAGATCGAGCGCACGACCGGGCCCAGCGTGCTGTCGCGCGCGAGCTCCTGCCGGAAGCGATGTGTGAGCTGCGCGACCAGTGCGAGCGCGAGCACGAGCGCACCGACACTCCACAGCAGCGCGGCGCGGCGCTCGCTGGTGACGTCAGGCGCTGCGTCGTCGTCGAGGCCTTCGATCGCAATGGCACGATCGCGCAGGCGGAACGGCGCGATCGAAGATGCCGGTGTCACGGCCGCGGCAACGGCGGGTGTCGGTGCCGCGGCTCGGCCGATCTGGACCGCGAGGGGTGCCGGTGTCGCGGTCTGGTTGTGCGGCACCTGTTCTGGTTCGACCACCAGCGACTGCGCCGGCTCCGGTCCGGTTGCCCCTTCCTCGAGCGCGGGCGGCTCGTCCGGGCGCGCTGCTTCGACTGCCGCGGCTTCAGGTGTCCCTGCGCCCGTCGCCTGCGACGCGGCGGCGGTCTGTGCCGCCCGCGCAAGCGCTTCGTCGTCGAGCACGTCCTCGTCGAGCAGGTCCGCGTCGAGCAGACGGGCGTCGAGCACCGGGTATTGTCCTGCGGCGTCGTCCCGTTCGGTGTCGTCGATGACCATGCGCAGCTCGTCGTCGATCTGCGGCAGGCGCTCGATGACGACGCGCTCGCCCTCGAGCGTGATGTCCTCGACGGCCTCGGGCTCGTGCACGAAGACCGAGGGCGTCGGCGGACCCGCCGGCGCGGCGGTGTTCATTTCGACCAGCGCCTCGGCGTCGGCGGCCAGCCCGGCCGAATCGGGATCGCCTTGCACCTCGGGCGCCGGGTTCGTGCCGAACTGCTGCTGCCAGTCGCGGACGTCGACGAAGACCTGCTCGAGGTCGTCCGCCGAGAAATGGAACTCGGTGACGGGCGGTCCCCCGTCGTCGTCGGGCACGGCTTCGCCCTGAGCGGCCGCGAGGGCCTGGACGTCGTGCATCTCGTTACGGGGCGGCTCCGGCAGCGCGGTCTTGCGCGCCTCGTCCGGCAGGACGTCGCTCAGGCTCTGGAGCGCGTCGAATGCGCTTCCGCAGCGGCCACAACGCACGGTGCCGTGCGCGACGCGCAGCGCAGCAGCCGTCACGCGAAAGCGCGTGAGGCATTCCGGACATTGGGAATACATCTGTGGCCCCGTGGTCGATGCCGGTCAGCCGCGGCGCCTGCCCGTCAGCAGCCCCCAGTCGTCGCGAGTGCCCGTCAAGGCCATATCAAACCACGGCGCGTAAGCCGCTGTCACTTGGTCGACCTGCTCGAGCAGCAGGCCACTCAGGGCGATGCGCCCGCCGGTGCGAACCAGACCGGCGAGGACCGGCGCCAGTTCCACGAGCGGGCCGGCGAGGATGTTTGCCATCAGCGCGTCGACCTGACGGCCGCCGCATTCGCGGTTGTCGGTGACGACGAGGCGATCGTCGACCGCGTTGCGCTCCGCGTTCTCGCGCGTCGCGAGCAGCGCCTGGAAGTCGATGTCCATCGCGATCGCATGGCGCGCGCCGAGCTTGATCGCGGCGATGGCCAGGATGCCGGAGCCGCAGCCGTAGTCGAGCACGTCCGCGCCGGCGAGCCAGCTCGCGGCGCCCGAGTCGAGCCACTCGAGGCACAGTGCCGTCGTCGGATGCGTGCCGGTGCCGAACGCGAGCCCGGGGTCGAGTTCGAGCAGGACCGGAGCGGGCGCTGCGCCGCTTTGACGGCGGGTCGCCGGAGTCGCCGTGCCCGCGTCTTCACCCGGGTCTCGGGACGGATCCAGCGCCGGTGGCCGTTGACCGCCCGGACATACCCACAGCCGCTCGCCGAAACGCATCGGCCGGAAGTCCTTCAGCCACTCGCGCTCCCAGTCGCGATCGGCGACCGGGTCGATGCGCGACTTCTCGGCGATCAGCAGCGAGTCGAGTCCTGGCATCGCGCCGAGTGCCGCGCGGACACCGGCGATGTCCGCGTCGGAGGGAAATACCGCGCTCACGACGATCGTGGGCCACAGCGGCATCGCGCCGGGCGCCGGTTCGAGCACCGGGTCGTCGGCCGCGTCGAACAGCGTGACGGACAGTGCCCCGAGCGCGAACAGCGCGTCCTCGTAGGGCTCCGGGCTGCGGGCACCGATATCGAGCGTGAACTGCAGGAACGGCATGACGGAGTTGGCAGAGGGCAGAGGTGTCGGTATTCCGGCGCCTTGCGTGGTGCCTTTGAATGACCCTTGACGTCGGCGCCCGGCTACCGGGTCCGTAACACCGGCACCCGCGATTTCCTGCTATTTCAGGCCGAGTCGGCGTTCGAGATAGTGGATGTCGGTGCCGCCCGCGCGGAACGCGGCGTGCTGGAAGATCTCCTGGTGCAGCGGCACGTTGGTCCTGATGCCCTCGACGACCACTTCGGTCAGGGCGTTGCGCATGCGCGCAATCGCCGTGTCGCGGTCCTCGCCGTGCGCGATGACCTTGGCGACCAGCGAGTCGTAGTGCGGCGGCACGGAGTACCCGGTGTAGAGGTGGCTGTCGACCCGGATGCCGGGACCGCCGGGGGCGTGCCAGAGCTTCACCGGCCCGGGTGACGGCGTGAACTTCTTGGGATCTTCTGCGTTGATGCGGCACTCGATCGCGTGGCCGCGGATCTGCACGTCGTCCTGCGTCCACGGCAGGCGCTCGCCCGCCGCGATCCGCAGCTGCGCCTTGACGAGGTCGATGCCCGTGACGAGTTCCGTCACCGGGTGCTCGACCTGGATCCGCGTATTCATCTCGATGAAGTAGAACTCGTCGTCCTGATAGAGGAATTCGAGCGTGCCGGCGCTGCGGTAGCCGATGTCGGCGCAGGCGGCCGCGACGCGCTCGCTCATCGCGCGGCGCTGCTTTGCCGCGAGGCCGGGCGCAGGCGCTTCCTCGATGATCTTCTGATGGCGGCGCTGCATCGAGCAGTCGCGCTCGCCGAGGCAGATGACGTTGCCGTAGTGGTCGGCGAGCACCTGGAACTCGATGTGGCGCGGCCTCTCGAGGAACTTCTCCATGTAGACCTGTTCGTTGCCGAACGCGGCCAGCGCCTCTGCGCGCGTCACGCTCACGGCGTGCAGCAGCGTGGCGTCGCTGTGCACGACGCGCATGCCGCGGCCGCCGCCGCCACCCGAGGCCTTGATGATCACGGGGTAGCCGATGTCGTTCGCGATCCGGAACAGCTCGTCGTGGTCCGTGCCGAGCGGGCCGCCGGAGCCGGGGACGCACGGCACGCCGGCGCTCTTCATGGCGCGGATCGCCGAGACCTTGTCGCCCATCAGGCGGATCGTCTCGGGTCGCGGACCGATGAACTTGAACCCGCTCTTCTCGACGCGCTCCGCGAAATCAGCGTTCTCCGAGAGGAAGCCGTAGCCCGGGTGGATCGCGACGGAGTCCGTCACCTCGGCTGCGCTGATGATCGCCGGCATGCTGAGGTAGCTGTCGCGCGAGGCGGGCGGGCCGATGCAGACAGTCTCGTCCGCGAGCAGCACGTGCTTCAGCGTACGGTCGGCCGTCGAGTGCACGGCGACGGTCTTGATGCCGAGTTCGCGACAGGCGCGCAGGATCCTGAGCGCGATTTCGCCGCGATTGGCGATGACGACCTTTTCCAGCATCGTGCGGGTGTCCGTCCGGCCGCGAGGCGCGAGCTACTCGATCACGAACAGCGGCTGGCCGAACTCGACCGGGTCGCCGTTCTTCACCAGCACGGAAACGATCCGGCCGGCCTTGTCGGACTCGATCTGGTTCATCATCTTCATGGCTTCGATGATGCAGAGCACGTCGCCCGATTTCACTTCCGTGCCGATGTCGACGAATGGCTTGGCGCCGGGTGCCGGAGCCGAATAGAACGTGCCGACCATCGGCGCGGTCACGACCTGGTCGGGATTCTGCGTGGCAGCAGGCGCGGCGGCCGGTGCCGGGGCACCGACTGCGGCCAGTGGCGCGGCGGCCACCGGGGCCATGCCCACGGGCGGTGCGTACGCCATCGGTGGTGACATCATGTGCATGGCCGGCGCAGCCGTCGGGTGCCGGCTGATGCGGACCGATTCCTCGCCTTCCTTGATCTCGATCTCGGCGACACCCGTCTCGTCGAGCAGTTCGATCAGCTTCTTGACCTTGCGTATGTCCATCGTGGCGGGACTCCGTCCGATTCAGTTGGGCAGCGGCGGGCCGGATCTGCCGGCGAGGTGCTGGTGGGCGGCGCGCAGCGCGAGTTCGTAGCCGATTGCGCCGAGACCCGTGATGGTCCCGAGCGCAATGTCGGAGAAATAGGAGTGGTGGCGGAAGGCTTCACGCGCGTGCACGTTGCTCAGGTGCACCTCGATGAACGGGACCTTCACTGCCAGCAGTGCGTCGCGGAGTGCGACGCTCGTGTGAGTGAAGCCGGCCGGGTTGAACACGATGAACGCCACGTGGCTCGTCGGCGCCTGGTGGATGCAGTCGATCAGCTCGGCTTCGGAGTTGCTCTGCAACGCGGTGAGCTTGTGGCCGAACTCGGCCGCGAGCTTGGCAGTGCGCTCGTGGACCTGCTCGAGCGTTACCTGGCCGTAGTGCCCCGGCTCGCGACGGCCGAGCAGGTTCAGGTTGGGCCCGTTCAGGAGCAGGAGGTGCGCCATTGCCGTCGGTCGAGTCGAGACGTGGGGGCGCAGTCTAACCAGAACTGTCGCCGATTGGCGACATGTTCTGCGCGGCGATTCGCGGCAGATCCCGTCTTTTCGCGCTTTTTTATGCGGCGACGCGGCGATGCCCCGATTCCGATCACTCGACTGCCGCCGCGATCTCGCTGCGTGCCTGCTGTGGGGTGCGCTTGCCGGCATTGACGGCCGCGACGGCGTCGAGGATCAGCCTGGCCTGCGTCTCGTGCAACTCGCCGAGGTGAGCCGCCACCACGCGGCCGCGGGCGTCGGTAAAGACCGTGAACGGGAGCCCGATCGCCTCGATGCCGAACGCCGAAGCCGCGTCGAGTGCCTCCTGCTCGCCGATGAGCAGCGGATAACCGATCCGCATCTGGTCGGCAAAACCGATCACTTTGTCGCGGAAATCAACCGCGATGCCAACAACTTGGAAGCCGTTCGGCCCATATTCGCGCTCGATTCGCTGCAATAACGGGATTTCCCTGCGGCAGGGTGCGCACCAGGTGGCCCAGAAGTTGATGACCAGCGACTTGCCCGGCCAGTCGTGCAGCGAGCGCGGCTGGCCGGCGCGGTCCGGGAGCTGCACCTGCGGGAGCGTCTCGACCAGGCCATTCAAGGTGCCGGGGTCACGGTTTTCGACAAGCTCGGTGCCGGCGTCAGGGTTTCGGTCGTTGCCGGCCATCCGCTCCTGGACGTAGTAGGCAGCCGCTCCCGCCAGACCCGCTCCGAAAACGATCGCCGCGAGCGTGCCGCGGTTCACTGCGCGCTCCCGCTCCCGAAGGCCGCGCGGACATGGGACGCGAACTCGTCGGCCCGCTTGAAGCCGACGACGCGGTAGGCCGGCCGCTCGCCGCCGTCGCCGCCGAAGAACAGGATCGACGGCGGGCCGAGGATCCCGAAACGCTGCATCAGCGCCTGGTCGGTCTGGTCGTTTGCGGTGACGTCGGCCTGCAGCAACAGGGCGCCCGCCAACGCCTGCTGCACGGCCGGGTCCGTGAAGGTGTACTTCTCCATTTCCTTGCAGGCGACACACCAGTCCGCGTAGAAGTCGAACATCACGGGCTGGCCCGCGGCGCGCGCTGCGCCCGTCGCGCGCTCGAAGTCGGCCAGGCTCTTGATGCGCTCGAAGGCGAGCCCTGCGTGGGATGCGCCGCCCCGGTCGTCGGTGGCGCGCGGGATGGTGACACCGGCGAGGGGCTGCAGCGGATCACTGCGACCGGCCAGCGCGCCGACCAGCATGACGATCCCGTAGACGATCGCGAGCGCACCGACGCCGCGACGCACGGCATCGGGCCCGCCCCTGATCGCGCGCCCGCCACGCACCAGCAGCACGAAGCCGCTGACGAACGCCAGCGCGGCCCACAAACCGAGCGTCACGGGGCCGGGCACGACGCGGCTCAGCATCCAGATCGCGATGCCGAGCAGCAGCACGCCGAAAATCTGCTTCACCGCGTCCATCCACGCGCCGGCGCGCGGCAGCAGTTCACCCGCCGAGGCACCGACGAGCAGCAGCGGCGCGCCCATCCCGAGACTCAATGAAAAGAGCGCCGCGCCGCCGCGGAACACGTCGCCGCTCTGGCCGATCACCGCGAGCGACGCGACCAACGGGGGCGCGACGCACGCCGTCACGATCAGCGACGACAGCGCGCCCATGATGGCCGTCCCGAGCAGCGTGCCCTGCTTCTGGCGGTTGCTCAGACCCGTGAGGCGTTCCTGCAGCCACGCCGGGACCTGCAGGTTGAAGAGGCCGAACATGCCGAGCGCGAGCCACACGAACAGGGCCGCGAACAGTGCGATGATCCACGGCTTCTGGAAGAACGCCTGCGCCTGCTGGCCCGCCGCGGCGAAGGCGGCGCCGGCGATCGTGTATGTCAGCGCCATGCCGAGCACGTAGGCGAGCGACAGCGAAAACGCGCGCGCGCGCGGCACTGGGCGGCCGTTGCCGGCGCCGACGATGATGCCGGACAGGATTGGCACCATGGGCAGCACGCAAGGCGTGAAAGCGAGCAGCAGGCCGAAGCCGAAGAACATACCGAGCACGGCGAACAGGTTGCCCTCGCGGATCGTCGTGGCGAGCGCGTCCTGCTCCGACTGCATGCGACCGCCGGCCGTCGCCGCCGCTGCGAGGCTTGAACGGGAGCTGTCGGTGGAGGCCAGCTGGACCGTCACGCTCTTCCGGATCGGCGGGTAGCAGAGGCCGTCGTCTGCGCAGCCCTGGTAGGTCACGTCGACCGTGACCGCGGCGACGTCCCTGGCCGCCGCGACCGGCAGGTCCGCGAGCATCTCGCCGTGGAAGACGACCTGCTCGCCAAAGTACTCGTCGACCTTGGTCTCGCCGCCGGGGACCGTGAGCTGGCCCAAGTGGACGTTCACCGTCGCGGTCGTTGCTCTGGTCTTGTCACGGTAGAGGTAATAGTCGTCGGCGATGTCCCAGCGCAGGCGGACCAGATCGCGCGACGGGCTGGTCGCGGAGAACACGAAAGCCTGGTCGGGACGGAGGAAGTCGGCATCGGACCTGGCGCCGCTGCCCAGCAGTTGCTGCAGAGGTGCCGACCGAGGTGCCGGTGTGACGGTTTCGGTCACGGCTCCGGTGACAGCAACCGACGTGGCCGCGGTCGCCGCGCCGGACCCGACGGCCAGGGCAGCCGCAACCGTCACACCGGCACTTAGAAGAAGATGCAGCGAGCGCATGGTGGGGTGGAATGATGCCCGTCCGCGTCGAGAACCGCGACCACCCTGGCCCGGGCCGCGACACAATTCGCAAAAAACCCTGAAAAAGCAATCAGTTGAGCCTTACTCGATCAACGAGGCAGAGGCTGCCCCTTGAAAAGCCGCCGCCGCCGCCTATTATTAGCAGCCATCTCGGGCGAGTGCTAACGGCTCCCGCCCGAGCCTCCCCCAACGGCTGAACAAACCTAGACGGAGTTTGCAGCAATGGCTGACAAGTTGAAGATTCGCCCGCTTCACGACCGCGTCATCATCCAGCGGTTGGATGCCGAGACCCGCTCGCCGGGCGGCATCGTGATCCCCGACAGCGCCGCCGAGAAGCCGATCCGCGGCAAGGTCGTCGCGGTGGGCAAGGGCAAGATCCTCGAGAACGGCAGCGTGCGCGCGCTCGACGTCAAGGTCGGCGACCACATCCTCTTCGGCAAGTACAGCGGCACCGAGGTCAAGGTGGACGGCGAGGAATACCTCGTCATGCGCGAAGAAGACGTGATGGCGGTCCTCGAGAAGTAACCGGATCCGGAGAACACAGACATGGCAGCAAAAGACGTTCGTTTCAGCGATGACGCCCGCGCGCGGATGCTCCGCGGCGTCAACATCCTCGCCAATGCGGTGAAGGTCACGCTGGGCCCGAAGGGCCGCAACGCAGTGCTCGAGAAGAGCTTCGGCGCCCCCACCGTCACCAAGGACGGTGTGTCGGTCGCGAAGGAGATCGAACTCAAGGACAAGTTCGAGAACATGGGCGCGCAGATGGTGAAGGAAGTCGCTTCCAACACCTCCGACGAGGCCGGTGACGGCACGACGACCGCCACGGTGCTCGC
>JAYRRR010000124.1:0-23877 GCA_041910015.1 Steroidobacteraceae bacterium
CGGCGCGCAAGCCGCAGACCGAGCCGCTCGCCGAGTTCCTGGCGGACGGGCGGCGCGGGGTCGGCGAGGACCTCGAGCGGCGCGAGCGCGCGGCGCGGGTGCGTGCCGCGGTGGAGCGGCTGCCGGAGAAGCCGCGGCTCACTCTGATCCTGAAGATCTACCAGGAGCTGACGCACGAGCAGGTCGGCCAGGCCGAGCCCACGGCCCTCGCTCAGCTCCGTGGCCATCTGCTGGTCGAAGATATCGCGGTAGAACCCGCTCTGCTCGCTGTCCATGAGCCCGTCGCCGAAGCTCGTCGCGCGCATGCTCTTGATCAGCATCTGCGCGAACAGGCTCTCGAACTGCTGCGCGACCGCGCGCAGCGTCTCCGGCGAGTCGTCGCCGGCCCGTACGTCGCGCTTGAGTCCGTCGAGACCGCGCGGGTCGACGGTGAGGCTCGTGCGGGCGACGTCGAGGCTCATGACGGCGTCGCGCTCAGATCACGATGAGCTGCGCGCGCAACGCGCCCGCCTCGCGCAGCGCCTCGAGGATGGCGACCAGGTCGCCCGGTGCGGCGCCCACCTGGTTCACGGCGCGCACGATCTCGTCGAGACTCACGCCGGCGTCGAACTTGAACATCCGCGCGGGCTCCAGCGTCACGTCGATCTGCGAGCGCGGCGTGACCACCGTCTCGCCCTGCGCGAACGCCTCGGGCTGGCTCACGTCGTTGCGCTCGGTGATGGTGACGGACAGCGAGCCGTGCGCGACCGCGGCCGGCAGCACGCGCACGTGCGAGCCGATGACGACGGTGCCGGTGCGCGAATTGACGATGACGCGTGCGGGGCCTTCGCCGGGATCGACCTCCAGCTCCTGCAGCGCCGAGACGAACGCGATGCGCTGCGTGACGTCGGCCGGCGCCGCCACCTGCACCGACACGGCGTCGAGCGCCTCGGCCGTGCCCTCGCCGAGCAGCTTGTTGATGCCGGAGGCGAGCCGCGTGGCGGTCGTGAAGTCGGGCGAATTGAGGTTCAGCGTGACGCGCGGCTGCACGGCGAAGTCGGTGGGCACGGCACGCTCGACGGTGGCGCCGTTCGGCACGCGGCCTGCGCTCGGCACGTTCAACGCGATGCGCGAGCCGTCCTTGCCCTCGACGCCGAAGCCGCTGACGACCAGGTTGCCCTGCGCCATCGCGTAGACCTGGCCGTCGACGCCGTACATCGGGGCCACGAGCAGCATGCCGCCGCGCAGACTCTTGGCGTTGCCGATCGAGGCCACCGTGACGTCGATCGTCTGGCCGGGTTTCGCGAACGGCGGCAGGTCGGCGCTCACGGTGACCGCTGCGACGTTCTTGAGCTGCGGGTTGACGTTCGGCGGGATGGTCACACCGACGCGCATCAGCATGTTCTTGATGCTCTGCACCGTGAACGGCGCCTGGCTCGTCTGGTCGCCGGTGCCGTCGAGACCGACGACGAGACCGTAGCCCACGAGCTGGTTCGGCCGCACGCCCTGCACCGAGGCGAGGTCCTTGACGCGCTCGGCGTGCGCGGCCGGCGCGAGCACGCAGAGCAGCGCGAGCAGCCGTGCCGGCCATGCAGGCCCGGCGCGCCGGGGGCTCGCGGCGGCAGGCGGGGTCGCGGTTCGCTGGGTCGTCATGATGCGCGCCCTCAGAACGGCATGACGGGCGACTGGAAGAACCGGGCCAGCCAGCCCATGGAATTGGCGTCCGCGATCGCGCCGCGGCCGCCGTAGGCGATCTTGGCGTCGGCCACTTTCCAGGACGGGATCGAGTTGTCGGGCTCGACGTCGATCGGGCGCACGACGCCCTCGACGCGCACGAACTCCTTGCCCTGGTTCAGCGCGAGCCATTTCTGGCCGCGCACGAGCAGGTTGCCGTTGCCGACGCGGCCCACGACGGTCACGGTGATGCTGCCGGAGAGCTGGTTGCTCTGCGCGCTGTCGCCCTGGCCGTCGAAGACGTGTTCGCTGCCGACCTGCGTCTCGAGGATCGGCACGCCGTTCACGGTGACGGGCCGGCCGCCGATGGTCGGCCCCGGAATCCGGCTCTCGGTGGACTTGCTCGTCGAGGTCGTCGCGCTCTTGGTCGCGCTGGTGCGCTCCTCGAGGCGGATCGTGACGAGGTCGCCGACGTTGCGTGCCGTCGCGTTCGAAAACAGCGACGCATCGCGTCCCGGCTGGTAGACGGACCCGTTCGGCTGCGCCGCCTCGGGCGGCACGACCGGATACGCAGTGGCCCATTCGCCCGGGTCCTGTGGCGTGCTCTGACAGGCCGCCAGCGCGCAGGCGGCGGCCGCAAGGGCGAGCGGGCGGCAGCGGCGGTGGTGTGAGGTCATCCGTGGTCTCCGACGCGTGCGGTCCGCGTGCATCAAAGCTGGTTGCTCACGTACTCGAGCATCTGGTCCGTCGTCTGGATGGCCTTCGAGTTCATCTCGTAGGCCCGCTGCGTTTCGATCATGCTGACGAGCTCCTCGACGACGTTGACGTTGGAACTCTCGAGCGAGCCCTGCGCGAGCGTGCCGAGCCCGTCGAGACCGGGCGTGCCCGCCTGCGCGGGACCGCTCGCGGCCGACTCGAGCAGCAGGTTCTCGCCGCGGGCCTGCAACCCGGCGGGGTTGACGAAGTCGACGAGCTGCAGCGTGCCGACCTGCGTCGGCGAGGCCTGGCCGGCGACCTGCACGCTGACGGTGCCGTCCGCACCGATCGTGACGCTCTGCGCGCCGTCGGGAATGCTGATACCGGGCTCGACCCGATAGCCGCTCGCGGTCACGAGCTCGCCTTCGGCGCTCAACTGGAACGAGCCGTCGCGCGTGTAGCCGAGCGTCCCGTCCGGCAGCGCGATCTGGAAAAAGCCGCGGCCCTGCACGGCGAGGTCGAGCGGGTTGCCGGTCTGCACCAGGTTGCCCTGCGTGTAGAGCTTCTCGGTCGCGACCACGCGCACGCCGGTGCCCAGCGACAGCCCGCTCGGCGCGGTCGTGTCCTGCGAGGTTGCGGCGCCGACCTGCGTGACGTTCTGGTACAGCAGGTCCTCGAACACGGCACGGCCCTTCTTGTAGCCGCTGGTGTTCACGTTGGCGAGGTTGTTCGAGACGACCGTCATGCGCGTCTGCTGCGCATCGAGCCCGGTCTTGGCGGCCCACAGTGCTGGATTCATGTCGTGCTCCCGGTGTCCTGGCTTCAGGCCATGCGCAGCAACTGCGAGGCCGCGGCGCCGTTCTCTTCCGCTGCGCGCATCGCCTTGACCTCGAGGTCGAAGTTGCGCGACAGCTCGATCATGCGGACCATCGCCCCCGCCACGTCGACGTTGCTCGTCTCGAGCGTGCCCGGCGCGATGCGTACGCCGGCCGCGGGCGGTGCCTCGCCACCGTCGCGCAGGCGGAACAGGCCGTCCTCGCCCTTGACGAGGTCGGCGTCGGCCGGTGCGACGAGCTTGATGCGCCCGACCGTGGCCGTCGTCTCCGGGCCCTGGCCCAGCGGCACAATCGAGAGCGTGCCGTCGACGCCGACCAGCAGGCTCGCATGCGGCGGCACGTTGAGCGGGCCGCCGTCGCCGACGACGGGGTGACCCGCGCCGTTGACGAGGTTGCCGGCCGCGTCGAGACGCAGGTCGCCGGCGCGCGTGTAGGCTTCGCCACCGTCGCGACCCTGCACGGCGATCCAGCCCGCGCCGTCCACCGCGACGTCGAGGCCACGCCCGGTCGCGCGCAGCGCGCCCGGTGAGGCGTCCCAGCCACTCTGGCCGGCCGTCGCGTAGGCGCGCGACGCGTGTCCCGGCCCCTCGACCCGGCGCGTCTCGAACGCGGCAAGGTCCTTGCGGAACCCGGTCGTCGAGGCGTTCGCAAGGTTGTGGTTGTTCGTCGCCTGCAGGCGCAGCGCCTCGCTGGCGCCCGTCATCGCGACGTAGAGGAAGCGGTCCATCGCGGTCAGCGCATGTTGATGATGGTTTGCGTGATCTGGTCGGCCGTCGAGATCACCTGTGCGTTCGCCTGGAAATTGCGCTGCGCCGTGATCATGTTGACGAGTTGCTCGGTAATGTCGACGTTCGACGCCTCCAGCGCGCCCGACTGCAGCATGCCGAAGCCCGACGCGCCGGCCTGTCCGCGCAGCGACTGACCCGAGTCGAAGGTCTCGGCCCAGTTCGTGTCGCCGAGCTGCTGCAGACCCTGCGGATTGGCGAAGTTGGCGAGCGCGACCTGCCCGAGCGTGAGCGAGCGGCCGTTGGTGAAGCGTGCCTGCACGACGCCGGTCGAGCCGATGTCCATGCCGATCAGCCGGCCCGTCGTGTAGCCGTCCTGCGTCAGCGAGTTCACGCCGAACGCGTTGCCGTACTGGGTCGTCCGCGACACGTCGAGCGACAGGTTCATCGGCGCCGCGCCCGTGGCGGGCGTATAGGACGGGAACGTGAGCTGGCCGTTGCCGGCCGGCGTGACCAGCACGCCGGTGTTCGAGTACTCGAGCGTCTGCGGTGTACCGACCGCCGTGCCGTCGACGTAGAGCTGCGCCGTCCACTGGTTCGGCGTCGCCGTCTTGGTGAAGTACAGCGTGCCCGTGTGCGCCGCGCCGAGCGAATCGTAGAGCGAGAGCGAGGTGGCGTTGTTGTAGCTGGTCGCGTCGGCCGGATCGAACGTGCCGTTGACCGGCGGCGAGGCGTTGGCCGGCAGGTTGGCGACGATGTCGACCAGGGTCGTTGGCGACGGCGGGCTCTCGCTCGTCACGAGCTGCAGGTCGGTGAGCGCGCCCGTGTTGAAGCCGCCGCCGGGCACCGGCTGGTAGACCTGCAGCCGCTTGCCCTCGGAATTGACGATGTAGCCCTCGCGATCGGCCTCGAACGCGCCGGCGCGCGTATAGGCCAGTGCGCCGCCGTCGTTCAGGATGAAGAACCCCTGCCCGCTGATGGCGAGGTCGAGGCTCGAGTCCGTGAAGTCGATGTTGCCCTGCGCGAACTGCTGCGAGATGTCCGAGACCTTGACGCCCTGCCCGCTCTGGGTGCTGGCGACGCCGGTGTTGGAGACGGCGAACAGCTCCGCGAACTCCGCGCGCGAACCCTTGAAGCCCGTCGTCGCCGTGTTCGCGATGTTGTTCGCGGTGACGTTCAGGTCCGCCGAGGCGGCGTTGAGCCCGCTCAACGCGATGCGAAAGCTCATGGATCGTTCTCCCTGCTGTTGCCTTTGGGTATCAGAAGATGCGGCGCACGTTCGCGAGCGAGACGTCGCCCTGCGTGGCCGTGTTGAGGATCAGGCCCTGGGTCTTCGCGTCGAGTGTCACGCTGCCGACGCTGTCGGCCAGCAGCAACGACAGCGAGCTGCTCTCGCCGCCGGCGACGCCGATGGCCTGCAGCGCATAGCGGCCTGCCGGTGCGCGCGTGCCGTCGGTGAGCACTCCGTCCCAGGTGAATTCCTGCAGGCCGGCCGTGGCCGGAACGGCGAAGCGGTGCACGAGCTGGCCGGCGGCGTCCTTGACGTTCACCACGACCTGCTGCAGGCCGTCGGGAACCTCGATCGCACCGGCGACCGTGTGGCTCGCGTCGAGCGTCGCGCGCGTCGACGGCACCAGCACCTGGCGTCCGACCAGCGTGGCGCCGGCCAGCATCTGGTCCGAGCGGAAGCTGTCGACGAGGCTGCCCAGCGAGGCCTGCATGGAGTCGATGCCGTTGACGGTGCTGAACTGCGCGAGCTGCCCGAGCATCTGCGTGCCGTCGACGGGCTTGAAGGGGTCCTGATAGCGGAACTGCGTCATCATCAGTTCGAGGAAGTCCTTCTGGCCGAGCGTGTCGCGCTTCGCGGCGGCGCTGGTCGCGGTGCTGGAAGTGGCGGAACCGGTGGCGTCGACGGTCATCGCGCGTCTCCTGGCGGTGGGCTCACTGGCCCAGCCGCAGTGTGGCGAGCATCAGGTCGCGCGCCGTCTTCATGACCTCGACGTCGTTCTGGTAGGAACGCGAGGCGGAAATCATGTCGACCATCTCCTCGACGACGTTGACACCGGGCGAGTAGACGAAGCCTTCGGCATCGGCGAGCGGATTGCCCGGGTCGTAGCGCTTGACGGGGTCGGCCGTACTCTCGACGACGCCGGTGACCTGCACCGAGGCGCCGGCGACCGTGCCGGGCGCGGCATGGCCGGGCTGCGCGACGGCGAAAACCGGATGTTTCGCGCGGTAGACCGTCTGCGGGTCGCCACTCACGGCGTCGGCGTTCGCCAGGTTGCTGGCGGTCGTGTTGAGCCGCACGGACTGCGCGCTCATGCCCGAGCCCGCGATGTCGAAGATGCTGAACGAGGACATGTCGTGGCCTCCGTTACTGGCCCGTGATTGCCGTCATCAGCGAGCGGAACTTGCCGTTGAGGAACGTGAGCGTGGCCTGGTAGCGCACCGCGTTCTCGGCGAACGCGGCCTGCTCGAGGTTGGCATCGACGGTGTTGCCATCGAGCGCGGGGGCGAGCGGCGTGCGGTACTTCAGGTCGGCGTTGCCCGTGCCGGTCGAACCGGCGGTGCCGAGGTGACGCGTGTTCGTGCCGGCGAGCGGCAGCGTGGCACCTGGCGCACCGGCCGCGGCGAGCGCCGCGCGGAAGTCGAGGTCGCGTGCCTTGAAGTTCGGCGTATCGGCATTCGCGAGGTTCGCGGCGATCACCTCGGTGCGCCGAGCCTGCAGCTCGAGCGCCGCCGGCAGTACGCCGAGATGCCTGTCGAAGTCGATCGCCACGTGAGCCTCCGCAAACGGTTCGTTGCGCAAGGCAGGTGCAAGGGCCGTGCCACGGCGGAAAACCGGCACGAATGCCGCAGGGATGCCTCCGCGGGGCGGTGACAGCGGCAATTCCTGGCCGCTGCGGCGACGGCTTGCCGCTGGCACGGGGATTGCTCTGTCCTGGTATCGGCAGCAGGGGACCGCAGGTCTGGTGATGCTCGTTGCAGGCAAGGTGGGCGCCGTGATCGGCGTGATGCTGGCACTCCCGGCCACGGCCGAAGCCGCCGCGCGCCGCATGGAAACGCGGGAAATCCGCGCCACGGCCGAGCATTTCGTCGCGAGCCAGGCCCGCCCGGGCGTCGCGGTGCAGGCCGTCGCGGACCGACTCGACGAGCGGCTCGCCTTGCCCGCATGCGTCGGAGAATTGACACCTTACCTCGCGCCCGGGGCCGTCGTGCGGCCCCGCACGAGCGTCGGGGTGCGCTGCCCCGACCCGGGCGGCTGGTCCGTTTTCGTGCCGGTGACCGTGACGGCCGACGCACCGGTGCTGGTCGCGAAGCGGACCCTGTCACGCGGCGAGGTGCCGGCCGCCGGCGACCTGCTGGCCGTCACGCGCCGGGTGCCGGGACTCGGCGCCCAGTTCCCGGCCGCTGCGGCCGACATCGTGGGCCACCGCCTGCGCCGCGCCGTCGCGGCGGGCCAGCCCGTGCCCGCCGACGCGCTCGAGCCACCCGTGCTCGTCGCGCGCGGGCAACAGGTCACGTTCATCGCCCAGCTCGCCGGCATCGCCGTGCGGGCGGGCGCGATCGCACTGGACGCGGGCGGTCATGGCGACCGCATCCGTGCCCGCAACGCCGTTTCCGGCCGCATCGTCGAAGGCACCGTGCAGGCCGACGGCACAGTGGCCGCCCATCCCTGAAACCCGAGTTAAAGTCCGCGCCACGCCGGCCGTTAAGGCGTACGTGAGGACGTAGGAGCAACGACCATGTCTGGCAAGATTACCGGCTTCGAGCAGCGCCCCGTGCAGGTGGCCGGTCGTGGTGCGACCGAGCGCGCCAGGGACAAGGCGCCCGACGCATCCGCGGCCGCCGAGCCAGCAGCTTCCCACGTCAAGCTCACCGATTCCGCCGTGCAGCTCGCGACGCTCGAACGGGCGCTCGCCCAGGTGCCCGACGTCGACCTCGAGCGCGTCCAGCGGTTGCGCGCCGAAATCGCCTCCGGCGACTACAAGGTGGACGCGCAGCGCATCGCGAGCAAGCTGATGCAGCTCGAACGCGCGCTGGCGACCGCCGACAAGACGCCGGCCGTCGACGTGCCGGGCAAGCAGGTGTGAGCCCGCGCCCCATGCTGGACGATGCGCTGCTGGCCGATCACATGCGCGAGCTCCTCGACCAGGAGGCCACGCTGCTCGCCCGGCTCGAGACCCTGCTCGCCGAGGAAACCGACGCCCTGCGCGGCGACGACTTCGCCCAGCTCGAGCGCGTGGGTGCGGAGCGCCACGGCTGCGTCGGCTCCCTCATGTCGATCGATTCCGAACGTCGCTCCGCCTGCCGCCTGCTGGGCCTGGGCGAGGACGGGCCGCAATTCGAGGTGCTGCTCGACCGCTGCGACCGCAGCGGCACGCTCAAGCAGCGCTGGCGGACAGGTTTGCAGGTCGCCGCGCGCTGCAAGGACCGCAACGAGCGTAACGGCGCGGTGGTCGCGGCGAAGCTGCGGCGCGTTGAAGCGCTGCTGCTGACGGTGCGCGGCGGTCAGGACCGGGTCGCGCCGGTCTACGGCGCCGGCGGCCTGCGTCCTGTCGGCGCGCGCGGGTTCGAGCTGGGCTGCGCGTAGGCACCGCTTCGGCTTCGGCCAAGCCGCCGTCCATTGCCGAAGCTTGCGCCAGTCGCCCAGGCTGGCGTGGCGCGCGTCGGCGGGAAGCTGCAGGGCATCGAACCCGCTACCAGCTTCCCGTATTCGGCATGCTCGCCCAGGGCTCCGCGGGCGCAAGCGCTTCCCCTTTCTGCAACAGCTCGACGGATATGCCGTCCGGTGAGCGCACGAACGCCATGCGGCCATCGCGCGGCGGGCGGTTGATCGTCACGCCGTGCTGCTGCAGGCGCCGGCACGCGGCATGGATGTCGTCGACCTGGTAGGCGAGGTGACCGAAGGCGCGGCCGATGCCGTAGGGCTCGGAATCCCAGTTGTACGTCAGCTCGACCTGCGCGTGCTCGTCGCCGGGCGCGGCAAGGAACACGAGCGTGTAGCGGCCCTGCGGGTTGTCCGCGCGGCGGACTTCCGTGAGCCCGAGCGCGTCGCAATAGAACCGCAGCGAGGCGTCGAGATCGGTGACGCGAACCATCGTGTGCAGGTACTTCATACGTCGATGGTAGCGCGCGCGGCCGACCGTCGGCAGCGGCCGGCGCCGGTGGGCCCAGCAGCGGAACGCGCTTGCGCGGCTGGCCCGGATTGCGCAGGCTGCGTTCATGCACACGCCTGGCCCCTCTCACGGTCCCGGTCGAGGCCCCACGCGACGTCCATGGCGCGTCGCACTCACGGCGGCCGTCCTGGGGCTGCATGGCTGCGCCACAACACCCGCAGCAGCGCCGCCCAAGGCTCCGTCCGCCGCCTCCGCCGTCGCCGCGGCCGACGCTCCGACCGCATCCGCAACAGAACCCGCGGCGCGCGATCCGCGCGTGCTCGGCTCGGACACGGCGCCCGTGACGATCATCGAGTTCACCGACTTGCAGTGCCCCTACTGCGCGCGCTTCGCGCTCGGCACATGGCCCGCGCTGCGCGAACGCTATGTCGACACCGGCAAGGTGCGCTTCGCCTCGCGCGACCTGCCGCTGCCGATGCACGCGCAGGCCGTGCCCGCGGCGGTCGCCGCGCGCTGCGCCGGCGAGCAGGGCCGGTTCTTCGAGTACCGTGAGGCGCTGTTCCGCGGCCAGTCGCAGCTCGAGCAGGCGCCGTACGACGCGCTCGCCTTGCGCATGGGGCTCGACGTCGCGCGCTTCGCGGCCTGCCGCAGCCGTCGTGCCGTCGCGGAAGCCGTCAAGAAGGACGCGGCGCTGGCGGCGGCCAGCGGCATCAACGCGACGCCGACGTTCGTGATCGGCCGCGAAGCCGGCGGCGAGTTCGCCGGCGAAGTCATCGAGGGCGCACCCTCGCTCGAGGAACTCGGCGCGCGGATCGAGGCGCTGCTGCAATAGGCAACCTCGCCCACCTTGCTCGGACACTGGCGGGCGCTTCCGGAGCAGGCTGTCAGGACGGCAGATGCGCACATGGAAGTCCGACGGGATGAGGATTTTGCCGGGCGCAAGCAGTACGACTTCTACAAAGCCAAACGCGCGCGCGCCGGGAACTCTGGTCGAAATTTCGCTGTGCGGAACAGGCGCTTCACGAACGCGTTGTCGTCGCTCACGCGCGGGACCGACCGCGGCCAGAAGCATCGGATTCTGAACCGCAAGAACATGACCCAACCCCGACGGTCTTGATCTCGGGATGGGGACATTCAGATCTTCGCACCGCCGCTCCAACGCCCGATGTACCCGGCCACGGCAAGATCGCCCGGCGCAGAGGAGCGCCCGGCCCAGATCGTGTAGCGCCCGGCCGGCATCACCCAGTTGTGGGCGTTGTCGTCCCACACGCTGAGCGGATGATGGCTGGCGGCCGGATCGATCACGACTTCGACCATGCCAGATGCTCCGGGGGCCAGCGCAATCCGGCCAAAGCCCACCAGGCGTCTGGGCGGCTGGGCAGCCCCAACCGCATTCGCGCTGGCCGGCAAGGAGACATAGACCTGGACCACTTCGGCCCCGTCGCGGGCGCCGCTGTTGGTCACCCGCACCCGGGCGCGCCAGGTATCGGTCCTGGCATCGCGGACCAGCGTGGGCGGGCCCAGTTTGAACGTGGTGTAGGACAGTCCGTGGCCGAAGGGGAAGGCCACGCACGGATTCTTGCCGCGCAACACGGCGCAGGCACCGCTGACGTTGGCATCGTACCAGCGATAACCGATCGCCAGACGTTCGCGGTAGGTGACCGTCTGAACCTTGCCATCGGCCGACATCGCGCCGGGGAACTGCGAAGTCGCGACATGATCAAGAAAGCTCTTGCCGGCCAGCGGCAGCGTTACGGGCAGTTTCCCCGAAGGGTTGACCTTGCCCAGCAGCACATCGGCGACGATGTTGCCGTCTTCCTGGCCGGGGAACCAGATTTCGAGAATCGCCGGACCTTTGCGGCCGACCAGCGATGCCGGCAGGGCCGGGCCGGCATTGTCTTTGAGCACCAGAACCGATTTGGCCGCCATCGGCTTGCCACTGGTCGAGGCGGCGCCAAGCAGCGCTTCGATCATGGCCACGGTCTGGCTGTTCTTCGCCTGGTTCCTGTCGCCATGGGTGGCGATGCTGTTTGAACGCCCGGCATACCAGTCCAGTCCACCACCAGCTGCCGCCGACGCGGCCAGGTGCTGGCCGGTGGTATCGGTGAACGTCGCGCGATCAGCTCCTTCCTCGGAAATCGTGCCGGCCATCATCACCACGGCATCTGCGCCTGCGGCAAGGGCAACGGCGTCGGCAAAGCTGGCCTGACGGCCGTCGATCGTGGCCGTGGTGTTGGCATCGTCAACCAGCACCAGCTTGACCTCGGTCCCCTTCGAGAGCGCGCTGCGCAGTCCTTCGAGCGGGGCAACGGTGTAGTCGGGCACAACGTCCGAACTGCCGCCGCCTGCCCCCATGGGTTCCCCCACGACGGCACCGCCGGCGACCGCCTGCCGGGCATAGACCTGGCTGGCCTTGCCGATCAGGACCAGGGTCTCGAGATGGCTGCCCAGCGGAAGTGCACCGTTGTTCTGCAACAGCACTGCGCCGCGCCCGCCGATTTCGCGGGCCTGCTTCCCGCCCGCGGCGAAGTCGATCGACGATCGTTGCAGTTCGCGGTCAAAGATTCCGGCTTTGAACACCTGGGTATAGCGGCGCTCCAGGGCCTGATCGATTTGCGCCACAGTGAGCTCGCCGCTGGCCAGCGCAGCCTCGATCTTGTCGGGCGCCCAGTGGAGCGGCAACGGCATTTCATGATCCATGCCGCCTGCCAGGGTTGCGACCGTGCTCTTCATCGCGAAAAAGTCTGACTGCACGTAACCGGTGAAGCCCCAGTCGCCGCGCAGGACATCGGTCAGCAGTTCGCGGCTCTCGCACGAGGACTGACCATTGACGTAGTTGTAGGCGCACATCACCGCAGACGCCTTGCCATCCTTCACCGCCATTTCGAACGGCAGCAGATAGAGCTCGCGCAGGGTCTGACGATCAACCGTGGTCTGGATCGACATGCGGTTGGTTTCCTGCTCGTTGGCCGCATAGTGCTTGGGCATTGCGATCAGGCCACGGGCCTGGATGGCCCTGGTTTCGGCCACGGCCATCACGCCGCTCAGATAGGGATCCTCGCCAAAATATTCGAAGTTGCGGCCGAGGATCGGCAGGCGCGCCAGGTTCACGCCTGGAGCCTCAAAGACATGCAGCCCCAGACTGTGCATCTCGGTGGCGATCACCTCGCCGTAGAGGCTGGCAATCTCCGGATCGAACGATGCCGCCGCGGCCATCGCCGAAGGCAGCGCCGTAGCCTTGGCCGAACTTGGGTGAGAATAAGCGCCGATCCGGATCGGGCCAAAGCCGAAATCCTGCGGCTTTGAATTGGCGATATCGAGCGAGACGCAGTCGTTCTGGCCCAAACCCACCGGACCGTTGGTGATCCGGAACGTGGGGATGCCCAGCGCGGCAATCCCGGTCACGTGCCGACCGCCAAAGCACTGTGGCAGGTCGGGCAGCACTTCGGGCCGGGCACCGGCAAGCTGCTGCAACTTCTGATCAGGAGACATTGCCGCGATCAGGCTGCGCGCGCGCTTTCTGGCCACTGCTTCGCGTGCGGCGTCGTCCTTTGCGCCGTTCATTTCGGCCACGACCCCGGGTGCCATCCACGGCAGGAAGTCTTGCGTGTGCGCGGGCTGGGCCAGCGCGAAAGTGCCTGCCGCAGCAGCCGCCGCCAGTCGAGACTTCAATCGCAGCCGCATGACCGGTCCTCGTGTGACTTCGTGACGCAGGCGACAACCATCTTGACGCGGGCCGACTGACAAGTCAGCCACCTGTGGCACGCGTTCGTTGCGCCTCGGTGTCTGCCCGTATTGCCGCGCCGGGCGGCAGCGGGCAGGATTTTCCGCGGATTCCAGTCCAACGGTGAGGCCCACACGGTCATGGCGGCCCCGGGCACGCAACGGCCAGTACTTCGCGCGCGCGGCCTCGGCAAGGTCTATCGCTCGGGCGAAGTCGAGGTGCATGCGCTGCGCGGCGTCGACCTCGAACTGTGGCCTGGCGAAATGGTCGTGCTGCTCGGCCCGTCGGGCAGCGGCAAATCCACCCTGCTCAACATCCTCGGCGGGCTCGATTCCGCGAGTGCGGGCGAAGCGTGGTTCGAAGACCACGACCTGACTCGCCAGGACGACCGCGCGCTGACACGTTACCGGCGCGAGCACGTCGGCTTCGTGTTCCAGTTCTACAACCTGATCTCGAGCCTGACCGCGCTGGAAAACGTCGCGCTGGTCACGGAGATCGCCACGCGACCGATGGAACCGGCAGCGGCCCTGCGTCTCGTCGGGCTCGGCGAGCGGCTCGAGCACTTTCCGGCCCAGCTGTCGGGTGGCGAGCAGCAACGCGTGGCCATCGCGCGCGCCATTGCGAAGCAGCCCGACATCCTGCTTTGCGACGAACCGACCGGCGCGCTCGACAGCCAGACCGGCGTGCTCGTGCTCGAGGCGGTCGAACGCATCCACCGCGAGCTCGGCACGACCACCGCCCTCATCACGCACAACGCCGTGATTGCCGACATGGCGGACAGGGTGCTGGTGCTGGGGGACGGACGCATCCAGCAGGAAAGGCGCAATCCACGGCGCCGTCCAGCGCGCGAGCTGGCGTGGTGATCCGATGAAGCTGCATCCGCTCGATCAGAAGCTGCGGCGCGACCTCTGGCGCCTGCGCGGACAGGTGCTCGCGATCGGACTCGTCATCGCCTCCGGCGTCGGCCTGCTCGTCATGTCCCTGACTTCACTCGAAGCACTACGGAGCACGTCGGCCGCGTATTACGAGCGTCATCGATTCGCCGATGTGTTTGCGCAGCTCGAGCGCGCGCCCGCAAGCCTGGCGGCGCGTATCGCCGCGATCGACGGCGTCCAGTCCGTCGAGACCCGTGTCGTGCGCGCAGCCGTGCTGGACGTGGCGGGGTTCGACGAGCCCGTCATGGGCCAGCTGGTATCCGTCCCGGAGAATGGCGAACCCAGACTCAACCGGTTGGCGTTGCGCACGGGTCGCTACCCGCAATCCGGCCAACCGGACGAAGTGGTGCTGTCGGAACCGTTTGCCCTCGCGCACAAGCTCGGCCCGGGTGATCACCTGCGCGCCGTCATGGGCGGCCGCTGGCGCGACCTCATCGTGGTCGGCGTGGCATTGTCCCCGGAGTATGTCTATACGATCGGGCCGGGCGCGCTGATGCCGGACGACCTGCGCTACGGCGTGCTGTGGATGGGTCGCGAGGCGCTGCAGGCGGCATACGACCTCGAGGGCGCCTTCAATGAAGTCTCCGCCAGCCTGCTGCGCGGCGCGAGTCCCGAGCGGGTCGTCGACGCAATGGATCGCCTGCTCGACCGCTACGGCAGCCACGGCGCCTACGTGCGCGCCGACCAGGCATCGAACTGGTTCCTGACCAACGAGATCGATCAGCTGGAGACGATGGCCCGCTTCCTCCCGACCGTCTTCCTCGCGGTGGCGGCCTTCCTGACGAACATGGTCATTGCCCGGCTGGTGGCGGTCGAGCGACCGGAAATCGGATTGCTCAAGGCGTTCGGCTACGCCAACAGCGCGATCGCATGGCACTACGTGAAGCTCGTGCTGGCGATTGGCGCCGTGGGCACATTGCTCGGGTGGCTCCTCGGCTACTGGCTGGGTCTCTACAGCACCACCATGTATGCCAATTTCTATCGGTTCCCGTTCCTGCTGTTCCGGCCGGGCGCCGGCCCGTTCCTGCTCGCCGCCGGCGCCAGCGTCGGTGCCGCGCTGCTGGGTGCGATCGGTGCGGTGCGACGAGCCGCGGCGCTGTCACCCGCCGCCGCAATGCAACCGCCCGCCCCGCCCCTGTTCCGGCGCAACCGCCGGTTCCTGTCGCGGTTGTTCGATCGGCTCGACCAACCGACGCGAATCGTGCTGCGCCAGACGACCCGCTGGCCCTTGCGTGCGCTGGTCACCAGCCTCGGGATCGCCATGTCCGTCGCCGTGCTGATCGTGTCGATGCAATGGCTCGACGCCATCCACCGCATGGTCGACGTGTACTTCTTCGATGCGCAGGGGCAGGACCTGACCGTGGGGCTGTCCGAAGCGCGCTCCAGCGCCGCCGTGCGCGAACTGTCGCGGCTGCCGGGCGTACTTGCGGTCGAGCCGATGCGCACGGTACCCGCCAAGCTGCGTTTCGGTCCGCGCGTCGTGCGCGACGCCGTCCAGGGCGTACCCTCCCACCAGTCGCTTTATCGCGTGTACGACACGCAGGGCATGGCGCTGGACCTGCCACCCGACGGCCTGGTGCTCTCGACGGTGCTCGCGGACCTGCTGGCGGCAAGGCCGGGCGACATCGTCACCGTCGAGGTGCTCGAAGGCCGGCGACCTGTACTCGAGATTCCGGTGGTTGCAACGTTCGAGACCTACATCGGCCGGCCTGCCTACATCGACATCGACGCCCTGAATCGCGCGATGCGCGAACCTCCGAGCGTGACGGCGGTGCACCTGCGCGTGGACCCCAGGTTCGAAACCCGCCTGTATCGCGAGCTGAAGCAGATGCCGCAGGTGAGCGTCGTGAACCTGCGCCGTGCCGCAGTCAAGACGTTCAACGAGACACTGGCGCAGACCATGCTCATATACGTCGGATTCTTCATCGTCTTCTCGGCGACGCTGGCGTGCGGGGTGACGTACAACGCCGCGCGCATCGCGCTCGCCGAACGCGCGCGCGAACTGGCAACGATGCGGGTGCTCGGGTTCTCGCGGCGCGACGTCGCATATATCCTCATCGGCGAGATCGGCCTGCTGGCCTTCATCGCGCTGCCACTTGGCGCGGGCATCGGCTGGCTGCTGGCGCGGTGGCTCGTGCGGGCATTCCAGACCGAGCTGTACCGCGTGCCGTTCGTCGTCGAGCCGTCGACGTTCGGCTGGGCCATCCTCGGCGGATTCCTCGCCACCCTCGCCGCGGTGCTGCTGGTCCGCCGGCGGCTCGACCGGCTCGATCTCATCGCCGTGCTCAAGACCCGGGAATGAATCCATGACGACGGCAGGCTGGCGCAGGCTCTGGTTCTGGCTACCCGCTTTCATCGCGCTCGCGGGCTCGCTGACCTGGCTGTTCCGCCCGCAACCGGTGTCCGTGGACCTGGCGACGGTCGTGCGTGGCCCGCTGCGGGTCAGCGTCAGCGACGACGGCGAAACGCGGGTACGCGACCTGTTCGTGGTCTCGGCACCCGTGGCCGGGCACATGCGACGCATCGAACTGCGGGCCGGCGACGCCGTCGACGCAGGCGAGACCCTCGTCGCACGCATCGAGCCATCGGATCCGTCCTTCCTCGACCGCCGCAGCGCGGCGGAGGTGCGGGCCGGCGTCCGCGCCAGTGAAGCCGCGCAGGCGCATGCGGCCGCTGAAATGCGGCGCGCCCAGGCGGAGCGCGATTTCGCGGTCACCGAACTGCGGCGCTACGAGGGGCTCGCCACGAGTCGCACGATTTCGCAGAACGATCTCGAATCGGCTCGCCGCCGGGCCCGCACAGCCGAGGCTGCGGTCGACGAGGCCGCGGCAGGCCTGCGAGTGCGGGAATCCGAACTGGAGCAGGCCAGAGCCCGCCTGATGGCCCCCGGCAGCAACGGCGATCGCAACACCGATTGCGACTGCGTCATCGTCAAGTCGCCCGTGAGTGGCAGCGTGCTGCAGGTGCTTGCCGAAAGTGAAGGCATCGTCGCGTCCGGCACGCCGCTGGTCGAGATCGGCGACCCACGGAAGCTCGAGGTGGTCACCGACCTGCTCTCCACGGAGGCGGTCAAGGTACGCACGGGACAGCGGGCGCTCATCGAGGGCTGGGGCGGCGACGATGCACTCGAGGGCGTGGTGCAGCGGGTCGAGCCCTTCGGCTTCACGAAGGTCTCGGCCCTGGGCGTCGAGGAGCAGCGCGTCAGGGTCATCATCGACATCGCCGAGCCGGCGGGGCGCTGGCAGCACCTGGGTCATGGCTATCGCGTCGAACCCCGCATCGTGCTGTGGGAATCGAACGACGTGCTGAAGGTGCCGCTATCGTCCCTGTTTCGCCAGGGCGGTGAGTGAGCCGTGTTCGTGAATCGCGACGGACGCGCCCGACTGCAGGCGCTGACAGTCGGCCACATGAACGGGATCGATGCGGAGGTGCTCAAGGGCGCTGCCGCGGGTGACGCCGTCGTGGTCCATCCGAGCGACCGGGTGAGCGACGGCGCGCGCATAGAGCAGCGGTGACGAGCTGGGAGCGGCATTCGACCGAGGCGGGATGCCGGCGTATCCGGGCGACAACCATCTTGACGTAGGGTGCAGCACGTCCCGCAGTCGGCCGCTGCGCTATCCGGCACGACGTCTCCGTCGTTTGTGAAGCTGTCCTCGAAGTTTCAGCTGACACGCGTGATTTTCCGCGTCGTCGCAGAAGGAGGGTACGTTCCTTTCGCGCGACTTCGGGAATCGCAAGGTTCACTGTCGTTTTGTCTGCCCAGAATGTCGTGAATCTGCGCCGGCTCGAATGCCACGGCTGACCGCCAGCGGCCGAAGCCGCCCCTGGCATTGACGCCCGTTACCCAGGCATCGAGCGCGGCGCGTTTGGCGCGGTCCTGCTCCGAGTCCTGGCCCTTGATCTCGATCACCAGCGTCTCGCCGCACGCCATCCGCGCGAGGAAGTCGGGCAGGTAACGGCGGCGCGCGCCGTTCCAGAGGTAGTGCACCTGGAAGCCGAGGTGTTCGTTGCGGGCATAGGCACGCACGTCCGCATGGCTCTCGAGCGCATCCGCGACGTACTGCTCCCAGGCGCTGTCGACGACCACGTGGCTGATCTGCGACTTCTGCGCCGGATGGCACGGCTTGGTCGTTTACCAGGTGCGCATGTCGCGCGTCGATCCGATCGGCCGCTCGGGATCGAACACGGGCTCGATGCGCTCGGCATTCTGCTGGCGCACGTGACGCAGCAGATGCTGGACGATCACGTCGAGGTTCAGCGCGATCAGGATGCGCTTGCGCAGCGGTTCCTGGTGGTACTGGGTCGGGATCACGAGACGGTCGGACCCGATGAACTCCTCCAGCAGTCGAATGAGCTGGAAGACGAGGTAATCGCTCGGGCCTTCGAAGCCGCCTTGCAGGTCGTCGAAGCCCTTGCGCGCGGCGAGGAACAGCAGCCGCTGCAGGCGGAACTCCTCGGGCAGCTGCTCGAGGTCGATGACGTGGACCTTGCCGAGATCGGAAGCGCCGCCCACGGCCGGTGCGATCTCCGCCGAGACCGGCGTACTGGCGGGGTCCAGCTTCAGCGCGGCCACGGCGGCCCAGTCGACGGCGAGCACCGGACGCACCACCGTCTCGATGCGCAGCACGTTCGGCCAGCGGAGCTCGAGCGCGTTGCGCTCGGGCAGCGCTTCGACCTGCGTGCTGGGCTTCGGCGCCTCGGGCACCTCGCCCGTGTCCGCGCCGACCTCCTGGAAGATCGACAGCGGCACGCCGAACACGTTGACGTATTCGGGCCTGAACAACCCGCTCTCGTCGACGTCATGGGTGACGCGGCGCAGGCCGCGGCCGATCACCTGTTCGCAGAGCAACTGGCTGGTGAAGGCGCGCAGGCCCATGATGTGGGTGACGTTCTTGGCGTCCCAGCCTTCCGAGAGCATCGCGACGGAGACGACGCTCTGCAGATCCTGCCCGGCGCGGCCGCGCTTGCCGACGTTGTCGACGATCTCGCGCAGCAGCTCCTCCTTCGGCAGTTCGAGGCAGCGGGCCTTGCGGTCGGCCGGGATGTCGGCCGCATCGACGATCGCACGCAGACGCGCTTCGTAGTCCTTGTCGCTCGCCGCCTTTTCGCCGATCTCCGCCTTCTCCAGCACTTTCGAGTCGACGCGCAGCGTGCGATCGGGGACGCACAGCTCCGGCCAGTAGACATCGCCCTTGGTAAAGTAGTGCTCGATGCGTGCGGCCGTCTCGGTGCGGTTGCACACCGTGAGCATCACGGGCGGCGAGGCATGGCCGGCCTCGCGCCAGCGGGCCGCGACATCGCGCCAGTCGGCGCCGAGCAGCGTGTACGCGTCCTGCACGAGCCTCGGCAACGACTCGTGCGGCTCCGCGCCGCGGCGATTGAGGTCTTCGGCGACCGAGTCGTCGCGGTACAGGTGATAGAGCTTCGGCCTGAGCGTCTGGGCGTCGGGCACGGCGCCGTCGCGCACGACGATGCGCGGCGTCTTGACGAGCCCGGCCTCGATCGCGTCGTTGAGTCCGAAGTCGGAAACGATCCAGCCGAAGAGCCCCTGCTCGGTGTTGGCCCGGCCGCTCGGCACGAACGGCGTCGCCGACAGATCGAAGCAGCGCTGGATGCGCCGCGTCGCGTGCAGGCGGTCGAGCCCTTCGACCCAGCGCGTGGCTTCTTCCGGATCGAAGTCGTCCGACTTCCCGATGCGCTGGTCGGGCGGGATCCGGTAGGCGTGATGCGCCTCGTCGTTGATCACGACGAGATCGCGAAACGTCGCGAGCTTGCCGAGCACGCGCCGGGTGAATGCCTCGTCCGACTCGGCGCCCTTTTTCACGACCGACCGATCCGGCTCCTTGAGCGGCATCAGCGCGTGCCAGTTCTCGACCAGGATTTCGGCCTGGTTCAGCTTCTGCCGCATGGCTTCGGACGGGCAGAGGCGGAACGCGTCGTAGAAATTGTCCGGCTCGCCCGTGTAGAGCACGCGCAGGCGCTCTTTCACGGTGAGCCCCGGCGCCACGATGAAGATCGCGCGCGAGAAGTCCTTGTGGCGCTTCGGGAAGGTGAGGGCGTTGAGCACCTGCCAGGCGATGATCATCGCCATCACCGTGGTCTTGCCGCTGCCGGTGGCCATCTTGCAGCAGAGCCGCTCCCACACCCCGCCGTCGCCGGGAATGTGGATGCCCTGCCGGTGCTCGTGCGGCGCCTCGACGTGCCAGATCAGCGTCTCGATGGCTTCGAGCTGGCAGAAGTAGAACGGCGTCTGCCGGGCCGAGCCGTCCTGCCAGTGCTCGAGCAGCGCACGCGTGACGCTCGTGATGCCGGGCCGGCCGGCTTCGCGCCAGGCGTCGACCCGCTCGCGGATGCGATTGACGAGTTCCAGCGTTTCGACGCGCCGGGTGTTGCTGCGCAGGTCGATGATCTCGTAGCTCGCCGGCCGGCGACCATCGACGAGCCGCAGCGTGCCGTCGCGCGCCGGTGCCCAGTGGCGCGCCGGGCGGACGAAGGGGGCGTTGATGATCAGGGATTTCATCACCGTCATCGCGTGTTCAACCGGCCGGGATTCCCGGCATCGCGCGTCTCAGGAACTCGTCGAACAGCGGCACGGTAAAGGCCGTGTCGCCGTGGGAGGGGCTGAAGATCATGCCCTTCCTGATCAGCGAGCCCCGCAAGGGGCCGACGGTTTCGACCTTCGCACCGTAGCGGCGCGCAATGTCTCCGGAACGGTGCGGACCCGGTCCGAGTTCAGCCATCGCCCGCAGGTATTTCCTCTCGCTCGGCTTGAGCCGATCCAGCCGCACCCGAAAGAAATTCTCGTCGAGTTTCGCGAGGACACGCGGTGCGGCCGCATCGACATCCTCGACGCGGATGCGGTCGCCTGCCGCCTGATTCCAGGCCTCGTGAGCCCATTCCTGCAGAAAGTACGGGTAGCCCCTCGTCTGCTCCAGGATTCGTTCCACCACGCCCGGCTCGACGGTCACGTTCTGCGCGATGGCGGGGCGGGCAATGGCCTCCGCGGCTTCGGTCGTCGAAAGTGGGCCAATCTGCGGAAAGGTGAATAGCCGCTCCGCGTAGGACTTTGCATTCCCTGCGAGTCCGGGCAGTTGCGGCAGCCCCGCACCCACCAGCAGCAGAGGCAACGTGAGCTGCGTGGTCCGGTGGATCGCGGTGATGAGCGCTGCCAGTTCGTCTGCGTCGAGGTACTGAACCTCGTCGATGGCGATCACGAGTCCTGTCCGGCGGTCCTTCGCCGCCTCGCCGAGCGCCACGAACAGGTCGGTGACGTCGTCGGCCAGGACGCCCGTGTCGGCCTTGCCGAGTTCCGGGTCCAGATCCACCCCGGCCGTGAACGCGCCGTCGGGGTTGACCGTGATCGAAAAGCTCTTGAACACGCGCAAGGCCCGCTTCACGACGCTGGAGATCGCACCGGCACGGTCGAGATTGAGGAGGATGCGGCGCGCCTCGCGGGCGAGGATCTGGCGCAGGCTGCCGTCCTCGGACGCTTCGATCAGCACGGACAGGGCGCCGAGACTCGTGGCTTCCTCCACGAAGCGATTCAGCAGCACGGTCTTGCCGACGCCCCGGAGCCCGATCGGCATGAGGCTCTGGCCCGGTTTGCCGTGCAAAGCGCGTTGCACCGCCACGCGAAACCCTTCGATGAGCGCATCGCGACCGACGAGCGCCGGCGGCGGGGTGCCAGCACCAGGGTTGTACGGGTTGCGAATCGGGTCCATGAGTTAGTTAGATCTTACCGTGTCTTATAAAACTATACGAAATTCTCGGTAAGTTCAGGCAATACAGAAAAGGCTAATAGATTCACGCAGTTATCAGCGATCCGGGCCAGCGCCTAGCGCGGCAACTCCGCGTTGGTCCGCCATCTAGAGGCGCAGGATCTTCAGCGACTCGATGCCGCGGTCGTCGACGATCTTCACCGCCACCTTGCGGTTGTCGCCCGCCTCGAACGGCAGGCTCACGGTGCCGTGCAGCCGGCCGAGCAGCGATTCGTCCAGCTCGGCCTTGATGTCCTTCTTGAGTTTGTTCCAGCCGTCCTTCGCCCCGGCCATCGGGAAGAACACCTGGCGCGGGAAGAGCGAACGTTCGTCGTAGTCGGTGTCGAGCGCCCAGGCCGCGATCTTGCCTTTGCCGCCGGAGACGAGTTCGCTTTTGACGGTGTCGAAGTAGTCGAAGCCGTGCACCTCCACCTCGTACCGGCCGCCCTGCAAAGGGCGCAGTTCGATGTCGGGCTGGCCCATGAGCCAGAAGCTCTGGTTGCTGGCGCGGGCTTTCTTGAGGTCTTCGGTGAGCAGGTCGGTGTTCATCTGCGCCTTGAGCGCCGTGATGCCGCGCAGCACGTCGATGTCCTTGGCCGCCTCCGGATCGAAGGCGAAGGCGCAGAACACGATCATCTTCGGCCGCGGGAACAGCTCGCTCGCCTCGCGCAGCGCGAGCTCGACCTGCCGCTGCTCGAGCGCGGCGTGCTCCGGGCCGAAGCTCACCACCACGCGCTCGCCCGAATCGGCCACCACGCCGCTGCAGTGCAGGTAGCGCGTGTCGGGCAGCGTCTCGAGGTCGGCGAGCTTCAGGATCTGGCCACCCTTGCCGCGGATGCCGGTCCGGGTCAGCTCGTCGCGCCACTGGTGATGACGCGACGACTGGCCCGAGCGCGCAATCGCGACGTCGGCTTCGCGCGGCGGTTCGGTGTCGTCGAGCGCGAGCACCATCGGCGAGGGCACGGCCTCGACCGTGAACGGGCCCGAGACGCGGCGCTTGGTTTTCGAGACCTCGGGCTGGTCGTAGAGCACCTCCGTGTCGGCGTGCGCGGCGATCGAGGCGTCCATGCGCGCCTGCATCGCCTGGCGCGCGGCGTGGAAGGCCTCGAACGCGGGCTTCGCGGCGGCCGGCCAGTCCTCGGGCAAGTCGAACGGGACTTCCCATTCGAGCAGGGCGCGTCGCGAGACGATCTCGCCGGACGGAAGTGTCTCTGTCGATTGTGAAACTGGCTTCGACGTTTCAGCTGAAACGCGTGATTTTCCGTTCGATCCCAGGACGACGGTACGTCCTTTTCGCGCGCCCTCCGTGATCGTGAAGTTCACACCACTGCCGTCGAAAGCCGCGTTCAAATACTCGAGTGCCTGCTCGATCGCCGGATGCATGCGCTCGTGGATCTCGTCGATTTCCGGGTTGTTGGCGATCGACTTCAGCGTGACGTGCGGGACCGTCTTGTAGATGAAACCGCCCTTCAGGCCTTCGTGCGGATACTTGAGTTCGTAGTAGTCGTAGCTCGCCGTCATCAGCCGCTGCTTGGCGAGCGTGATCGCGACGCGTGAGGTGTCGCAGGTGATCCAGCGCCGGCCCCACTTCTCGGCGACGTAGGCCGTGGTGCCGGAACCGCAGGTCGGGTCGAGCACGAGGTCGCCGGGGTCGGTGGTCATCAGCATGCAACGTTCAACGATGCTGACATTCGTTTGCACGACATAGACTTTCTTGTCAGAGAACCCGGACGTCACCGTATCTGTCCACAAATTCGAGTGCGGAAACACGGGGAAATCATCGATGAACCGCACGTAGCAGAGCGTATTTCCGACCAAGGTCATACGACCAGCCTTGGTCAACGCCCGCATGCCGTGCTCGCCTGTCTTCCAGTAGCCATTTGCCGGCCGAACCGTCCTACCGACAAGCGCCACAGGAAAGTCTCCAGGCGGGCGCTGGCTGGTCATGTTGTCCAGCCTGAAAATACGCGTACCTGATGGAGCGCCTTCTAGCGCTGACTGCACATCCCCATGGCGCGTGCGACGGCCGTCCGGATAGAGAAGCGACGAATACTGTCCGGCACCTGCTCCGCCAAGCTGCTTGTCGTGGTACAGGTCATGATATTTGATCTCGAACGCGTTCTTGGCGTACCAAATGACGTAGTCCGACACGCCCGGAAGTAGTTCGCTGGTGGCGCTACTCGTCTTGGCGACAGTTATCAGGCTAACGAAGTTCGCCGGGCCAAATAACCCGTCAAGTATCTCGCGAACGTGGTGCAAATTCTCATCCGAAATCTGCACAAACACACTTCCGCTCTCGCTCAACAACTCTTTGGCCAGCAGCAGCCGATCCCGCAGGTACGCCAGATACGAGTGAATCCCCAGCTCCCATGTGTCCCGGAACGCCTTGATCATCTCGGGTTCCTGGGTGAGGTCCTCGTCCTTGCGGTCC
>JAYRRR010000125.1:0-110088 GCA_041910015.1 Steroidobacteraceae bacterium
CTCACCGAGGCGGGCTACGTCGGCGAGGACGTCGAGAACATCATCCAGAAGCTGCTTCAGAAGTGTGACTACGACGTCGAGAAGGCGCAGACAGGCATCGTCTACATCGACGAGATCGACAAGATCTCGCGCAAGAGCGACAACCCGTCGATCACGCGCGACGTCTCGGGCGAGGGCGTGCAGCAGGCGCTGCTCAAGCTGATCGAGGGCACCATCGCGTCGGTGCCGCCGCAGGGCGGCCGCAAGCACCCGCAGCAGGAGTTCCTGCAGGTCGACACGGGCAACATCCTGTTCATCTGCGGCGGCGCGTTCGCCGGGCTTGAGAAGATCATCATGAACCGCACCCACAAGGGCGGTATCGGCTTCCAGGCGGAGGTCCGCGAGCAGAACGCGCGCCAGCACGGCAGCGACCTGTTCCACGACGTCGAGCCGGAAGACCTGATCAAGTACGGCCTGATCCCGGAGTTCGTCGGCCGCCTGCCGGTGGTCGCGACGCTCGACGAGCTCGACGAGGCGGCACTGATGCAGATCCTGACCGAGCCGAAGAACGCGCTGACCAAGCAGTACCGCAAGCTCTTCGACATGGAAGGCGTCGATCTGGAGTTCCGCGAGGATTCGCTGCGGGCGGTGGCCCGCAAGGCGATGCAGCGCAAGACCGGCGCGCGCGGGCTGCGCACGATCCTCGAGAACACACTGCTCGACATCATGTACGACCTGCCGAGCATGCGGAACGTGCAGAAGGTCGTCATCGACGAGGACGTCATCCAGGGCGAGAGCAAGCCCTACCTGGTCTACGGCCAGGACGAGACGCGTCTCGCGGCCGTCGAGGAGCGCCGGACCGGCTCCGATCACTGACCGCCCGCTTCTCCCGCGTGCTGGCGGGGCGAGGCAGGCCGCTCCTGCCCGGTCCGGGCGACGGACGCGGAGTCTTGAAACCGCCGTCCTCGCCCAAATATCGCCCCCGCGTCGCCCCGGCGCGATAAAATTTTCCCGCAACACCCCGTCCCACCGCCCCATGTCGCGACGGGATGCCCGTTCTGCCCCCCCCCATCCTCTCCCACCGCGCCGGAGAGGGAAGACGGCCCGGAGACACCGCAACGTGAGCAACGCTCCCGAATCGAACGCCCCGACGACCAAGCCGGCCGTGCGGACCGAGCCGATGCCGGTTCTGCCGCTGCGCGACGTCGTGGTCTACCCCCACATGGTCATCCCGCTGTTCGTCGGCCGCGAGAAGTCGATCCTGGCGCTCGAACAGGCGATGAAGGTCGACAAGCAGGTGCTGCTGCTCGCGCAGAAGCAGGCCGACGTCGACGAGCCCGACGCGAAGGATCTCTACGGCGTCGGCACGATCGCGACCATCCTGCAGTTGCTCAAGCTGCCCGACGGCACCGTCAAGGTACTCGTCGAGGGCGTCGAACGGGCCTCGGTGTCGAGTCTGCAGCCCGGCGACTGGTTCACGGCGGTCGCCACGCCGCTCACCGACGGCGAGCGCTACGACGAGCGCGAGATGGACGTGCTGGTGCGCTCGGTCGTCACGCAGTTCGAACAGTACGTGAAGCTGAACCGCAAGGTTCCGCCGGAGATCCTGACCTCGCTCGCCGGCATCGAGCAGCCCGGCCGTCTCGCCGACACGGTCGCGGCGCACATGTCGCTCAAGCTCGACGCCAAGCAGAAGGTGCTCGAGATCCAGGACGTGCGCCGGCGGCTCGAGCACATCCTCGCGCTGATCGAGGGTGAGATGGACGTGCTGCAGATCGAGAAGCGCATCCGCGGCCGCGTCAAGCAGCAGATGGAGAAGAGCCAGCGCGAGTACTACCTCAACGAGCAGATGAAGGCCATCCAGAAGGAGCTGGGCGAACTCGACGATGCGCCGAACGAGCTCGCCGAGCTGGAGAAGCGCATCCTGCGCGCGGGCATGCCGAAGGAAGCGCGCGAGAAGGCCAGGGGCGAGCTCGCCAAACTCAGGCTCATGTCGCCGATGTCGGCGGAAGCCACCGTCGTGCGCAACTACATCGACTGGCTCGTCAAGTGCCCGTGGCGCAAGCGCACCAAGGTCAAGCACGACCTCGCCGGCGCCGAGCGCGTCCTCAACGAAGACCACTTCGGGCTCGACAAGGTCAAGGAGCGCATCGTCGAGTACCTGGCGGTGCTGCAGCGCGTGCAGACGCTCAAGGGTCCGATCCTCTGTCTCGTCGGCCCGCCCGGCGTCGGCAAGACCTCGCTCGGCCAGTCGATCGCGCGCGCGACCAACCGCAAGTTCGTGCGCATGTCGCTCGGTGGCGTGCGCGACGAGGCCGAGATTCGCGGCCATCGCCGCACCTATATCGGCTCCATGCCGGGCAAGATCGTGCAGAACATGGTCCGCACCGGCGTCCGCAACCCGCTGTTCCTGCTCGACGAAGTCGACAAGATGGCGATGGACTTCCGCGGCGACCCGTCCGCGGCGCTGCTCGAGGTGCTCGACCCCGAGCAGAACGCGACGTTCAACGACCACTACCTCGAGGTCGACTTCGACCTCTCCGACGTGATGTTCGTCTGCACGGCCAACAGCCTGAACATCCCGCCGCCGCTGCTCGATCGCATGGAGGTCATCCGGCTGCCGGGCTACACCGAAGACGAGAAGTCCAACATCGCGCGTCGCTACCTGCTGCCGAAGCAGATGAAGCAGAACGGTCTGAAGCAGGACGAGCTCAAGGTCTCCGATCCGGCGATCCTCGAGACCATCCGCCACTACACGCGCGAGGCGGGCGTGCGCAGCCTCGAGCGCGAGCTGTCGAAGGTCTGCCGCAAGGCCGTGAAGGAGTTGCTGCTCGAGAAGGACCGCAAGTCGATCGGCGTCACGCCGAAGAACCTGGCGAAGTACCTGGGCGTCCATCGGCACCGTTACGGTCGCGCGGAGGAGAACGACCAGGTCGGGCAGGTGACGGGCCTCGCCTGGACGGAAGTCGGCGGCGAGCTGCTGACGATCGAGGCGGCGGTGATCCCGGGCAAGGGCAAGCTCACGCACACCGGCCAGCTCGGCGAGGTGATGCAGGAGTCGATCCAGGCCGCGATGACCGTCGTGCGCAGCCGCGCGACGGTGCTCGGCCTCGACAACGAGTTCTACCAGAAGAGCGACGTGCACATTCACGTGCCCGAAGGCGCGACGCCGAAGGACGGCCCGAGCGCCGGCATCGGCATGTGCACGGCGCTGGTGTCGGCACTGACGCGCATTCCGGTGCGCGCCGACGTCGCGATGACCGGCGAGATCACGCTGCGCGGGCAGGTGCTGCCGATCGGCGGTCTCAAGGAGAAGCTGCTCGCGGCCCATCGCGGGGGCATCACGACCGTGCTGATCCCCGACGAGAACGTCAAGGACCTCGCGGAGATCCCCGACAACATCAAGGGCCGGCTCACCATCAAGGCGGTCAAGTGGATCGACGAGGTGCTCGCCGTCGCCCTGAAAGACATGCCGCAGCCGCTCGTGGCCTCGCCCGAGGCCAAGGCGGAGACGGACGACGGCAAGCGCGTCGCGACCAAGCGGACGGCGAAGCGCCCGGGCAGCAAGGTGCACGCGCACTGAAACGAATCGAGGAGGACCACGAGCTCATGAACAGAAACGATCTCATCGACGCGGTGTCGGAGCGCACATCGCTCGCGAAGTCCGACGCCGCGCGCGCCGTCGAGGCGGTGCTCGCCGCGATCACCGAGGCGTTGCAGAAGGGCGACGCGGTGATGCTGTCGGGCTTCGGCACGTTCGCGACCAAGACCCGCGCGGCCCGGACGGGGCGCAATCCGCGCACGGGCGAGCCCATCGACATCCCGGCCAGCAAGGTGCCCGGCTTCAAGGCTGGCAAAGGCCTGAAGGATGCCGTAAGCTAGTGGGCTCCCAGAGGGGCACGGGTGCTTAGCTCAGCTGGGAGAGCGACGCCCTTACAAGGCGTAGGTCGGGGGTTCGAACCCCTCAGCACCCACCAGAACGACGCGGAGTGGTAGTTCAGTCGGTTAGAATACCGGCCTGTCACGCCGGGGGTCGCGGGTTCGAGTCCCGTCCACTCCGCCAGCTCTGGCTCCGCCGAAAGCCCGCTCACGCGGGCTTTTGCATTTCAGGGGCCGTGCGGGCCGTCAGGCCCTACAATCCGCATCCTTCAATCTTTCTGCATCCCTGACACATGCTCCAGAGAATTCGCGACAGGATATCGGGCTGGTTTGCGGCGCTGTTCCTCGGGGCCATCGCCGTCGTCTTCATCTTCTGGGGCATCCAGTTCGAGTCGTCGGTGACGACGGAGGCGGCCCGCGTCAACGGCGTGGAGATCCCGGCCCAGACGGTGCAGCGGGCCTGGCAGGAGCGCCAGTCCGAGCTCCAGCAGCAACTGCACGGCGAACTGCCGGCCGACCTGGTCCGGACCGAGCAGACGCGGATGCTCGACGACTTCGTCGACCGCGAGTTGCTCGTGCAGCGGGCACACGACAGCGGCTATCGCGTGGGCGACCGCGAACTCGCCGACACGCTGGCGCGGATTCCCGCGCTGCAGGTGGACGGCCAGTTCTCCCGCGACCGTTATGCGGCGCTGTTGCAGCAGCAGGGGCGCAGCGAGGCCGAGTTCGAGCGCGAATTCCGCCGCGACCTGGAATCCTCGCAATTGCGCAACGCCGTGCTCGTCTCGTCGTTCGTGACGCCGGGTGAGCTGCAGCGCCGCATCCGTCTGGAGGGCGAGACCCGCGAGATCGCCTATGCGCTGGTGCCCGCGGCCCGCTACGCGGCAGTGGCCGTCACTCCGGAGCAGATCGCGGCGTACTACGACAAGAACAAGTCGCAGTACATGACCGACGAATCGGTGGCGCTGCAGTACCTGCGGCTCGACCTGGCGGACGTCGCCTCCGGCGTGCAGGTCGACGAGGATGCGCTGCGCACGTATTACGAGGAGAATGCGGCCCGCAACGCGACGCCGGAGCGGCGCAAGGCGAGCCACATCCTGATCGAGTCGGGCAGCGACGACACCGCGGCGAAGAAGAAGGCCGAGGCGTTGCTCGCGCGCGCCAAGGCCGGCGAGGATTTCGCGAGGCTCGCGCGCGAGAATTCGGACGATCCCGGCTCGAAGGCCGCCGGCGGCGAACTCGGCTGGTCGACGCGCGAGGCCTACGTCAAGGAATTCGCCGACGCGCTGTTCTCGATGCAGAAAGGCGAGATCCGCGGCCCGGTCCGCACGCAGTTCGGGTACCACATCCTGCGTCTCGAGGACGTCGAGACGCCGCGCGTGCGCGGCTTTGAGGAGATGCGTGGGGAACTCGAGCCGGAGTTCCGGCGTGAACAGGCGCAATCCCGCTTCTACGAGAAGTCGCAGCAGCTCGCCGACGAGTCCTTCGCCGCGCTGAGCGAGCTCGAGAGCGTGGCGAAGAAGCTCGGCATGCCGCTGCATACCGTCGAGCGCTTCACGCGACAGGGGGGCGGCGCTCTCGGCAACGATCGCAAGATCATCGATGCGGTGTTCTCGACGGACGTGCTGCAGGATCGGCAGAACAGCCCGCCGATCGCGCTCGGCGACGAGAGCGTCGTCGTGCTGCGCGTCACCGACCACAAGTCGGCCGAGCAGCGGCCGCTCGACGCGGTGCGCGACGAGATCACGGCGCGGCTGCAGCAGGACGGCGCGCGCAAGGCGGCGGCCGACGCGGCCGCGGCCCTCGCGAAGCGCGTGTCGGCCGGCGAGTCGCTGGCGCCCGTGGCCGGTCCGGCCGGCCTAACGGTCACGGCACCGCAGACCGTCACGCGCTCCGGCCCCGTCAGCGAGACCGCCGCGCCGGTCCCGCCGGAGCTGATCAAGGCCGTCTATCAGGCACCGTACCCATCGGCGGGCATGCCGAGCGCCGGCAGTGTCACGCTCGCCTCGGGCGACGCCGTCGCGTTCGCGGTGACGGGCGTGCAACCGGGCGGCCTCGACGCGACCGCGGCGGCCGAGCTGCCGCAGCACGCGCAGCAGTTCGCCCAGGTCAACGGTGCCGTGGAGTTCACTGCCTACCTCGAGGAGCTGAAGCGGACCTCGAAGGTCAAGGTGAACGACAAGCTGTTCGCGACGGAATGAGTGCGTTCAGTCCTCCGCGAAGCTCATCCCCACGTGGCTGAACCCGGCGTCCACGTACAGCACCTCGCCGGTGATGCCCGAAGCCAGGTCCGCGCAGAGGAACGCCGCCGCGTTGCCGACTTCCTCGATGGTGATGTTGCGACGCAGGGGTGTCGCTGCCGCGAACTGCGACAGCATCTTGCGGAAGCCGCCCACGCCGGCGGCGGCCAGTGTCTTGATCGGGCCCGCCGAGATCGCATTCACGCGGATGCCCTGCGGGCCGAGGTCGGCGGCGAGGAAGCGCACGTTGGCCTCGAGGCTGGCCTTCGCCAGCCCCATGACGTTGTAGTTCGGGATCGAGCGCACGGCACCGAGGTATGACAGCGTGACGATCGCGCCCGCGCGACCCTGCATCAGCGGCAGCCCGGCCTTCGCCAGCGCCGTCAGGCTGTAGCTGGAGATCTCGTGCGCGATGCGGAAGCCGTCGCGGGTCGTGCTCTCGACGAACGTGCCGGCGAGTTCCTCGCGCGGCGCGAAAGCGACCGAGTGGACGATGACGTCGAGCGAGTCCCACACCTCGCCGAGCGCCGCGAAGGCGGATGCGATCTCGGCGTCCGACGCGACATCCATCGGCAGCGTCGCCTTCGAGCCGAACGCGCCTGCCATCTCGACCACGCGGTCCTTCAGCCGGTCGTTCTGGTAGGTGAAGGCCAGTTCCGCGCCTTCGCGATGCATCGCCGATGCGATGCCGTGTGCGATCGAACGCTCCGAGGCGAGCCCCACGATGAGGGCCCGCTTGCCTGTCAGGAATCCCACTTGATCAGCCTCCGCTTGGGCTAGAGTCGACGTAGAGGACGAGACGCTGGCCGGTGCGCAGCGAGGACGACTGGCGCAGCCGGTTCCAGGTCATGATTTCGCGCACGGTCACGTTGAACCGGCTGGCGATCTGCGACAGCGTGTCGCCGCGGCGCACCTTGTAGGTGGTCTGGCTCGCGCTGCCCGCGGCCGTGGCACGCGAGCCGGTGCCGGGAATCTCGAGGCGCGCGCCGGCCACGAGGCCGGCGTTGCTCGACAACCCGTTCGTCGAAGCCAGTGCCGGCACCGTGACGCCGTAGCGGCGCGCGACGCCCCAGAGCGTGTCCCCGGACCTGACGACGTGGACGCGCGGTTTCGGTGGCGCCGCAGTCTTCTGCCGCTCGGGCAACTGCGCCGCGATGTCCTCGCGAGACGCCGCGAGCATGGCGAGCGTCGCCGTCGCGCCCGCCTGCGGGATCAGCAGCGAGTCACCCGGGTGGATGGTCGAGCCGCGGATGTCGTTCGCGGCCCGCAGCGATTCCGTCGAAACGCCGTACTGGCGCGAGATCGCGCTCAGCGTCTCGCCGCGGCGGACGCGGTGACGCACCTCGGGCGGCGGTTCGGCCGCGGCCACGAGCAGCTTGCCTTCGGCCTCGAGCGCCGCGTGGTCCAGCATCGCCTGGCGGAACGTCTCGGCGTTCGGCACCGGCAGCAGCAGGCGGTGCGGGCCCTTGGGGGGTGTCGTCATGCGGTTGTAGGCCGCGTTCAGCGCGAACATGTCCTCGCGAGTGATGCCGGCGAGGTCCGCCGCGTCGCCCAGGTGCACCTGACGACCGGGGTCGACGACATCGAAGTAGGGCTGGTTGGGGATGGCCGCGAAGGCGAGGCCGTACGTCTCGGGATTGCGCACGATGCGGCTGATCGCGAGCAGCTTCGGCACATAGTCGCGCGTCTCCGCGCGCAGGTCGAGACTCCAGAAGTCGGTCGGCAGGCCGCGCTCCCGGTTGCGGCGCACGGCGGAGCTGACGGTGCCTTCGCCGCCGTTGTAGGCGGCAATCGTGAGGAACCAGTCGCCGCCGAAATACTGGTTCAGGTATTGCAGGTAGGTGAGCGCGGCGTCCGTCGCGTCGATCACGTCGCGGCGCTCGTCGATCCACCAGTTCTGCTCGAGCCCGTAGTGACGGCCCGACGATGGAATGAACTGCCACAGGCCCGAAGCGCGGCTGCGCGAGTAGGCCACGGGGTTGAACGCGCTCTCCACGACCGGCAGCAGCGCGAGTTCGAGCGGCAGACTGCGCTTCTCGATCTCGGTGACGATGTAGTACAGGTAGCGCGAGCCCCGCTTGAACGTGCGATCGAGGAAGTCGGGCCGGCTGCGGTAGGTCTCGAGCTCGCGGTCGATCGCGTGGTGCTGCACGTCCGGCAGCGCGTATCCGTCGCGGATGCGGTCGAGGATGTCGGTGTACTGCTCGGGCGGCAGATGCGGCACCGTGCGGGCCGGCGAAAGGCCCGGCCCCGGGATCGTGACCGTATTGCGGTCGAGGCTCGGGCGGTCGGCCGGCCGCGTCGGCGACGGCGGCAGGCTCGAGTACGGGGTCGAGTCGGTCGTGGCGCAGCCGGCCAGCACCGAAGCGACGAGCAATGGCGCCCAGGCGAATCGAAGTCGGCATCGGATCGGGTTCATGGTTCCTGGCGAAAGCCGTCCTTCCATGCGCGCAGGGCCGCGAACACGTCCACGGGCGACGGCAGCGGACGACCGGCGTGCCGTTCCGCTGCGGCACGCACCGGGGGCGAGCGCGAGCGCAGAAAGGGATTGATGCGGCGCTCGCGTCCGAGCGTGGACGGGAGCGTGGTTTCGTCGCCTTCGCGGCGTCGGCTCGCTTCGGCCAGCGCCTCGCGCACGTCGGAGTTGTCGGGTTCCACCGCCACCGCAAACCGCAGGTTCGCGAGCGTGTATTCGTGGGCGCAGTACACGCGAGTGGAGTCGGGCAGGGCCGCGAGACGGTCGAGCGAATCGAGCATCTGCGTGGCCGTGCCTTCGAACAGCCGGCCACAGCCGGCGCTGAACAGGGTGTCGCCGCAGAACACGGCGCCGTGTCCGGCGTAGGCGATGTGGCCGAGCGTGTGACCAGGCACGGCCATCACCGAGAACCGCAGCCCGAGGTGTCCAAGGTCGACCGTGCCTCCGTCGTCGAGCGCCTGCGCCGCACAAGGCAGGCTTTCGCGCGCCGGCCCGAAAACCGGCGCGCCGTGCTTTCCGGCCAGCGCACCGACTCCGCCGACGTGATCGGCGTGGTGGTGCGTGACGAGGATGCCCCGCAGATCGAGTCCCGTCTCCTGCAAGGCCCGATCTACCGGCCGGTCGTCACCCGGATCGACCACCACGGCCGCCGTCGCGTCTGCCGGGGCGCGAATCAGCCAGATGTAGTTGTCCGAAAACGCCCGCACCGGGCTCACCTGCAGCATTACGGCAAGAGACTCCTCTGCGGCCCATGCGTCCGGGCGCGGGTATTAGAGCCGGTCGGGCCGCAAATTTCCATCATCCGGCGCACGTTTTTCAACGCGCGACAGGCACTTGCCGTTATCCTTGCGTGCATGACCGCAACTGAGGCCGTGGCGCGCTGGATGCAGACCCCGCTCGGCTCCGCCGTGCTGGCGCTCGAAACCCGGCTGCTCGACGAGGAACTCGCCGACGTGGTCGGCTTCGAACTGCTGCAGGTGGGCTGCTGGGGCGACGCGGCGACGCTCTGCGCAGGTGCACGCACGCAGCACCGCACGCTGATCGCGCCCGACGCGGGGGGGGCGCGCGCTGTCCGCGCGAGCTTCGACGCGCTGCCGGTGGCCACGAACTCGGTGGAGGCGGTGCTGCTGCCGCATACGCTGGAACACGCTCCGCGGCCGCACGAGTTGCTGCGCGAGGTAGACCGCGTGCTCGTGGGCGAGGGCAACGTCGTCATCTGCGCGTTTAGTCCCTGGGGACCCTGGGGCGCGCGGCACTATTTCGCGAGCGGCCGGTTTCCGCCGCATGCCTTGCGCATGCTGAGCGAACGACGCACGCGCGACTGGCTGAGCCTGCTCGGCTTCGAGGTCGTCGTCGCGCGGCGCTACCTCTTTTCGCCGCCCTGGGCGCAACGCATGTTCGGCCTGCGGCCCGGCAGCTGGCTCGAGGAGCAGGGCCCGCGGCTGGCTGCGCCGCTCGCGGGCGCGTATTTGCTGAAGGCGCGCAAGCGCGTGCACTCGGTGACGCCGATCCGTCCGGCCTGGACCGCCCGGCCGGTCCTCGTGGGCGGCGCGCCCGAGCCGACGACGAGACAGGCCGCGTGAGCGCGACGCCAGCGGACCGGCCACAGGGCGTGGCGCCGGGCGACGTGGTCGTCTACACGGACGGCGCGTGCAAGGGCAATCCGGGCCCGGGCGGCTGGGGTGCGTTGCTGATTGCCGGCGAGCACCGCAAGGAACTGCACGGCGGCGAGGGGCTCACGACCAACAACCGCATGGAACTCGTGGCGACGATCGAGGCGCTCGCGGCGCTGAAACGGCGCTGTCGCGTCCGGCTCTACACGGACTCGCAGTACGTGCGGCTCGGCATCACGCAATGGCTGCCGCAGTGGAAGCGACGCGGTTGGAAGACCGCCGACCGCAAGCCCGTGAAGAACGAAGACCTCTGGCGCCTGCTCGAGGCGCAGATCGAGCGGCACGAGGTCCACTGGCACTGGGTCAAGGGGCACGCGGGGGATCCGGGCAACGAGCGGGCGGATGCGCTCGCCAACGAGGGCATCCGGTCGCTGGCGCGAGCGGATCGCTGAGGCGTCGCCGCACTCCCGCGGGGGCGGCCGGACGGTTCCTTCGGCACGGATCGCCGGGCCCTCGTAAAATGGGCGGATCGACCGGCGGTCGACCACAACAGGCAGCTCATGGACTTCATCGACCTCAAGACCCAGTACCGGCAGCTCAAGCCGGCGATCGACGCGGGCATCGCCCGGGTGCTCGAGCACGGGCAGTACATCCTCGGCCCCGAGGTGTCGGAACTCGAGCAGAAGCTCGCCGAGTACGTCGGGGCCAGGCACTGCGTCGGCGTCGCGAGCGGCACTGACGCACTGCTGATCGCGCTGATGGCGCTCGACGTGGGACCGGGCGACGAAGTGATCACCGTGCCCTTCACCTTCTTCGCGACCGCCGAGGTCATCGCGCTGCTCGGCGCGAAGCCCGTCTTCGTCGACATCGATCGCAAGTCGTACAACATGGACCCGGCGCAGCTCGAAGCGGCGATCACGCCGCAGACCCGGGCGATCCTGCCGGTGTCGCTGTACGGGCAATGCCCCGACATCGACGCGATCAACCGGATCGCCGACAGGCACCGTCTGCCCGTGATCGAGGACGCCGCGCAGAGCTTCGGCGCCACCTACAAGGGCAGGCGATCGGGCGGGCTCACGACCATCGGTGCCACGTCGTTCTTCCCGTCGAAGCCGCTCGGCTGCTATGGCGACGGCGGCGCGCTGTTCACGAACGACGACGCCTGCGCGAAGCTGTTTCGCGAGATCCGCGTACACGGGCAGGATCGCCGCTACCACCATCCGCGGCTCGGGATCTGCGGGCGCCTCGACTCGATCCAGGCCGCGGTGCTGCTGGCCAAGCTCGAGACGTTCGACGAGGAAGTCGCCGCCCGCGGCCGCATCGGCGCGCGCTACGCGGAGCTGATCAGCGCGAAGTTCGGCAAGGGGGCACAGGCCAGCGTGCAGGCACCCGAGCTCGAATCGTTCAATACCAGCGTGCATGCGCAGTACACGGTGGAGGTCGACAACCGCGACATCGTCGAGACGCGCATGAAGCAGCTCGGCGTGCCGACGGCGGTGCATTATCCCGTGTCGTTGCACATGCAGCCGGTGTTCCGCGGCCTGGGCCACGCGGAGGGCGACTTCCCGCTGTCCGAGGCGGCCGCACGGCGCGTGATGAGCCTGCCGATGCATCCGTACCTGACCGAGGTGCAGCAGGCGCAGGTCGTGGACGCCCTGGCCCAGGCTGTCGCCTGACGCCGCCTACCATGCGCCAGGTCGTCTTCGACACGGAGACCACGGGCCTCGAGCCTGAACTCGGTCACCGCATCATCGAGATCGGCGCGATCGAGATTGTCAACCGCCGCCGCACGGGGCGGCAGTTCCACCGCTACGTCTGCCCCGAGCGCGAGATCGATCCGGGTGCGGTCCAGGTTCACGGCCTGACGACGGAGTTCCTGCGTGGCCAGCCGCGCTTCGCCGACGTGTTCGCGGACCTGCGCGAGTTCATCGCCGGCGCCGAGCTGGTCATCCATAACGCGCCGTTCGACGTCGCGTTCCTCGACGCTGAGATCGCGCGGCTCGCCGAGAACGTGGGCCCGCTCTGCACGCGCGACTTCTGCGGCGTGCTGGACACACTGGCCCTGGCGCGGCAGATGCACCCCGGCCAGCGCAACACGCTCGACGCGCTCTGCAAGCGCTACTCGGTCGACAATTCGCACCGCGAACTGCACGGCGCGCTGCTCGACGCCGAGTTGCTGCTCGAAGTCTATCTCGCGATGACGGGCGGGCAGGGCGCGCTCACCCTCGACGATCACAACGCGGCGGCCCGGGGTGTGGTCGGCGGCCTGAAGCATGCCGCGCGTCCCCCCGGCACCCTGGTCGTGCGGCGCGCCACCGCAGAGGAACGTCGGGCGCACGAGGCGCTGCTGCAGGTCCTCGACAAGACGAGCGGTGGCGGAACGGCCTGGCGCCGGTTCGATGCGAACGAAGCGGCGGCGTCCGCGTCCGCGCCCGCATGACCCGGACTCTCGCGGAGTCTCTCGGAAGGGCTTTTCTGGGCCAGTCTCCGGGCTGGTACAAACTGGCCGTCGTCGCGTTCCTGATCGCGAACCCGCTGCTCATGGTGACGACGGGGCCGATCGTGACCGGCTGGGCGCTGCTCGCGGAGTTCATCTTCACGCTGGCCATGGCGCTGCGCTGCTATCCGCTGCAGCCGGGCGGGCTGCTCGCGCTGGAGGCCGTGCTGATCGGCCTCACGACGCCGGAGAGCGTCTACGAGGAGGTCACACAGGCCTTTCCGGTCATCCTGCTGCTGATCTTCATGGTGGCCGGCATCTATTTCCTGCGGGACCTGCTGCTGCACGTGTTCACGCGGCTGATCCTGCGCGTGCGCAGGCGCGAGCTGCTGGCGCTGACGTTCTGCGCGGCGGCGGCGCTGCTGTCGGCGTTCCTCGACGCGCTCACGGTCGTCGCGGTGGCGGTGACCGTCGGCATGGGGTTCTACGAGGTCTTTCACCGCGTGGCATCGGGCAAGACGCAGGTTGCGCCGCACCACGACGCCGCGACCGACGCGGACGTCCACCAGCAGCACCGCGAGGACCTCGATGCGTTCCGCGGCTTCCTGCGCTCGCTGATGATGCACGGAGCGATCGGTACGGCCATCGGCGGCGTCATGACGCAGGTCGGTGAGCCGCAGAACCTGCTGATCGCGGAGCAGGCTGGCTGGACGTTCGGCGCGTTCTTCCTCGCGATGGCGCCGGTGTCCGTGCCGGTGGCGGTCGCCGGGCTGGCGACGTGCTGGCTCGTCGAGCATTTCCGCTGGTTCGGCTATGGCACGTCGCTGCCGGACGCGACGCGCGTCGTGCTGGAGGATTTCGCGCGGGAGCGGGCGGCGCAAGCCACGTCGCGCGATCGCGCCACCGTCCTCGTGCAGGCGGTCGTCGTCGCGTTGCTCGTGTTCGCATTGGCGTTCCACGTCGCCGAGGTCGGGCTGATCGGCCTCATGGTGATCATCCTCGCCACGTCGTTCACCGGCGTGACAGAGGAGCACCGCATCGGCAAGGCGTTCGAGGCCGCCTTGCCGTTCACCGCGCTGCTCGTGGTTTTTTTTGTGATCGTGGCCGCGATCCACGACCAGCACCTGTTCGAGCCGATGGTCGGTCGCGTGCTGGACCTCGAGGGCCGGGCGCAGGCGGTGATGTTGTACCTGGCCTCGGGCGTGCTCTCGGCGATCAGCGACAACGTGTTCGTGGCGAGCGTCTACATCACTGAGGTAAAGGCCGCGTTCCTGCAGGGCGCGGTCGACCGCGAGCAGTTCGAATGGCTCGCCGTGGCGGTCAACACGGGCACGAACATTCCGAGCGTCGCGACGCCGAACGGGCAGGCCGCGTTCCTGTTCCTGCTGACCTCGACACTGGCACCGCTGATCCAGCTGGGCTACGGCCGCATGGTCTGGATGGCGCTGCCGTATTTCGTCGTGATGACCGCGACGGGGCTGCTGGCGCTGGGGTACGCCGCGGGCGCAGGATTTTGAACTGAAGCCCGAAACGGGCAGGGAACCCGTGGCATCCTTGCGCCACGTCACGAGAACAAGTGCTGGAAGCATGCCAAAACTGAATCTGCGCAACCTCGAGGTCGGCATCGTCGGGCTCGGCTACGTCGGTCTGCCGCTCGCGGTCGAGTTCGGCAAGCGGTTCCGGACCGTCGGCTTCGACATCAAGACGGACCGTGTCGACGAGCTGCGGCGCGGCGTCGACAGCACGCTCGAAGTGGACGCGACGGAACTCGCGGCCGCGAAGAAGCTGGACTTCACGACGCGCCTCGAAGACCTGCGGGCCTGCCGCGTCTTCATCGTCACCGTGCCGACGCCGATCGACGATTACAAGCGCCCCGACCTGACGCCGCTCGTCAGGGCGAGCGAGTCGGTCGGCAGAGTGCTGAAGAAGGGCGACGTCGTCGTGTACGAATCGACCGTCTACCCCGGCTGCACCGAGGAGGTCTGCGTGCCCATCCTCGAGCGTGTCTCGGGGCTGCGGTTCAACAGGGATTTCTTCGCTGGCTACAGCCCCGAGCGCATCAACCCGGGCGACAAGGCGCACCGCGTCACGACCATCAGGAAGGTGACCTCCGGGTCCACACCGGAGGTGGCGAAGTTCGTCGACGCGCTGTACCGCAGCATCGTGCGCGCCGGCACCCACCGGGCCTCGAGCATCCGGGTGGCGGAGGCGGCCAAGGTCATCGAGAACACGCAGCGCGACGTCAACATCGCGCTGATCAATGAACTGGCGCTGATCTTCAACCGCATGGGCATCGACACGGAGGAGGTGCTGCTCGCGGCGGGCAGCAAGTGGAACTTCCTGCCGTTCCGCCCGGGGCTCGTCGGCGGCCACTGCATCGGTGTCGATCCGTACTACCTCACGCACAAGGCGGAGGCGATCGGCTACCACCCGGAGATGATCCTCGCGGGCCGGCGCATCAACGACAACATGGGCATCTATGTCGCACAGCAGGTGGCGCAGCTCATGATCCGCCGCCGCATCCACGTCTGCAACTCGCGTGTGCTGGTGCTCGGGCTCACGTTCAAGGAGAACTGCCCCGACGTGCGCAACACGAAGATCGTCGACGTGGTGCGTGAGCTCGGCAAGTACGGCGCCAGGGTGGATGTCTGCGATCCCTGGGCAGACCCGGACGAAGCCGAGCACGAATACGGGCTGCGGCCGCTGCGGCCGCGGCAGGTCAAGCGCGGCATCTACGACGCCGTGGTCGTCGGCGTCGCGCACGAGGAGTTCCGCCGCATGGGCATCGGCAAGGTCCGGGCCCTGGCGAAGAAGAACCACGTTCTCTACGACATCAAGTACGTCTTCGGGGCGGACGAGGTCGACGGCAGGCTATGAAGATTCTCGTCACCGGCGCGGCCGGTTTCATCGGTTACCACACGGCCCGCCTGCTGCTCGAGCGCGGCGACGAGGTCGTCGGTCTCGACAACCTCAACGACTACTACGACGTGCGCCTCAAGCTGGCGCGCGTCGAGCAGTTGCGGGCGTTGCCGGGCTTCGAGTTCGTCAAACTCGACCTGGCCGATCGCGAAGGCATGGCGCAGCTCTTCGCGTGCGCGAAGTTCCGGCGCGTGATCCACCTGGGTGCGCAGGCGGGTGTGCGCTATTCGATCCAGAATCCGCTTGCCTATGTCGACAGCAACGTCGTCGGCACGGCCAACGTGCTCGAGGGCTGTCGCCACAACGGCATCGAGCATCTCGTCTACGCATCGACCAGTTCCGTGTACGGCGCGAACACGAAAATGCCGTTCTCGGTGCACCAGAACGTCGACCACCCGCTGTCGTTCTATGCGGCCACCAAGAAGGCCAACGAACTGATGGCGCACACCTATGCGCATCTCTACGGGCTGCCGGTCACGGGCCTGCGGTTCTTCACGGTGTATGGCCCGTGGGGCCGGCCCGACATGGCGCTGTTCCTGTTCACGCGCAACATCCTCGCCGGCCAGCCCATCGACGTGTTCAACCACGGGCACCACCGGCGCGACTTCACCTATGTCGCCGACATCGCGCAGGGCGTGGTGCGCGCGTGCGACCGCGTCGCGACGGTCGACCCGGCCTGGCACGGCGACGCGCCCGACCCGGCGTCGAGCAAGGCGCCCTACCGGCTCTACAACATCGGCAACAACCGGCCGGTGGAGTTGCTCGAGTACATCCATACGCTGGAGGACTGCCTGGGCCGCAAGGCGGAGATGAACCTGCTGCCGTTGCAGGCCGGCGACGTGCCCGACACCTGGGCGGACATCGACGACCTGACGCGCGACGTGGGGTACACGCCCGCGACGCCGGTGCGGACCGGCATCCGCGCATTTGTCGACTGGTACCTCGACTATTACCGCGACGGGGGGCCGCGGGACCCGAAGGTCGTCAATCTGGGGTGACGGTCGGAGCAGCCGAAAGCTAGAATTCGCGGATGTTTCACCCGATCCGCCCAGGGGCTGCATGACTTCGCTGCGTCCACCGATCACCGACCGACCGATTCGTGCCGCCGTCATCGGCTGCGGACGGATTTCCGCAAACCACTTGGGCGCGATTGCCAAGCATGCCGGCCGCATGGAACTCGCGGCGGTCTGCGACACGGATCCGCCCGCGCTGGAGCGCGCCGTCGCGGCCACCGGCGCGCGCGGATTCGGGCACCTGGGAGAGGTGCTGGAGGCGAAGATTGCCGACGTCGCCGTGCTGTGCACGCCGAGCGGGCTGCACTCGACGCAGGCGATCGAAGCCGCCGCGACGGGTTGTCACGTGATCACCGAAAAGCCCATGGCCACGCGCTGGGCCGATGGACTCGAGATGGTGCGTGCCTGCGACGCCGCGGGCGTGCGGCTGTTCGTCGTCAAGCAGAACCGCCGCAATGCGACGCTGCAGTTGCTGAAACGCGCCGTCGACAAGGGGCGCTTCGGCCGCATCTTCATGGTGACCATCAACGTGTTCTGGGCGCGGCCGCAGTCGTACTACGACAGCGCGAAGTGGCGCGGCACCTGGGAGTTCGACGGCGGCGCGCTGATGAACCAGGCGAGCCACTACGTCGACCTCGTCGACTGGCTCATTGGCCCGGTCGAGAGCGTGCAGGCCTACGTCGCGACGCTCGCGCGCAACATCCAGGTCGAAGACACCGCGACGGTGGGCGTACGCTGGCGGTCCGGGGCGCTCGGGTCGGTCAACGTCACGATGCTGACCTATCCGCGCAACCTCGAAGGCTCGATCACGATCATCGGTGAACGCGGTTCGGTCAAGGTCGGCGGCGTCGCCGTCAACCAGATCGAACACTGGGAATTCGCGGACGCCGATCCCGACGACGAGCGCGTCAAGGATGCGAGCTACGAAACCACGTCCGTCTACGGCTTCGGCCACCCGCTTTACTACGACAACGTCATCCGCGCGCTGCGCGGGGAGTGCGAGCCGGAAACCGACGGGCGCGAGGGCTTGCGTTCGCTCGAGGTGCTGATCGCGAGCTACCTGTCGGCGCGCGACCAGCGCCGCGTGGCGCTGCCGTTGCAGTACTGACATGGGTGCCCCTGTCGTCCACGCCACCGCGATCGTCGACGCCGGCGCCACGATCGGCGACGACACGCGCGTCTGGCACTGGGTGCATGTCTGCGGTGGCGCGGTCATCGGGGCACGCTGCTCGCTCGGGCAGAACGTCTTCGTCGGCAATCGCGTGCGCATTGGCGACAACGTCAAGATCCAGAACAACGTTTCGGTGTACGACAACGTCACGCTCGAAGACGACGTGTTCTGCGGCCCGAGCATGGTCTTCACCAACGTCTACAACCCGCGTTCGGCCGTCTCGCGCAAGGACGAATACCGCGACACGATCGTGCGCCGCGGCGCCACGCTCGGTGCCAACTGCACCATCGTCTGTGGCATCGAGATCGGCGCGCACGCCTTCGTCGGCGCGGGTGCGGTCGTCAATCGCGACGTGCCCGCGTTCGCGCTGATGCTCGGCGTGCCGGCGCGGCAGATGGGCTGGATGAGCAGATTCGGCGAGCGCCTGCCGTTGCCCGTGTCGGGGGAGGGCGAGGTGCGCTGCGAGCACACGGGCGATCGCTACGTGCTCGAGCAGGGCCGTCTGCGGCTGGAGCCTCCGGCGACGCAGGCCTGAATCGTCCCGGAGTGCTGGAGGGCGAATAAAGGGATCTTTAGCGCGCAGTTATACTAGAAATGTTCGTCTCTCAGTATAACCGGCCGGTCGGCGAGGGAGCGTCGCGGTGCTAAGCTTCCACAGATGAACTCCCGTACCGGACTGCCCGCCTGGAAGGCGCTCGAGGCCCACGCGGCCGAACTCGCGCCGCGTCATCTGCGGCAACTGCTGAGCGAAGGCGGGGCTTCCCGCTACGAGAGCCTGAGCGTCACGGCGCTCGACGTGCTCTACGACTTCTCGCGGCAGCGTCTCACCGACGAGACCCTGGGGCTGCTCGCCGATCTCGCGCAGGCCTGCGACCTGCCGCAGCGGATCGCCGAGCTGTTCGCCGGCGAGCCCGTCAACAACACCGAGCAACGCGCCGCCATGCACATGGCGCTGCGCAACCGGTCGGGTCGGCCGATGCGTGTCGACCGTCACGACGTGATGCCGGAGGTGCGCGCGCAGCTCGCGAAGATGCACGAGTTCGTCACGGGCGTGCACGAAGGGCGCATTCTGGGCTTCACCGGCGCGAGGTTCACCGACGTCGTCAACATTGGCATCGGTGGTTCCGACCTAGGCATCGTGATGGTCACGGAGGCGCTCGCCCGGTTCCGCAACCGCGCCATCCGGTTGCACTGTGTCTCGAACGTCGACGGTGCCGAGCTCGCTGACGCGCTGGAGCAGGTCAACCCCGCGACGACGCTGTTCGTCATCTGTTCCAAGACGTTCACGACCCTCGAGACGCTCAGCAACGCGACGGCCGCGCGCGAGTGGCTGGTCGGCGAGCTGGGCGAAAGAGCGGTCGGCCACCACTTCGTCGCCGTCTCCACGAACGACGCGGCGATGGACGCGTTCGGCATCGCGCCGGACGCGCGCTTCGCCATGTGGGACTGGGTCGGCGGCCGCTATTCGCTCTGGTCGACCGTGGGTCTGTCGATCGCGCTCGCGCTCGGCATGGACCAATTCGAGCTGCTGCTCGCCGGTGGCCACGACATGGACGAGCACTTCCGCACGGCGCCGCTCGAGCGCAACCTGCCCGTGCTGATGGGCCTGATCGGCGTCTGGAACAACGATTTCCTCGGCCTCGATTCGCTGGCCGTGCTGCCCTACGATCGGCGGCTGCATCGCTTCCCCGCGTACCTGCAGCAGCTCGAGATGGAGTCGAACGGCAAGTCGGTCACGCGATCGGGCGAACCGGTCGCCTGGCGCACCGGCAACGTCGTCTGGGGCGAGCCCGGCAACAATGCGCAGCACTCGTTCTTCCAGTTGCTGCATCAGGGTACGGCGCGCGTCGCGCTCGACTTCATCGCGCCCGTGCACGCATCGAGTCGCTTTGCCGCGCAGCAGGACCTCGCGCTCGCGAACTGCTTCGCCCAGGCGGAGGCCTTCGCGCGCGGACAGCCGGCCGACGAGGTGCGTGCCGGCCTGCAGGCCAAAGGCACGGCACCGGGCGGGACCGAACGGCTGGTGCCGCACAAGGTGCATGCCGGAAACCGCCCGAGCAGCCTGATCCTCGTGCCGCGGCTCGATCCGCGCGCGCTCGGCAAGCTGGTTGCCTGGTACGAGCACAAGGTGTTCGTGCAGTCCGTGCTCTGGGACATCAATCCGTTCGACCAGTGGGGCGTGGAACTCGGCAAGAAGCTCGCCGCCTCGATGATCGAGCCGGTGCGGACCGCAAAGTGGCCCGACGGCCCCGCGCATCTGCAGGGCCTGCTCGAGCAGGTCGGGCGCTGGCGCGCGCACTGATCGCGCCGGTACCATCGCAGGATGAACAACATTCCGGGTTGCCGGTCGCGGCGGCGCGCGACCGCCGCATTCTTCGCGGTACTTGTGTTTCTTGCCGTCGCGCGCCCCGCCGACGCCGGCGAGCCCTGGATTGCGCCGGGCAACGTACAGGTGCGTCACGACATCGAACTGCTCGTCGATTCGGGCGTCATCGACCTGCCGATCACCTACTGGCCGATCGCGACCTCGGATCTCGCGCATGCGCTCGAGATCGCTGGACAGGGTGGCGGTTCCACCGGCTCGCCGACGGCGGCGGAAGATGGTCGGGGCGAGAGCTCATGGTCGCCGGCGCAGCAGGCCGCGCTGACGCGTCTGCGGGCCCTCGCGAGCGAAGGGCACGCGACGCTCGTCACCGAGGTGTCGGGCGCGGCGCGGCCGACGGTGCTGCGCGGTTTCCAGGACACGCCGCGCGAGGAAGGCGAGCTGACCGCCTACGCGGCGGGCTTTTTCGGCGAGCGCTGGGGCGGTCGGCTCGAAGTCACCGCGGCGGCCGATCCCGACGACGACGAGAGTCTCCGGCTCGACGGCTCGTACGTCGCCGGCAAGTTCGGCAACTGGATCGTCACCGCCGGCGCGCAGGAGCGCTGGTGGGGCTCGGGCTGGGAAGGGAGCCTGATCCTGTCGACCAATGCACGGCCCGTGCCCGCCATCGCGCTCGACCGCGCCGTCTCGCTGCCGTTCGAATCGAAGTGGCTGCGCTGGATCGGGCCCTGGCGGCTGACGACCTTCATGGGCCAGATGGAGGACGACCGCCAGGACTACGACAAGCCGCTGCTCTGGGGCATGCGCATCTCGGCCCGGCCGCTCGACGGCCTGGAACTGAGCGTCGACCGCACGGCGCAGTGGTGCGGCGAAGGCCGGTCGTGCACCTGGGACGACTTCTGGAACCTGTTCACAGGCCACGACAACGCCGGCGAGAACGTCGATCCGGAGGACGAGCCCGGCAACCAGCTCGCGAGCTACGAGATCCGCTGGTCGTCACCGGTCTTCGACTGGCCGTACGCCCTGTATTTCCAGCACACCGGCGAGTCGATCGACAACAACATCCCGCGGCCTTATCGCTCGCTGGATCTGCTCGGGCTGGAGGTGTGGGGCACGACGCAGGCGAGCGGCTCCTGGCGCACCGGGCTCGAATGGGCGCAGACGCGCTGCGGCGGCACCGAGGACGGCCAGAAGATCTGGGACTGCGCCTACAACAACTCGATCTTCAACCCCGATGGCTATCGCCGTTTCGGCCGGGTCATGGGCCACTCGATGGACGGCGACGGCGAGATGCTCTCGGCGCGCTTCGTGCACGTCGATGCCGCGTCGAACACCTTCTCGGCGGTCTTGCGCTACACCGAGGTCAACGCGGGTGGCGTCGTGCCCGACGATCGCAACTCCGTCGCCCGCGGGCCGGAGGATTGGCTGAGCATCGACCTGGGTTATCGCCGCATGCTGGGACAAGGCTGGCTCGAAGGCGGCGTCGGCGCCGACCGCCAGGATCGCGAATGGCGCGGCGACGACGCGCTGCTCGCGCGAGCGTGGCTCACCTGGCACCACGCCTTCAGGTGAACGGGGCTCCTGCGGGCCGCTGCCAGGCCAGCCGTCGCCGCTGGTTCGCGCTTGCCGCGGGCGCGATGACCGGATGCCTCTTGCCGATGTCCGTCACGGCGGAGCCTTGGGCAGCGCCGGGCGATCCGTGGTTGCGTCACGACGTGCAGGTGCTCGCCGATGCGGGCCTGATCCGCGCACCCGTCCTGAGCTGGCCTCTGCCCTGGGCGGACATTGCGGCGGGCCTGCCGGACGCCGCGACGTCCCGGCTGACGCCCGTGCAGCAGTCTGCCGCAGCGCGGGTCGCGCAGCGCGCGGCGCAGGAAATGCGGCGTGACAGCGCGCGGCTCGGTTTCGAGCTGGCGGGTGCTTACCAACCCGATCCGCTGCGCACCTTCGAGGACACGCCGCGCGAGGAAGGCGAGGCCGCGCTGGTGGTGGACTGGCTCGGGGACCGGTTCGCATGGAAGCTCGCCGGCCGTGTGGTGGCCGACAGCGGCGACGGCCAGACCTTCCGTCCCGACGGTTCTTACGTCGCCGCCAGTCTCGGCAACTGGATGCTGGGGGCGGGCTATCTGGACCGCTGGTGGGGCCCCGGCTGGCAGGGCAGTCTGATCCTCTCGAGCAATGCGCGGCCGCTGCCCGCGATCTCGCTCGACCGCAACGAGTCGCGGCCCTTCGACTGGCCGGTGCTGCGCTGGCTGGGCCCATGGCGGTTCAACACGTTCATGGGTCAACTGGAGGGCGACCGTGACTACCCGCACGCGCTCCTGTTCGGCATGCGCGCAGAGGCACGGCCGTTGCCGTCGCTGCAGGTCGCGGTGAGCCGCACGGCGCAGTGGTGCGGCGAGGGGCGCCCCTGCGACCTCGCCACCTTCGGCGACCTGCTGATGGGCAACGACAACGACCAGGCGCTCGAGGATCAGCCTGGCAACCAGCTGGCGGGTTTCGATCTGCGCTGGTCGTGGCCGGGTGGCGGGCTGCCGCTGGCGATCTACGCCCAGGCCATCGGCGAGGACGAAGCGGGGTTCATGCCGTCGAAGTACCTGGGCCTGTTCGGCTTCGAAGCCTGGGGCGACTGGTCGGGCCGGTCCTGGCGCGTGCTGGCCGAATACGCTGACACGGCTTGCGACTTCCACGCCGCGCCGCCCGAGTTCGGCTGTGCGTACACGAACAGCATCTACACGACCGGTTACCGCTATCGCGGTCGCGTGCAGGGTCACCCGATGGACGCCGACGGCGAGTCGGTGGGCCTCGGGGCCACGCTGCTCGGGCTGGACGGTGTGCGCTGGCAGGTCACCGCACGCAACGTCAAGCTCAATCGTGCTGGTGCGGCGGCAGGGCATTCCCTGACGGCGAGCCCGGCCAGGGTGCGCGATCTCGAGGTCGTCCGCGACCAGCCCTTCACATGGGGTAACATAACGGTTTCGTTGGGCTACGCGGCAGTCGACGCGCGGGCGGATGACGGGCTCGAGGAAGGCCTGCGGGGCTTCCTGACGCTGAGTCATGGAATCCAGTAGGCGGGCCGGGAACGACGACGAATATCCCGGAAGCGACAGACAGGGCTTTCACTGCATGGCGATTTCGATGCGAGGACTGTGGTCGCGCACGTGGGCGATCTGCGCGGCCGGGATGCTGCTGCTTCAGGGCCCGCTGGCCGGTGCCCAGACGGCGGAGCAGATGGAGACGTTCCGCAACCTGCTGCCCGAGCAGCAGCAGGCGATTCTCGAGGCCATGGGCGGCGGCGCGACGGGCGACGGCAACAGCGGCGTGCGTCGTGACAGGGACCTCGAGACGGTCGAGACGGTGCGGCCGCGTGATCCGTACCGCGTGCCAGGGCAGGACGACACGGCCTCACCCTACGGGTACGCCGCCGGCACCGTGGCCCGCGAACTGCGCATCCGGGGCCTCGACACCGTCCTGCTGGACCTCGCGATCGAGGAGCCGGTCGCTACCGGCCGAACGCCGGTCACCCTCACGCCAGGGCCGGTCGCAGCCCCCGGAACCCCCGCAGCGAGCGCGCTTCCTGGTGCGGTTGCCGGCCCTGCGAAGGAAGAGCCGAAGCGACTCGACAAGGTCACCGGCACGCGCACGCTCGAGGCCAAGGAGCGCCTCGAGGAGATCCGCGAACGCATCATGCGGGGCAACCCCTACAAGCTCGACGAGAACGGCGTCCTGCGGATTCCCGGCGTCGCGCCGATTTCGCTCGCTGGGCTCACGGAGAAGCAGGCGACGGAGCGGTTGAACCTCGATCCCGCCTTGCGCGACTTTGAACTCGCGCTGACGCTGCTGCCGTTGCAGAAGGTCGACACCGAGGCGCTCAAGCCGTTCGGTTACGATCTCTTCGCGGGCGCGCCCTCGACGTTCGCTCCCGTGAGCGACGTGCCGGTTCCGGCCCAATACGTCGTCGGCCCGGGCGACCGGCTCGAAGTGCAGCTGATCGGCAACACCAAGGGACGGCACTCGCTCGTCGTCAACCGGGACGGCAACATCATGTTCCCGGAACTGGGGCCGATTGCGGTCACCGGCCTGCGGTTCGAGGACGTGCGGGCGCGTATCGAATCGCGGGTGCGCGAACAGATGATCGGCACGCAGGCCATCGTGTCGCTGGGCGACCTGCGCTCCATCCGCATCTTCGTGCTGGGCGAGGCGCAGCGGCCCGGCTCGTACACCGTGAGCGGGCTCGCCAACATCACCAACGCGTTGTTCGTCAGCGGCGGCGTCAGGACGATCGGCTCGTTGCGCGACATCCAGTTGAAGCGCGACGGCCGCATCGTGCAGCGCCTCGATCTCTACGACATGCTGTTGAACGGCGACACCTCGGACAACGTGCGTCTGCTGCCGGGTGACGTGATCTTCATTCCGCCGGTAGGCAGCACGGTCAGCATCACCGGCGAGATCCGTCGGCCGGCCATCTACGAGCTGGCGGGTGAGAGCACCGCGGCGGACCTGTTGCACCTGGGCGGCGGGCTCTCGCCGGAAGCGGACCCGACGCTGGCCCGCATCGAACGCATCGACCAGCGGCGCGATCGCACCGTGATCGACGTCGACCTGACGAGCCCGCAAGCACGCGCCGGGAAGCTGCAGTCCGGCGACGTACTGACCATTCCCGCGGCGCGTCCGACGCTGGCGAATGCCGTCGAACTCAAGGGGCACGTGTACCGCGCCGGCGGCCGTCAGTATCGGCCGGGCATGCGGGTGGCTGACGTGCTGCCGTCGATCGACGAACTGCGGCCGAACGCCGATGCACATTACGTGCTCGTGCGTCGCGAACGGCTGGATTCCCGGCGTATCGAGACGATTTCGGTCGACCTGGCCAAGGCCTGGGCCGAACCCTTGACGGATGCGAATCCAAAGCTGGCGCCGCGCGACCAGATCTACGTATTCGACCTGGAAACGGGACGTCACCAGTACCTGGACTCGATCATGGACGACCTGCGTCGGCAGGCCGTGAGCACCGAGCCTTCGCGCATCGTGCGCGTGACAGGGCGCGTGCGTGCCGAAGGCGACTATCCGCTCGATTCGGGCATGCGGATCAGCGACCTGATCCGGGCCGGCGGCGGGCTGGCGGAGCAGGCTTACGGCGGTGAAGCCGAACTGGCGCGATACGAGGTGCGCGACGGGCAGACGCGCCGCGCCGAGGTGCTCAAGGTCGATCTCGCGCGCGCGCTCGCCGACGACCCGGCCGCCAATCTGCTGCTCGAGCCGTTCGACACCCTCGTCGTCAAGGAAATCGCCGAGTGGGCGCAGCGGGAAGTCGTCCGTATCGAGGGCGAGGTGCGGTTTCCAGGCCGATACCCGATCGCGCGCGGTGAAACACTGCGCTCGCTCGTTGCGCGGGCCGGGGGCCTGACGTCACTGGCGTTTCCCCAGGGCAGCGTCTTCACGCGCGAGACGCTCAAGGAGCGCGAGAAGCAGCAGGTCAAGATCCTCACGGACCGGCTGCGCCAGGACCTGAGCGCCCTTGCTTTGCAGGGAGCGCAGGTCGGCGGCGCGGCGGCGACGCAGGCCTCGGAGACGCTGGCCATCGGCCAGTCGCTGCTGACCGACCTGCAGACCGCCGAACCCGTCGGCCGCCTGGTCATCAATCTCGACAGCATCATCGCGGCCCAGCCCGGCGGTCCCAGCGACGTCGTTCTGCGCGACGGCGATCGCTTGCGGGTGCCGAAGCAGATGCAGGAAGTGACGGTGATCGGCGAGGTGCAGAACGCCACCTCGCACCTGTACACGCAGGACCTCACGCGGGACGACTACATCCGCATGAGCGGCGGCACCACGCAGAAGGCCGACGATTCGCGCATCTACGTCGTGCATGCGAACGGCAGCGTCGAGGCGCAGGCCAGCAAGTGGTTCCAGTCGTCGGGACGCGTGCAGCCCGGTGACACCATCGTCGTGCCGCTCGATGCCGAGCGCATGCGGCCGCTGCCGTTGTGGACGGCCGTGACGACGATCATCTACAACCTCGCGGTGGCGGTGGCTGCCGTGAATTCGTTCTGATCGACACGGCGTCATGAACCAGGAGCAATCTGGAACGATCGGCGTGCGGATGGAGGAGCCAGTGTCGTTGCTCGATGTCGCGGGGCTCGTCTGGCGCCACAGGTTGATTGTGGCCGCGGCGGCGATCTTGACGGCCGGTGCGACGTTCTCCGCAACTTTCCTCATGACCCCGATGTACCGCGCCGAAGTGGTCGTCGTGCCAGTCTCCGCGGACGTGGCGGGAGGCGGCATGGCCAGCCTCGTGCGTGGCCTCGGGGGTCTGGCATCGCTGGCGGGCCTCGGCATGAACGGGGGCTCGAACCGCGACGAGACCCTCGAGTACCTGCGGTCCCGATCGTTCACCACAGATTTCATCCGGGATAATGATCTTCTCCCGGTGCTGTTCCACGAGCACTGGGACGCGGCGGCAAATCGGTGGACGGTCCCGAAGGACGAGATCCCGACGCTCGGTGATGCCTACGAACTGTTTTCCGAGAAGGTCCGGGCTATCACGGATGACAGGAAAACCGGCATAGTCCGCATCTCCATCCGCTGGTCGAATCCGGAACTGGCGGCGTCCTGGGCCAATGCACTCGTCGCGAGGGCCAATGCGCGGCTGCGTGAGCGCGCCATTCGCGAGGCCCAGCGGAGCATCGAGTTCCTGCGACGCGAGGAGCAGGCGACCACCTTCGTCGCGGTCCGTGAGGCCATTGCAAAGCTCACCGAGGAACAGGTCAAGAGCATCATGCTCGCGAACGTTCGCGAGGAATTTGCGCTCAAGACAATCGATTCCGCGACGGCTCCCGAATCCGACGAGATCGTGTGGCCGCGCCGGGCGCTCATGAGTGCCGTGGGGCTGATCGTCGGCTTCTGTATCGGCCTGCTGCTGGCGTTCATCCGCGAGCGTCCTGTCAAGGCGCGCTGACGGCCTCGGCGGTATGGACCGCAGCCCTCGTGTACGCGGCTTTTTCCGCAGCGCACTGCTCATGATGGGCGGCACGGCGCTCGCGCAGGCGATCCCATTGCTGGTGGCGCCGCTGCTGACCCGCATGTACGGGCCAGAACAGTTTGGCGCACTGGCTGCCTTCATCGGCGTGGTGACGGTGATCAGTGTCGTTTCCACGCTGCGCATCGAACCGGCCATCGTCCTGCCACGGGATGACGGCGATGCTGCAAACATCGTCGCCGTGGCGCTGGTCACCGCCGTGATCACCGTACTGCTCGTGTCCGTCGGAGCGCTGCTCGGCAAGGCGTGGATTCACGAACGCTGGCCGACCATGACCGCAGGTGGCTGGCTGCCACTCGTGGCGCCGACCGTCCTGTGCATGGCGTTCGCACAGACTGCGGCGTCGTGGGCGAATCGCGGGCGTCAGTACCGCCGCATCGTCGGTGGCACGATCCTGCTGCAGGGAGGGACGGCGGCAGTCAGTCTGCTGCTCGGAGCCCTGGGTGCGATCCACGGCGGCCTGCTCGCCGGGCGATTCAGCGGCCACTTCGCGTCCGCCGCGTGGCTCGCGGGGTCTGTTCGCTCGGAGTGGCAGGCAGTCGCGCGTTCCGTCACTCCCGCCCGCGCCGTCGCGATGCTTGTTCGCTACCGGCAGTTTCCCCAGTTCAACCTGCCGTACAGCCTGATCGGGACCGCCTCGCGGGAATTGCTGCTGTTCGCCTTCACTGCGTTGAACTTCCCGGAGCATGCGGGCTTCTATGGCCTTGCCCGCAGTGTTCTCTACGCGCCGGTGAGCTTCCTGTCCGCGTCACTGAGCCAGGTTTTCTACAAAGAGGCGGCGGATACCATCGGGACGCCCGGCTTCGAGGCGCTTGCAAACCAGATCCTGCGCGGGATCGTGCTGGTGATGACACCCGGCTTCGCGATGTTCGTGATCTGGGGGCCGGAGATCTTCGCACTGGTGTTCGGAGCGCCATGGCGCACGGCAGGAGTGTATGCTGCCATCTTCGCGCCCGTCGCCTATCTGTTCCTCTTCTCAAGCTGGCCGGAGCGGCTGTTCGAGGTGACAGGACGGCAGCGGCGGTCGTTCGGTATCCAGCTGACGTTCGACCTCGCCTCGGCGGCCACGGTTCTGTCGCTGTTGTTCGGCGGATTCAGTCCCACGACCACGCTGGTTGCGTATGCGGCAATCGCGTGTGCGTATCATTGCACCTACGTAACGGCTGCGTTCAGGGTCGCCGGTTTCAGTGCACTGCTGCTCGTGCGTGCGGCAGTGCTCGCGACCTCGGTCGCTTCAATCGCGGTCGTCGTGATGCTGGGGTGTCGCTGGCTCGGCTCCGTTCGCGGGCTGTGGGTGGCCCTCGGGCTGACGGGTGCCTATACACTGGGAATGCTGGGTTTGCAGGTGCTTCGGCGCCAGATGCCGAGCCTGACCGGACAGGAGTCTAGTGCGTGATCGTCGTGATCGACTACGGCATGGGTAACGTGGGTTCGGTCGTCAACATGCTTCGCAAGGTGGGCGCGGAGGCCGATGCGACCGGCGAACCCGCCAGGATCGCCCAAGCGACCAAACTCGTGCTTCCGGGAGTCGGTGCATTCGATGCCGCGATGACCCGCCTGCACGACCGGGATCTCGTGCCCGTTCTCAATCGTCGGGTTCTCGACGACGGCGTGCCGATCCTCGGCATCTGCCTGGGCATGCAGGTGATGACGGAGTCGAGCGAAGAGGGGGACGAACGTGGGCTTGGCTGGTTCGAGGGAGGCACGCGCCGCTTCCGCTTCGACGGCCCGGAGCCGCGGCTGCGCGTTCCACACATGGGCTGGAACGTGATCAGGGCGGTCAAACCGACGCCATTGTTCGACGGCATGTACGATGAACCACGGTTCTATTTCGTCCATTCGTACCACGTGTACTGTCGCAACGTGGAGGACGTCATGCTGACGACCGACTATGGCGGCACCTTCGTCTCGGGGATCTCGCGGGGCAACATCTACGGCGTGCAATTCCATCCCGAGAAGAGTCACAAGTTCGGGATGCACCTCGTGCGACGGTTTGCGGGGCTCTGACGTGCTTCGGACCCGGGTCATTCCCTGTCTGCTGCTGCGCAACGGCGGGCTGGTCAAGACGGTGAAGTTCGCCGACCCGAAGTACGTCGGCGACCCGATCAACGCCGTGCGCATCTTCAACGAGAAGGAAGTCGATGAACTCGTCTTCCTCGACATCTCGGCCACGCCGGCGGGTCGCGGCCCGAATCTCGAACTCGTCCGCGACATTGCGACCGAAGCGTTCATGCCCTTCGGGTACGGTGGCGGCGTCCGCACGATCGACCAGGTCGCGAGCCTCGTCGCACTCGGCGTCGAGAAGGTCGTGCTCAACACCGTCGCCACCGAGCAGCCCGGGTTCGTGCGCGATGCGTCGCGGCTCGTCGGCAGTTCCAGCGTCGTCGTGTCGATCGACGTCCGGCGCTCGCTGTTCGGCAAGTACGAGGTGGTTACCTGCAGCGGCACACGCAAGACCGGGCTCGACCCGGTCGAGTGGGCTCGCCGCGTGGAGGACCTCGGTGCGGGCGAAATCTTCCTGACGGCGGTCGATCGCGACGGTACCCAGAAGGGCTACGACGTGCCGTTGCTGCGCCAGGTGACCGATGCCGTGTCGATTCCCGTCATCGCGAGCGGCGGTGCCGGCAGCGTCGAGGACTTCCGCGCCGCCGTGCGCGAAGGAAGAGCGTCCGCCGTCGCGGCGGGCAGCCTGTTCGTCTTTCACGGCAGGCACCGCGCCGTGCTGATCACCTACCCCGAGTACGCGAACCTGCAGCAGGTGTTCGAGTGAGTCCAGAGAGTCGTCCCTACGAGGTCTGTGTCCGGTGTGTCATGGACACCTCGGACCCGGACATCCGCTTCGACGAGACGGGCGTCTGCAGCTGGTGCCGCAGGTTCGACGCCGAGGTGGCGCCGCAGTGGTTCCCGAATTCGGAGGGCGAGCGACGGTTCGCCGCCATCGCAGACGGCATCCGCAAGGAGTCGGCCTCGCGCGAGTACGACTGCATCGTCGGCCTGTCCGGCGGCATCGACAGCTCCTATGCGGCCTGGGTCATGCGCCGGCACTGGAACCTGCGGCTGCTCGCCGTGCACGTCGACGCCGGCTGGAATTCCGAGCTGGCGGTCAAGAACATCGAGAACATCGTCAAGCGGCTCGGGATCGACCTGCACACGGAGGTCATCGACTGGGAGGAGATGCGCGACCTGCAGCTGGCGTTCCTCCGCTCGGGCGTGCCGAACCAGGACATTCCGCAGGATCACGTGTTCTTCGCCGCGCTGTATCGCTGCGCGGTGCAGAAAGGCATCCGCCACGTGCTGAGTGGCGGCAACATCGCGACCGAATCCGTGCTGCCGCCGGCTTGGGGCCATGCCGCGATGGACCTGCGGCACCTCAAGGCCATCCATCGGCGGTTCGGGCAGGTGCGCCTGCGGACCTATCCCACCTGCAGCTTCTTCGACTACTACGTTGGCTATCCGTTCCTGCACCACATGCGCGTCGTGCGGCCGCTGAACTTCATGCCGTACGACAAGAAGAATGCGCTCGAGGTGCTCGAACGGGAGCTCGGGTACCGGTACTACGGCACCAAGCATGGCGAGTCTCGGTTCACCAAGTTCTTCCAGAACTACTGGCTCCCCACCCGGTTCGGCTTCGACAAGCGTCGGGCGCACCTGTCGAGCATGATCCTCTCCGGTCAGGTGCTGCGTGACGCAGCCTTGGCCGAGATTGCCCTGCCACCCTACGACGAGACTGCACTGAAGGAAGACAAGCTGTTCATCGCAAAGAAGCTCGGACTACCGGTCGCGGAGCTCGACGACATCCTGCGTGCACCGATCCGTCAGCATGCGGACTATCCCAGCAGCCGTCGCCTTTACGAGGCCAAGGACAAGGTCCGTCCACTGCTCTACTCGATTGGACTTCGTGCTGTCACCAAGTAGCAGTCTGCCCATCGCGGCTGGGCCTTCCAATGCCGGGAAGTGGGTCCGACTCGATCCATTGGTCTTCCTGGTGGGCACGCTCGCCTGGCGGGCCTTGCTCGATTTCGCCTATCTGGATCTGCTGTTCCCCCTGAACGAGTACTTCGGCTTTCGCAATGCGCCGAGCCTGCCGGGCACGCTGGAGAGTTATGTCCTGACGGCAGTCGGCGCGCTCATGCTGCCCACCCGCGGCAGGCTGCCTTCGACCTACCTGTTGCATCTGTTCTTTGTCCTGGGAATCGTTCCGATCCTGTCGTACTACGCACTGGCGAGCGAGCCGCGGTGGATGCTTTATACGTTGCTGTCGGCATATGCGATGCTCGTGCTCGGAGTACGTGTCCTGCCGCCTTTGGTGCTGCCGCCGCTCGCCGGACACGGACGGCTTGCCCTGCTCCTGATGGTGGGCCTTGTCTTGGTGGCGGTCGGGAGTCTGGCTGTGAAGGTTGGAGCAGGAGGCCTCAACTTCGATCTGGCCAAGGTGTACGAGTTCCGGGCCGAAGTTTCCGATGCAGCGTACTCAGGGCTCTGGGCCTACCTCTACTCCTGGGTCGGCGGCACGATCTGTGTCGCGCTGATGGCGTACTTCGCCGCGACAGGGCGATTCGGCCTCGCGGTACTGGCATTGCTCGCCCAGGTGTTCATGTTTGCGGCGACCTCGCACAAGGTGTACCTGTTCCAGCCGGTCATCGTCATCGGCACGTACTGGCTCCTTGCCAGAACGCCGTGGAGGTCGGTGCTGGTCTGGGGACTGTTCGCAGCGGTGCTTGGGGCAGTCGCGCTATTTGCGTTCTTCGAACTTGACTTCGTGGGTGACCTGATCGTGCGGCGCACGCTGTACGTGCCGGCATTCCTCGATTTTGCCTACCTCGATTTCTTCAGTTCCCACGACAAGGTCTTTCTGACCAACAGCCTCTTTTCCTGGCTGTCGGACTATCCCTATGGCGACCGTGCGACGGGCCTGGTCATCGGCAACTACATTGGCTTTCCGGACGTCAATGCAGTAACAGGTTATCTGGGCACTGCATACATGAATTTCGGCGTCGGGGGACTGTTCCTCTATTCGATTCTCATTGCGGCGCTGCTGCGATTCCTCGATGGCTGCGTCGCATACGGGCTGCCTGGCGTGTTCGTGGCGGCGTCAGCGGTAGCACCACTGCGGGCGGTATTCACGGAGAGCGATCTGTTCACGACGTTGCTTACACACGGGCTGGGAATCCTGCTCGTTCTGCTGTCGATGATGGGCGAGAAGCCGAAGCCGTCCTCGCAGCATCCCCGGTCGGAGGCCGCCGGCGATGCCATCGACTAGCATCAACCTGCACGTCTACCCGAGCCCGCTGACCCACGAGAGCCGGATGCTCAAGGAGACGGCAGCCATCGCTTCGTTTGCAGTCTTCGATCGCATCGTGCTGGTCGGCGCCATGGCGCCGGGTCTGCCGGAGCGCGAGGTGCTCGACGCACGGCGCGAAATGGCGCGGTTTTCGCGCGCCGTGCCGGCATGGATCCCCGGCTCCCTTGGCAAGGCCCTGGGCGTCGCGACGTGGAGCCTGCGCATCCTGCATCACTACTGGAACGAACCGGTGGCGTGCATCAACTGCCACAGCCTGTCGACGCTGCCGCTCGGCGTGCTGCTCAAGTGGCGTACCGGAGCGAGGCTGATCTACGACGCGCACGAGCTCGAAACGGAAGCGAACGGCCTGCGCGGCTTGCGTCGGAGATTGTCGAAGGTCGTCGAACGCACCTTCTATCGCGCCGCGGACGACGTGATCGTGGTGGGCGAGCGCATCGCGGACTGGTATCACCGAACGTACGGTGGTCGCCGACCGACCGTCGTCCTGAACTGCCCACCGGCGCACGAGCCGCAGCGATCGAGCATGCTGCGCGATGCGCTCGGCCTGTCACCCGAGACCCTGATCTTCCTTTACCAGGGCATTCTCGGGCCGGGCCGCGGCGTCGAGTTGATGCTCGAGGCTTTCGTTGGCATCCCGGATCCGCGCAAGGTGCTGGTCTTGCTCGGCATGGGACCTCTGTCCAGCGAGATCGCGGCGGTGGCGGCGCGCAGCGCGTGCATTCGCCTCCATGCCGCCGTACCGCCGGATCGTCTCGCGGAGTACACCGCCTCGGCGGACGTCGGGCTGTGCCTGATCGAAGACACGTGCCTGAGCTATCGCTACTGCATGCCGAACAAGCTGTTCGAGTACCTCGCCGCGGGCGTGCCGGCACTGGTCAGCAACCTGCCCGAGATCGCGCAGGTGGTCACCAGGCAGGGCGGGGGCTGGGTTCTGCCGCAGTGGTCGGCAGCACAGTTGCGTGCCCTCGTCGCATCGGTCGAGCCGGCGGATCTCGAGTCCCGCCGGGTCGCGGCGATTGCGACGGCGCGCGAGTACACCTGGGAAGCACAGCTTCCCCGACTCGAGGCCTTGTATGCGCGGCTTGCATTGGTCGCCCCATCGGCCGGTCGCGACACGGCGAGCGTGAGCCGGGAAACGGGATTCTGCTAGAATTCCGCGATTGAGCAGGAGCGGTGGGTGCGGGCGCCGGACAGGATTCCCGTCACCCTGGCGCCCTGTTCTTCCGGCAGGGCGTTCCCGAGAATGACGACAATCGACTTGCAGCCGGCGACCAGAACCTGCAGCCGCTGCATCATGAACGACCTGGTCGATCCCCGGATCCAGTTCGACGGGAACGGCGTCTGCAACCACTGCCGTCGCTACGACGCACTGGTCGGGGCACGCGTGGTGCGCGGCGGCGAGGGGCGGCGCATCCTCGACGGGCTGGTCGGGAAGATGAAGGCCGCGGGCCGCGGCCGCGACTACGACTGCATCATCGGCGTGAGCGGCGGCGTCGACAGCACGTATGTCGCTTACCTCGTGAAGCAGCTGGGTCTGCGCCCGCTCGCGGTGCACTTCGACAACGGCTGGAACTCCGAACTGGCCGTCAGCAACATCGAAAAGGTCCTCAAGCGGCTCGACATCGACCTGCACACCTATGTGGTCGACTGGGAGGAGTTCCGCGACTTGCAGCTCGCGTTTCTGCGGGCATCGACGCCGGACGGCGAGATCCCGACCGACCACGGGATCTTTGCGTTGCTCTGGCGCGAGGCAGTTGCCAAGGGCGTGCGCTACATCGTGTCGGGCATGAATTTCGCGACCGAGGCCATGAGCGTCCCGGAATGGTCCTACGGCCATTCGGACTGGCGATACATCAAGGCGGTCCACCGTCGCTTCGGCACGACGCCGTTGCGGACCTATCCGCACTTCTCGCTGCTGGACCTCCTCTGGATCAATCTCGTGCGCCGCGTGCGCACGATCTCGATCCTGAACTACGTCGAGTACGACAAGGAGGCCGCGATGAGGCTCCTGCGGGACCAGCTGGGCTGGGTGTACTACGGCGGCAAGCACTATGAGTCCATCTATACGCGCTTCTGGCAAGGTTACGTGCTGCCGCGCAAGTTCGGCATCGACAAGCGCTACGGGCACCTGTCGGACCTCATCAACTCCGGCCAGCTCACGCGCGAGCAGGCGCTCGACGAGATCCGCCAGGAAACGTATCCGGCGGACCTGCAGGAGCAGGACCGTCGCTACGTGATCAAGAAGCTCGAGTTGACGGACGCAGGATTCGAGACGCTGATGGCGGCGCCGCCACGCAGCTTCCGCGACTATCCCAACAACTTCGCACGGGTCGAAAGCCTGAAGCGCATGGTCAACGCGCTGCGCGCGCGCGGCTGGTATTCGCGCTGACCCGCCCGGCATCGTGGAGGACGGAAAATTGCTCAGGTTCGCCCTGGTCGGCTGCGGCCGTATCGCCAAGCGTCATGCGGAGCTGCTCGGCAGGCAGCAGATCGGCGGAGCACAACTGGCGGCGGTCTGTGACGTCGTGCGCGCGAAGGCGGATGCGATTGCCAAGGCCTTCGGTGTGCCCGCCTACGTCGACATGCACGAAATGGTGGAGACGGAGCAGCCCGACGTCATCGTCGTGCTGACGGAAAGCGGCCGGCATGCCGAGCACGTGATTGCGCTCGCACCGCATGGCAGGCATCTCGTCGTCGAAAAGCCGATGGCGCTCACCCTGGATGACGCGGATGCAATGATCCGCGCCTGCGATCGCCACGGCGTGCGTCTGTTCGTCGTCAAGCAGAACCGATTCAACGTGCCGGTCGTGAAGCTTCGCGAGGCGCTCGAGGAGGGCAGGTTCGGCAAGCTCGTGCTCGGCACCGTACGCGTACGCTGGTGCCGTCGCCAGGAGTACTACGACCAGGATGCGTGGCGCGGCACCTGGGCACTCGACGGTGGAGTGCTGACGAACCAGGCAAGTCACCACGTCGATCTGCTCGAATGGATGATGGGCGACGTAGACAGCGTGTTCGCCAGGGGCACGACGGCGCTCGCGCGGATCGAAGCCGAGGATACGGCGGTGGTCTTGCTCAAGTTCCGCTCCGGCGCGCTCGGCGTCATCGAGGCCACCACCGCGACGCGTCCGAGGGACCTGGAGGGTTCGATCTCGATTCTCGGGGAGCGCGGCACGGTCGAGATAGGCGGCTTTGCCGTCAACGAGATGAAGGCATGGCACTTCGAAGACCGGCGGCCGGCGGACGACGAGGTGATGACGCGCTACTCGGTGAATCCACCGAACGTCTACGGATTCGGGCATCAGGCCTACTACGAGCACGTGGTCGACTGCATCGTCAACGACCGCCAGCACCTCGTAGACGGTCTCGAGGGCCGTCGCAGTCTCGAGCTGATCTCGGCCGTGTACGAATCGATTGAGACGGGTCGCGAAGTCCCGCTGCGCTTCGTGCCGAAGCTCTGCCGCCTCGGCCAGCGGTGACCGTCATGAGCACGGAGCGCACCCCGCGACGGCTGCAGGCCGGCATCGTCGACGTCGAGTTCGGCGCCGGCGTCACGGTCGTTGAGCCGGCCAATCTTTACGGTTGCTGCATCGGCGACGGCTGTTTCATCGGGCCCTTCACGGAGATCCAGCGGCGCGTGACGATCGGACGGCGCACCCGCGTTCAGTCGCATGCGTTCATCTGCGAACTCGTCGAGATCGGCGACGACTGCTTCGTGGGGCACGGCGTCATGTTCGTGAACGACCTGTTTCGCGACGGTGGCCCGGCCCGGGGCGACCAGTCGAAGTGGGGGCGCACGCGCATCGGCCACCGGGTCTCGATCGGCTCGAACGCTACCATTCTGCCGGTCACGATCGTCGACGGCACCGTGATCGGCGCTGGCGCGGTCGTGACACGCGACATCACCCAACCCGGCGTCTACGCCGGCAGTCCGGCCCGACTCGTGCGGCCGCTCGGAGACTGACCGCATGCATGTCCCTTTCGTCGATCTGGCAGCACAGTACGATGCTCACCGCGCCGAGTTCGACGCGGCGCTCGCGGCGGTCGTCGCGAAGACCGCCTTCATCGGCGGGCCTTTCGTCAAGGACTTCGAGCGCGATTACGCGGCTGCCTATGGGGTCCCGCACTGTGTCTCGTGCGCCAACGGCACGGACGCGATCTACGTTGCGTTGCGCATGCTCGGCATCGGCCCCGGGGACGAGGTGATCACGACGGCCATCAGCTGGATCTCGACGTCGGAGACAATCTCGCAGGTCGGGGGGCGCCCGGTATTCGTCGACGTCGACGATCACGTGCTGCTCGACACGAGCCGCCTCGAGGCCGCGGTCACCGGGCGGACGAGGGCGATCATTCCGGTGCATCTCTATGGCCAGGCCGTCGACATGGATGGCGTCATGGAGGTGGCGCGCCGACACGGTCTCAAGGTCATCGAGGACTGCTCGCAGGCGCATTTCAGTGAATGGTGCGGTCGGCGCGTCGGCACGTTCGGCGATGCGGCAACCTTCAGCTTCTATCCGGGCAAGAATCTCGGGGCCTGGGGCGATGCGGGCGCGATCGTGACCGCCGATGCGGATCTTGCGCGTCGCTGCCGCATGTACGCGAACCACGGTGCGCTGGTGAAACACCAGCACGAAATGGAGGGCATCAACAGCCGGCTCGACGGCCTGCAGGCTGCGCTGCTGTCGGCGAAACTGCCCCACGTCGCCGACTGGACTGCTGCCCGACGCAGCGTCGCGGCTGCCTACGACGCACGGCTCACGGGCATCGGCGACCTGGTCCTGCCCCGCACGCGCGAAGGTGCGGCTCATGTGTACCACCTCTACGTCGTGCAGACGGACCGGCGCGACGCGCTCAAGGACTTTCTCGCCGGACGTGGCATCGAGACGGCGATCCACTATCCGACCGCCTTGCCGCTGTTGCCGGCCTACCGGTACCTCGGCCACGCGCCAGCCGACTTTCCCGTCGCGGCGGGCCTGCAGGGGCGCATCCTTTCGCTGCCCATTTATCCGGAGATCTCCACCGCCCAGGTCGATCACGTCGTCGACTCGGTGCGCGCATTCTTTGGGTGATTGCTCGTGCGCGTCGTCTACCTGCATCAGTACTTCGTGACGCCGGCAATGGCGGGCGGTGCCCGCTCCTACGAAATGGCGCGGCGCCTCGTCGCGTCCGGGCACGAGGTGCACATGGTCACCAGCGATCAGCAGGCGCGCTCAGGCGCCGCTGCCTGGCGCGAGACCGAGGAAGCGGGCATCCGGGTTCACTGGGCGGCCGTACCCTACGACAACACGATGGGATACGGCCGCCGGATCCGGGCGTTTTTCGACTTCGCGCTGCGTGCGGGTCGCAGAGCCGCTGCATTGCGCGGCGACGTCGTGTTCGCCACCAGCACGCCGCTCACGATCGCGGTCCCGGCGGTGCACGCGGCGCGCCGTACGGCGTGCCCGATGGTGTTCGAGGTGCGCGATCTCTGGCCCGCCGTGCCGATCGCGATCGGCGCACTGCGCAATCCGCTTGCAGTCGCCGCGGCCCGTCGGCTGGAACGCTATGCATATCGCCACGCGACCCGTATCGTCGCGCTGGCACCGGGTATGCGCGACGAGATCGTGGCCACCGGGTACCCCGCCGACCGCGTGGACGTGATTCCGAATGGTTGCGATCTCGACGTGTTCGGACACGCCGATGCCGGTGCCGGTGTCCGGGCGCGGCATGCGTGGCTCGGCGAGCGACCGCTGCTCGTCTTCACGGGCACTTTCGGCCTCGTGAACGGCATGGACTACCTGCCGAAGCTCGCCGCCGAGCTGGGCAAACTGGATCCGCAGATCCGCGTGGCAGCCGTCGGCGCGGGGCGCGAGTTCGAAGCCACCAGGCGCCTGTCGGCGGAGCTCGGCGTGCTCGACCAGAACCTGTTCCTGCTCGGCCAGCTGCCGAAGCAGGAGACAGCCGCGTGGACGCAGGCGGCGGACATGACCCTGGCGTTGTTCACCGGACCGTCGATCGTCTGGCGCGACGCAGTGCAGAACAAGTTTTTCGATTCGCTCGCGGCTGGCAGGCCCGTCGCCAACAACTTCCGCGGCTGGCAGTCGATCGTCGCGGAGGAGGCGGGCGCCGGGCTCGTGCTGCCGGCCAGCGACCACGCCGCGGCGGCGCGAAGCGTCGCGAGAGCGCTGCGCGACCGCGCCTGGCTCGACTCTGCCGGCGCGGCGGCACGGCGCCTCGCGGCCGAGCGCTTTGACCGCGACCTGCTGGCGACACAGCTGGAGTGCGTGCTGCGGAAGGCCGTCGCGGGCCACGTGGTTGCGTGAGTGACGACCTGGTGAAGCGAATGCTGGACATCGTCCTGGCGCTCGCGGCACTGGTCGTCCTGTCGCCCGTCATCGCTTTCGTTGCGCTGGCGGTGAGGCGGATGCTTGGCAGCCCGGTCCTGTTTGCCCAGCCACGCCCCGGTCTTGGGGGGCGTCCCTTCGTGCTGCTCAAGTTCCGGACGATGCGTCATGCCGAGGACGCGACCGGTCGACCATTGCCGGATACCGAGCGCCTGGGTGCCTTCGGCCGCTGGCTGCGCTCGACCAGTCTCGACGAACTGCCGGAGCTGTGGAATGTGCTGCGCGGCGACATGAGCCTCGTCGGTCCGCGACCGTTGCTCATGGAGTACCTGCCCCTGTACACGCCTGAGCAGGCGCGACGCCACGAGGTGCGGCCGGGTCTGACGGGCTGGGCCCAGGTGAACGGCCGCAACGCGCTGAGCTGGGAGGAAAAGTTCCGGCTCGATCTGTGGTATGTCCAGAATCGCAGTCTGTGGCTCGATCTGCGCATTCTCGGGCAAACCGTCCTCGAGGTCCTGCGCCGCGACGGCATCAGCGCCGAGGGTGAGGCGACGATGCCGCGGTTCGAGGGCAGTCGGCCGGGAAACGGAGGTGCGTCGGCATGAAGCGTTTGGCGGTGTACGGTGCGAGCGGCTGCGGCCGGGGGGTCATGCCGCTCCTGCGAGCCCAGACGAAGGCAGCGAACGACGTCGACAGCGAGCTCGCGTTCGTCGACGACGGCATTGCGACGGCCGAGTCGAACGGTCACCGCGTCTATCGCTACGAGGACTGGCTCGCCGGGGAGGCGGAGTCGCGCCATGCGTGCATCGCCATCGCGCACTCGCCCGTGCGCGAGAAGATTGCCCGTCGGCTGCAGGCCGACGCCGTGGGGTTTCTTTCCGTCCGCGCGGCGAACGTCGTGACGATGGACGACGTGACGATCGGACCGGGCGCAATCCTGTGCCCATTCGTCACCATCACGAGCAACGTGAGGATCGGCGCGCACTTTCATGCCAACCTGTACAGCTATGTCGAGCACGATTGCGTGATCGGCGACTACGTGACCTTCGCCCCGGGCGTGCACTGCAACGGCAACATCCGCATCGAAGACCACGCCTACATCGGCACCGGCGCCGTGATCAAACAAGGCAATCCGGGCAGGCCGCTGGTGATCGGGCGAGGTGCGGTCGTGGGCATGGGCGCCGTCGTGACGCGCGACGTGCCTGCCGGCGCGACGGTCGTCGGCAATCCGGCGCGACCGATGCTGCGTCCGAAGGCGTGATGTCGCAATGCTGAACACCCCCTTCGCTCCCTGGCCGTCCTTCACCGACGAGGAAGTCGACGCCGTCGCCCGCGTCCTGCGCTCGAACCGGGTCAATTACTGGACGGGCAGCGAATGTCGCGAATTCGAGCACGAGTTCGCGGCCTGGTGCGGCACGAAATACGCCGTGGCACTCGGCAACGGTACGCTGGCGCTCGACGTCGCACTGCACGCCCTCGGCATCGGCCGCGGTGACGAAGTCGTCGTCACGCCGCGCACCTTCATCGCGAGCGTGTCCTGCGTCGTGAACGCCGGGGCGACGCCGGTATTCGCCGACGTCGACCCGCGCAGCGGCAACCTGAGCGCGGCCACGATCGAGCGGGTGCTGAGTCCGCGCACGCGGGCGATCGTCTGCGTGCATCTCGCCGGATGGCCCTGCGACATGGATCCGATCCTGGCGCTGGCCGCACGTCACGGGATCGAGGTTATCGAGGACTGCGCGCAGGCACACGGCGCGCGCTACAAGGGCCGCAGCGTCGGTGCGCTCGGCCGCGTGGGTGCCTGGTCGTTCTGCCAGGACAAGATCATGACCACGGGCGGCGAGGGGGGCATGGTCACGACGGACGACGAGTCGCTGTGGCGCGCGATGTGGTCGTACAAGGACCACGGCAAGAGTTATGCCGCCGTGTACGAACGCGAGCATCCGCCCGGGTTTCGCTGGCTGCACGAGAGCTTCGGTACCAACTGGCGCATGCTCGAGGTGCAGGCGGCCATCGGCCGCATCCAGTTGCGGCGCATGGCCGAATGGACGGCGCGGCGCAACGCCAACGCGGCAGCGATCCGCGCGGCCTGCGCGCCTTTCGCGGCGATCCAGGTGCCGGACTTCGGCTGCGTCGAAGGCGCCTGCGACGCAGACTGCGCGCAGCGCAGCGGTTGTGTCCATGCCTGGTACAAGTGCTACGCCTACGTCAGGACCGAGCGTCTGGCGCCGGGCTGGACGCGCGACCGACTGATCGCCGCGATCAACGAGCAGGGTGTGCCGTGCTACCAGGGTTCCTGCTCGGAGGTCTATCTGGAGAAGGCTTTCGACAGCACGCCGTGGCGCCCTCAGGAACCGCTGCCCGTGGCGCGGGAACTCGGCCGGACGAGTCTCATGTTCCTGGTACATCCGACGTTGACCGAGGCACAGGTCGACAGGACCTGTGCCGTCATCGGCTCGGTCCTGCAGGCGGCCGCACGGGCCTGAACGGGACCTCAGGGGCAGGTTGGAGGCTCGCGAGCACGTATCGCCACGGAATGCAAGCTTGGCGCGCCGGCTCGCAGACCGCAAACTAAAGGTTTGGCATGGACGCCAGACGGGTCCGGGGTGAGACCCGCTTGGCGCCGTTGGGGCGTCGCGGGCAATGGCGCCTATAATTCTGGTCAGAACGGACCAACAAGAAAGCGAGCCCTGGTGGCGGATTTCAACGACACGCACCCGATCCTCTACCGCCTCTGCGTCCTGGCCATGGCGCTCCCGCGGTCGACCAAGAAGGCGATCATGGTGGCGGCCGACCTGCTGGCGCTGCCCGTCGCGCTCTGGCTGGCCATCACGCTTCGCCTCGGCAGTGTTTACCACGAGGCGTTGAACGCCGGCTGGCTCTACATCGCGCTGCCGGTCGTCACCGTGCCGGTGCTGGCGCGTCTCGGCCTGTACCGGGCCGTGATCCGTTTCATCAGCAGTCGCGCCCTCGTCGCCGCGCTGGCGGGCGTGACGATCTCCACCCTGCTGCTGATCGCCGTCTCCTACCTCCCGGGGCTCGGCCGGGTGCCCCGTTCGTCGCTGGTCATCTACTGGTCCCTCGCGCTGCTGTACGTGGCCGGCAGCCGCTACATCATCCGGCTGCTGCTCGCGCCGCGCTCGCGCCTGGCCAATCGTGTGGTGATCTACGGTGCGGGGGCGGCCGGTGCACGGTTGGCGAGCGCGATGGAATACAGTGCCGAGGCGCGGCCGGTCGCGTTCATCGACGACGACCGCTCGCTCTGGGGCGCCTTGATCAGCGGCCTGCGGGTGCACAAGCCGACGGACCTGCCGCACCTGCAGGAGGAATTCGGGGTCGACAAGGTCTTGCTGGCAATGCCCTCGGTCTCGCGCAGCACGCGTCGGGCCGCGCTGGAAAAGGTCCAGTTGCCTGGGCTGCGCGTGCAGACCGTCCCGGACATCACCGACATTCTCGCGGGCCATGCGCGGCTCGAGGATGTGCGTGACGTCGAAGCCAATGACCTGCTCGGGCGCGAGCCGGTCGCGCCGATCCAGTCCCTGTTCGACGCCTGCATCCGTGACAAGGTGGTCATGGTCACGGGCGCCGGCGGCTCGATCGGCTCCGAACTCTGCCGCCAGATCCTGCGGCACGGCGTCCGCCAGCTCGTGCTGTTCGAGATGTCGGAACTCGCGCTCTACAGCATCGACAAGGAACTGCGCGTCATCGCGGCGGCGGAGCAACTGCGCGTCGACATCCAGCCGCTGCTCGGCAACGCCCACCACAAGCAGCGTGTGCGGGAGGTCATCCAGGCCTTCAACGTCCAGACGATCTACCATGCGGCAGCTTACAAGCACGTGCCGATCGTCGAGTGCAACGTCATCGAGGGCATCCACAACAACGTCGTGAGCACGTGGTACACGGCCGAGGCCGCGCAGGAATGCGGCGTCGCGACGTTCGTGCTGGTGTCGACGGACAAGGCGGTCAACCCGACCAACGTCATGGGCGCCACCAAGCGAGTGGCCGAAATGGTGCTGCAGGGGCTGCAGACCCGGCCGGGCCGCACCCGTTTCTGCATGGTCCGGTTCGGCAACGTGCTCGAGTCCTCCGGTTCAGTCGTGCCGCTGTTTCGCGAGCAGATCCGTCGCGGCGGGCCGATCACCGTCACGCATCCCGACGTCATCCGCTATTTCATGACCATCCCGGAGGCGTCGCAGCTCGTGCTGCAGGCGGGTGCGATGGCCGAGGGCGGGGACGTGTTCGTGCTCGACATGGGCAAGCCCATCCGCATCGCCGACCTCGCGCGGCGCATGGTCCACCTGGCCGGCCTCACAGTCCGCGACGAGGCAGACCCGGACGGCGACATCGAAATCCGCTACACCGGCCTGCGCCCGGCCGAGAAGCTCTACGAAGAATTGCTGATCGGCACCAACGTCTCCGGCACGCAGCACGCGATGATCATGCGCGCGATGGAGCATTCCTTGCCGTGGGACGACATCGAAGCGCTGATGCAGAAGCTGCTGGTCGCCCTGGGGCAGTCCGACGTGCCGACGGCCTGGGCGCTGCTGCGCGAGTTCGTGCACGAATACCGGCCGACGGGCGACATCGTCGACAATGTCTGGTGCCGCCATGCCACGCTGCGCCAGGCCGCCAAGGTGACCCACCTCCAGGATCGGCGCCAGGCGGTACGGCGCGAACCCGCGGCTGGGGCGGAGTAGCAGGCCGGGCACCCGTGGCGCATCGGCCGAGCGCCAACCTGTGATCTGTGTACGGGAGCGCCGACCGGTCTCTGCTAGACTGCCGGTTCTGCGGGCAGACTCAGATCGCCATAAAAATCAATTAGTTTCAAAGGCTTAAGAGTGAAAGTTACTGTTTTTGGTTCAGGCTATGTGGGCCTGGTGACCGGTGCCTGTTTTGCGGAGGCGGGCAATCATGTCGTCTGCGTCGACATCGACGCGAACAAGGTCGCCCGCCTGCAGCAGGGCGATGTCCCCATTCACGAACCCGGGCTCGACGCGCTGATCAAGCGCAACTACGACAAGGGTCGTCTCAAGTTCACGACCGACGCCGAGGAAGGCGTCCGGCACGGCCTGTTCCAGTTCATCGCCGTGGGTACGCCGCCCGAGGAGGACGGTTCCGCCGACCTGTCGCACGTGCTGGCCGTGGCGGAGACGATCGGCCGGCACATGACCGACTACCGCATCGTCGTCGACAAGTCGACGGTGCCCGTGGGCACGGCGGACCGGGTGCGCGAGCGCATCGACCAGACGCTCGGCGAGCGCGGGGTGAAGATCGAGTTCGACGTCGTTTCGAATCCGGAATTCCTCAAGGAAGGCGCCGCCATCGGCGACTTCATGAAACCCGACCGCGTCGTCGTCGGCACCGACAACCCGCGCACGGCGGAACTGCTCAAGACCTTGTACGATCCGTTCACACGCAACCGCGACCGCATGATCGTCATGGACGTCCGCTCCGCCGAGCTGACGAAGTACGCGGCCAACGCCATGCTGGCGACCAAGATCAGCTTCATGAACGAGATCGCGAACCTTGCCGAGCGCATGGGCGCCGACATCGAGAAGGTCCGCGTCGGCATCGGTTCCGACCCGCGCATCGGCTACAGCTTCATCTATCCCGGTGCGGGCTACGGCGGCTCGTGCTTCCCGAAGGACGTCAAGGCCCTGGTGCACAGCGCCGGCGAGCACGAGTTCGACGCGCAGCTGCTCAAGGCCGTCGAGGCGGTCAACAAGCACCAGAAGCAGGTCCTGTTCCGCAAGATCGACGATTTCTTCGGCGGCAAGCTCCGCGGCCGGACGATCGCGGTGTGGGGTCTCGCCTTCAAGCCGAACACCGACGACATGCGCGAAGCGCCGGCACGCGAGCTGATCGAGGCGCTCTGGGCTGCGGGAGCCAAGGTCCGTGCCTACGATCCCGTCGCGATGGGCGAGGCCGTGCGCATCTACGGCCGGCGCGAGGACCTTGCGCTGTGCGAGAATGCGGAGTCGGCCCTCGACGGTGCCGATGCGCTCGCGATCGTCACCGAGTGGCAGGAGTTCCGCAGCCCGGACTTCGCTGCCATCCACGACGTGCTGTCGAGCAAGGCGATTTTCGACGGTCGCAACCTCTACGACCCCGCGCTCGTCCGGTCGTTCGGGCTCGTGTACTACGGCATCGGCCGCGGTGAGCGCGCCGCATCGCTCACCTGAAGTCGCCAGACATCGGCTGACCTTCCGCGACCGGAGCGCCGGGCGAACTTGACGCCAGACATCCTGATCACCCTCGGCGTCGTGGCCGGCGTGCTGGTGCTGCTCACGACGACGCGGCTCGATACGGACGTCGTGCTGGTAGGCGCGATGATCACGCTGACGCTGCTCGGCATCCTGAAGCCCGATCAGGCGCTGCAGGGCTTCGCCTCGAGCGGTGTCATGACGATCGCGGCGCTCTACATCGTCGTCGCCGGCCTGCGCGAAACGGGCGCCATGGCGTGGCTGTCCCGTACCGTGCTCGGCAAACCGGGGTCGCTCGAGGTCGCGCAGTCGAAGCTGATGCTCGTCACGGGCGCGCTGTCGAGCGTCGTCAACAACACTCCGGTCGTCGCGCTGTTCATCCCGATCGCGCAGGAGTGGTCTTCGCGCTTCGGCTACTCGATCTCCAAGCTGCTGCTGCCGATGAACCACATGGTGATTCTCGCGGGCATGTGCACGCTGATCGGCACGAGCACGAACCTGGTCGTGCATGCGATGCTGGTCAAGGCCGTGCCGGATGCCGACCTGCAGCTCTTCGACCTGGCATGGATCGGCCTGCCGCTGTCGATCCTCGGTTTCGGCTACATGCTGGTGGCGAGCCGCTGGCTGCTGCCGGACCGCAAGGGGCCGGTCGAGCAGCTCGAGAACGCGCGTGAATACGCCGTCGAGGCGCGCGTGCTGCCGGGTGGCCCGCTGGCCGGCCGGACCATCGCGGAGGTGGGTCTGCGCAGCATGAAGTATGCGTTCGTGCTCGACATCAAGCGTGGCGAACGGCTGCTCACGGCGGTCGGACCCGGCGAGATACTCGAGGAGAACGACCGCATCACGTTCGTGGGTGTCGTCGACGCGGTCAACGAACTGCGGCGCATGCCCGGCATCTCCGTCGCGGAAGACCAGACCTACCAGTTCGACCTGCACCATGGCAAGCGCTGGCTGGTGGAGATCGTGCTCGCGCCGGGCGCGCCCGTCGTTGGATACACCGTCAAGGAGTCGAACTTCCGCAGCCTCTACGGCGCGGCGATCATCTCGATCTCGCGCGAAGGCGCCCGCATTGCCGGCAAGGTCGGCGACGTTCGGCTGGAGGCCGGCGACGTGCTGCTCGTCGAGGCCGCCCAGGGTTTCGTGCAGCGTCACAAGTACAACCGCGACTTCCTGCTCGTGAGTCGTCTGCAGGACTCGACGCGGCCGAACTTCGCGCGGGCTCCGCTCGCGTCGCTGATCCTCGTGGCGATGCTGGTCCTGTCGGCAATGGAGTTCGTCCCGCTGTTCCAGGCCTCGTTCATCGCGGGCGGCCTGATGATCGCCACGGGCTGTCTGAGCCTGCCCATCGCCCGGCGCAGCATCGAGTACCCCGTGCTCGCGGGCATCGCGGCATCCTTCGCGCTCGGTTTTGCGCTGGCCGAATCCGGCGCCGCAGCGCTGCTCGCGGGATGGATCGGCGATCTTGCGCGGGGCGATCCCTTCTGGGCGCTGGTCGTGCTCTACGCATCCACTGTCGTGCTGACCGAACTCATCACCAACAACGCGGCCGGCGTGCTGATGTTCCCGATCGCCATGGCGGTGGCCCAGGACGGCAACGTGAGCTACATGCCGTACGTCGTCTCGGTCATGGTGGGTGCCTCCGCGGGCTTCATCACGCCGATCGGCTACCAGACGAACCTGATGGTCTATGGCCCGGGCGGCTACCGCTGGTCGGACTACATCCGCTTCGGTGTGCCGCTCAGCATCATCGTCGGCGTCGCGACGATGCTGATCGTGCCGAGGGTCTGGCCGTTCTGAGTTCCCTTGCGCCGGGCCCCGGGTAAGATCCGGAGCAGGTCGCCCGCATGCCCACGAGGACACGAGGCCGAATGCTGATCCCCCTGATCCTCTCCGGTGGCTCCGGGACGCGGCTGTGGCCGCTGTCGCGCGAGCTGTACCCCAAGCAGCTCCTGCCGCTCGTCGGCCCGCGCACCATGCTGCAGGACACGGCCGCCCGCGTGGCGGGCCTCGCCAACCTCGCGGCCCCGATCGTGGTGTGCAACGAGAGCCACCGGTTCATGGTCGCGGAGCAGTTGCGCGTGGGCGGCACCCCCCCGCAGGCCATCATCCTCGAGCCCGTGGGTCGCAACACGGCCCCGGCCGTCGCGGTCGCGGCGCTCGTCGCGATGGAGCGGGCGCGTGCTGGCGCCACACAGGCCGACCAGGACCCGCTGCTGCTGGTGCTGCCCGCCGACCACGTGATCCGCGACGTGGCGGCCTTCCAGGCGGCGGTGGGGGCGGGGCGCGCGGCGGCGGAGGCGGGCTCGCTCGTCACGTTCGGCATCGTGCCGGACCGCGCGGAGACGGGATACGGGTACATTCGCCGCAGGAACGGCGATGCGGCCGGGCGTGCCGGCGACAGGGCCCGTGGCGCGGCCGCCTACCCGGTGCAGGAGTTCGTCGAGAAGCCCGACGCCGGTACGGCGCAGAAGTACGTCGAATCGGGCGAATATTACTGGAACAGCGGCATGTTCCTGTTTCGCGCCGGAACCTACCTGGCGGAACTCGAGCGGCATGTGCCCGTCATGCTGACGGCCTGCCGGGCTGCCGTCGCGGGCGCCGCGCAGGACCTCGACTTTACGCGACTGCCGGTCGGCGAATTCTCGGCTTGCCCGAGCGACTCGATCGACTACGCGGTCATGGAAAGGACCGACAAGGCCGTCGTCGTGCCGCTCGATGCGGGCTGGAGCGACGTGGGGTCCTGGTCGGCCCTGCAGGACGCCCTGCCGCGCGACGAGGCCGGCAACGTGACGACCGGCGACGTGCTGGTCGAGGACACGAGCGGGTGCTACCTGCATTCGACGAGCCGGCTCGTCGGCGCCGTCGGCCTGCGGGACCACGTCGTCGTCGAGACCAGGGATGCCGTGCTGGTCGCGCCGCGCCACAGGGTTCAGGACGTCAAGCGGCTGGTGGCCCGGCTGAAGGAGCAGGGACGCTACGAAACGGCGCTGCACCGCGAGGTGTTCCGGCCCTGGGGCAGCTACGACAGCATCGACAACGGCGAGCGTTTCCAGGTGAAGCGGCTGATCGTCAAGCCGGGCGCTGCGATGTCGCTGCAGATGCACCATCACCGGGCCGAGCACTGGATCGTCGTGTCGGGCACGGCGCGCATCACGCGCGGCGACGACACGTTCCTGCTCGGCGAGAACGAATCGACCTACATCCCGCTCGGGACGAGGCACCGCATCGAGAACCCGGGTAAAGTGACGCTCGAGATCATCGAAGTGCAGTCCGGCAGCTACCTCGGCGAGGATGACATCGTCCGTTTCGAGGACGTCTACGGCCGCGAGGGCACGACGAAGTGAGCACGACATCCTGCCCGGGCATCCGGGCGAGGGCAGCGTGAGGTTCCGCACTACTTTCGGGCGACGACGCAACATGCATCCGATCACGATCCAGGGATTCAAGGCCTACGACCTGCGCGGTCGCATTCCGGACGAGCTGAACGAGGACGTCGCCTATCGCGTCGGCCGTGCCTACGCGGAGTTCGTCAAGCCGAAGAAGGTGGTCGTCGGGCGCGACATCCGGCTGTCCAGCGAGCTGCTCGGCAAGGCGCTGGAGCAGGGCCTGCTCGATTCGGGCGTCGACGTGCACGACATCGGCCTCTGCGGCACCGAGGTCGTCTATTACGCGACGTTCGCGCGCGAGATGGACGGCGGCATCATGGTGACCGCGAGCCACAACCCGCCCGACTACAACGGCATGAAGTTCGTGCGCGAGGGCTCGCGGCCGATCAGCGGCGACACCGGGCTGGTCGAGATCCGCCAGATCGCGGAGGCGGGGCAGTTCACGAAGCCCGACCGCGTGGGCGAGCGCTTTGCCGTCGACATCATGCCCGGCTACATCGAGCACCTGTTGTCGTACGTCGACCGCTCGAAGCTCGAGCCGCTCAAGGTCGTCGTGCACGCGGGCAACGGCGGGGCGGGTCTGATCATCGACAAGCTCGAGCCGTACCTGCCGTTCGAATTCGTCAAGGTGCAGCACGAGCCGGACGGTACGTTTCCGCACGGCGTCCCGAACCCCATGCTGGTCGAGAACCATGCGGCGCCGATCGAGGCGCTGCGCCGGCACGGTGCGGATTGCGCGATTTCGTGGGACGGCGATTACGACCGCTGCTTCCTGTTCGACGAACAGGGCAGCTTCATCGAGGGCTACTACATCGTCGGTCTGCTGGCTTCGGTGTTCCTGCAGCGCCATCCCGGCAGCCGCATCGTCCACGACCCGCGCCTGACCTGGAATACGCTCGACATCGTGCAGCGCATGGGTGGCGAGGCCGTGCAGTCGAAGTCCGGCCACGCGTTCATCAAGGCCGTGATGCGCGAAGCCGACGCCGTGTACGGCGGCGAGATGAGCGCCCACCACTACTTCCGCGACTTCGCCTATTGCGACAGCGGCATGATCCCGTGGTTGCTGGTGCTGCAGCTCATGTGCACGACCGGCAAGCCGCTGTCGGAACTCGTTGGCGAGCGCATCCGTCTGTTTCCCGCGAGCGGGGAGATCAACCGCCGCGTGCCGGACGCCAAGGCGACGATCGCCGAGGTCCTCGAGAAGTACCAGCCGATGGCGAAGGCCATCGACCGCACCGACGGCGTCAGCGTCGAGCTCGACGGCTGGCGATTCAACCTGCGCTCGTCCAACACCGAGCCGCTGATCAGACTCAATGTCGAGAGCCGCGGCAACGAGGTGCTGATGCGGGACAAGACGCAGGACCTGCTGGCGCTGATCGGCGGTGAGCCCGGGTAGGGGTCTGACCCCAGTCAAGAATTTCTTGAGAGGGGTCTGACCCCATTTGACCCTCCCTCCGACGCCCCCTAAACTACGCGGCCTTCTCAGGTGGGGCGGTTAGCTCAGCGGTAGAGCACTGCTTTCACACGGCAGGGGTCACTGGTTCAATCCCAGTACCGCCCACCAGTCAAATCAGGCACTCGGATCTCCTTCGTGGAGCCTGTGTCCCGGTCCCGGTGTCCAAATGACCGTCCGCACCCGTTTCGCTCCGAGCCCGACCGGCATGCTGCACATCGGTGGCGTGCGCACGGCGCTGTTCTGCTGGCTCTACGCGCGCCGTCACGGTGGCCGGTTCATCCTGCGCATCGAGGACACCGACCGCGAGCGCTCGACGCCCGAGGCGGTCAACGCGATCCTCGAGGGCATGCGCTGGCTCGGGCTCGATCATGACGAGGGCCCGTTCTACCAGACCGCACGAATGGACCGGTACCGCGAGGTCATCGACCAGTTCCTCGCGCAGGGCAAGGCCTATCGCTGCTATTGCTCGAAGGAGTCGCTGGACCAGATGCGTGCCGAGCAGACTGCACGCAAGGAAAAGCCGCGCTACGATGGCCGCTGCCGTGCCCGGCACGAGCCCGTGCCGGGCGTGAACCCGGTCGTGCGCTTCCGCAACCCCGACCAGGGCTCGGTGGTCGTCGACGACGTCGTCCACGGACCGATCACGTTCGACAGCGCCGAACTCGACGACCTCATCATCGCGCGCTCGGACGGAACACCGACGTACAATTTCTGCGTCGTCGTCGACGACTACGACATGCAGATCACGCACGTGATCCGCGGCGACGACCACATCAACAACACGCCGCGGCAGATCAACATGCTGCGCGCGCTCGGTGTGGAACCGCCGCTCTATGCGCACGTACCGATGATCCTCGGCCCGGACGGTGCCAAGCTCTCCAAGCGCCACGGCGCCGTGAGCGTGCTGCAATACCGCGACGAGGGCTTCCTGCCGGAGGGCCTGCTGAACTACCTGGGGCGCCTCGGCTGGTCGTACGGCGACCAGGAGATCTTCACGCTCGAGGAGATGACGCGGCTCTTCGACATTCACGATGTCAACAAGGGTGCCTCGGCGCTCAACGTCGACAAGATGCTCTGGACCAACCAGCAGCACATCATGCGGGCCACGCCCGAGCGGCTCGCGCAGTACCTGCGGCCGCAGCTCGCGACGCTTGGCATCGAGACGGACGACATGGCGAATCTGGCCGCGATTGCGAAGGCGCAACAGGAGCGGGCGAAGACCCTCAAGGAAATGGCCGCGAACAGCATTTTCTTCTTCCGCGACCTGACCGGCTACGACGAGAAGGCGGCGAAGAAGAACCTGACCGCCGAGGCGGCCCCGCTGCTGCAGGCCACGCGCGACCGCATGGCCTCACTGGATGCGTGGGTTGCGCCCCGGCTGCACGAGATCATCCAGGCCATCGCCTCCGAGCACGGCGCGGGTCTCGGCAAAGTGGCCCAGCCGGTCCGCGTCGCGGTCTCGGGCGGCTCGGTGTCGCCGCCCATCGACGTCACGCTTGAGATCCTCGGCCGTGAGACGACGCTGCGGCGGCTCGATCGCGCGATCGCCCACTGTCGCTGAGGGCGTGGCGGGAACCGCGTGCTTCCGCGCCGTGGAGTTGACGCGGCACGCAGGTCTGGCGCAGGCACCAGAGCCGGCGCTGATGCCGATAGGGAACTCGTCGGGGCGCGATACGGGTGTTGCGCCGCGTGCGCGTGATGACGCGAACATGAGGAGAATTTGACAAGCGCCGCGCGAGCTTGGAAAATTCGCGACCCTCGTGGGGCCATAGCTCAGCTGGGAGAGCGCCTGCATGGCATGCAGGAGGTCGACGGTTCGATCCCGTCTGGCTCCACCACGACGTCCCCATCGTCTAGAGGCCTAGGACACAACCCTTTCACGGTTGCGACCGGGGTTCGAATCCCCGTGGGGACGCCACCACTGCAATACCGTCATACTCCGTGCGGCACGGCTCGAGCGTCGGGACGCGGATGACCCTTGGCTGACTTCGGCACGCTATCGTACGGTTTTGCCAGCATCACGTTCCTGATGCTGACGGGATTGCTCGCCGTCGGCTGGGAGGGCAGTTCGCACGGCGCGCGACTGATCGCAGCGTGCGCGGTCACCAGTGCCTGGGGCGTCGCACTCGCCGGCAGCACGGCGGACCGCGCGATTCCGCTGTCGGCGGTGCCTTTCATGGAGGCCCTGCGCGGCGGCGCATGGGCTTTCGTGCTGACGGGCTGTGTCGGCGTCGGGCTGGCGCCCGCCGTGCGCGACCGCGTGCAGTCGGCCTGCGCAATCGTGGTCGTCGGTCTCGGCGCGTGGTTCGTCGCGTCGCCCTGGCTCGTCGAGACTCCGGCCCAGGTGCTGCAGGACGGCAACTGGCCGTTCGCGGGGGCCATGCTGGCCGCACTGCTGCTCGCGCTGCTCGGGTACGTGTACCACCGGACGCGCGAGCGATACTCCCTGCGTCACCTCGCGCTCGCGCTCGGGCTCGCGTTCGGCTACGATCTGTTCGCGAACCTGTATGCCCTCATGAGCGACACAGGCGTCGCGTCCACGCCCTGGCTGGCGCGCGGATTCGTCACGGGAGCGATGCTGCCGCTGGTCGCGGTGGCGGCCAAGCGGAACCCCGAGTGGCACCTGCGCGTCTTCGTGTCACGGCAGGCCACGTTCTCGGCGCTGCTGCTGCTGCTCGTCTCGGTGACCCTGCTGGCGGCCCTCGCGGGCGCTTCGCTGCTCCTGAGCGGCGGCCATCCGTGGCTCGCGGCCGTCGGCATCGCGATCCTGCTCGCCGGCGGCGGGCTGCTCGCGTTGCTGACCACGTCGGCTCCTGCGCGTCAGCGTACGCGCGTGTTCATCGCGCGACACTTCTACCAGTACAAGTACGACTACCGGTCCGAGTGGCTGCGCTTCGTGCAGACGCTGTCGCGAGGCGGCATACAGCACGTCGGGCCCGCCGAGGCACGGCCGGTGGCGGACGACGTCGTGGCCGATCCGTATACGCGCGCCATCCGGGCCACGGCGCAGATCATCGCAAGCCCGGCGGGTGTCCTGTTCCTGCGGCAAGGTAGCGAGGACGGGCCGTTCGCTCCCGTCGCGGCGTGGCCGGTCGACCCGTCTGGGCAATACCGCACGCTCGGCACGCTGCCGGCCGACGACCCGATGCTGCGGCTGATGCGGGACCGGCAGTGGGTGCTCGACCTCGAGGAATATCGTCGCGATCCGGCGGTATATGACGATGTCGCGCTCCCGGACACGCTGACGATGTTCCCCGAGGCACGCATCGTCATGCCGCTGCTGGAAGGCGCCGAACTGATCGGCCTGGTCGTGCTTGCGAATCCTTCGGCGCCATTCCAGCCCAATTTCGAGGACCGCGACCTGCTCAAGACGGTCGGCCAGCACGTGGCCACCCACATTGCCCAGCACGAGGCGGACCGTCAGCTTGCGGAGCACCGTCAGTTCGCCGCGTATCACCGGCTCACGGCGTTCGTCATGCACGACCTGAAGAACCTCGCCGCGCAGCTTGCGCTGATCGTGACCAACGCCGAACGGCATCGACGCAATCCGGAGTTCGTCGACGACGCGATCAGCACGGTCGCCAATGCCGCGCGCCGCATGGAGCGGCTGATCGTGCAACTGCACATGCGGGAAGAGCAGGGTGCGGTGCGCAGGAACCCGATCGTGCAGTTGGCACGACTCGCGGTGCAGCGCTCGTCGATGCAGCGACCGGTCCCCGAGTTGCAGGTGTCGGACGAGGCGACGGTGCTCGTTGACGCCGACCGGTTCGTCGCAGCCGTGGAGCATCTGCTGCGCAACGCGCAGGAAGCGACGCCGCCGGACGGCACGGTGCGCCTGCGCGTCGATACGGTCGGCCGGGATGTGCGCCTGACGCTCACCGACAGCGGGTCCGGCATGAGCCGGGAGTTCATCGAGAAGCGACTGTTCACGCCCTTCGATTCGACGAAGGGCAGCAAGGGTATGGGCATCGGCGCCTACCAGGCGCGTGAATACGTGCGTGCCGTCGGAGGCGTGATTTCCGTGCAGAGCACGCCCGGCCGCGGTACGACGTTCGAGATCCGGCTGCCGATCGCCGGCGAATGAAATCAGCGCACGTTCGCCGTGACGTGCCTCGCAGAATGCGCAACCGGTGTGGTTGGGCGTGACGTTCTGCTCCATGTGACGCACTTCCGGGATCGGTGCTTTACGCGCACGGGCCAGCGACGGACACTGCGCCGCGTTTCAGTCAAGGGCAAACCCGTCGCGAGACGGGGACGCAAAGCCTCCGGTCCACGGCTCAGGCCTGGGATAGCGGGGTTGCCGGAACCTGCGGATGGCGCGGCACGAGTGCGTGCCAGGAGGCGCCCCGCGTGCGTTCGAGCAACTCCCGCATGCCCCACGGTCGACCGTCGCGCACGGACGGCCAGGGGGTCCGATGGGAACAATCGTCCGCGTTCGTCAGGTCGCCATCCTCCTCCTCGCGGGGTCATCCTGCTTCACTGCCACGGCGCACGCCGCCAATCTCGCACCGGTCATCTCGGGTTCGCCGCCTGGCACGGCCGTCGCCGGGAAGGGCTACTCGTTCAAGCCGACGGCGAGTGACCCGAACGGAGATGCGCTGCGATACAGCGTGCGAGGGCTGCCGCGCTGGGCGAGCTTCGACCGGCTGACGGGCCGGCTGCACGGATATCCCGGCTCGCGCGACGTGGGCACCTCGGACTCGATCACGATCACGGTTTCCGACGGCCGGCTGGCGGCCAGCCTGCGCGCATTCAAGATCACCGTGACGCGTGGTGCCGCGCCGACGATCGGCGGCACGCCGGCGACAAGCGTCGTGCAGGGGCAGTCGTACTCGTTCCAGCCCGTGGCGTACGACGTCGACAGCTCGACACTGACCTACAGTATCGCGAACAAGCCGGTCTGGGCGGCGTTCTCCCGCGCGACGGGAGCGCTGTCGGGCACGCCAGGGGCTGGCACCGTCGGCTCGTATCCAGGCATCGTGGTGTCGGTGAGCGACGGCTCGAATGCTTCGAGGCTGCCGGCGTTTTCGATCGAGGTCATGGCTTCGTCGACCGCGCAGCCGGAGCCGGCGGCCGGCACGGCGACCCTGTCGTGGGTTGCGCCGCGGCTCAACACCGATTCGACCCCGCTCACCGATCTGGCCGGCTTCCGGATCCGCTACGGGCAGGACGCCACGCTGCTCGACAAAGTGCTCGAAATCGCCTCGCCGACCATCACTTCCGCGGTGATCGAGGGCCTCGCGGCCGGCACCTGGCACTTTGCGGTCAAAGCCTACAACGCGGCGAACGTCGAGAGCGACCTGTCCGGCATCGTCGGGAAGACCATTCAGTGACCTCAGGCGCTACCATAGGCGTGCGAGGTCACGGGCCATGCGGGACGGCCACGCAGGATTGCCAGCGGAGAGGACGTGAATACCGCCAAGCCGAAGCTGCTCGTGGTGGAGGACGACGAAGGGCTGCAGAAGCAGCTCCGCTGGTCGCTGGAAGACTATGATGTGCTGATCGCGTCGGACCGGCCGGGCGCGCTGGCGGCGCTGCGGCGCGCGGAGCCTCCCGTCGTGCTGCAGGACCTGGGCATTCCGCCCGATCCCGCGGGCGTCAGCGAGGGGTTCGCCACGCTGCAGGAGATCCTGCGTCTCGCGCCGCGCACGAAGGTCATCGTCGTGACCGGCCAGCTCGACCGGCACCACGCGCTCCGGGCCATCGAACTCGGCGCCGTGGACTTCTTCGAAAAGCCCGTCGACGAGCAGGTCCTGCGTCTGGTCGTGGCCCGCGCGTTCTACATCCACGGCCTCGAGCAGCAAAACATGCTCCTGTCGCGGACGCAGGGGCCGGAGCCGCTGCTCGGCGTCGTTGGCGCGAGCGATGCGATGAGTCGCGTCTGCCGGACCATCGAGAAGGTCGCGCCGACGATGGCGACGGTGCTGCTGCTCGGCGAGAGTGGCACGGGCAAGGACGTGCTCGCGCGCGCGCTGCACGCCATGAGCCCGAGGCGCTCGGGCAGCTTCGTCGCGATCAATTGCGCCGCCATTCCGGAGACCCTGCTCGAAGCCGAGCTGTTCGGCTACGAGAAGGGCGCGTTCACCGGGGCGATCCGGCAGACGCTCGGCAAGTTCGAACTCGCCAACGGCGGCACGCTGTTCCTGGACGAGATCGGCGACATGCCACTCGCACTGCAGGCGAAGCTGCTGCGGTTCCTGCAGGACCGCACGCTCGAGCGCATCGGCGGGCGTGAGCGCATCGCGGTCGACCTGCGCATAATCTGCGCGACGAACAAGAACCTGCAGGCCATGATCGAGCGCGGCGAGTTCCGCGAGGACCTCTTCTACCGGCTGAGCGAGGTGTCCGTGACAATCCCGCCGCTGCGCGAGCGGGCGGGTGACGCCGGCATCATTGCCCAGAAGATCCTCGATGTCCGCGCGCGCGAGCATGGCCGGGCCGCGCGTTCGTTCACGTCGGATGCGCTCGCGGCGATCCAGGCCTATCCCTGGCCCGGCAACGTGCGGGAACTCGAAAACCGCATCAACGGTGCCGTGATCCTCGCCGAAGGCAAGCAGATCACCGCTGCCGACCTCGGCCTGCCGATGCCCGCGGACGGCGTGAGCTGGCTCAACCTGCGCGAAGTTCGCGCGCGCGCGGAGAGCGAGGCCGTACGGCAGGCACTGGCGCTCACTGAAGGCAACATCTCGCGGACCGCCGAGCTCCTCGGCGTCACCCGCCCGACGCTGTACGACGCGCTCGAGCGCCTGGGGTTGCGCGACGGCGATGGTGGCGAGCCTCCGGTGCACTGAGTCGGCTCGCCGGAAGGCATGCGTCGGACCGCCGCGGACAGGCGGTTCCGGACCGGCTCAGCCGATGGTCTTGGAGACCGGCATCGACGGCTCGCTCTCGACCCCGTTCGCCGCGACGGCGGACACGGTGAAGTACCACGTCGCCGCCGCCAACTGTTCGATGACCACGCTGGTCACCTGCGGGTTGGCGATGCGCACCTGCGCGTCCAGTGACGCAGGCTCCGTGCCGTAGCGCACGACGTAGCCACTGAGGTCGTCCACGGGCGTGCCATCCTCGTTCAGGCTCGGCGCGCGCCACGACAGCGCGGCCGAGCCGAGGGTGGCGGCCTGCACGGTCACGCTGAATGCCGGCAGACTGCTGGTGGCGGTGCCGTCGCTCACCGAAATCCGGATATTGGAGTACACGCCGACGGTCGAGGCGGCGGGCGTGCCGGAAAGCGTGCCGGTCGCGGCGTCGAACGACGCCCAGGCGGGCTTGTTGGCGATCGAGAACCGGAGCTGATCGCCGTCGGCGTCCGTGGCCGAGGGCAGGAAGCCGTAGGGCTTGTCGGTGCTCACCGCCGTGGCGGGACTGCCGGTGATGACCGGGGCGTTGTTGCCGGCCGGCGGCGTTGCGGGCGGAGGCGTGGCAACCGGAGGTGTCGGCGTCTGCCCGGTGTCGGCGGGCGCCTTCTTTCCCTCGTCGCCACATGCGCTCAACGACACGCAGGCGACGATCATGATCAACGAGCTGGCAAAGTGGCGAGTGACCGGCATTTCGTACCCTCATCGAGCCGGTCCATCGGACATTCGAGGGTGCAGGTCGCCTGCGGTCCCGCGCGATGCGAGACACGTTCCGCTGGCAACCCCGCTATCCCTCGGCGTCGAGCCGCTGGACCGGAGGCTTTGCGTCCCCGCCTCGCGGCGGGTTTGCCTTTTTCAGACGTGGGTGAGTCTTCGGGGAATCGCCAACCGTGGCAACGCGAACTGCCGGAAATGCGCGCCATGTATCAGTTCGCGGACCGGTTCACGTCGGGCCGGCGCCGCGCTCATTCCTTGAATTCCTCGGGCCGCAGGTCGTGCTTGGTCAGCAGCTTGTAGAAGTCGGTGCGGTTGCGCCTGGCCATGCGCGCGGCCTGGCTCACGTTGCCCTGCGTGATCTGCAGCAACTGCACGAGGTAGCTGCGCGTGAACTCGTCCCGCGCCTCGTCGAAGCTCGGCAATTGTGTCGCCTGCCCCAGCGCGTCCTGCAACTGCTCGGGTGTGATGACCGCCCCTGCGCCGAGCGCCGCAACCTGACGCACGACCATGCGCAACTGGCGGACGTTGCCCGGCCACCTGGAGGTTGCGAGAGCCTCCATCGCCTCGGGCGACAGCGTGCGCCTGGCCTGGCCCGGGTTCTCGGAGGCGACGTCGTCCAGACACTGCGCGGCGAGCAGCGGAACGTCCTCGCGGCGCCGGCTGAGAGCCGGCAGGTCGATGTGGACGGCGCTGACGAGTTCGAGCAGGGCGGTCACGAATCGCGGGTCGGCCGCCAGCTCGTCCGGTCGCTGGTCGCTCGTCGCCATGACGCGCATGTCGCGCGTGGCGCGGATCAGCTCGACGAGCCGTGTCTGCAGACCCGCGGGCAGGTCGTCAACGTTGCGCAGGAAAAGCGAGCCGCCGCCAGCGTCGCGCACCGCGGCGGCGAGACGGCCGTCGCCTGCGGTCTCGGCAGGATTGCCTTCCATTGCGCTGCAGTCGACGGAAACGAACGGCCCCTCGCGCCGGGCGCTCGCACGATGGATCGCACGGGCGAGCAGTTCCTTGCCCGTGCCGGGTTCGCCGGTGATCAGCACGGAGGAGTCGGTCGCCGCAACCAGATGCGCCTTCGACAGACGGTCCTCCATGATCGGGCTGCGCGTGGCGAACTCGGTGCGCCAGTCCTCGGCGGTGTCCGCGAAACCGGAGGTCTTCAGCGCGCGGCGGACCTCCTCGAGCAGCTGTTCCTTTTCGACCGGCTTGGTCAGGAACGCGAAAGCGCCCGACTGCGTGGCCTTGACCGCGTCGGGAATCGTGCCGTGCGCGGTCAGCATGATCACGTTGAGCCCGGGCCAGCGGCGCTGCAGTTCGCGCAGCAGCGTGATGCCGTCCATCTCGGCCATGCGCAGGTCCGTGATGACGAGGTCGGGGCGGAATCGCGCAATGACCGACAGCGCCTTCGCGGCGCTCTCGGCCGGCTCGACCTCGTACTTCTGCGAACGCAGGCGGATGGTCAGCAGGCGCAGCAGGCCCGGGTCGTCGTCGACGACCAGGATCTTCGGCGTGCGTCTGTTCGGTCGCGTCACTGGCTGCTCGCCTGTGTTCCTGCAGCCGCGCTACTGCGCTTCCGGCGGCGCGAGCGGCTTCTCCATCTCCGCCACGGCCTCGAGCTTGCGCTCGGCCTCGAGCAGCGCTTTCCGGAGGCGCTGGGTCTCCGTATTCAGTGCCGCGATGCGCTTGTCACTCTCCGCGGCGTCCGCGTGCCGTTCGCGCTCGGATTCCTCGTGCTGCCGCGCGAGGTCGGCGTACAGCGCGACCCGCGCGTCGAACTCGCGCAGCCAGGCGTTCGCGAGCGAGACCTCCAGCGGCCGCAGGTCGTTCTGCTCGGCCAGCAGTTCCGAGACGAGCCGTTTGGCCTCGATCGGGTTGCTGTCCGGACGTCCGGCGGCCCCGAGCGCCAGCGCATGTTTCAGCCGGTTGGTGGCGGTCGGCGCCTGCTGCACGGCCGCCGCGAGTTCCGCCACGACCTCGTACTGTCGCGTCGCATCGCCGGGCGCGAGACGGTCGAAGATCTGGAGGTAGTCCTCAATGGCGACCTTCTTCGGCGCGCTTTCGGCCGTCACGCCCGCTGCGCCCTTGGGCGATGGAGCCGGCGGCGAGCCGGCGCAGGCGCCCACGGCCAACAGCAGCAGCACGGTCGCGGAACGGGAGACGACAGAGCGGAACGTGGCGGTCATGGTGTTCATGATACAGGCGTCGGTGTTGTGGTTCCTGCGGCAGCTTCGCCCGCGACGGGCAGCGTCACGCGAAAGTGTGCGCCGGGGAATTCCTGGTCGACGATCTCGATGGTGCCGCCGTGGGCGGTGACGAACTCCTGCACGACGGACAGGCCGATACCCGTGCCGCGAACGAGCCCGCCCTGCGGCGTGGCGCCTTGATAGAACGCGTCGAAGATGCGCGCCCGTTCGTCCTCGGGAATGCCCGGACCGGTGTCGGCGACGTCGAAGATCAGTCGCTCGCCGGCATAGTCGAGGTGCGCACGCAACGTGATCGTGCCGCCGTCGGGCGTGAACTTGACAGCGTTTGAAATCAGGTTGTCGAGGATCAGCCTGAGCTTCGCCCGGTCTGCATGGAGCGTCAGGTCGGGTACCTGCAGGTCGAGCCGCAGGCCGTGCACCTCGATGGGCAGGCGGTGCGTCTCGATCGCGCTCTTGACCAGCGGCAGCAGACGGATTTCGCCCGTTTCGAGCTCGCTGCGCCGGGCCTGCCACTCGCTGTACGACAGCAGGTTTTCGATCAGTCGCTGCAGCCGCAGGCTGTTGTCGCGCAGAATGCCAGCCACCTCACGCTGCTCGGCGCTCATGGATCCGACGGCACCCTCGATCAGCAGCTCCGTGCCTTCGCGGATGTTGGCGAGCGGCGTCTTGAGTTCGTGCGACATGTGGCGCAGGAACTTGTTGCGTTCTTCGGAGATCTCGAGCAGCCGCATGCGCAGCCACTCGAGCTGGCGGCCGAGCGCGCGCAGGTCCGTCGGGCCCCGCACGTCGACGGGCTCGTTGATGCGGCCGTGGCCGATGTTGCCGATCGCCGCGTCGAGCTGGCGGATCGGGCGGGTCAGGAAGACGGCGAAAAGCACGATCAGGCCGAGCGTGACCGGCACGAGGGCCGCCGACTGCCAGTAGAGACGCCGGCGCACGTTCGCGGTCTCCGCCTGCAACTGCTTCAGCTCACGGTCCGTCTGTGCGCTCGCGAAGCCCGAAAGCTGACCGGCGTCGCGCGCGAGCTGGTTGAACACCTGCAGCGTGCGTCCAATCTCCGCCGGCGATCTCGAGTCCACCGCAACCGAGATGCGCTCGAGCGTGGCGCGCATGCGGTCGATGACCTCAGCGCGGCCGTCGCGCGTGCTCGGCAGGCCGCTGAAGCCGTCGAGCGTCGCCACCAGCAGGTTGCGGTTCTGCCGGAACGTGTCGAGCAGCGCGGCGCGCGGAATGATCTGGTACAGTCGTACGGTGCGCTCGAGCGACGACACCTGCCGCACGAGCGCCTGGGTGTACTGCGTGGCGGCGACGCCGTTGATGACGAGCCGCTCGCTGGCCGCCGACAGCGTGCGCATTTCCACGGCGGCACTGATCGTCCCGAGCAGGGCGGGCAGGGCGACGATGACGAAGCCCAGCAGGATCAGGCCGGTGAGCGAACGCGGACGAAAGGAAGGGCGTGCCATGAGTCGAGGCAGGAGCGTACACCAGCTCTCGCGTAGAATGGCGGGATGTCTCGCGCCGCGGCCTCGCTCCAGCCGTACGAATCGCTGACGCCCGACACGGTAATCGACGCCGTCGAGGCGCTCGGGCACCTGAGCGACGGCCGCATCCTCGCGCTGAACAGCTACGAGAACCGCGTCTATCAGGTCGGTCGCGAAGACGGCCCGCCGGTCGTGGTCAAGTTCTACCGGCCTGCGCGCTGGAGCACATCCGCGATCCTCGAGGAGCACGAGTACGCGCTCGAGCTGGCACACGCCGAGGTTCCCGTTGTCGCGCCTGAGGTGCGTCGCGGCCGCACACTGTTCGAGCACGAGGGCTTTCGTTACGCGGTCTACCCGCGCGCGGGCGGGCGCTGGCCGGAACTGGGCGCGCGTGCCGAACGTGAATGGATGGGACGCTTCGTCGCGCGCATCCACGCCGTGGGACGAACCCGGCAGTTCCTGCACCGTGTGCGTCTCGACTGGCAGGCGATGGGGGGCGACACCGTCGACCACCTGCTCGGCGCCGGCTGGATTCCCTCGCACCTGGAGGCCGCGTATGAATCGGTGGCGCACGATGCGCTCGAACTCGTCGCCCGGCGCTTCGACGACGCGCAACCGTACCGGGAGCTGCGTCTGCACGGCGACTGCCACCCCGGCAACGTGCTGTGGACCGACGACGGCCCGCATTTCGTCGATCTCGACGACTGCATGACCGGCCCCGCCGTGCAGGACCTGTGGATGCTGATTTCCGGCCGGCCGGCCGAGATGCGGGCGCAGCTCGACGACATCCTCGCGGGCTATGCGGAATTCGGCGACTTCGACCCGCACGAACTCATGCTGATCGAGCCGCTGCGCACGCTGCGGATCATCCACTACTCGGGCTGGCTCGCGCGCCGCTGGGACGATCCGGCCTTTCCGCGGGCGTTTCCGTGGTTCGAGGAGCCGAAGTACTGGGAGCAGCAAGTACTGAATCTGCGCGAGCAGGTCGCGGCGATGCAGGAAGACACGGTAGGATGGACGTCATGACCACGAATTCGAAGATCCTCGTGACCGGTGGCGCCGGTTACATTGGCAGCCACGTCGTCCGCCAGCTCGTCGAGCGCGGCGAAGACGTGGTCGTGCTCGACAACCTGTCGACCGGCTATCGCAGCGCCGTCCTGGACGCGGCGCTGGTCGTCGGCGACACCAGCGACCGCGAACTCGTCGGGCGCGTACTCGCCGAGCATCGGGTCGACACGGTGCTGCATTTCGCTGCGCACACGATCGTGCCGGAGTCCGTGGCACAGCCGCTCAAATACTACGGCAACAACACCTGTGCGACGCGCAATCTGCTCGAGCAGTGCGACCGCGCCGGCGTGCGGCGCTTCGTGTTTTCCTCGACGGCGGCCGTGTACGGCATTCCGGCCGAGGGCCTGGCGCGGGAAGATTCGCCGACGGCGCCGATCAACCCGTACGGGCTGTCCAAGCTCATGAGCGAGTGGATGCTGCGCGATCTTGCGGCGGCCTCGCAGAAGCTGCGCTATGTCGCGCTCCGGTACTTCAACGTGGCGGGCAGCGATCCGGGCGGTCGCATCGGACACAGCGCGCCGACGGCGACGTTGCTGGTCAAGGTCGGCTGCCAGGTGGCCGCCGGTGCGCGCGAGAACGTCTCGATCTTCGGCACGGACTACCCGACGCCGGACGGCACCGGCGTACGCGACTACATCCACGTCGAGGACCTCGCCGCGGCCCACCTGAAGGCACTCGATTATCTGGCGCGAGGCGGCGCCTCGACGACGCTCAATTGCGGCTACGGTCACGGCTACAGCGTGCGCGAGGTGCTGAGGATGGTCGAGAAGGTCGCCGGGCGGCCGCTGGCGACGCTCGAAGGGCCGCGCCGCGCCGGCGATCCACCGTCGCTCGTGGCGCATGCCGAGCGCATCCGGCAGGTGCTCGGCTGGGAGCCGCGCCACGACGACCTCGAGCAGATCGTCCGTTCGCAGCTGCAATGGGAGTTCCGGCTGACGCGGGAACCGGAGCTGTTGCGCAACTGATGCGCTCCAGTCGCGCCGGACGGCGACGCCGTCCGGGCAAGTGCTATCCTTCGCGAACTTCGACTTCGACCGGCCGAACCGCGTGATGAAAGCCGTCTGGCGCTCCGGATGCCTCCTGTTCCCGTGCCTCGTCCTCTCCGCCTGCGGCGGCGGTGGGGGCGGTGGCTCCGACAATGCGGCGCCGACAGCCTCGTTTACCGCCACGCCGTCCAGCGGCAACGCTCCGCTCGTCGTCGCGTTCGATGCCTCCGCGTCGACGGACCGTGACGGCTCGATCGCGAGCTACTCATGGAGCTTCGGCGACTCCGGATCGGCGACCGGTGTCGCCGCTTCGCACACGTTCGTATCCGGCGGCAGCTACACCGTCACGCTGACCGTGACGGACAACAGGGGCGCCACGGGCCAGGCCACGCGCACCATCACCGCGACCGGGCCACCGCCGGCCGACGTCACCGTGAGCGGCCGCATCACCTACCAGCGCGTGCCGTTCTTCAATGCCGGCGTGGTCGATGCCACGGCGGGCCTGAACTACGGCGGGACGTTCGCGGCGCCGGCGCGCGGCGTCGTGGTCGAGCTCGTCAACGCGGCGAGCCAGGCCGTGCTCGCGACGACGACAGCGGACGACAACGGCGACTATGCGATGACGGCGCCCGCGGACACGAGCGTGTTCGTGCGCGCGAGGGCGCAGGTCCGCAGCACCGGCGCGTGGGACATCCGGGTGCTGAACAACACGAACGCCAATGCGCTGTACGTGCTCGACTCTGCGAGCTTCAGCACCGGTACGGCGAGTGTGACGCGCAATCTGCTTGCCGAGTCGGGCTGGCCGGGTTTCGGCGGCACGACCTACAGTGGCACGCGTGCGGCGGCGCCGTTCGCGATCGTCGATACGCTGTACTCGGCCGTGAAGTTCGTCCGCGGCAATGTCGACACGCCGCCGAGCCTGCCGGCGCTGGCCGTGTTCTGGAGTCAGAAGAACACATCCTCCGACGATTTCGATCCGTCGACGGGCGCCATCCTGTCCACACTGTACCGGAGTGGCGCGAACGACGGCTTTCCCGACGGCATCTACGTGCTCGGCCTCGATGGCAACGACACGGACGAGTACGATCAGCACGTGCTTGCGCACGAGTTCCAGCACTTTCTCGAGGACGTGACCAGCCGCACCGATACGCCCGGCGGCTCACATTCCCCCGACGACCGCATCGACCTGCGTCTGGCGTTCAGCGAGGGATTCGCCAATGCCTTTTCCGGCATGGTCCTGGCCGATCCTGTCTACAAGGACTCTTTCGGCCAGGCCCAGGGCGACCGCTTCGATTTTCAGCTCGAGAACAATTCGCACCCGCCGGCCGGCTGGTTCAACGAGGGCTCGGTCGCGGGTCTCGCGTGGGATCTCTACGACGCCGCCAACGAGCATCCGGACGCCGTCGCGCTCGGCTACGGCCCGATGTTCGAAGTGTTCGCCGGCGAGTTGCGCGGCGGCCCGGCATTGACCAGTCTGTATCCGTTCATCGCGGGCCTGAAGGCACGCGCCGGTGCGCCGGTGGCGGCCATCGACGCGCTCGTGCAGTCGCAGTCCGTCTTCGGCACCGGGCTCTATGGCGTGGGCGAGACCAACGGCGGGTCGGTGAGTCAGGCCTTGCAGGTTTACACGACGCTGACGCTGGGCGGCACGCAGCGGGTCTGCGGCACGACGGCGGCGGGCACCTACAATGCGCTCGGCAACCGGCTGTTCCTGCGCTTCACGCTGGCCACCGCGCAGTCCGTGACCATCCGCGCGGAGTACACCGCGACCGGTTCGGACCCCGGCCCGTCGCCTGACCCTGACCCGGACTTCGTCCTCTACCGCAACGGCTTCCTCGATGCCGCGGACGGCGGCACGCCGAATGTGGAGGAACTGACGCCGGTGGGCGGCCTCGCGGCGGGCGACTATGTGATCGAGGTCTACGAATTCAGTCACGTCGATCCGTCGACCAATGCGGCGCGTCGTGGCGTGACCTGCATGAACGTTTCCGTCACGAATTGACGGTTACGATCGCAACGACGAACGGGACAGGAAGCAACCATGGTGAACCAGACGAGTGGTCTGCAGGGGTGTGGCACGAAGCGCGCGGCGGGTGCCTGCGTGATCGCCGTGGCGGCCTGCCTGCTGGCGGCCTGCGGCGGTGGCGACGACGAAGTCGCGTCCGAGGCCGCAGCGAGGCCCAGGGCGGCCGAAAAGACGGCTGCCGCGAAGGAGGCAACCGACACGGCCACCGTGAAGCTGGCGGACTCGAAGCCCACGCATCTCGCGACCGCCGTGCCGAACTCGAAGACGACGGCGCCGATCGACCTGCAGTACGACATCCCCGCGAAACCCGAGGTCGGGCAGCCGTTCACGATCGAACTCGTCGTCAGCCCGCGCAAGCCCGGTGACCTGCTCGACGTCGAAGTCGGCGACTCGCCGGGGCTGACCATCGAGGGCGAGCGCGTCGCGCGCTTCCCGGCGGTGGAGGCGGGGCAGCCGTATGTGCTGAAGGTTCAGGTGCGTGGCAACGCGGAGGGCCTGTACTACGTCAGCGTGATCACCAAGCTGTCCAGCAAGGTGCAGAGCGAGGGTCGCGCGTTTTCGGTGCCCGTTGTCATCGGCACGCCGCCTGCTGCGCACAAGCCCGCACCGGTGAGGGATGCGACCGGCCAGGCCATCGAGTCGATGCCCGCCAGGGAGGCCCCGTGATCCGTCCATCCCGTAACGTTTCGACGCTCGTCTGGCTGGCTTCGACGGCGCTGGCGCTCGCTGCGTGCGACAAGGGCCCGTCTCCGCCAGCCGCGGCCCCTTCGACCCTCGACACGTCGCCGCCTGTGCAGGTGCCAGGTGCCGAAGCGCCGGTGTCTGCACCCGAATCTTCGTCGACGGTCGCCCCGGCGGCAGACGGCGCAGAGGCTGCGCAGGCGGCCCCGGCCCCCGCAACTCCCGCCGCTACGGGCAGCGACGACCTGGCGGCGCGTGAAAAGGCGCTGGCGGAGCGTGAGGCGCAGGTGGCGGCGCGGGAGCGTGCCCTGGCGCAGGGACGCGGCAAGGCGGTCTCTGCACCTGTGGCAACCGCGGGCGCGGGTTCCAGCAGTATTGCCAAGGTCGCTACTCCGCCGATCGTCGTACCGGCAGGCACCGCGCTCGCGATCGAATTGAAGGCCAACGTGAACACGAAGACCGCCCGCGCCGGCGACCCCGTCGAGGCGCGTCTTGCCCGCGACGTCGCCGTCGACGGGCGAGTGGCGGTGACGGCCGGTGCCCTGGTCACAGGCGCCGTGACCGAAGTGGTTTCGGGCAGCAGCCGGATCGGTGGCGTGCCGACGCTCGGCATCACGTTCGACTCGCTCGTCGCCGCCAATGGCGCCACCGTGCCGATCGTCGCGCGCTTCGTGCAGCAGGGTACGAGCGAGACGGGACGCGACGCCGCCAAGATCCTCGGCGGCGCCGCCGTGGGCGCCGTGATCGGTCACCAGATCGACAAGGAGGATCGCGGCACCGTGATCGGCGGCATCGTCGGCGGTGCGGCGGGCGCGGCCGCTGCGAAGCGGACGGGTGGTGAAGTGAAACTGGGCGCCGGCACGGTGGTCAGCGTCACCACCGAGTCATCCTTCTCGATCTACTGATGCGCGCGTTGCCACAACCTTGCGCGCGATGACGGCGCTCGCGCCGCATGTCACCGCGCTCGTCGCGGCAATACTGCCGTCGCTGACTTCCGTCGCCGTTGCGGCGCCTGTGCTGCGCGGCACCGTGTTCGAAGTCGTCGACGGTGACTCGCTGCGCGTGCAGTTGCCCTCCGGCCCGATCGAGGTCCGTCTGCACGCGGCCGACACGCCCGAGTACGACCAACCCGGCGGGCGCGAGGCGAAGCGGGTGCTGCGCAAGCGTCTCCCGCGCGGCGCGGAGGTCGCGCTGGAGCCGGGTGAGCAGGATCGCTACGAGCGCATGGTCGCCGTAGTCCACGTCGGCGACGTCGTGATCAACGAGTGGCTCGTACGCGAAGGTCATGCCTGGGCGTATCGCCGGTACGTCGACGATCCCGTCTATTGCCGCCTCGAGGACGAGGCGCGCCGTGCGCGGCGCGGGCTCTGGAAGCGGCCGCCGTCGCAGTGGGTTGCGCCGTGGGACTGGCGCCACCGGCAGCGCGACCCGTCATTTCGCACGCCGGACCGCACCCATGAGACGCTCGCCACCTGCCTCGCGGCGATGCCGCAGCGGCGCGATGCGCGGATTGGCAGCCATTCGCCGCGGAACCCGGTGGAGTCGGCGGCGGCCCAGGCGCTTCGGGCGCGCTAGCGGGCGGCCCGGCTGCGGTCGCGAATCGCGCGAAACTCTGTTCCTTCGCGCCAGTTGGGCCAGCGGTCGGAGTTGGCGAGCGCAAGTCCGACGTCGTAGTAGAGCGCAAGATCCTGCAGCGTGCCGCTCACGTCCCACGCCGGGTCATACTCGTCCGCAGGCTTGTGATAGCGCACTGCGGTGTAGTCGTCGAGCCAGCGCTTGCCCCAGTCGACGCCGCGGGTCGAGCTGTCGACGCCCGCCTTGGTGTAGAGCATCGGCACGCCCTGACGCGCGAGGCTGAAGTGGTCGGAGCGGTAGTAGAAGCCCTTTTCGGGTGCCGGCTCCTGCACCAGCACACGGCCCTGCGTCGCGGCCGCACGTCGCAGGTCCTCCTCGAGGTCGGACTTGCCGAAGCCGATGACGGTGACGTCACGCGTGCGCCCGACGGAATACAGGTTGTCCATGTTGAGACCGCCGACCATCTGTGCGACGGGCACCGGCGGGTGGGCGACGAAGTGCTCGCTGCCGAGCAGGCCGGATTCCTCGGCCGTCACCGCGACGAACAGCATCGAGCGCCCCGGTCTCGGCGTCGTGTGGGCAAAGGTCCGCGCGAGCTCGATCAAGGCCGAGATGCCCGTGGCGTTGTCCTGCGCGCCATTGAAGATCGCGTCCTCGCCGGGCTGCGCGGTGCGGCTGCGGCCCAGGTGGTCCCAGTGCGCGGTATAGACGAACGCCTCCCGCGGGCGCTCGATGCCCGGCAGGATGCCGACGACGTTGTACGTGGTCTCGTAGTTCACGCCGTTCTTCACGCCGACGCTCGCCGCGACGCCGAGCGCGCGGCTGCGGAATCCCCGCTGCGAGGCGGCGGTCTTCGCCGACGCGAAGTCCTGGCCTGCGAACGCCAGCAGTCGTGCCGCGGCGTCCTCGGTGATCCAGCCCTCGATCGCGAGACGTTGGCGCGCGGGATCGTCGATGCGCAGGTCGAACTGCGGCTTGGTGGCGCCGTTGCGCGGCACGTCCCACGGGTAGCCCGCCGCCTTCGTCTCGTGCACCACGAGCAGGCCCGCGGCACCCTGGCGCACTGCCTCGGCGAACTTGTAGTCCCAACGGCCGTAATAGGTCATCGCGTTGCCGGTGAAGAGTCCCGGATCCCCGGTCGCGTAGCCCGGATCGTTGACCAGCGCGAGCACGAGCTTGCCGCGCACGTCGAGCCCGGCGTAGTCGTTCCAGCCGTACTCGGGCGCGACGACGCCGTAGCCCGCGAAGACGACTTCGGCATTCGCGATGCGCGACTCGGGCACCGGCCGCTTCGTCCAGACGACGACGTCGTCGGGCGTCTTCAGGGCCAGGCTCTGTCCGGTCGCTGCCGTCACCTGGAGTGCCAGGTCTGCCTGTGGCGTGATTTCCACGACCGGCACGGGTTGCAGGAAGCGGCCGTCGATGGCGCCGCGCAGGCCCGCCGCCTCGAACTGCTTCGCGATATAGTCGATGGTCTTCCTTTCGCCGGCGGTGCCCGGCGCGCGTCCCTCGAACTCGTCAGAGGCGAGCACCGCGATGTGCTCGCGGTAAGCGGCTTCGGAGAACGAGGGCGGGGCGGCGAGGACGCTGCAGGACGTGGCCAGCAGGCTGGCCGCCAGGACATGCCGGATCAGGTGTTGCATCCGGGCAGACTAGCGGCTCCGGCCACCGCTGTCAGGGGGCAGGCCCCGATGGCGGCCGGAAGTGGGGTCTGACCCCACAATGCCGAGGTTCCAGCGGAGTCCTGGCCGTGACCGAATGGTACGAAGATCCTCGCGAGCGCCCGCCGCCGGTGGGCGTGCCGCACACCGAACTTTCCCCCGAGGCGCTGCCCCGGCATAGGCGTCCGCCTACACATCGCGCGCCGGTACCAGTGTATGGTCCGCTCGACGCAGGAGGGAATCATGAGCGAATCGACGATGACCGGGCCTGTCTTGCTGGAGCCGGCGCGCACGCCCTGGCATGTGTGGGTCGCCGGTGCCGTGGCGCTTTGCTGGAACGCCGTCGGCGCATTCGACTACGTGATGACGCAGACCAGGAACGAGGCCTACATGGCTGCGTTCACTCCCGAGCAGCTCGAATATTTCTACGGCTTTCCGGCGTGGGTCGTTGCGACATGGGCGATCGCCGTCTGGAGTGGGGTGCTCGGCTCGGTGCTGCTGCTGCTGCGCCGGCGTTTCGCGGTGCCGGTGTTCCTGGCGTCGCTGGTGGCGATGGTCCTCACGACCATTCACAACTATCTGCTCTCGAACGGCCTCGCGATCTTCGCCGACACCGGGTCGCGCATCTTCACCGGCATCATCTTCGTCGTCGCAGTCGCGCTCTATCTCTATTCGCGCTCGCTCGAGAAGCGCGGCGTGCTGCACTGAACGTCAAGTCGCGACCTCGCCCTCGGGCGTGAACGAGAGCGCCGTGCCTGTGACGATGGCGGGATCCCAGCTGATCGCGCGGTTGCGCCCGAGTGTCTTGGCGAGCAACAGGGCGCGGTCCGCGCGGTCGATGGACTCCTCGACGCTGATGTCGGGGGCGAGCAGCGCGATCCCGAACGATGCGGTGGCGTGTATGGGCGAGCCATCTGCCGCGACCACCAAAGGCACCTGGGCCAGGCTGGCGCGGATGCGCTCGATCAGGCGCTCGGCGTGCGCGAGATCCGTCGCCGGCAGCGAGACGACGAACTCGTCGCCGCCGTACCGATACACCTTGTCGTACGGCCGCAGATGCCCGGCAAGGTGCTCGATCATCCGGGCCAGCACCTGGTCGCCGACCGTGTGTCCGTGACCGTCATTCAGCGTCTTGAGGTGATCCACGTCCATGAAGGCGATGCAGCAGGACTGGATGTCGCGGTTCGCGAGCTCCCGCCATTCGCGCAGGTCCGGCAGCAGCCGTGCACGTCCGAGGGCACCGGTCAGCGGGTCGCAACCACGCAGGATGTCCTGGATTTCGTGGCGCAGCGAATCCAGTTCCCTGCGCAGGCGGTCGTTTGCCGCGACGAATTCGTCGTACTCGTCGGGCAGGATGCGCTCGCCTCGCGCGAGCCCGAGCAGCATCCGCGCGGCCAGGACGTGGACCCGCTCGTGCTCGGCCGCCATGGCGCCGATGAGCGGCTGGCGCCGCATGTCCGCCGAGGCCTCCGCATAATACCACTGGCCGAACCGGCAATGCCGGTGGGCATCGGCCGCGAGTTCGATCGGATCGACCGTCAGCTGGCAGACGATCGCGCGGCTGAGGTGCTCGCGCCATTCGTGGTGATCGTGGCTGGCCTGCTGGAGCTGCTCCAGCGTGGCTCGCAGCGAGGCCGTGTTCATGCGGAACATCCGGACGCCCTCCTTGCCGGGGAACGACCTGTCCACGCCGTCAGGCTGGCACTGCCGGTGTCGTCCGGGTATCCGGGTCTGCCGCAAGTGCGCGATGAGTCACGACGCGGGCCGCAAGATCAACCGCAGATATGCTTCATCAGCGGCACCACCCGCATCGTCCTGACCGACGATGTCGATCTGCCATCTTGCGGCATCTGGGCCGTGTCAGGTCCGGACCGGCTGGCGAGGACCAGGCGAGCGCTGCGTGCGATCCGGATCGTCCGTCGTGGAGCTCGATGCGCCGACCTGCCGGATCCTGTCCTCGCGTTGCAGCCGCGCAAGCCCGCCCATCGACTCCTCGAGCGGCGCCTGTGGATCGATCCGGTGAAGCTGGTACAGGTCCATGCGCTCGGGCGCAGGCGCTTCAGGCTCGCCTCACAGGCCGCCCGGACCGTCGTCGGATTCCCTGCCACGGGTGGGAACGCGCGCCGGATTGGTGACATCCAATGCCATGGACCCGTCATGAACTGAAGCCACCGGGCGCTGCCCGGCACGGCAGGAGGGATACGCGATGAACCACTGGATCTGGACACCGGCGTGTGTGCTCGCACTGTCCTTGGCGTCGGCCACCGCCGCGCTGGCCGTGGCCGAAGGTCCGACGGACGCGGAAATCGCCGCCATCGTCGTGGCGGCCAACCAGGTCGACATTGACGCGGGCAAGCTCGCGCAGGGCAAGACTCAATCGACCGAGATCCGCGCCCTGGCCGATCGCATGGTGACCGACCACACTGCAGTCAACGTACAGGCGACCGCGCTGGTGAAGAAACTGAACGTCACGCCCAGGCCCAACGCGACGAGCGAGAGCCTGACCAGGGGTGGCAACGACAACCTGGTGCACCTGCGCGGGCTGACGGGCAAGTCATTCGATGCGGCGTACGTCGATCACGAGGTGACCTACCACCAGACCGTCATCGATGCGCTCGACAGGACGCTGATTCCAGGCGCGAAGAATGCCGAGCTGCAGGCGCTGCTCGTCAAGGTGCGGCCCGCGTTCGTCAGTCACCTCGAACATGCGAAGCACCTGAAATCGACGCTCGGCGGAGACGCGCCGAAATGACACCATTGGCGCGGGCGGTCGCCGTCGATGACGATCTCGCGTTGACCCGGCGCATCGTCGGCGGCGAGCGCGCTGCCTTCGAAGTGCTGATGCGCCGCTACAACCGGCGGCTCTTCCGGCTGGCCCGCGCCACGCTGCGCGACGCTGCCGAGGCCGAGGACGCGCTGCAGGAGGCTTACCTGGCGGCTTATCGCTGCTTCGGGCAGTTCCGGGGTGAGTCGGCGCTCGGCACCTGGCTGTCGCGGCTGGTCCTGAACGAATGCCTCGCCCGACTGCGACGCCACGCGCGCAGGAACAACGTGGCGCCGATGTACTCGCACCCCGACCCGGAGACCCTGGACCCGATGGCGACCTCGACGCTGGAAGCTCCCGATCACGCCGCAGCGCGGGAGCAACTGCGCACCCTGCTGGAGCGCAGGATCGATGCGCTGCCGGAGAGCTTCCGCGTCGTCTTCGTGCTGCGCTGCGTGGAAGAGCTCAGCGTCGAGGAGACGGCCGCATGCCTGAACCTGACCGAAGCGACGGTGCGGTCGCGGCAGTTCCGGGCCCGCAGCCTGCTGCGTGAGTCGCTCGCGCGCGATCTCGACCTCGCCCAGCACGGGGTGTTCGAGTTCGCCGGCGCGCATTGCGACCGCGTCGTTGCGGTCGTCCTGGAGCGTTTGGGGATCGAGGGTTGAGCCGGCGTTCCGGTCGCCCTCACTTCAGTCGCTGCACCGCCCGGTGCCGGGCTGCCTTGAGCAGCGTCATCGATGACACGGGTGCGCTCATCACGACCAGTACAGTGAGCAGCAGCTCGTGGATCACCGGCCGCCCTGTCGCCGCCGAGGAGACCAGCAGAGACGCGAGAAGCACGGTCGCCGTGCCGATCGTGGTGCCCATCGACGGCCCGTGCATGCGGGCATAGAAGTCGGGCAGACGCAGCAGCCCGAGCGAGCCGATCAGCGTCACGAGTCCGCCGGTCACGAGCAGCAGCGTGCCGGGAATCGTCACCCACAAGGGCAGGTCGCCGGTCATGGCTCGATCACCTCGCTGCGCAGCAGGAACCGCGCCAGCGCCAGTGTGCCGACGAAACCAAACAGTGCGATCAGCAGCGCCATGTCGAAATAGGCGGTCGACTGCGAGCGGATGCCGAGCGTCAGCAGCGTCAGCATGCCGTTGACGTGGAGCGTGTCGAGCGCCAGCACACGGTCCTGTGCGGCAGGACCCCTCACCAGACGGACGGTCGCGAACAGCATCGCAATCGCGAAGCAGAGCTGCGCGAAATCCACCGCGTTTGCGAACACCGTGGCGAGCGTCGTCGCAGGACTCATGGTTCGAAGATCCTCATCAGCGGCCGTTCGTAGCGTCGTTTGATCGTCTCGATCCAGTACGAGTCATCCTGCAGGTCCAGGACGTGCAGTGTGAGCCGCGTGCGGTCGGGGGAAACGCCCGCCCAGGAGGTGCCGGGCGTCGAGGTGATGATCGCGGCGAGCAGGGCGAGTCCGTGCGGATCGCGCAGATCCAGCGGAATGTCGAGGAAGCCGGCATGGACCGGGCGCCGGCCGGCCAGGCCGAGCACGATGCGTGCGACGGCAACGTTTGAACGCACGACGTCGACGACCACGGTCGCGAGCAGCGGCAGCAGCAGCAGCGGACGGTACAGACGCGCGCGCACCGGACGCAGCCGGGCGGCGAGCGCAAGCAGCCCCATGGTGGACAAGACGCCCAGCAGCACCTGTCCCGGCGCCACGCTGGCGTTGAGCAACAGCCATGTCGCCAGGAGGACGAGGCCGAGCAGGAACGGCGCACCTTGCTGTTTCACGGCGGGGTGGCTCCCTGAACCGCCGTCTGCAGGGACTGCACCACGCGGATGTACACCTCGGGCGAGTGCAACGAGTTGGCGGCCGACTCAAGGTAGGTCATCACGGGCCCCGCGCCAAGTGCGAGCGCGATGCTGAGCCCCACGAGCAGCGCGACCGGCCCCACCTCGACCAGCCGCAGGCGCGGCGTCGTGCGGCCGGTCACGGACCAGAAGAGCCGCAGCCCCACGCGTGAGAGTCCGATGACCGAGGCGAGACCGGCGACCAGCACCGCGAGCACCAGGCCCCACCGCTCGAACGACAGCGGCGCGCCACCCGAGGTGGCGACCACCTCGTGCAGCAGTGCGAACTTGGCGACGAATCCGGAGAGCGGCGGCAGGCCGGCGACGAGCAGCACGCAGCTGACGAAGCCCAGACCGAGAAAGGCCATCGCCGCCGGGATGGCGATGCCGATCTCCTCGTCCGGCGAGCGTGGTTCGGGCGGCTCCCTGGTCTCGAAGCCGCGCCAGGCCTCGTCGGGCAGCGGTTCGACGTCGGGCGCCTGCGTCCGCACCGGCGTCAGGCGCATGCGTTCGGTCATGCCGTTCAGCATGAAGAAGGCGCCGGTGCCGAGTACGGAACTCAGCAGGTAGAACATCAGCGGCGCGGTCAGCGACCGGTCCTGCAGACCGAGCGCCGCGAGCAGCAGGCCGGACGAGACCACGACGGCGTAGGCGATCAGGCGGCTCAACTGCTGGCCGGCGAGCATGCCGATGACGCCGCCGGCGACGGTCGCCATGCCGCCGCAGAACAACCCGACGTCGATGAACGAGGTCGCAGCGTCGGCGGAGGCGAGCAGGGTGCCCACGCGCAGCACGGCGTAGACGCCGACCTTGGTGAGCACCGCGAAGATCGCCGCCACAGGCGCGCTCGCGGCCGCGTAGGCTGTCGGCAGCCAGAAGTTCAGCGGCCAGGCGCCGGCCTTGACCAGGAACGCGACGCCGAGCAGCGCCGCGCCGGCCTCGAACAGCGGCCGGTCGCGCACCGCGAGCGCGGCCACGCGCTGCGGCAGGTCGGCCATGTTGAGCGTGCCCGTCATGCCGTAGATCATCGCCACGCCGATCAGGAACAGCAGCGAGGACGACAGGTTGACCGCGACGTAATGCAGACCGGAGCGCACGCGCTCGGGGCCCGAGCCGTGCACCAGCAGGCCATAGGAGGAGGCGAGCAGCACCTCGAAGAACACGAACAGGTTGAACAGGTCGGCGGTCAGGAACGCACCGTTCAGCCCCACCAGCAGGAACTGGAACATCGAGTGGAAGCCTGGTCCGACCCGGTCCCAGTTGGCAAGCGAGTAGACGAGCGCCGCGCTCGCGACCAGCGAGGTGAGCAGCAGCATCATCGCGGCGAGCCGGTCGACCGCGAGGATGATGCCGAAGGGCGGCGGCCAGCCGCCGAGCGCATAGACGCCGACGCCCTCGGTCCACATGTCGGGCATCGCGTCGGTGGTGAGGTACAGCAGCGCGCCGGCGGTCGCAACCTGCACCAGCACCGAGGTGAGCACGAGGCTCACACGCAGCGGGCGCTGCGCGTCGCGCAGCAGCAGCGTGAGCGCACCCGCCAGCAGCGGAGTGATGATCGGGACCACCGGCAGGTGGTGCAACCAGACGCCCGTCATTCCTCCCGCTCCCGTCCATCGACGTGATCGGTGCCGGTCAGACCGCGCAGCACGAGCAGCATGACCAGGAACAGCGCCGTCGTCGCGAAGCCGATCACGATGGCCGTGAGCACCAGGGCCTGCGGCACCGGATCGGCGTAGAGCGCGAAGTCGACCGGGTCGTCGGCACGGATGAGCGGCGGCTGGTCGGTCACCAGCCGGCCCATGCCGAAAATGAACAGGTTGACGGCGTAGGAGAGCAGTGCGAGACCCAGAATGACCTGAAACGTGCGCGGACGCAGCAGCAGCCACACGCCCGAGCCGCCGAGCACGCCGATTGCGAGCGCGAAGACGACTTCCATCAGGCGGACTCCCCGCGCGCGGCGTCGGCCGCGACAGCGGCTTCCGCCGCCGCGACGCGGTGCGAGCGGCGCAGCGATTGATGAGCGATGGCGACGAGCATCAGCACGGACGAGCCGACCACGACCATGAACACGCCCAGGTCGAACAGCAGCACGGTCGACAGATGCAGCGCGCCGATCAGCGGCAACTGACCATGCCACTCGATGCTGCTCAGGTAGGGTGCGCCGGCGAACCACGCCACGAGGCCCGCGCTGCCCGCGCCGAGCAGGCCGAGCGCGATCCAGGTCTGCGGATGGATGCGCAGCCGCGACTCGACCCACAGCACACCGCTGGTCATGTACTGCACGATGATCGCGGTGGCCATGACCAGGCCGCCGACGAAGCCGCCGCCGGGCGCGTTGTGGCCGCGCAGCAGGAAGTACACCGACACCAGGCCCGCGAATGGCATCAGCACACGCGTGATCGCCGCCGGGATCCTCATGTCCCCTTCGGGCAGGCCGTCGCCGGTCTCGAGTGCCGCGCGCGCCGCGGCTTCCTGGTGCGCGCGCAGGCTGGCCCGGCTCTCGGGCGCGGGACGGAAGCGGCGCAGCAGCGCGTACACGGTGAGCGCCACGACCGCGACGACCGTGATCTCGCCCAGTGTGTCGAGGCCGCGGAAGTCGACCAGGATCACGTTGACGACGTTGCGCCCGCCGCCTTCGGGCAGCGCGCGCGCGACGAAGTGGGGTGCGAGCACTTCGACCGGTGCGCGGGTCAGTGCAGCCCAGGCGAGGCCAGCGAGCCCGAGACCCGCGGCAACGGCGACCACGAAGTCGCGCCCGCGCCTCGCACGATCGCGGGCGCTGCGCCGATGCGCTGAGGCGTCCTCGAGCCGGCGCGGCATCCAGCGCAGGCCGAGCAGCAGCAGCACCGTCGTCACCACCTCCACCGCCAACTGGGTCAGCGCCAGGTCGGGCGCCGAAAACCAGGCGAACGTGAGCGCCGTCACGAGTCCTGCGCCGCCGACCATGATCAGCGCCGCGAGCCGGTGGTATTTTCCCTGGATCGCGGCGCCGATCGCGCAGGTCGCGCCGACCAGCCACAGCAGCGCGAACACTGGGTTCAGGGGCGTGAACGGCATGTCGCCCGTCTGCCAACCAGCGCCACAAAGAGGCACCACCGCGGCGGCGATCGCCACCAGTACGAGCAGCAGCAGTTGCATCTGCAACCGACGCGAGCTGACCACGCGGGTCAGCCGGTCGCTCATGCGCACGACCGTTACCATGGCGACGTCGAATGCGCGGCGGCCGTCGACCGGTGCGCGCATCAGCGGCTCGCCTGTGGCGCGTTCGTGCCGCTTGTACAGGAACAGGTAGATCAGGTAGCCGCCGGTGAGCGCGAGCGCGCTCATGACCACCGGCGCGTCGAAGCCGTGCCAGAGCGCGAGGCTGTAATGCGGCACCTGCGCACCGAGGATCGCGCCCACGGCGGTGGCGAGAAACGGACCGATGGTGTACCCAGGCAGCACGCCGACCAGCACGCAGCCGAGCACCAGCAGCAGGCTCGGCAGCAGCATGCCGCGCGTCGGCTCGTGCGGCGTCCGCGGCAGGTCGGTGGCCGGACGGCCGAAGAACACCTGATGGATGAAGCGGATCGAGTAGGCCACGCTGAACATGCCGGCGAGCGTCGCGGCCGCAGGCAGGCCGACACGCACCAGTACCCCCTCGCCGGCGACGGTCGTGGCGGAGAAGAACATCTCCTTCGACAGGAAGCCGTTCAGCAGCGGCACGCCGGCCATGGCCGCGGCGGCGACGGTGGCTACGGTCGCGGTGATCGGCATGGCGTGGGCGAGTCCGCTCAGGCGCTTCAGGTCGCGCGTGCCGGTCTCGTGGTCGACGATGCCTGCCGCCATGAACAGCGACGCCTTGAAGGTGGCGTGATTCATCAGGTGGAACACGGCTGCCACCAGCGCGAGCGGGTCGTTCATGCCGAGCAGCAGCGTCATGAGCCCCAGGTGGCTGATGGTCGAATAGGCGAGCACGCCCTTCATGTCGCGCTGGAACACCGCGGCGAGCCCGCCGAGCAGCAGCGAGGCGAGGCCGGCACCGGCGATCATCAGGAACCACAGGTCCGTGCCGGCGAGCACTGGCCAGAGCCGGGCCAGCAGGAAGACACCTGCCTTGACCATGGTGGCCGAGTGCAGGTAGGCAGACACCGGCGTCGGCGCCGCCATCGCGTGCGGCAGCCAGAACTGGAACGGGAACTGCGCGCTCTTGGTCAACGCGCCGAGCGCGATCAGCGTGGCGATGGCAGGGTAGGTGGCATGGGAGCGGACGGCATCGCCGGCGGCGAGCACCTCGTCGAGCTCGTAGCTGCCGACGACCGCGCCCAGCATGACGACACCGGCGAGCAGGCACAGCCCGCCCGCCACGGTCATCATCATCGACATGCGCGCGCCGCGCCGCGCATCGCGGCGGTGATACCAGTAGCCGATCAGCATGAACGAGGTCAGGCTGGTCAGCTCCCAGAACACCGCGAGCTGCACCAGGTTGCCCGAGAGCACGATGCCGAGCATCGCGCCCATGAAGGCGAGCAGGAATGCGAAAAAGCGTGGTGTGGGGTCTTCGGGCGAGAGGTAGTAGCGCGCGTAGAGCACGACCAGCGCGCCCATCATCGACACCAGCAGCGCGAACAGCCAGGCGAAGCCGTCCAGGCGCAGCGAAAAAGCGAGACCGAGCTGCGGCGCCCAGGTCCAGCGCTCGCGAACCACGCCGCCGTCGGCGATCGCCGGGAACAGGCTGAAGACGAGCGCGGTGCAGGTCAGCGTGACGAAACCGGCGAGCCAGGCCTCGGCATTGCGCGCCTTCGACGGCAGGACGGCGGCGACCAGGGCGCCGGCGAACGGCAACAACACGATCAGGGTCAGGGTCATCGCTGGCCGGGGCCCGTCCGCTCGTCGGTGAGGAGTTCAGCGCGTAATCCGGGTGCCTCGCCCAGCCGCCGTTTCGCATCGGCTCACGGTCGGTCGCGGCCGATTATGTCACGGCTCGACCCGTGTTGCGCAGCTCCGCGACGATGCCATCGGGCGATGCCATTGATCGCCAGGTGAATGTCGCACCGCGCACGCTCGTCGGCGCCGGTCGTGGACGCCCGGACGAGGATCGCGGAACCGGCCCGGGTTGTCCGCGCGACTCCCCGGACAGTGGACGGCAGCGAATCATGAGATTCAGTGCCGGGCGCACGGGCAGCCGTGGTCGCGAGCTGCTGCGTCAGTTGTGGCCGTGCGTTTCGTCCGTCACGTCGGGTGGAACGACCGGCGGATTGTTGACGTCGAGGTCGAACGGCCGCTCGCGGGGCGGCACGAAGTCCTTCGGGAACCAGACGAACGACAACCGCATGATGCGCGCGACCCCGGGGATGTCGTCGATGCGCGTGAGATAGATGCCGAAACGATTGCCGCTCGGCAGCAGCGTGTTGTCCGAAAACGGGAACGAATAGGGCGACAGCGTGAACTCGATCGGCGGCGTGTGCGCCTGCGACTCGCCGTTCGGTCCGAGCAGCACGGAGTAGATGCCGACGGTCTGCGCCGCCCAGCTCACGGCTCGCACGATCACCTGCAGGCTGTCTCTGCCATCGGGCGAGACGATGCGCAGCGGCGCCCCCATCGCCGTGCTCGAGCATTGCATCGTCAGCGAGCCCTGCACGGCCGTGCTGGCCTCGACGCCGGCGGGCAGCGCGCACGAGATCGGCTGTCCGGCCGATTCGGCGACGTCGGCGTTCAGCGAGACCTCGAGAAACGCCGGGTGTGCCTGGTCGCTGCTCACGGCCGACGACAGCAGTGGCGCGAGCTGGCGCGAGATCACGCGGCGCGAAGTGCTGCGCAGCCGCTGGCGCGCCTCGTCGGTCTGCCCGGGCAGCGTGTCAACGTAGCGCAACAGCGGTCCCAGCTCGAAATGCTCGTGGAAATTGAGCGCCAGCAGCTCGGCGAGCAGCGCGAGGCGCTGTGCGCGGGGCAGATCCGCGCCCTCGCCCCGGCCGGCCGCCTCGGTCTCGCTCTGCAGCAGCGGCCCGACGAGCTCGCGGAACATCGCCGAGCGCAGGTTGGTCTCCGATTCCTCGCGCTGGTTGCGCAGCGACTGCGCGTTGTTCTCCGTCGCGATCGCGATCTCGCGCTCCTTGAGCGTGTTCGTCGCATGGATGCCGACCGCCGTGGCGGCGACGGTGAGCAGCGGCACCGCGAGGCTGTTGACGACGCTCGCGACGAACCTGACGTTCTCGCGCCAGTCGCGGGGCTGGGGGGCGGGGGATTCGCTGCCCATCACCGGGTCGCCGTCAGTTGCAGTCGATGTTGACGGTGACCGGCTCGGACAGCACGAGCACGTCCATCGTCTTCTCCTTCGGCGCGTCGCAGCGTGCCTTGTACTTGCCGACCGGGAGCTGCACCTGGTAGGGGCCGGCCGCCAGCTCGGCGACGGTCTCGCCGGCGGCGTTCAGCAGCCTCACCTTCGCGTTGGCGGGCGTGACCTTGCCGGTGACGATGTCGGCTACGGCCGGGCGTGGCGCAGTCACCAGCAACAGGGCGCCCGTCGACACGGCGGCGATCGCGGTGACCGGGCAAGCGCAACGACGGGCAACGCGGGACATCTGGGCGCTCGAGGGCAGGTGACGAAGCGAAAAGTCTGCGCTGACATCTGCTTCGTCGCAACCCGCGGTGCGCGGCAGGAACATTTCGACCTGGCTCGTTGTCCGGTCCTGACCACCGTGCGTAACCGCGCTTGGCAGCCATCGGTGAGTCACGGACGGCGGCCGGCATGACGAGAGCGGCAGCGGCACCGTCCCTGGCACCGCCACCGCCGTCCCGGCAGGCGACCCCGGTTTGCCCCCAGGGCACCGGGGTGCTCGCCCGTGGATGACACCATCGCAGGTGCGAAGCTCACCAGATGAGCCTTGGGGTCGGGTCTGAGCCCACCGCTCGGCTCTTGGGGCGCGGCGACTACCGATGGACGCTTCATCTCGCCGCGCCGGTACAATTTCGCGCGTCGCCCGTTGCGGGCGCATGTTCCGCGAACGAACGGCCCGGACGGGGTGGCCCAAGCGTGTCCAGGATCCTGCTGCTCTATTCATCCTTCTACGGCCACACGCTCAAGATCGGCGAGTTCATTGGGGCCGAGGCGGCCACCCGCGGCGACGAAGTCGTCGTGCGGCCGCTGGCGCGGGGTGCGGCGGATGCCGCGGCCTACGACGCGATCGTCGTCGGCTCGAGCATCCGCCATGGCAAGCACCATGCCGAGGTGACCGACTTCGTGCGTGCGAACGCCGAGTTGCTCGGGCGTTTGCCGAGCGCGTTCTTTTCGGTGAGTCTGATCGCGCGCAAGCCGACGCGGCAGACGCCGCAGACGAACCAGTACGTGCGCGAATTCGTCGCGAAGTCGCCCTGGCAGCCCCGGCTGATCGGCATCTTCGGCGGCGTACTGGACTACCAGCGCTACGGCGTGTTCGACCGCTACGCGATCCGCCTGATCATGACGCTGACCAAGGGCCCGACCGACCTGCACACCCACGTCGAGTTTACCGACTGGGACAAGGTCAGGGCATTCGCGGCCCAGGTGTCGGCGCTGGCCGCGCGTCAGGGCGCAACCTGACGGCGCGAGCGATGGGATCGGAACCAGCGAACGTGGTCGATTCAGGCCCCGGGTCTTCCGGGCCGACCGGCGGCGGCCCCGATGCGGGATGCGAAACGCGGCAGAACCGCCTGCACGTCGTCATCGTCTTGCTCTGCGCCTGGCTCTGCTTCACGAGTCCCTGGGTGGCGATGCTGCGCCGCATCCCGGACCGCGCCGGCTTTTTCGATTACGCGCACGTCGTGCTCGGCGTGCTGTGCCTGCTGCTGGCCCTGCCCTACGCGCACGCCTGTACGCGCGCGGGCCGCTGGCGGACCTTGTATCCCTGGCTGGCCGGCGAGGCTCGTCCGCTGGCTCGCGACCTGACGGGTCTGTGCCGCGGACGCCTGCCCGTGGCCGAGGGCGGCGGGCTCCATGCCGTCATCGAGGGCCTGCTGCTTGCGGCGTTGCTCGTCGTGGCCATCAGCGGGGCGGGGTGGTTGCTGGCACAGGGAACGTCCGCGTCGCTCGACTGGCGTGGGGTGCACGTCGTCGGCGCTCGGGTGTTGATCGGCCTCGTGCTGACCCATGTGGTGGCGGTCGCCACGCACCTGTTCGAACTCACCTGACGCGCGATGCGCGGCGCGACCGGGGTGCGGTAAATGACGATCGGGACATTCGGCCGCCGGCGGTAGAATCGGCGCAGCGAGATCGCCCGGGTCGCTCTCCCATGACGCAGCCTGCCGAACGTCTGCCGCAGTTGCCCGAATCGCTGCGCGCCCTCGAACCCCTCGCGCGCAACCTGCGCTGGGTCTGGAACCACGGGGCGGACTACGTCTGGTCGACGCTCAATGCGGAGGTCTGGGAGCAGACCCGCAATCCCGTGCTCGTCCTGCGCAACACGCCGCGCAGCCGCTACGAGAAGCTCGCCTACGACGGCGAGTTCCTCTGGCGTCTCGAGCACCTCGCGCGCCACGAGCGCGAATACCTCACGCGACCGAGCTGGTACCAGCATGCGCATCCTGCCGAGTCGCCGCCGCTCACCGCGTACTTCAGCATGGAATACGGTCTCACCGATGCGCTGCCGCTCTACTCCGGCGGGCTCGGCGTTCTGGCGGGTGACCATCTGAAGACGGCAAGCGATCTCGGCGTACCGCTCGTCGCCGTCGGCATCTTCTACCGCGAGGGCTATTTCCGGCAGATGCTCGACGCTGAAGGGCGCCAGCTCGAGATCTACGCCGTCAACTCCCCGGGGTCGCTGCCCGTCACGCGCCTCACGGACGCGGAGGGAATGCCACTGCGCATCGGCGTCGAACTGCCCGGACGCGACTTGCGCTTGCGCATCTGGCGCGCGGACGTGGGACGCGTGCCGCTCTATCTGCTCGACAGCGACGATCCGCTCAACACGCCCTACGATCGAGCGATCACCGCAAAGCTCTACGCGGGTGACGGTGAATCGCGCCTGATGCAGGAGATCGTGCTCGGTATCGGCGGCTGGCGCGCTCTGGAGGCGCTCGGCTACGTCGTGGACGTGTGCCATCTGAACGAGGGGCACGCAGCCTTCGCCACGCTGGAGCGCGCGCGCCGGTTCGCCGAGCAGAATGCCTGCGACTTCATGACGGCGCTCTGGGCAACGCGCGCCGGCAACGTCTTCACGACCCACACGCCCGTCGCAGCGGCGTTCGACGTCTTTCCACCGGCGCTGATGCAGCGCTACGGCGTCGATTACGCGCGGCTCTGCGGTTTCGCGCCGGCGCGCATGCTGGCGCTCGGACGTGTCAACCCCGACGACGCGGGCGAGCCGTTCAACATGGCCTATCTGGCGATGCGCTGCTGCTTGCGTACCAACGGCGTAAGCGAGCTGCACGGCCGCGTGAGCCGCGGCATCTTCGCACCGCTGTATCCACGCTGGCCGCAGGAGGAGGTCCCCGTCACGCATGTCACCAATGCGGTGCACGTACCGTCCTGGGACTCGCCGTGGGCCGACCAGCTCTGGACGACCGCCTGCGGCAAGGACCGCTGGCTCGGCGCGCCGGAACGGCTCGGTGAGAGCATGGCCAGGCTGAGCGACCGCGAACTCTGGGACTTCCGCGCCACGGAGCGCCTCGACCTCGTACAGTACGCACGGCGACGCCTGGCCCGGCAACTGAGCCAGCGCGGCGCGGGCGAGGCAGCCGTCGCCGCAGCGAAGGACGTGCTCGACCCGACGGTTCTCACGCTCGGCTTTGCACGCCGGTTCACGGAGTACAAGCGGCCCGCCATGCTGCTCGCGCAACCGGAGCGGCTCGTCCGGCTGCTCACGCATCCGGAACGCCCGGTCCAGCTCATCATCGCGGGCAAAGCGCATCCGCGCGACGAACCCGGTCGCGGCTACGTGCAGCAGTGGGCGCAGTTCGTGCAGCGCCCCGAGGTGCGCGCGCGGGCGGTGTTCGTCGAGGACTACGACCTCGCGCTTGCCGAGCAGCTCGTGCACGGCGTCGATGTCTGGCTCAACACGCCACGTCGGACCTGGGAGGCGAGCGGCACCAGCGGCATGAAGACCCTCGTGAACGGCGGGCTGAACCTCTCGGAGCGCGACGGGTGGTGGGCCGAGGCCTGGTCGCCCGAGGTCGGCTGGGCGCTCGGCGACGACGACGATCACGTGGGCAGCGACCGGGACGCGCAGGAGGTCGAGCAGCTCTTTGCCGTGCTCGAAGCGCAGGTCGTGCCGGAATTCTACGACCGCGATGTGGACGGCGTGCCGCGCGCGTGGGTGGCCCGGATCCGCGCGAGTCTCGCCCAGCTCACCCCCCGCTTCAGCAGCAACCGGATGGTCGCGGAATACCTGGATCGACTCTACCTGCCGGCGGCGGCGGACTTCCAGCGCCGGCGTGCGCACGGCACGCAGCTCGCCGCCGAACTCAAGCGCTGGAACGACGAGCTGTCGCGGCACTGGACCGCCATCCGCTGGGGCGCGTGCGAGGTGAACTCCGGTGGCGGCGTGCACACGTTCGACGTGCAGGTCCACCTCGGACAGGTGCCGCCGCAGGGGGTCGCCGTGCAGTTGTATCTCGCGCCGTGGCAGGGCCGGCCAGGCGCCGTGTTCGATCTGCAGCGCGGCACGGCGCTCGCGGGCGGCGACGGGGGGTATCATTTCGTGGGCGAGGTGCCCGGGGACCGCCCGGCATCGCATTACACGCCGCGCGTCGTGCCCGCGCACCCGGATGCGAAGGTCCCGACCGAGGCACGGAGGATTCGCTGGTATCCGGACTAGGACCTGCCCGGCCATGGACACTGGCCGGGCAGAGGGGGCAGCAATGAGGATGAGGATCACCGCGCACGGCTGCGTACTGACCGACGAGTTGCGCGAATCGGTCGAGAAGGAGATCGAGCGCCTCGCCCAGTCAGTCGACAGGCCGATCAACATCGTCTCGGTGCAGTTGCACAACGAGCGTGGCCGCGCGCTGCGCGGACTCGATTGTCGCTGCGACGTGCATGTCGAGTTCGACGACAGTCTGCAGCTCGAGGATTCGGACGCCGAGGCGGATTTTCGCGACTCGATCTGCGAGGCCTTCACGAAGATCATGCGCGACGAGCAGCGCGCGCACTGAGTCGCCTGATCCCCGTCAGGCGGCCGCGGCCTCGCCGGAAGCCGCCACCGGCACCCGGATCAGGTGATCGAAGGCGCTGAGGGCCGCCTTCGATCCTTCGCCCATCGCGACGATGATCTGCTTGTACGGCACGGTCGTGACGTCGCCTGCCGCGAAAACACCCGGCACCGAAGTCTGCCCCTTCGCGTCGACCTCGATCTCGCCGCGCGGGCTCAGCGCCACGCTGCCCTTGAGCCAGTCGGAATTCGGCAGCAGCCCGATCTGCACGAACACGCCCTCGAGCTCGATGTGGTGCACATCGCCCGTCACACGGTCCTTGTAGCTCAGCGCGTCGACCTTGCCGTCGGCTCCGTGCACCTCGGTCGTCTGCGCCGAGACGAGCACGCGCACGTTCGGCAGGCTGCGCAGTTTCCGCTGCAGCACCTCGTCGGCTCGCAGCCGGTCGTCGAATTCGAGCAGCGTGACGTGCTCGACGATGCCGGCAAGATCGATCGCGGCCTCGACGCCCGAATTGCCGCCGCCGACCACCGCGACCCGTTTGCCCTTGAACAGCGGACCGTCGCAGTGCGGGCAGTAGGCGACGCCCTTGCCCGAGTATTCCTTCTCGCCCGGCACGTTCATCTGCCGCCAGCGCGCGCCCGTGGCGACGATCACCGTGCGACTGCGGAGCGTCGCGCCGCTCTCGAGTTCGACGGCGACCAAGCCGTCCGGACCTGCCGGCGTCAGTTTCGCAGCGCGCTGCAGGTTCATGATGTCGACGTCGTAATGCTTGACGTGCTCCTCGAGCGCCGCCACCAGCTTCGGGCCCTCGGTCGCCTTGACCGAGATGAAATTCTCGATGCCGAGCGTATCCATGACCTGACCGCCGAAGCGGTCGGCGACGACGCCGGTCCGGATGCCCTTGCGGGCCGCGTAGATCGCCGCGGACGAGCCGGCCGGACCGCCGCCCACGATCAGGACGTCGAAGGGGGGCCTGGCGCCGATCTGCTCCGCCGCACGCGCCGCCGAGTCCGTGTCGACCCTGGCGAGGATCTCCTCGAGACTGATGCGCCCCTGGTTGAACTCCTTGCCGTTCAGGAACACGTAGGGCACCGCCATGACCTGGCGGCTCTCGACCTCGTCCCGGAACAGGGCGCCGTCGATCGTCGTGACGCGCACGCCAGGGTTCAGCACCGCCATCAGGTTGAGCGACTGCACAACCTCGGGGCAGTTGTGGCAGGAGAGCGAAATGAAGATCTCGAAGTCGAAGTCGCCATCGAGCGCCTGGATCTGCCCGATGACCGGTGCATCGACCTTCGGCGGGTGACCGCCCGCCTGCAGCAGCGCGAGGACGAGCGACGTGAATTCGTGCCCCATGGGGATGGCGGCGAACGTGATCCCCATATCATGCCCCGCACGCGTGACACGGAATGACGGCAGCCGCGTGCCGGGCGGCACCGCCGCGCCGCGCAGCTCGCGGCAGGCGACCAGGCTCGACAGCGAGGCGATGTCCTGCAGCAGGGCCTGCATTTCGCGCGCGGCATCGCTTTCGTCGAGCGAGGCGACGATCTCGATTGGCTGCGTGATGCGACCGAGGTAGCCCGCGAGCTGTTCCTTGAGGTCCGTGTCGAGCATGGGTCGGGTCTCGTTTCCTGAAAGCCCCTCCCGCCTCGCGGCGGGAGGGTAAACGGGAGGGCCGCGACGCGGCGCCTCCCAGGGGGAGCGTGGGCTTCAGATCTTGCCGACGAGATCCAGCGACGGCTTCAGCGTCCTGGCGCCCTCGTTCCACCTGGCCGGGCAGACTTCGCCCGGGTGGGCGGCCGTGTACTGGGCAGCCTTGAGCTTGCGCACCGTTTCCCTGACGTCGCGGGCGATCTCGTTCGAGTGGATCTCGAGGGTCTTGATCACGCCGTCCGGGTTCACGACGAACGTGCCGCGCAGCGCGAGGCCTTCGGCGTCGATGTGCACGCCGAGCGCGCGCGTCAGCTGGTGGGTCGGGTCGCCGACCAGCGGGAACTTCGCCTTGCCGACCGCCGGCGAGGTCTCGTGCCACACCTTGTGCGAGAAGTGCGTATCGGTCGTGACGATGTAGACCTCGGCGCCGAGCTTCTGGAACTCGGCATAGTTGTCCGCGGCATCCTCGATTTCGGTGGGGCAGTTGAACGTGAATGCCGCCGGCATGAAGATCAGGACGGACCACTTGCCACGCAGCGTCTGGTCCGTCACCTCGACGAACTTGCCGTTGTGGAACGCAGTGGCCTTGAAGGGTTGCACGGTCGTATTGATTAGGCTCATGTATCGACTCCGCAAGTGATGGCCGGACGGTGCCGGTGGCTTTGGATGACGGCCATTCTCGTGGCCGCGGCGCCGTAGAGCCAATAGATTGTATTGTGGGTCTCGATAGGTGCTGCCTATCGGCAGTCCCGCGGGCATGGCGTCATGCACGGATTGACGGGCGCGGTGCGCGCCGTCCTTGACGCCGCCACTCAGGACGGCGACAGTCGAGGCGACTGGGCCGGGCTCGAGGATCCGCGTGGGCGAAGACGATCGCGACGATGCCGGAACGCTCAAGGAGCTGCTCACCTGCATGGGGCACGGGGTGCGCACGGACCTCGATGGGGGAACTGCGCTGCAGACCGCCCTCGGGGCGCAGCGGAATCTCGTGTTCCTCGACCTGGGTTCGCGGACGCTCGACGTTCCCCGGCGACCATGACCCACGTCATCGATGCGTGGGCCCAGCATCCGACGCCGCGCCATCTCAATCACCCCATGTTCGAGTCCCTGCGTCGGTGGACGCGCGGGCTCGGGGGGGCGGAACTCGCCGGTGAGGGCCCGTGGCCAGTGCAGGTCACGCTTGACGCCATGGACGCGGGCGGCATCTCGTGCAGTCTCTTGAGCGCGTGGGTCGGCCCGCAGGGTGCGCTGATCTCCAACGACGAGGTTGCCGGTTTCGTGAGCCAGGCGCCGGACCGGCTCGTGGGCGTGGGGTCGGTCGACATTTCTCGGCCACGCGATGCCGTGCGCGAGCTGCGGCGCTGTGTGCGCGAGCTGGGTTTCAAGGCGGTGCGCGTGCTGCCCTGGCTGTGGGAGTTGCCGCCGACCCACGCGCGTTTCTACCCGGTCTACGCCGAATGCTGTGAACTCGGCATCCCGTTCTGCACTCAGGTCGGCCACACCGGCCCGCTGCTGCCCTCGGAGTTCGGTCGCCCGATTCCGTACGTCGACCAGATCGCGATCGACTTTCCCGAACTCGTCATCGTCTGTGGCCACATCGGCTATCCGTGGACCGAGGAGATGGTGGCGGTCGCGACCAAGCACCCGAACGTGTACATCGACACGTCGGCCTACACCGCCGCGCACTACCCGGCGCCGCTGATCGCCTACCTGCGCGGGCACGGGCGCGACAAGGTGCTGTTCGGCAGCAACTGGCCGATGGTGCCGCCCGGAAAGGCCCTGGCAGCGCTGGCCGGCCTGCAACTCGGCGCCGAGGTCGAAGCGCGATTCCTCGGCGCCAACACGGCGCGGGTCTATCGGCTGGGCTGAGCCGCTACTTCGCGACCAGCTGGCCGCGGATCTCGCCGAGCCGGTAGTCACCCGGTCCCGAATTCGGCGGGTCGACGCCGTCGTTCGTGTGCACGTTCACGTAGACGTTGCCGGCCTTCAGTTCGTCGAGCAGGTCGGCGAGCGGCGCGCCGGCCATCGGACCGGTCAAGTCGCTGGTGCCCAGCGTCCCCTCCGCCAGCACGCCGCTGAACTCGCCGTGCTTCGGCTCCGTGCCGCCGTGCGGCCAGAACTTGACGACCAGCGGGCCGTTGCTCGTCGCTGGACCGAGATGCAGGTCGGCCGACGCGGCATTCGCGAGCCGGTCCACTGTGATCCGGTAGGCAATGGACTGGCCATCCGCGCCGACGCGCAATTCGACTGCGCCAGTGGCGGCGGTCTTCACGGGCTCCGGCAGGTTCTGTGCGCCGTCCATTCTGGCGGTGTACGTCAGGTCCGCCGCGGCGACGCCAAAGGCGAGACAGGCGATGACGGCGGCGGGCAGGAGGATGACGCGGCTTGCGGTGGGCATGGGACACTCCGACATGTACAAGGCACGTCCCATGTAAGTCCCGGTCGGCCCCGACCGGAATACGTAATTGCTGCGGAATATTCTCGTTCTGCGCCGACACGGCACGAACCGCGCTCGCTCGCGGCGCTGCCATTCAGTGCGGCCGCAGGTCGGTCAACGCCGCCGCGACGTACTGTGCCGCCCGGTCGCGCCAGTGCGCCGGGTCGCCGCCGTCGGGCTCGCCGGCCCGCCACGCGTACAGCTTGGCCCGTGTCGCCGCGCGGTGGCTGCGATAGAAGTCGAGCAACGCGGGAGTCGCTGGATCGCCGAGTTCCGCCAGACACTGCTCGCGCAGCCTGCGACCGGCCGCGGCATGCCCCGCACGGCGACATTCGAGTTCGAGGAAGCAGAGCTCCTCCGCGCGGTCGAGGATGCGCAGGTCGACGTCGAACTCGAGGCAATCGATCACGAGCGGCGGGTCGTCGACGTACACGTGCTCGGGACGCAGGTCGCCGTGGCATTCGACGACACAACCCGTGGCGGCACGTTCGGCGAGCGGGCCTGCGCCGGGCCCTTGCAGGAACACGCTCTGGGCCGCAGCGAGCTCGCTCGCGTGCGGGATGGCCATCCCGGTCAGCGCGCGGCGGTTGTCCTCGAGCTTGCGTCGCAGGCGGCGCAGGTAGGCGTCACCGTCGGTGATGGCAGGTGCGGCGCGACGATAGAAGCCTGCGAGCAGGTGCGCGACGGAATCGATGGCCGCGTGCGGGTCGGCTTGCAACACCGCGTCGAGTTGTCGCGTGCGGTCGAGCCGGCGCATGCAGACGAGCCAGTCGACGACCTCGCCTTCGCCGTCGATGCTCAGGCGGCCGTCGAAGTCGACGGTCAGGGGTGCGGCCCGCTCGTAGACGCCGGGCGCGAGCCTGCGATTGAGCCGCACTTCCTCGAGCGAGTCCGCGCGGCGCGCCTCCAGCGTGCCGTAGTCCATGGGATCGCGACGCACGGGCTTGCGCAGCTTCCACGCGCGGTCGCCCACGAGGAACACCCACGCAAAATGCGTCTCGATCGCCTCGTCGCCGGGACCGCACAGGCTCCGCAGGCAGGCGACCTTGTCCGCGAGACTGGGATTTGCCGCTCGCACCTCGGCAACCTAGCATCGCGCGGACACGGGACGCATCGTGTCAATGCCGGACGGCGCAACGCGCGAGGTCGTCGAGCAGCTTCTGCGCCGCCGCGAAGCGCTCGTCGGGCTGCTCCCACCTGCCCGTGACGCGGATCTTCCTGGGCCCGTCGAAACGCATCGTCCGGCCGCTCTGCTGCAGCAGCAGGATCAGCGCGCCCGGATCGAGCGGCGTGTCATCGCCGAATGAAACCGAGCCGCTCGTGGTGCCCAAGTCCATGCGCTCGATGGACAGCGGCGCGGCGGCGATGCGCAGCCGGGCGATCCGGAACACGTTCTTCGCCGGGTCGGGCAGCGTCCCGAAGCGGTCGACCGTCTCGGCCTGCAGGTCGTCGAGTTCCGTGACCGTCGGCACCGCCGAGATGCGCTTGTACAGCACGAGCCGGGCGTGGACGTCGGGCAGGTACGCCTCGGGCAACAGGGCCGGCATGTGCAGCTCGATCTCCGGCCCGTGGTGCAGCGGCTTTTCGAGGTCGAGCGTCCTGCCGGACTGCATGGCCTTGACGGCGCGCTCGAGCAGTTCCAGGTAGAGTGCGAAGCCGACTTCCTGGATCTGCCCGCTCTGGCCCTCGCCGAGCAGCTCGCCCGCACCACGGATCTCCAGGTCGTGCGTCGCGAGCACGAAGCCCGCGCCGAGGTCCTCGAGCGATTCGATCGCCTCGAGGCGCCGCTGCGCGTCCGCGGTCATGGCGTTCTTCGGCGGCGTCACGAGGTAGGCATAGGCCTGGTGATGCGAGCGGCCCACACGGCCGCGCAACTGGTGCAGTTGCGCGAGCCCGAAGCGGTCGGCGCGGTCGATGACGATCGTGTTCGCGGTCGGCACGTCGATGCCGCTCTCGATGATGGTCGTGCAGAGCAGCAGGTTCGCGCGCTTGTGGTAGAAATCGAGCATGACCTGCTCGAGGTCGCGTTCGCGCATCTGCCCGTGGCCGATCGCGATGCGCGCCTCCGGCACGAGCGCGGCGAGTCGCTCGCCCATCCGGTCGATGGTCTCGACGGCGTTGTGCACGAAGTAGACCTGGCCGCCGCGGCGCAGCTCGCGCAGGCAGGCCTCGCGGATCGTCGGGTCGCTCCATTCGGCCACGAAGGTCTTGATCGACAGCCGCGCGGCCGGCGGCGTCGTGATCAGCGAGAGGTCGCGCAGCCCGCCGAGCGCCATGTTGAGCGTGCGCGGGATCGGCGTCGCCGTCAGTGTCAGCACGTCGACCTCCGCACGCAGCGCCTTGAGGCGCTCCTTGTCGCGCACGCCGAAGCGATGCTCCTCGTCGACGATCACGAGGCCGAGGTCCCTGAACTTGACGCCGGGCTGCAGCAGTCGGTGCGTGCCGACGACGATGTCGACCTTGCCGCTGGCGAGACCGTCGAGCGCCGCCCTGGACTGCGGCCCCGCGCGAAACCGCGACAGCAACTCGACCTTGACCGGCCAGTCGGCGAACCGGTCGGCGAACGTCTCGTAGTGCTGCTGCGCGAGCAGCGTCGTCGGCACGAGCACCGCGACCTGCTTGCCACCCTGGACGGCGACGAACGCGGCGCGCAGTGCGACCTCGGTCTTGCCGAAGCCGACGTCGCCGCAGACGACGCGGTCCATCGGCTTGCCCGAGCGCAGGTCGTCGACGACGGCCTGGATCGCGCTCAACTGGTCGACCGTTTCCTCGAACGGGAACCCTGCCTCGAACGCGCGCAACTGCTGCTCGTCCACCGGGAAGGCATGGCCTTCGCGCGCGGCCCGGCGGGCATGGACGTCGAGCAGCTCTGCTGCCGCGTCGCGGATCTTCGCGGCGGCCCGGGCGCGCGCCTTCGACCACTGGTCGCCGCCGAGCCTGTGCAGCGGCGCGGCTTCGGCCGGTGCGCCCGTGTAACGGCTGACGCGTTCGAGTGCCTGCACCGGCACGTAGAGCTTGTCGCCGCCGGCATACTCGAGCACGAGGAATTCGGCCGTCGTGCCGCCCGCGTCCATGGTCGTCAGGCCCGTATACCGGCCGACGCCGTAATCCTCGTGCACGACGGGCGCGCCCGGCCGCAAGTCGGCGAGCTGCTGGATGATCTTCGCGGGATCGCGGTCGGACCGACGGCGGCGGCGCTCCTGTCGCGCGCGCTCGCCGAAGAGCTGATCCTCGGCGTAGATCGTCAGCGCCGGGTCCCGCAGTGTGACGCCCGAGGCGAGCGCCGCCACCGCGACGACCACCGGCGCGTCCGACTGCAGGAACTCCGTCCAGCTGCCGGCTACGCACGGCGCGATGTCGTACGGCCGGAGCAGTTCCAGCAGCAGTTCGCGGCGGCCGGCGGATTCCGCGGCGAGCAGCACGCGACCGCTTGCGGCACGCAAGTGGTCGGCGAACGCCTGCAGTGTTTCAGGCTTGCGCTGGTCGAGCCGCGCGGCCGGCGCGGGCTGGGTGCCGAAATCGTGGATGAGGACCTCGGACACCGATGCCGGTGTCGTCGTTGCGGAGGTGGCCGGAGCGGCGCCGACGAACACATGCGGCTGGCGCGTCGCGCGTGTGAGCCATTCTTCGACCGGTACGCTGATCTCCGCCGGTTCGAGCACTGGGTGCTCGATGTCGAACCGGCGCTCCTCGTGGCGCTCGGCCAGCGTGCGCCACGCATCGACGAGCCCCGTCACGTGATCGGCGGGCAGCAGGACCACCGTGGTGTCGGGCAGGTAGTCGAACAGCGTCGCGGTGTCTTCGAAAAAGAGCGGCAGGTAGTACTCGATGCCGGCGGGGGCGAGCCCTTCGCCCACGTCGCGATACAGCGGCATGCGCGTGAGGTCGCCCTGGAAGCGCGTGCGGAACCGCCGCCGGAAGTCCTTGATGGACTCCGGCGACAGGCTGAATTCGCGCGCCGGCAGCAGGTCGAGACGTGGCAGGTGCTCCAGCGAGCGCTGGGTCTCGGCGTCGAAGCAGCGGATGCTGTCGATGACGTCGTCGAACAGGTCGATGCGCAGCGGCATTTCGCTGCCCATCGGAAAGACGTCGAACAGCGAGCCGCGGATCGCGAAATCGCCGGGCTCGCCGACCTGCGGGACGCTGGCGTAACCGGCGCTCGTCAGCCGCGCGCGGAACTGCTCGAGGTCGAGCGCCTCGCCCGCGCGGAGGCTCAACGCATGGCCGTCCACAAAGGTGCGTGGCGGCAGTCGCTGCAGGGAGGTCGGCAAGTCGACGATGACGATACCGCGCTGCAGACCCGGCAACTGCGCCATCGCCCGCAGCCGCTGCGAAATGATGTCGGGATGGGGCGAGAAGTGGTCATACGGCAGCGTCTCGTAGCCGGGGAACGCATGGACGGACGTTCCCGCCGGCACAAAGAAGCCGAGTTCCTCCTCCAGTCTCGCGGCGGCCGCGGCGTCCCGGGTCACGACCAGCAGCGGGCCGCGTGCCGTCGCCGCCGCCTGGGCCACGGTGAGTGCGACGGCGGCGCCCGTCAGTCCCGTCCAGCACAGGCTCGGGCGTTTGGCGGAGGGCAGCGGCGGGGCATCGATCGGCGGCATGGCGTTCCGGAAACGAAAAGCGACCACGGCCTCTCCCGCGGCGTTGCGGGACAGGAGCGGTGATGCGTTCGGGGCGACGGCAGGCGGCTCGCGCCCGCGCGTCGCGACGGCCCCGGCATTCTAGCCGGGCGGTGGGATCTACTGGCGGACGACGACCGCGTGCACGACGTGTTCGTATTCGAAATATACGACCTTGTCGGGATAGACCCAGCGGGTGATCGGCGGCTGGCCAACGGGCGCGTAGCGTTCCGACGGAGCGCCGAACTGGCGTTCGACCTGGCCCATGGACATGCCCCGCGTCGGAGTGGCGACGGTGGTCGAGGCCTCGGGGGGCGACGCCATCTCGAGGTTCTGGGCGAGCAGGGTGGGGGCCCCCGCGAAGCCGGCGAGGGCCAATCCGAGAGCGACGATCGACTGCTGGCGCATCATTCAAGTCTCCCTTGCCAAGCAGGGCGGACTATAGCACTCGTGCGGCTGAGTCAGAGGTTGGCCGCCTAATACCTTGTTCCAGTTCACTATCCCGTCGGATGGTCCCGGCGGGCCGGAACGTGCAAAGCCGGCGCGCGCCCGGTAGCCTTGCGGCCTCCCGCCCCGCCCTGAGCTCCGTGCCGGTGTTCCAACCGCTGCCCGTCTTCGTCGGCCTGCGCTATGTCCGGACCCGTCGGCAGGGTTTCTTCGTCTCGTTCATCTCCTGGATCTCGATGGCGGGCGTTGGTCTCGGGGTCGCCGCGCTGATCACGATCCTCTCGGTCATGAACGGCTTCGAAGGTGAATTGCGCAGCCGGCTCGTCTCGCTGACCGCGCACGCGACCGTGACCGGGTCGCCGCAGCAACTCGCCGGCTGGCGGCACACGGCACGGCGGCTCGCTGCCATCGACGGCGTCGTCGGTGTCGCGCCGTTCGTCGACGTGCAGGCGATGGCCGGCCGCGCCGGCGCGCTCGAGCCGGTACTGCTGCACGGCGTCGACGCGGCTGCCGAGCCGGGCGTGTCGACGATCGAACAGCATCTGTTGCAGGGCCGTCTCGACGCACTGCGCCCCGGATCGCGCGCGATGATCGTCGGGCGCGTGCTCGCGTGGCAGATCGGCGCGGAGGTGGGCGACGAGCTCACCGTGCTCGTGCCGGGCCGCGACATGCTCGGGTCGGGCGGGCGCCCCACGCTGCAGACCTTCACGGTCGTCGGCGTGTTCGAGGTCGGCCTGCAGGATACGGACGCCACGCTCGCACTCGTCTCGCTGGCCGACGCCGCGGACCTCGCGGGGGCACCCGGCCAGACCGCGGCGGACGGGCCGGTGCCGGCGGGGCTGCGGGTGAAGTTCGCCGACGTCATGACTGCGCCGGCGCGCACGGCCGAACTGCAGGCCGCCGTGGGCGAGGGGCTGCAGGTGCGTGACTGGAGCCGCGAGCATGCAGCGTATTTCCGCGCCATCCGCATCGAGAAGACGATGATGAGTCTGATCCTGCTGCTCGTCGTCGCGGTCGCCGCCTTCAACATCGTCGCGGCACTCGTGATGGTGGTCAACGAAAAGCGCTCGGACATTGCGATCCTGCGCACGCTCGGGCTTGCGCCACGCGGCATCGTCGCCGTGTTCCTCACGCAGGGGCTGGTCATCGGTGCGATCGGCACGCTGCTGGGGCTCGTGCTCGGCGTAGCGGTCGCCGGCAACGTCGACACGATCGTGCCCGTGCTCGAACGACTGTTCGGTTTCCATGTGATGGACCCGTCGGTCTACTACATCACGCGCATTCCCTCGGAACTGCGCGCGACGCAGGTCACGACGATCACTCTGGTCGCGTTCGCGCTGACCGTCATCGCGACGATCTATCCGGCCCTGCGAGGCGCGGCGACCGAGCCCGCCGAGGCGCTGAGATACGAATGAGCATGGCGCCGCGCATCCCCTACGAACTGCGGATCGGCCGGCGCTACCTGCGCTCGACCGGCAACCGGTTCCTGTCGTTCATCTCCGCAATCTCGATGGCGGGCGTCGCGATCGGCGTGGCCGTGCTGATCGTCGTGCTGTCGGTGATGAACGGGTTCGAGCACGAGCTTCGCGTGCGCATCCTGAGCCTGACTTCGCACGCGACGATCACGGCGTTCGGCGAAGGACTCGCCGACTGGCGCGCCCAGCGCGAGGTGGCGCTGCGCAACCCGCGCGTCGCGGCGGCGACGCCGTTCGTCGAGAGCGAGGTGTTGATCATCGCCGACCTGCCCGGCGGCAAGTCCGGCGCGGCGACCTTGCGCGGCATCAAGCCGCGTCTGGAGGCGGGCGTGTCGTCACTGCAGGAGCGGCTCACGAGTGGCTCGATGCGGTCGCTCGGGCCGGGCACGTTCGGCGTGATCCTCGGCGAGGAACTGGCGCGGCATCTGGGTGTGGAGACGGGCGATGCGGTCGTCGTCGCCGTCGCAAGCGGAAGCGTCACTCCCGCCGGTGTGCTGCCGCGGCTGCGCCGCTTCCGCGTGGCGGGCATCTTCCGCTCCGGCATGTACGAGATCGACGCGACGCTCGCCATCGTCGACATCGCCGACGCGGCGCGGCTGCTGCGGCTCGGAGACAACGTCTCGGGCCTGCGTCTCGCCATGCGGGACCCCTACGAGGCGCCGGTCGCGGTCCGGGAGGTGGCGAGCGCACTCGGCGGTGGTCTCTACGTTGAGGACTGGACCCAGCGCAACGCCAACTTCTTCCGGTCGATCGAGCTGACCAAGCGCATGATGTTCTTCATCCTGCTGCTCGTCGTCGCGGTCGCCTCGTTCAACATCGTCTCGACGCTGGTCATGGCCGTCAAGGACAAGCAGCCGGACATCGCCATCCTGCGCACGCTCGGCGCGCGGCCGTCGGGCGTCCTCGCGATCTTCGCCACGCAGGGCACGGTCATCGGCCTGCTGGGCACGCTCGCGGGCGTGGCGTTGGGCGTCGGCCTCGCGGTCAACCTCGAGTCGCTGGTGCACGGCATCGAGCGGCTCTGCGGCGTGCGTTTCATGGATGCCAGCGTGTATCTGATGAGCGACCTGCCAGCGCGGGTCGAGCCGGGCGATGTGATGCTGATCGCGGGCACCGCGTTTGCGCTTTGCTGCCTGTCCACCGTCTACCCCGCCTGGCGCGCGGCCACCACCGATCCCGCGAGGGCGTTGCGGCATGAGTGATTCACCGATCCTCGCCTGCGAAGGTGTCCACAAGCATTTCGACGAGGCGGGGCACCGGCTCGAGGTGCTGCGCGGCGTCGAACTGCGGGTGCGTCAGGGCGAGACGGTCGCGATCATCGGCGAGTCCGGCTCCGGCAAGACGACGCTGCTGCAGATCCTCGGCGGCCTCGACCTGCCGTCGTCCGGCATCGTGCGGCTGCGCGGGACGGATTTCGCCGCACTGTCGGAAGCGGCGCGCGGCGACCTGCGCAACCAGGCGCTCGGGTTCGTGTACCAGTTCCACCACCTGCTGCCGGAGTTCAGCGCGCTCGAGAACGTCGCGATGCCGTTGCTCGTGCGGCGCACGGCCGTTGCGGAAGCGCGTCGCGAGGCGCAGGCATTCCTCGAGCGTGTCGGGCTCGGGCAGCGGCTCACGCACCGGCCGGCACAGCTCTCGGGCGGCGAGCGCCAGCGCGCGGCCGTCGCGCGGGCGCTGGTCGCGCGGCCCCGGATCGTCCTCGCCGACGAGCCGACGGGCAACCTCGACGGTCGCAACGCCGCGGCGGTGCTCGAACTCATGCTCGAGCTGAACCGCGAACTTGGCACGAGCCTCGTGCTGGTGACGCACTCCGACGAGATCGCCGCACGCATGCAGCGCGTGCTGGTGCTGCGGGACGGGGCGCTGATCGAAGCCTGAATCGCGGCATCCGGCGCCGAAATCGGACTGGCCGGCAAGCCGGACCCGCGGACACGCTGCCACCTTTGGACGAGGACGGCGGCATGTGGCGGATGGCCGGCGGCGCACTGGCCGGGTGCTGTGTCATGCTCGCGCTGCCCGTGGCAGTTCCGTTGTGGCCGTGGCCCGCGGTGTCGGGATTGCTGTTGTTGGCATTGGCCGGGATGGCACGGGCGGCGTGGCTCGGTGCGTTCGTGGTCGGCGCCCTGCTGTGTCTCGTGACGCTGCACTCCGCGCTCGAAGACCGGCTCGATCCGGCGCTCGAAGGCGAGGTCTTGCGCGCCCGCGGGACGGTGGTCAACGTCCCGCAGGGCACGCTTGCGGCACTCAGGTTCCGTTTCGCGCCCGACCGCGCTGCGGCGGGCACCCCGCGCCTGCCGGCATGTGTCGAACTGACCTGGTACGACGCGCCCTCGCGCGTGCTGGCCGGCGAACGGCTCGAACTCGAACTCAAGCTGCGGCGGCCGCGCGGCTTTGCGAATCCGGGTGCACGTGACAACGAGGCGCGCATGCTGCGCGAACGCGTCGGTGCCAGCGGCTACGTGCGCTCGGGGCAGCGGCTCGGGCGCCCAGCCGGCACCGGGTGGCGACATCCCGTCCTGCTGCTGCGTGCGCGGGTGGCGGACGCCGTTCGTGCCGCGCTCGGCGAGCGGTCGTCGGCCGGCATCGTGGCCGGCCTCGCGGTCGGCCTGCAGGACGCGCTGAGTCGTGAACAGTGGCTGGCGCTCTCGCGCAGTGGCACGAGCCACCTCATGGCGATCTCGGGGCTGCACATCGCGATGGTGGCGGCGGTGGCGGCCTGGGTCGCGGCGCGGCTGCAACGCCTGCGCCAGCGTCGTGGCGCGCTCGGCGCGCAGCGCGACGCCGCCCTGCTCGCAGGTGCGCTGGCGGCGCTCGGCTACAGCCTGCTTGCGGGCTGGTCCGTGCCGACGCAGCGGACGATGGTCATGATCGCGGCGGGCGCCCTGGCGCTGCGGCTGCGCCGACGCGTCGGCACGTCTGACGGCTTCGGGCTCTGCCTGTGTGCCGTGCTGCTGCTCGATCCGCTCGCGCCGCTGGCGCCGGGCTTCTGGCTCTCGTTCGGGGCCGTGGCCGTGCTGCTGTACGCGACCGGCGGATACGTACTGCGCGCGCCAGGGTGGCTGCAATACCTGCGCGTGCAGGGCGTCGTCACGCTCGGCCTGACGCCGGCGCTGGTCGGCAGCTTCGGTGCCGTCTCGGTCGTCTCGGCGCTCGTCAACCTCTACGCCATCCCGCTCTATACGCTCGTCGTCGTGCCGGCCGTGCTCGTCTCCTGTGTCTGCGTGCTCGTCTGGCCCGCCCTGGGCGAGGTGCTGCTCGACTGGACCGGTGCGCTGATCGAGGCGACGTGGCCATCGATCGACGGGCCTGCGCACTGGCGGCTCGCCACGTGGCACGTCGCGGGGCTGGGGCCGCGCGCCTGGACGGCGCTGATTGCGGGCTCCGTCGCGGTGCTTTCGCCCTTGCCGCGACTCGGCCGGGCCGCGGGTGCGGTGCTGGTCGTCGCTGCGTGCCTCGCGCGACCCCCGCCGGTGTCGCAAGGCACGGCGCGGATCACGGTGCTCGATGTCGGACAGGGGCTCGCCGTCGCCGTGGAGACGCGTCGTCACACGCTCGTCTACGACGCGGGCCCGTCGTTCCGCAGCGGCAGCGACGCTGGTCAGATCGTCGTGGCGCCATTCCTGTACCACCGCGGCATTCGCGCGCTCGACATGCTGGTCGTCAGTCACGACGACGACGACCATGCGGGAGGTACGGCGAGCGTGCTGGGGCTGCTGCCCGTCGCCACGCTCGTGACCGGCCCGAGCCTCGCCGCCGACGCCTGGCCGGCCAGCGACGCCGGGATGCGGCGGTGTCGCTGTCGCCGAGGCACGCACTGGTCCTGGGACGGCGTCGAGTTCGCCTGGCTGCACCCGGGCCCCGGTCCCTATGAGCGCGACAACGACGGTTCGTGCGTGCTGGTCGTGCGGGCGGGAGCGCATGCGGCGCTAGTGACGGGCGACGTCGAAAAGACGGCCGAGGCGGAGATGCTCGCGGCGGCGGTGGTCGAGCCGGTGGACGTGATGGTGGTGCCGCATCACGGCAGCCGCAGCTCGTCGACGCCGGCCCTGGTCGGCGCGACGCGGCCCCGCTGGGCAGTCTACGCGGCCGGTCATCGCAACCGCTGGAACTTCCCCGCGGCCGCGGTAGTCGAGCGATGGGAAGGCGTCGGAGCGCGCGGGTTGCGTACCGGCGCGAGTGGGGCGACGACCTTCGTGCTCGGAACAGACGGACCGCTCGCGCCCGAGGAATGGCGTCCCATGCATCCACGGCCGTGGCGGGATCCATGAGCTGCGCCCGTCGCCCGGGCGGGGGGGCATGCAGTATGATCGCGCTGCCATCATCTCCGGGCACAGGGATTCGAGCGACTTCATGTTCGAGATCGTCAAGGCCGGCGGCCCCGTCATGGTGCCGCTCATCCTGTGCTCCGTGCTCGCCGTCGCGATCTCGCTGGAACGTCTCTGGACGCTGCGCGGCCGGCGCGTCGTTCCCGAGGAACTGACCGACAAGGTCTGGCGCTGGGTCGAGAACCGCACGCTCTCCGACAAGCAGATCCTGGCGCTGCAGCAGCATTCGCCGCTCGGCCGGGTGCTCGCGGCGGGACTCGCCAACCGCCACCGCGACCGCGTGCTGATGGTCGAGGCGATCGAGGACGCCGGCCGCCACGTCGCGCACGAACTGGAACGCTATCTGGGCGCGTTGTCGACGATTGCCGCGATCTCGCCGCTGCTCGGTCTGCTCGGCACCGTCACCGGCATGATCCGCACGTTCAAGGCGATCACCCTCGCCGGTGTCGGAAATCCGACGGCCATGGCCAGCGGCATCGCCGAAGCGCTGGTCACCACTGCCGCGGGCCTGATCATCGCGATTCCGGCGCTCGTCGCGTTCCGCTACCTGCGCGCGCGCGTCGACAGCCACGTGATCGAGATGGAGAAGGAATCGCTCAAGCTGGTCGCGGCGATCGACCGGGCAAGCCAGACGCGACCCGCGGCCGCGGGCGAACCGGCCCCGGCGGAGGACGCCGTGCCGCAGGATGCCGTCGCTTGAAGTTCCAGCAGCGACGGCACGCCGACGAGGACCTGAACATGACGTCGTTGATCGACGTTGTGCTGCTGCTGCTGATCTTTTTCATGATGTCGACCAGATTCATCGACGAGAGCCGGCTGCACGTGCGCCTGCCCGAAGCTGGCGCGCAGCCCGACGAATCGTCGACGCGCGACACCGTCGAGATCGAAGTGACGGCGGAGGGCGGTTACCGTGTCGGCGGCCGCGACCTGGTCAACAACGGTCCGGACACGCTCGCTACGGCGCTCAACCGTGCCACGGGAAGCAATCGCGGCCGGGTCATCACGATCCGCGCCGACGCACGGGCCGTGCACCAGTCGGTCGTGACGGCGATGGACGTCGCGGGGCGGCTCGGGTACCGTCAGATCAACATCGCCACGGTCCACGATGGGTCACAGGGCCGATAGGCGCGTCGACCTAAAGATGCCGCCGGCGGCGCTGCAGACGTACCGCCGTCTGCTGGGCTATCTGCAGCCGCACAAGGGCACCTTTGCGGTCGGCGTGCTCGGCATGGCGATCTTCGCCGCGACCGACGCCGGCTGGGCCGCGTTCGTGAAGTTCTTCCTCGACGGCACGTTCGTCGACCGCGACCCGCGCATGGTCTGGCTCGTGCCGGTCGCGCTCGTGGGTCTGTTCATCCTGCGCGGCCTCGGCGATTTCCTGCAGACGTACTGTCCGGGCTACGTCGGCCGCCGGATCGTCAAGACGCTGCGCGGGCAGATCTTCGACCGCTACGTGCACCTGCCCGTGTCGTATTTCGACCGCCACACCTCGGGCGTGCTGCTCTCGAAGCTCACCTACAACACCGAGCAGGTCGCCAACGCCACGACGGACTCCGTGACGGTCTTCGTGCGCGACTCGCTCACCATCGCGGGGCTGATCGGCTACCTGCTGTACCTCAATCCGAAGCTCACGCTCTTCAGCCTGATCGTCGGGCCTCTGATCGCCGTGCTGATCCGGCGCATCAACCTGCTGTTCCGCCGCTACAGCCGCCGCATCCAGAACTCGATGGGCGACGTCACGCGCGTCGCGAAGGAGGCGATCGAGGCGCCGCGCGTCATCCGCGTGTTCAACGCGCAGGACTACGAATCGCGCATGTTCGACGAGGTCATCGAGCACAACCGCCGCTCGCACATGAAGCTGTTGCGGACCAAGGGCCTGAGCAACCCGATCGTGCAGACGATTGCGGCCGCGGGTCTCGCCGGCGTGCTGTACCTCGCCACCGTCGACGCGGTCGCCGGCCGCACGAGCGTCGGCGAGTTCACGTCGTTCATCGCGGCGCTGATGCTGATCACGGCCCCGTTGCGCCGCCTGGTCAACGTCGCCGGGCCACTGCAGCAGGGCATCGCGGCCGCGCAGAGCATCTTCGACGTGCTCGATACGCCGCCGGAGGATGCGGGCGGTGCCGTGCGGCCGGCGCGCGCCCGCGGCGAGATCGAGTATCGGGAGGTTGCCTTCCAGTACCCGATGACGACCGAGCCGGTGCTGCGCGACGTGAGCTTCCGGGCGCGGTCCGGCGAGACGATTGCCGTCGTCGGGCGCTCGGGCAGCGGGAAGTCGACGCTTGTCGGACTGCTGCCGCGCTTCTACGATGCGACCGGCGGGCAGGTGTTCGTCGACGGCACGGACGTGCGTGAGTACGCGCTCGACGCGCTGCGTTCGCAGGTGAGCCTGGTGAGCCAGGATGTCGTGCTGTTCGACGACACGATCCGCAACAACATCGCGTTCGGCTTTCCGGCGGAAGCCTCGCAGATCGAGGCTGCGGCCCGCGCGGCGCGCGTCACCGAGTTCACCGACCAGTTGCCGCTCGGGCTCGAGACGGTCGTCGGCGACCGCGGCACGCTGCTCTCGGGCGGCCAGCGGCAGCGCATCGCGATCGCGCGGGCGCTGCTGCGCAACACGCCGATCCTGATCCTGGACGAGGCGACGTCCGCGCTCGACACCGAACTCGAGCGGCAGATCCAGCAGCAGCTCGAGGCGCTGATGATCGACCGCACGACGCTGGTGATCGCGCATCGCCTCTCGACCGTCGAGAAGGCCGATCGCATCCTCGTCATGGACTCGGGCAGGGTGGTCGAATCGGGCACGCACGTCGAGTTGCTGGCGCGTGGCGGCCAGTACGCCGTCCTGCACCGGCTGCAGTTCAGCGAGTAGCGCGGCCGTGTCGTTCGACGCGTGGCTGCAGCGTCTCTGGTACACCCCCGCCTGGCGCAGCCTGCCGCTGTGGCCGCTGTCGCTGTCGTTCCGCGGCGCGGTTGCGCTGCGTGTGGCGCTGCATCGGGCCGGCATGCTCCCGACCGAGCCGGTCCCCGTTCCCGTCATCGTCGTCGGCAACGTCACGGTCGGCGGCACGGGCAAGACACCTGTAGCGGCGTGGCTGGCGCGGGAACTGACGCGGCGGGGCTACCGGGTAGGGGTCGTACTGCGGGGTTATGGGGCCGGACATCGAGGCGCGCCACGGAATGTAGGATTGTCGGACAATCCGACGGCGGTCGGCGACGAAGCCCTGCTGCATGCACGTCGGGGAGTGCACGTAGTCGTGATCGGCGCCGGGCGGGCCGCCGCCGCACGGCTCGCGGCCGCGCAGGGTGCGGAGGTCATCGTGAGCGACGACGGTCTGCAGCACCTGCGATTGCCGCGCGACTACGAAATTGCCGTCGTGGACGGACAGCGGGGGCTCGGCAACGGCTGGCTGCTGCCGGCGGGGCCGCTGCGTGAACCGGCGTCGCGGCTCGAGCGCGTGCACGCCGTCGTGGTCACGGAACGCGCCCCCGGCACGGCACGGGTCGCGCCGATACTGCGCGGGCCGCTGCAGGTCCCGGCGCGGTTGGAACTCGGCGACGCCGTCAATGTCGTCACGGGTGAACGACGGCCGCTGACCGCGTTCGCGGCGACCGGGCCGCTGCATGCCGTCGCAGCCATCGGGCATCCAGAGGCATTCTTCGAGGCACTGCGCGCCGCGGGTCTGGATGTCGTGCCGCACGCGCTGCCGGACCACGCCACGTTCGATCCGGCGGCGCTCGGCCTGCCGGCCGGAGCGACGGTCCTGATGACGGAAAAAGATGCCGTAAAATGCACGGTCGTCGGACGGCGTGAGTGGTGGTGGGTCGACCTCGGCGTGACCTTCGCGCGCTCCGACGCGCAGACGCTGCTCGCGTCGATCCTGGAGCGCACCGGCCTCGCGGTGCGGGAGTGACACTTGGACAACAAGCTGCTCGACATTCTCGCGTGCCCGCTCTGCAAGGGCCCGCTGCAGTGGCACCGCGACGCGCAGTGCCTGGTCTGCCGCGCCGACCGCCTCGCGTTCCCCGTCCGGGACGGCATTCCGTTGATGCTCGAGGATGAAGCCCACTCGCTGGCTTCCGACGATCCGCTGCTCGCCGACTGAGTCATCGCGTGGCTTTCCACGTCGTCATCCCGGCCCGGCACGCCTCGACGCGGCTGCCCGGCAAGCCGCTGCTCGACATCGGCGGGCGCCCGATGATCCAGCGCGTGGTGGAGCAGGCCGCGGCCAGTCACGCCGACGAAGTCGTCGTCGCCACCGACGACGACCGCATCGCGCAGACGGTGCGCGACCCGCGGCGCACGGGTGCCGCCATCGCGGTGATGACGGACCCCCGACTGCCGTCCGGCACGGACCGGGTCGCGGCGGTGGCGCGCCTGCGCGGCTGGTCCGACGACACGATCGTCGTCAACGTGCAGGGCGACGAGCCTTTCGTGCCGCCGTCGCTGATCGACCAGGCGGCTGCGCTGCTGCAGCGCGACCCCTGCGCCTCGATCGCTACCCTGGCCACGCCGATCGCGTCGCTGGCGGAGTTCTTCGACCTGAACGTGGTGAAGGTCGTCGCCGCTGACGATGGCACGGCGCTCTATTTCAGCCGCGCGCCGGTCCCGTGGTCGCGCGACGGCGCTCCGGCCGGCCTCGCGAGCCAGGCCGAATTCCGCGGGGCACTGCGGCACGTCGGTCTCTATGCCTATACGGTCGCTGCGCTCGCGCGGATTACGGCCCTGCCGCCGTCGAGCCTCGAACTGTGCGAAAAGCTCGAGCAACTGCGTGCCCTGCAGGCGGGGCTGCGCATCGTCGTCGGCATCTGCGTCGAGGCGCCAGGGCCCGGCATCGACACCGAACACGACCTGCGCCATGCGCGGGAGCGCGCGGCGCGGGCGTCCTGACTGGAGGCGGAAGCGTGAACCGGCCATTTCTCGTCGTCATGGGTCTGACGCTCACGCCCTGGAAGCTGATCGGCTACCTCGGCGTGGCATTGTTCGCCGGTCGCTGGTTCGTGCAGCTCCATTACTCGCGCAAGCACCGCCGGCCCGTGGTGCCGACGCTGTTCTGGCTCATGAGCATCACGGGCAGCCTGCTGCTGCTGGCGTACTTCACGTTCGGCAAGAACGACTCGGTCGGCATCCTGTCCAACCTGTTCCCGGCGGGCGTCGCGGTGTACAACCTGTACCTCGACCTGGCGCACAAGCGCGCGAGCCGTGCTGCGGCCGAGGACGACATGCCCGCTGTCTGAGACGCGGGCGTCGTTCACGCCTGGTTGCGAGGGTGGGTGGTCGTCGAACGCGAGCATTGCCACTCCCTGGTCTCGTGAATCGTCTTCCCGGGCGCGAGTGTCACGACTTCCTGAGTGTCAGGGTCGGGCGTCCGCGCTTGCGCTCCGCAGGCAACAGGGGGCGCACTTCCGCAGGTGTCAGGTTGCGCCACTTGCCGACCGGCAGGTCGCCGAGCTGCACGTGCATGATCCGCACGCGCTGCAGGCGCCGCACCGTGTAGTCGAAATGCTCGCACATGCGGCGGATCTGCCGGTTCAACCCCTGCGTCAGCACGATACGGAACGTGTTGCGCCCGACCTGTCGCACCGTGCACGGATTCGTCACGGTGTCGAGGATCGGCACGCCGACGGCCATGTCGCGGAGGAACTCCGGGGTCAGCGGCCGGTCGACCGAGACGATGTATTCCTTCTCGTGCTCGTGCTCGGCGCGCAGCACGCGGTTGACGATGTCGCCGTCGTTGGTGAGCAGGATCAGGCCTTCCGAGTCCTTGTCGAGCCGTCCGATCGGGAAGATGCGCTCGCGGTGCGAGACGAAATCGACGATGTTGCCCGGCACCTCGCGGTCGGTTGTGCACTCGATGCCGACCGGCTTGTTCAGCGCGATGTAGACCCGCTGCGGCCGGGACATGAGCGGCCGCCCGTCGAGCAGCACTGCGTCGTCCCCGCTCACCTGCGTGCCGAGCACGGCCACGGTGCCGTTGACTCGCACGCGCCCGGCCGCGATCCATTCGTCCGCCTCACGTCGCGAGCAGGCGCCCGTCTCGCTCAGGTACTTGTTGATGCGCAAGCGCTCAGCCACCCGACCGGCGCACGGTGTAGCCGAGCTTGCCGAGTTCCTCGACCAGCAGGTCGCGATGGTCGCCCTGGATCTCGATGACGCCGCCGTCGACGGTGCCACCCGAGCCGCAGCGGTTCTTGAGCCGGGTCGCGAGTCCGGCGAGCGCTTCGCTCGCGAGCGGCAGGCCATGGACGACCGTGACGCCCTTGCCCTTGCGCCCCTGCGTCTGTCGCCCCACGCGCACAATGCCGTCGCCCGCGGGCGCGCCCGGCTGGGCCGGCCTGCTGCGTCGACAACGGCAATCGGTGACGACCCGGCCACATTCCGGACAGCGGCGACCCTGATCGGTCGTGTAGACGATTCGACTGGAACTCATCGACCCTTCGCCGCCCGGCGCTGGCACTTCGTCGCGGGGTAGTGTAACCGCTCGACGCGTATCATGACCCGCGGGCGCCACGACGCCCGAACCGGCCGCCCATGCCCGACATCGACCGCCATCCCGCCGTCACCGTCGTCTGCGAGACGCCGCGCCTGCGGCTGCGTCACGTCGAGCCGGACGACGCCCGCTTCATCCTGACGCTCGTCAACGAGCCGTCCTGGCTGCGTTTCATCGGTGACCGTGGCGTGCGCAGCGAGGATGACGCACGGCGCTACATCGCCGACGGGCCGCGTCGCATGTACGAGCAGCACGGCTTCGGCCTGTATCTGGTCGAGCGTCGCTCGGATCTGCAGCCGATGGGCCTCTGCGGTCTGCTCCGGCGCGACACGCTGCCCGAAGTCGACATCGGCTTCGCGCTGGCGCCGGGCTTCCGGGGCCAGGGTTACGCGTACGAGGCCGCCTCGGCAACGCTGGCCTACGCTCGCGACGTGCAGCGGCTCGTGCGCATCGTGGCGATTGTGAAGCCCGACAACGTCGCCTCCGGCAGACTGCTGCTGCGGCTCGGCTTGCGACGCCAGGGCACGATCCGGTTCGGCCCGCAGGACGAGGAACTCGACTACTACGGCACGACCGCCGACTTCACGACGCGGTAGACTACGCCGGCATAGTCGTCGGTCACGTAGATGACGCCGTTGCGATCCTGCGTGATGCCCGCGGGCCGGCCGATGACGCCGTCCTCGCCGAGGAAGCCCGTGATGAAGTCGCGTTCGACGATCGTGCCGTCGGGCTTCCAGTCGAGTGCCACGACCTCGTAGCCGTCGAGCCGGCGGCGGTTCCAGGAACCGTGCAGGGCGACCAGCGCCGTGCGTTCGTAGCCTGCCGGCAGGCCCTCACTGCGCAGGAAGCACAGGCCGAGCGGCGCATTGTGTGGTCGAAACGCATGCGCCGGCCCGACGAAGCGGCGTGCGTCGAGTGGCGCCGGTGTCGCCCTGCCCAGGTCCGGGTCCGGGACGCCGTCACCGTTCACGTAGGGCCAGCCGTAGAACCGGCCGCGCTCGATGCGGTTGAGTTCGTCGGGCGGGAAGTCGTCGCCGAGCAGGTCGCGTCCGTTGTCGGTCGCGAACAGCGAGCCGTCCCATGGCGCCCAGTCGAAGCCGACGCTGTTGCGCAGGCCGCGGGCGTAGATCTCGCGTTCGCTGCCGTCCAGCCGCATGCGCATGATCGTGGCGCGGCGCTCGTCCTGCTCGACGCAGGCGTTGCACGACGAGCCCTGTGACACGTACAGCCAGCCGTCGGGCCCGATGCCGAGGGTCTTGGTCAGGTGAAATCCGTCGCCCGAGAAGTCGTCGACGATGCGCGCATAGGCACCGTCGGTGCGCCCCGTCGCCGCGTCGAACCGGATCCGCCCCACGCCGGTGCGTTCGCCGACGAACAGCCAGCCATCGTGCAGCGCGAGGCCATGCGGGCGATCGAGACCCTCCAGCAGCGTGCGCACGGCATCCGGCTTGCCGTTGCCGTCGCGGTCGCGCTCGAGGAGCACGATCGACCCGGCACGCGTACGCGAGACGAGCAGGTCGCCGCTGGCCGTCGCGAGCGGCCAGCGTCCGAGCGGCACGTCGGTCGAGTACACCGTGAGGCTGAATCCGTCGGCGACCCGCAAGCGCCGTTCGATTTGCGCCACCGGAGGGGGCTCGATGCCGCGGCCGAGCATGAAATCGAGCAACATCCTCTTGTCGCCGACCGCGACGGGCCCGAACCAGACGAAGACGAGCACCGCCAGCAGCACCAGCGTTACGCCACCCGCCGTCCAGTACACCGCCGTGGATAGCCTGGCCTTCATGCCGGGAGAGTCTAGCGGACGCGCCGTCCGCGATAGAATGCCGTCGACGGCACCAGGGGTGATGCCATGCGAGTCCTGTTCGTCTGTCTGGGCAACATCTGTCGTTCACCGACAGCCGAAGGCGTATTCCGTGAGCACGTCCGCCGGCACGCCCCCGAACTCGACGTCGAGACCGACTCGGCCGGCACGCACGACTACCACGTGGGTGAGCCGCCGGATCCGCGCACGGTCCGTGCCGCACGGCAACGCGGAATCGACTTGAGCGGGCTGCGCGCGCGGCAGGTGTGTGCCCAGGATTTCGAGCGATTCGACCTCATCCTGGCGATGGACCGCCTGAACCACGCCACGCTGCTCGACCGCAGCCCGCCCGGGTTCCGTCCGCGCATCCGGCTGCTGCTCGAATTCGCCGCGGATGCCCGTCGCGAGGACGTGCCGGATCCGTACTACGGCGGCGCGCAGGGGTTCGACGAAGTGCTCGACCTGGTCGAGGAGGCGGCCGCGGGGTTGCTCGCCGAAATCCGGCAGCGGTCGGCCTGACGACGCGAGGAGCAGGAGCCATGGCGAGAGGCGAGTGCAATTGCGGTGCGGTCGGGTTCGAGATCGACGCGGAACTGCGCGACGTCTTCGTCTGTCACTGCTCGATCTGCCGCCGGTTCACCGGCAGCAACGGCATCGCCGTACTGCTCGTGCCGAACGAGAGGTTCCGCTGGCTGCAGGGCCAGGACCGCGTCGTGACATGGAGCAAGCCCGATTCAAACTGGCAGTGCTGGTTCTGTGGCGTCTGCGGCTCGCCGGTGCCGGGAGTGAACGATCCCGCGAAGGTGTTCGTACCGGCCGGCTCGCTGACCGAAGGAAGCAGCGCGTTGCGTGTCGCCCACCACGTCTGGGTCGGTTCCAAGGCGGCGTGGGACGAGATCGGCGACGCCGGCCAACAGCATGTGGAGCAGTTCCGCGGCTGATCCGGCGGGCGAAGGACATCCCCTCCGGGAGGTGCCCGAAGGGGATGTCTCGAATTGCCCCGGCAAGGCCGGGGCGTGCGCTAGGGTTCGCTGCGCGGTGCCACCGCATCGGTCGGCGGTGTCGGCGTCCACTCGCGGGGTTCCGAGGCCGTTGCGACCGGCGCAGGTTCCGAGGGTCGATCGAAATCGAACGCGCGCGGCTCCGGAATACGCACTGCCGGTGCTACAGCCGGAACGGCTGACGGTGATGCATCTGCCGCGACCAACGAGGGACGCGGCGATTCGACGGCCACCGAACGAGCTGGCCGCCACGAATCGCGCGGCTCGTCACGCGATTCACGCACCGGCGTCTCGGATTCGCCCGGGTCGAAGTCGTGCGGCGCCTCGAAGGCATCGCCTTCGATGCCGAAGGCGCCTTCGCCACCCGCGGTGCCCGCCATGCCGGCGGCGCTGCCCATAGCATCGCCTGCGCCCGCGCCACCTTCGCCACGACCCCGACGACGGCGACCGCCACGACGCGATCGGCGGCCGGTCCGCTCGCCACGCTCGCCTTCGGTGCGGTCGGGACGCGGTGCCTGCCCCTCCGGCACAGGCGCGCCGGACGTTTCCACGGCGCCGACCTCGGCCGCCGCCATGGCGGCGGTGGCGCGGACAGCGGCCGCAATGCCGTCGCGCGACTCCTGCGGTTCGCGCTGCTCACGGGGCTCCCGCTGCTCTCGCGGCGGTCGAGGCGGCTGCTCTCGCGGTGGGCGCTGGCCCTGCGGCGAGCCGTCGCGACGTTCGCCGCCGCGGCCTTGACTCTCGCCCTGTTCGTCACGGCGTCCGCCGCGCTCGTCGCGACGCTGGCCGGATGGCTGCTGCCGTCCCTGCTGTTCGTCACGACGCTCACCGCGGACGTGCTGCTCGCGATCGCGTCGCGATTCGTCGCGGCCACCACGCGCGTCGCGCCGCGCGTCGGCGCGCTCGTCGCGTTCGTCACGGCGATCCCGATCGCGGCCTTCGCGTCGCGGATCACGGTCACGGCCTCCACGTCGCGTGTCGCGGTCGCGCCGCGGGCCACGCTCGTCGCGGTCGCGACGGTGGGGGCGATCACGCTCGCCTTCGTGACGCGCCGGTCGGGCCGGGACCGGCTCGGGTTCCGGTGCGCGCTTGTCGCCGGCCAGCCAGCGCCACAGACGGA